>DASPHC010000023.1:0-19568 GCA_035629865.1 Thermoanaerobaculia bacterium | reverse complement strand
ACGGGAGCGCGACGGAGACGATAGCGGCCCGGACGAGGATCAGGAGTCGGAGCACTTCGATAGTAGAGAAGAAGGGGGGGAACTCAACCCTGGAGGACCCTCTGGATCGAGGCGAAGTGCCGGGTCATGGAGCCGAGGATGGGAAACACGAACGAGACGTCGAGCTCGGAAAGTGTCAACGAAACTGACTCGGATAGCGGAACTACAAGAGGGTGCGAGATGGGGTGGTCTGACCTCTCGCAGCGAAACCATGGCTCGAGGAGCCGGATGCGGGAAACCTGCACGTCCGGATCTGAGGGGGGCCGGGAGGAGTAATCCTCCGGCCTACCCGACCCGCCATGCTTGCTGCTCTTGGGATAAACCTGCGGCTCAGGATGACAGGAAAGGGAGGCTTCGCGGGGGCGTCTCAGGTGCTGCGGGACCAGCCTGCCGCGCGTGAAGCCGCGGAGCGGCGGAAGAATGTAGCCTCGGGCGTAAGCCCGGGGAAACGTGTCGTCCTGAGAACAGCCGCGGAGCGGCGAAAGAGCGCGGATCGCGCGTTTCGTTCTTTCGCCGCTCCGCGGCTGTCCCTGTGTTGCACGTGTTCCCAGGGCTCACGCCCTGGGCTACATTCTTTCGCCGCTCCGCGGCTACGATGCCCGCTTCGCGTGCAACTACCCTCGCCCAAAGTCGATAAACCCCCGCTCCACATCCACCCCCAGCAGCTTCACCTTCGTCCGGTCGCCGATGTCCAGACCGTCCCAGCCGCGGACGACTTTGCCTTCGATGGGCGGGTTGAAGATGCGGACCCAGGTGCCCTTCGGCGAGGCGCCGGTGACGATGGCGTCGAATTTTTCGCCGACGCGGTTGGCGAGCATGTAGGCGGCTGCCGCTTTGCGCACGAGGCGCTCGACCTTGTTCGCGGCGTCCTCCTGTTTCGTGCAGTGCGCGGCCAGCTCGTCCAGCTCTTCCACCGTATAGGGAGCCTCGTCCTTCGCCAGCGCCGCCTTCACCAGGCGGTGGGTGATGAGGTCGGGATAGCGGCGGTTGGGGGCGGTGGAGTGGGTGTAGTCCTTCACGGCCAGGCCGAAGTGGCCGATCGACTTGTCGCCCGGCTCTTCGACGACGTACTCGCCGGCGCCCATCGCCTTGACGATCGACAGGGAAAGATCGGGGAAGCGGACCGGGTCGGCCTTCTTGCGGAGGCGGAGGAACTCCTCGAGCGCACGGGCATCCGGCTCGGGCGGCAGCCGTTCTCCCAATTCCTCGGCGATCCGTTCGATGCGGTCCCACCGCTCCGGCGAGCGGACCACGCGGCGGATACTCGGGAAACCGTGGCGCCCGAGGAAACGGGCCGTGGCGCCGTTCGCGGCGATCATGAAGTCTTCGATCAGCAGGCGGGCGTTGTTGCGCCGCGCCTGCCGCAGCTCTACCACCTGCCCGTCGCGGATGACCGGACGGGCCTCGATGGTCTCGAGGTCGAGCGCGCCGTTGTCGTGGCGGACGTCGCGCATCCTGTCGGCGATGCGATCCTGCATCAGCAGCGATTCGGCGAGCCCCGGCACGCGAGAGAGCTTCTGCGGCTCGTCCTGCTCGCCGTCCAGCCATGCGGCCACGCGGTCGTAGGCGAGCTTGGCGTGGTTGTGCACGAGCGCCCGGTACACCTCGTCGTGGGCCACCGTGCCGTCGTCGCGGACCGTCAGCTCGATCACCAGCGCCACCCGGTCCTGGTCCTCGTTCAACGACGTCAGATCGGTCGAGAGCTTCTCCGGGAGCATCGAAAAGACCCGGGCGGCCGTGTACACCGAGGTCGTGTTGTGGCGGGCGTGGCGATCGACGGGTGTGTCCTTCTTCACCAGCGCGTCGACGTCGGCGACGGCGATGAAGATGCGCGTGTCGCCATCGGAGTCCTCGGCCCAGGTGAGCTGGTCGAGATCGCGGGAGTCGTCGTTGTCGATCGAGCACCAGCCGAGCTGGCGCATGTCGCGGATCGAATCATCGTCACCGCCGGCCGGCCCGCGGATGCCGTCGACCTGCTTGCGCACGTCCTTGTTGAAGGTCGGGTCGAGGCCTTTGTCGATCATGGCCTGATGCGCGATCTCGTTGAGGAGCTCTTCGTGCTTGCGATTCATGCCTGCGGACGGTATCACCATGCGATGCATCGCGTGCCCGCCGGCGACAACGCCGAGCTCATCGACCTCGGCGACGTCACCGCGGCCGAGCTCCACGCCGCCGCGCGGGCCATGCGCGCGGAGGAAGGGGTGCAGGCGGTCATCCCCGGACACTCGTCGCTCTACGTCATCCGCGGCAGCGAGTCCGAACAGCAGGAGACGCAACTGCGGGAGCCGCAGGAGCTGCGTCTGCCGGTCGTCTTCGACGGAGCCGATCTGCCGGAGCTGCTGGAGCGCCTCTCCCGCGACGAGTTTCTGCAGCGGGTGGCGGCGCTCCGCCTCACCGCGCGTTACCTCGGCTTTCGCGGCGGCTTTGCTTACCTCGACGGGTGGCCCGAGGAGTGGGCGATGCCGCGGCGGCCGACCTCGCGGCCGGTGGCGCGCGGGACGTTTGCGGTGGCGGGAAGTGTCGCGGGGTTTTATCCGATCGACTCGCCGGGAGGGTGGAATCTCCTCGGCCGGACGAATGTGGATCTGGAGCACGCGCTGGTGCCGGGGGATGTGATCGCGATCGAGCCGGTGGAGCAACTGCCGGCCGTTCCGTCAAAACAAGCCCCCGCGCCCGCATTGCGTCACGCCGACATCGTCCACTCACCGCTGACGACGGTGGTGCAGCCGCTCGACTACGCCAACCTGCAGCGAGGTATCCCTCCGGGAGGTCCGTTCGACGACATCGCCGCGGCCGTCGCAACGCGCGCCGTGCGCGGCGCGGTCGAGCTCCTCGAATGCGCCATGGCTGGTCCGCGGCTCCGCTTCCGGCAGGACGCAGTCGTCGCGTTCTGTACCCCCGACCTGCACGTCGACGTCCGGCGGGTACGCGAAGGGGAGGAAGTCGCGTTCGGCCGCATCACCGGCGGCCTGCGCGGCTACGCAGCCATCGGAGACGACGAAGGCAAAGTCGCGCGAGTGCAGCGTGGCGACCGCAACGTCATCCACGCCATCCGCGGCCCGCACGACGCCGGGATCGAAGAGGTCGAATGCGAAGTCACCCCGCAGCTCAACCGCATCGGCATTCGACTCCGCCCGCTGCAACCCCTCGACATCCCCATCCCCGCCGATCTTCGATCAATCGGGATGCAGTGCGGTACGGTCCAGCTCCATCCGGACGGATCCCTGGTGGCCATGGGTCCCGACCACCCGGTCACCGGCGGCTACCTCCAGCCGATGACCGTGATTACGGCAGAAAGGTGGAAACTCGCCCAGCTTGTGCCGGGCGAGAGGGTGAGATTCGTGGCGACGTAGTCACCTATCACCGCGACGAAGTCGCCGCACCGGAGCGCCGATGTTCCATCGGCCGGCACGCTCTTGGGAGGAAGGTGCTTCATGCCGGTTGGGAGGGAGGAGGTGCGTCGTCGACACACTCCTCCCGAGAGACTGCCGACCGAAGGTCGGCGGACCGGCCGACGGAACGTCGGCGCTCCGTTACGGCGGCTTACGCCGCCGGTTCAGACAACCGACAACGGACAACCGACAACCGCTTTACCCCCCGTACTGATACCCCGACCTCGCCACCACCTTGAACTCCGGGTTCCGCAGCGAGACATCCACCTTCTGGTATCCCTTCGCGCCGCTCGGGTGCTTCGAGCGGTACGTCACCAGGTAATACCCGCTGTTCGTGTCGTCGATGCGGTTGACCGGGGTGCGGAAGTTCGTCACGAACTGGAAGTACTGGCCGCCCGTCGAATCGGCGACTTCGCTGAGGCGCTGGTGAAAGTACGGCGTCGGGACGGCGTCGCGCTGCAACTGCACCGGATAGACCGCCACGTTCGCCGTATTCAGCGACTGCAGCGCCGGATCGAAGAAACGGCTGCGGTTGAGCAGGATCTCGCCGCGGATCGTCTCGTCGCGGGCCACGATGCCGGGCGAGAAGAGCACCAGGTTCTTCCGGGCGCGGATCGAACGGACACTGTCGCCGATCGCGTCGAGCGCCTCGTAGACAGTGCCAGTCTTGTCGAGGTTCCCGGCGTTGCGGAGGATCGACGGGCCCTCGGCGTTCGCCTTCTTGATGCCGCGGCCGAACTTCGAGGCCTCCGTCAGCGCCCGGTCGAGCTGCTTCTTGTCGTTCGTGAAATCGCTGTAGACCTTCAGGCGGAAATCATGGCCGGCGATGGCCACGTGGTCCGTCTCCTTCATCTCCGTCTTGACGAAGTCGCGGACCGCCTCGCGGGCCAGCGTGACCTGGTCGAACAGCACGCCCGGGTCGGACGGCTTGTCGAAGAAGAAGATGAAGTAGCGGTCCTCGCGGACGCGCTCCACCTTGAAGGCGGCCTGCTCCTCGCGCCCCTCCAGCAGGCGGCGGTTGGTGAAATAGTCGACCGAGTCGACCGGCTGCGCGACCCCGTTCTCCTTGACCACGAAATCGTCCGGGCCGAGGCCGAGGATGTGATTGCCGCGGGAATCGGTGACGATCACGTCGAGGAGGACGGCGTTGACGTCGATCTCCTCGCGGAAGTCCGTCTGCGGCTGTTGGGCGAAAGTGGGGATAGCCAGCGTCAAAAGCGCCAGCGCGACGGCAAAACGTCTCATGGGAAAGCCTCCAGTCAGAGATCCCAACGGCGGGCGGGTGCGGGGGGATTCCGTGTTCACAGGAATGAAAAGAAGGGGGGTACAGTTAGTTTGACCGCTTGGCGCGAAATCACTAGAATCCGCGCCTTCCGCCGCGATCCTCTCGCGGCACGGTACATCGGGGCATAGCTCAGCCTGGTAGAGCGCACGGTTCGGGACCGTGAGGTCGGAGGTTCAAGTCCTCTTGCCCCGACCATTTGATTGGCGGCGCACGCGGATCGGATGGTCGACACGCATCCCAGGCGCTGCCGGCAGTGGTCCACGATGGGGCCGTTTCTCTCCCCGATTCCCGCCCCGGACGTTATCCTCGCCGGCCATGCGCCGCCGCGCCCTCCCCCCGTTTTCCTTCGCTGATGTTTCTTCCGAACCGGGTCACTGCAATACGCCGTCGATCCACGCGCCTTCGTCAAGGAGGGGCGCAGTGAGATATCGCTCCGGCAGCTCCCACACGATCAACTGTGGAGGAGCCTCTTTGAATGCGGCGTTCGAGAGGTAACGCTGAAGAGCTTTCATGAACTGCGCGTCGTCCTGGGCCGCATTCAGGACGTCGGCCCGCAGAGCTTCCTGCAGGCTACCGTGAAAATTGGCGCGTTGCGAATACGAGCTGCCGACCAGGGCGACCGGCGTGCCGCTGTCGCCGAAAAGATCGTCGGCACCGGCATCCGTAGCGGCGTCGCTCTTCACGGTCTCCACGGGAATCTCCCGGTCGCCGCGCGGGCGGAAGGAGTCTGTGACGTCGCTCAGTCCCATCAGCCGGAGGAGGTCATTGGGGCCGCTTTCTTCGCCGCCCCGCGGGACGGTCCGGAACGAAGACTGCGGCAGACCGAGGTTCAGGGCGGCAACAGCCGACGCGAGCTCGGTCGCGACGACTCGCGCTCCCGCCTGATTCCAGTGCGTATCGGTCCGATAGTAAACGTCCTGCTTCCGGGAAGCCTCTTTCAGCGCCGTCGCCAGATCGGGGACCGTCAGTCCTTTTGCCCATGCCGCACGAACGAAGTCGTCATAACGGGATGCTGCCGAAACGGGCTGTCTTCCGCCGGGCAGATAGCGCTCGTAGACCCTCGCCTTGTCCGGTACGACTGCCACGACCAGAGCGATGTTCCTGGCGCGCAGGGCGTCGTTCACGCGGGCCGCGAGCTCGACGCGCCTCCGGAGATTGCTGCCGGAGCTCTGGTGGTACTCGAGCTCTTCGCTCAGGAACAGCCATCCATCGCGGCCGACCCGGACGCCGTCCGGCGCGCCGCGGGTGACCATGTAGCGGATCGAGTTCGCCGCTGCAATCAACTGAGCGCGCGCGGGAAGGCTCGAGTTGAATCTCTTCTCGAACGTCCGGGTCATGCGGCCGTCGAGCAACGCCTGCCGGCCGCGCGGGATCGCCGGCTCTTCGGCGGGGCGCATGAGGGCAACTGACGCCTGGTACGCGCCCCACAAAAGACAGGCGAGCATGGCCAGACCGGGAATCAACAAGGCGGTCCGCGAAGGATGAACCGCACTCTGTTCCGCGCCTGCCGCGGGGATGGCGCGCTTTCCTGCGCTGACGGGTGTCTCGAGTCCTGACGTCATTCCGAAGTCCTAGAATTGATAGTAGAGAAACGGCGAGAACGACTGTGCGTTCAACGTCGCCAGCGCCCAGAAGAAGACCGGCGGCAGCAGGACCGTCCAGTACACAGCGATCCGGTGGATCGTCGTGGGGAGCACCTGTTCCGACAGGATCCGCCGCCATGCCGGTGCGGTGTACACGAGCACCAGTCCGGCCACGACCATCGTCAGACGGTCGGGAGTGATCTGCCAGGCGAGCTCGCCGCTGAACCCGAAGCCGCTCAGCCCGAAGAGCGCCTTGTACATCCGTGACGCCGTTGCCAGATCGGGAGCGCGGAAAATCATCCAGCCGATCATCACGAAAAACATCGTGCGCGGCATCGACCACCAGCGAGCCGCCGGGGCCACGCCGCCGCGTTTCTGCAGGCGCCATTTCTCATAGGCAAGCAGGCCGCCGTGCCAGGCGCCCCAGGCGATGAAGGTCCAGTTCGCACCATGCCAGAGCCCGCCCAGAACCATCGTGATCAGCAGGTTGACGTAAGTCCGGCGGAGACCTTTCCGGTTGCCGCCGAGCGGGATGTAGAGGTACTCGCGGAGCCATGTCGAGAGGCTGATGTGCCACCGGCGCCAGAACTCGGTGATGCTCCTGGAGATGTACGGGTCGTTGAAGTTCTCGGGGAAAACG
The DNA here is from genome assembly GCA_035629865.1 of Thermoanaerobaculia bacterium. GTDB lineage: Bacteria > Acidobacteriota > Thermoanaerobaculia > Gp7-AA8 > Gp7-AA8 > QHVT01. The sequence goes on along the minus strand of DASPHC010000023.1, from coordinate 12,629 downwards.
AAGCCGATCATCATCCCGAGGCCGATGGCCATGTCGCTGTAGCCGGAGAAATCGAAGTAGATCTGGATCGTATACGCCAGGAGTCCCAGCCACGCGTCTCCGAAGTTCGGGGAGCTCGTCGAGAACGCCGCGGTGACGAGCGGTGCGACGCTGTCGGCGATCAGCACTTTCTTGGTGAAGCCGACCATGAAACGGACCGACCCGGCGGAGAACTTTTCCAGCGAGTGCGTGCGGAAGCGGAACTGATCCGCGACGTCCTGGTAGCGGAGCACCGGGCCGGCCACGAGCTGCGGGAACATCGCGATGAACGCCGCGAAGTCGATGAAGTTTTTCGTCGGCTCGGCGTCGCCGCGATAGACGTCGACGATATAGGAGATGGCCTGGAAGATGTAGAACGACAGACCGATCGGCAGAATGATGTCGGTCCAGGGCGAGGGCTCGATGCCGAACGTCTGCATTGCGGCGTGGAAGCTCTCCACGCCGAAGTTCGCGTACTTGAACCAGGCGAGCGCCGCCAAGTCGAGGGTGACGCCGATGGCCATCGAGCGGAAGCGCCACTTCTCCGTGGAGGCGCGGATCACTCCCCAGGCGGCGGTGTAACTGACGACGAGACAGCCAAAGAGGAGCGCCAAAAACTCAGGCTGCCACCACCCATAGAAAACGATGCTGAAGGTGAGGATCAGTGCAGAGCGGAAGCGGTCGGGAACCAGGTAATAGAGAGCCAGGAACAGAGGGAGAAAGAGAAAGAGAAATATCTGCGAGCTGAAGACCAAGTTTCATCTCTCTTCGCGACGATCTGTTTTCTACCGAACGCATGCCCCGAACGCGCATGGCCGCCTGGAGCATTCCCGGCTCGACCGGTGCGATCCGAACCGGGTTTTCAGGAGGGAACGTGGCCCGGACTCAATGGCTTGGCGATGCCGCCCGCAGCCGATACGCTTTCCACGCGTCGGTGAGCAACGTGCCGGTCGGGTACTCGAAAAACTCACACTCATCGCCATACGACTCAGGCACTTCCGCGAGCTCGTGCTCGCAGAGCGAGCCGAGGCCCCATTTCGAAAGTACCCGGCCGTGCCAGGTGACCGCGGCGTGGCGGACCTGTCCCTCGTGCCGGTAGAGCGCGATGCCGTGATGCGGGACGGCCTCCCCGGGCGAAGGGCGGAGCAGGTGGCGGCGCAGGAGCCACTCCACGAACGCGAAGCCGGCGGCGCCGGACTCCGTGTCGAGCGGCTCGCGCGTCAGCTCCAGCGCGAACGCGTAGCAGGCGTAGTCGGCTTCAGGGGTGTCAGGGCGCAGCGGGTGATGGGGGGCGACCGGGAAGATCGTGTGCGGGATCTCTCTCCGGATCGCCTCCAGCGACGCGACCTGCTCGGCGATGGACGAGCAATCGCTTTCGGACCGGTCGAGCATCGACCGGAGGTCGCGGTTTCCGCCGACGCGGATCACTCCGGCAGGACGATCGTGGACCACTCCATCTGGCGGACCGCGAGGACCTTCTCGTCGATCTGGGCCTGAGTGGCGGACGTGCCGAGGACGTGCTGGACGTACTGGATCTCGGTGGAGACGAGGCTCTGGGGGAGGAGCCGAATGGCGGCCTTGCGCACGTTCGTCTCGGAGACGGGGATCCGCTTCAACTCAACTTTTTTCTTTGCTTTCAAGGATGCTCCTTTCACCGGCGGGCGCCGGCGCGGTTGCACTAAGAGGATCGGTCCAAGACCCGACTTAGCTTCGGAGATCTCGAAAGAGCGAGGAAGGTTCCTCGATGTAGAGACCATGATACGGCCTTTATCGCGATTCCGGGGACCTTTTCCACGGCACGTCGTCGACTCCGCTTCGCAGATTAGCGAACCGGGCCGCGACGAAAAGATAGTCCGAAAGCCGGTTCAGATAAGCGATCGTCGAGAGCGTCGCCGGCGATTCATCCCCCAGCGCTACCACCAGCCGTTCCGCCCGCCTGCAGACAGTTCGAGCCACGTGCAGATGCGCCGCCACGGCGGACCCGGCCGGAAGAATGAACGTCGTCAACGGCGCCAGCTCACTCTCCATCGAGTCGATGGCCCGCTCCAGCTCCACGATCCGCGCCTCTTTCACACCAGGAAACCGGCTCGTTCCGGGAGAGGCGAGGTGCGCCCCGACCTCGAACAGGTCTACCTGCACCTGATGAAGGATGGAATCGGTCTCCACAGGCAAAGAAGAAGCCCGCGCCACGCCAATATGGGAGCTCAGCTCGTCGACCGTGCCGTACGCCTCGATGCGAGCGTCGTTCTTGGCGACCCGAGCCCCGCCGAACAGGGATGTCTGGCCGTGGTCCCCGGTGCGGGTATAGATCTTCATTCAGGGCCGAGGGCCAAGGGCCGAGGGCCGAGGGAAAAGCGAAACCGGGACGATGCAGGCTCTGGGGCAAAACCCTCGGTCCTCGGTCCTCGGCCCTCAGCCTTCCCCCTCTACGCCTCCGCCTCCAGCTGCCGAATCCGTTCCTTGACGACCATCTCGGCGAGATCCGGAATCACTTCCCAGGCGATATTGCGGACCACCTGATCCGACATCAGCTCGATCACCCGGCGGGCGATGCGGTCGATCTGCTCGTCGGTGAGGTCGCTGCTCCGCGCGATCACCATCGGCGGCGCCTCGGGGGCGAGTGCAGCAGGCGCGACGGCCGGCTCTTCCGGCTCGGCAGCGGCTGTAGCGGCCGGCTCCCACTCCGGCTCTTCCGGCACCTCGCTGGTCATCAGCGATTCCACGGGCTCCAGCTCCGGTTCCGAGGCCGTCTCTGCCGCAAACGGCAGGTCTTCGGGGACAGCCTCGCCGGCAAGCGGCTCCGGCGGCTCGTTGAACGGCGCGCTGGCCGGCTCGCCGAACGGCGCCGAGGCGGCGGGGAAGCTTTCCACCGCGGCCGGACCTTCCGGCTCTTCGGTCTCGGGTAACGACCACGCCGGCTCCGCCTGCGAATCCGACCAGAGCGACGGTACCGGCTCCGGCTCCGGAGCGGCGGGCTGGGACGACTGGAAATCGTCGAAGCTCAGTTTCGGGAAGGCACGGGTCTCGCCGCTGAACGCGGGCGGCTCTTCGGCAAACGACGACTCCGTCCCGAACGCGGGAGCCTCCGGCTCACCCCACGGCGAAACCTCCGGCTCCGGCGGCGGCGGGGGCGTCGAGGAGGAAGCCATCTGCTGCATCTCCTCGAAGCTCATCTTCGGGAAAGCGCGGGTCTCGCCGCCGAACGCCGGCGCTTCCTGCTCGTCCCACGGCGACGGCGCGGGCGGAGGCTCCGGTGCGGGAGGAGGCGGCGGCGCGGAGCCGGTCGCCATCTGCTGCATCTCCTCGAAGCTCATCCGAGGGAAGGCACGAGTCTCTCCGCTGAACTCCTCGGCCGGCGGCGGCGCGCCGAACGGAGAGTCCGCTTCCGGCTCCGGAGCGGACGGCGAGAACGAAGCCGATTCATTGAAAGAGGGAGCGTCGAACGACGGCGGCTCGTACGAAGGCGCCTCGTACGAAGGCGGCTCGAACTTCGGTGCGTTGAAGTCCGGATCCTCGAAGGACGGCGCGCGGAACGACGGAGCGACGGCGGGAGTCTCGTCCCATGGCGACGGCTCCGGGGCCGGCGGCGGCTCGGGAGCGGCAGGAGGAGGAGGCGGCGGCGCGGAGCCGGTCGCCATCTGCTGCATCTCCTCGAAGCTCATCCGCGGAAAGGCGCGGGTCTCGCCGCTGAACTCCTCGGCGGGAGGCGGCGCGCCAAACGGCGATTCCGGCGGCGTGTCGAACGGCATCTCGGTCGTCGCCTGCGGAGGAGGCGGTGCGGCGAAGATGTCGGCGTCGTGCGTGTAGGCATCCGAGCCGGTGGCCGGAAAGCCACCGCTCGCGGTCGAAAATGCGGAGCTTTCCGGAGCGGGCGTCTCTTCCATCCACGGCGACGCGGCGGGCTCGGGCTCAGCGGCGGCGGGAGCGCTCTGCGACTGGGCGATCAGCTCCTCCACCTTGTGAATCAGGCTCTGCGACTCGAACGGCTTCGTCACCACCGCATCGCAGCCGGCCTTCTCGGCGCGGTCCGGATCGAACGGCTCGAACGTGCCGGTCAGCAGTACCACCGGGATGTTCCGGAAGTCGGGATGCGACTTCACGTACTCGCAGACCTCGTATCCGTTCTTCTCCGGCATGATGATGTCGGAGAGGATGATGTCGGGCCGCATCTCGGCAAGCTTCGCCACCGCTTTCGCGCCGTTGTTGACCGCCGTGACCTCGTAGTCACCATCGGAAAACGTCAGCTCGACGACCTTTTGGATGGTGATACTGTCGTCCGCAAGAAGGATCTTTTTCGGCATTGATCTGGCTCCGCTGATTGCGAGCAAGCTACCACGGTAGTCGAGAGGGGACAAGACATTACGCCATGCCGGAGCGCTTCCTGATCCTCGGTCATCGCGGCAGTCCGAAACGCTTTCCGGAGAACACTCTGGCGTCGTTCGAAGAGACCCTGCGCGCGGGTGCGGACGGCTTCGAGACCGACCTCCGGCTGCTCTCCGACCGCACCGCGATCCTCTATCACGATGACGAGCTGAGCGAGGCCGAGGTCGAGACCCTGAGCTACACACAGTGCGCGGAGCGCGGGGCCATGGTCGAGCGCCTCTCCGGCCTCTCCCGCTTCGCCGGCCGGGCCATGATGGTGCTCGAGGTGAAGCGCAGCCGCTGGGAAGAGACGCTCCTCGAAGAGGTCGGCCAGTGGCCCGGCTGCGTCATCGCCTCCTTCGACCACTCCATCCTCACCACCCTCCGTGACCGCGGCGCCACGATCCCTCTCGGCATCACGTTCCACGGCTACCTCGTGGACGTCGCCGGGTACGCGGAGAAGGTCGGGGCGTCGTGGGTGTTTCCCCAATACCGCTTCGTCGATGAGGAGATGGTGGAGTCCCTTCACGCCCGCGGCATTCGCGTGATGCCCTGGACCGCCAACCACCGCCACGAATGGCAGCGCCTGCGGGAGCTCGGCTGCGATGGGGTGATCACCGACTACCCGGCGGAGGCGGTGGAGTGGCGGGGTGGCAGCGGGATTGAGGATTGAGGATGGCTCCGCCGAGCGGTGGCCTTCAACCTTCGTGGTCATCCTCAATTCTCAATCCTCAATCCGCGAAGCGTTTCTGTTTGCTACACTTGCGCGCACACGGGGAGGGGGAGCCACGGACCATGAAGACCTGGGAATACAAGATCATCAACGTCCGGTCGGAGAATTACTCGATGGATCCGAGGCGCGCCGAAGAGCTCAACCGGCTCGGCGACGACGGGTGGGAGCTGGTCAGCATCACCTCGATCAACTTCAAAACCGGCGCGACCGACCACATCGGCATGGTCTTCAAAAGAGAGAAGCAGGCCGCGCCCGCGTAACGACCTACCTCCAGAACGGGATGAAGAATTCGTCCGCGTCCTTGTCCTGCTCTTTCGTCTTGCCCGGCAGCGTCGTGTGACGCACGGTCAGCAGGTGCTGGCCGGGGGTGAGTGAGGTGGCGGGGAGCAGCGCCAGGCGTCCTGCCACGTGTCCGCTCGGGTGGCGATAGAAGACGAAGCCCGGCTTTTCGAGCGGCCGTCCGTCGAGCGCGATCTGGTAGAGCTTGTCGAAGCAGGCCGAGATCTGCGCGAGGCGTGCGGGCGGCAGCTTCGTTTTCGACCGGTAGAAAAATCCCTCGGTGCGCAGCGGCGGGACGTCCGGACAGAGCTCGCGCATCCGTTCGTTGTCTTCGCGCGCGTCGTACGGGACGAACAGGCGGATGTACGGGCCCTCGACCACGTCCGCCTGGATCGACGGCTCCACCGCGGGGGCATCTGCGTCCCGCAGGTTGTCGTAGTTCTGCGGGCGGAGCTGCTGCTCGCGCGCCTGCGACGGATAGTAGATGTAGCTGTCGAAGCCGATGACACCGCGCGAGTAGAAGATGCTGAAGATGAAGAAGCCGATCATCGCGTACATGAAGCCGACCAGCAGCGCGGTCATTTTCCGCCGCGAGGAGTGGCTGGCGAAGGTGAAGAAGACCGGCGCGTAGAGGAAGTTGAAGCTGATGTAGTGGAACCACCTCATCACCCGCAGCGCGGCCCGCTCCATCCCGGCCGAGACCGGCCGCTTCTTCGACATCCGGTCCACCGTTGCCGCGAAGCTCTGCAGTCCGAGGTAGACCAGGAACGCCACGATCATCACGGGCCCGGTCAGCTTGTCGTTGCCTGTGATGCGGGTGACCGCGAACGCGATCGCCCAGGCCGCCCCGGCCCACACCGCCAGCATCACGAACATCAGCAGGAAGAGAAAGACGAACGCGAAGATCGACGCCGCGATCCGGTCGACGCGCCGTTCCAACTCGTCCAGCGTCATTAGCCGCTCGTCGTAGAACTTGCGGAAGACCTCCCCCTGGTCCAGCTTCTCGCGGTTCACCGCCGGGAAGACGCTGCGGAGGCCCATGATGGCCACCCAGAATCCGCGCAACAGAAAGTGCGCGCCGATCGCGACGATGAGGCCGTAGGCGACGAGTTTTCCGACGTAGTAGAGGATGAAGACGGTGAAGAACGCCGATCCGCCGACGTGCAGGACGTTCCGCCCCCACCACACGTCGAGTACGTCGGGGAGCTGCAGCAGCGCGAAGACGAGGCCGGCGGAGATCAGCAGCTCGAGCTCGCGCGTGAGCTGGAAGAGTGATTTCTCGGTCGAGTCTTGCTCCGTCACGATGTCGAGTTTAACGCGAGGGCCCGCCGGAGGCCCCCCGTCGTCCCCCTCACGTTAAACACCTTCTGATATCGTCGCGCACCGATGCCCGAGCGCCCATTCCTCATCCTGATCGTGCTCGACGGCTTCGGCATCCGTGACGCCGAGGAGTGGAACGCGATCGCTGCAGCCGACAAACCGCGATTCGCGTCGCTGTTCGCCGAACACGCCTGGACCTCCCTTGAAGCCTCCGGCCTTGCCGTTGGATTGCCCGAAGGACAGATGGGCAACTCCGAGGTCGGACATCTCAACATCGGCGCGGGACGGGTGATCGACCAGGACATCGTCCGCATCTCCAAATCGATCCGTGGCGGCGAGCTGGTGAAGAACCAGACCTTCATCGACGTCGTGAAGAACGCGCGCAACGTCCACTTCGCCGGACTCCTTTCCGACGGCGGCGTCCACTCCCTGCAGGAGCATCTGCACGGGATGATCGACGCCGCGATCGAGCTCGGCGCGGAGAACGTCTTCGTCCACGCCGTCCTCGACGGCCGCGACACGCCTCCGAAATCCGCCGAGAAATACCTCGGCGCACTGCTCGGCCACATCCAGGACAAGCCGCAGGCGCACCTCGCGACCGTCATCGGCCGCTACTTCATCATGGACCGCGACCACCGCTGGGAGCGCGTCCAGCGCGGTTACGACCTGCTGACCCTCGGCGTCGGCACAGAGACCAAAGAGCCGCTCGAGACGATGCGCCGCTTCTACGAGCAGGGCGTCACCGACGAGTTCATGGAGCCGCTCTCCGTCGTCACCGCCGAGGGCGCGCACCTCGGCCGCCTCGAAGACGGCGACGCGCTCATCTTCTTCAACTTCCGCGCGGACCGGATGCGCCAAATCGTCATCGCCCTGAAGGACGAGCACTTCACGCCGTTCGAGCGCGCCCTCCATCCGAAGGTGCGCCTGGCGACGATGAACCGCTACCACGAGAAGTTCGACCTCCCGGTGGTCTTCGGGCCGGCTGCGATCCGCAACAACCTCGGCGATGTGCTCTCGCGCGCCGGCCTGCGCCAGTTCCGCATCGCCGAGACCGAGAAATACGCGCACGTCACCTTCTTCTTCAACGGCGGCTCCGACCTGCAGTTCGACGGAGAAGACCGTCTGCTCGTCCCGTCGCCGAAGGTCGCCACCTACGACCTGAAGCCGGAGATGTCGGTCTACGAGGTCGCGGACAAGGTCGTCGAGGCCATCCACTCGAACAAGTACGACGTCATCATCATGAACATCGCCAACCCCGACATGGTCGGCCACACCGGCGTCATGGACGCCGCGGTGACGGCGGTGCATCACACCGACACCGCCGTCGACCGCATCCTGAAAGCCGTCGAGAACGTCGACGGCGTCGCCCTCATCACCGCCGACCACGGCAACTGCGAGCTGATGTTCGACGAAAAGACCGGCCAGCCGCACACCGCCCACACCACGAACCCCGTCCCTCTGATCCTCTTCGACGCGAAGAAACGTTACGGCGCCCTCCGCGGCGGCGGCGTGCTGTCGAACGTCGCCCCCACCATCCTGACCATCCTCGGCCTCGAAAAGCCCGCCGAGATGACCGCCGAATCGCTCCTCGTCCCCGGTCCGGCAGCGATCACATCGTGAGCAGGGAACTGATCCTCGTCCGCCACGGCCAGACCGTCCACAACGTTGCCGGCATCGCCCAGGGGTGGAACGACAGTGACCTTTCGGACCTCGGCCGTACCCAGGTGCAGCGGCTCGCCGAGCGCGTCGCCTTGCTCCGCCCGACCGCTCTCTACTCGTCCTCCCTCGGCCGCGCCCTCTCCACCGCCGAAGCCATCGCGCGGAAGACCGGCCTGACGGTCGTACCGCTCGACGACCTTCGCGAGATGAGCTACGGCGGCTGGGAAGGAAAATCCTTCCTGGACGTTCGCCGCGAGGACGAAGAGATTTATCAGCGCTGGATCGTGGATGCAGAATGTGCCTGCCCGGAGGGCGAATCGCACGCCGATGTGCGGCGGCGGATGGAACGCGCCTTCGCGGCTATTGCAGAAAGCAAGGACGCCGAGCGCGCCGTCGTCGTCACCCACGGCACCGCCATCCGCATCGCCGTCACTGCCCTGCTCGACCTCCCCACCATGACCTCGCGCCACTTCGCCCAGGACAACGCCAGCCTCAATCGCTTCCTCTGGCGGCAGGATCGCTGGGTGTTGAAAGTATGGAATGACACGACACACTGTAGAGATGAGAGATGAGCGATGAGAGATGAACAAAGCGGACGGGAGGCGTTCATCGCTCATCGTTCATCTCTCATCTCTTGGAGTAAGACGAAATGATCCTAGAAAGTATCCTCCAGCAACTGACAGAAACCCTCTCATCGCGCACCCTCGCCCTCTTCGGCCACCCCGTCGAGCGAGTGATCCTGCAGGCGCCGCCGAAGCTGAACATGGGCGACCTGGCGACGCCGATCGCGCTGGAGCTGGCGAAGGCGCTCAAGCGGAAGCCGCGGGAGATCGCCGAGCAGCTCGCGAACGGGATGGAGTTGCCGATCCTTGTCTCCTCCGTCACGGTCGAAGGAGCCGGCTATCTCAACTTCCGCTTCGACCGCGGCGGCTTCACCGCCGAGCATTTCCGCGCGGTCATGGCCCCGCCGCCGCCGTCGGGCGCGCGGGTGATCGTCGAGCACACCAACATCAACCCCAACAAGGCCGCCCACATCGGCCACCTCCGCAACTCCGTCCTCGGCGACACCTACGTCCGCTGCTCCAAATGGCTCGGCGATCGCGTCGAGACCCAGAACTACATCGACGACACCGGCGTCCAGGTCGCCGACGTCGTGGTGGCGTTCGAGCGGCTGGAGAAAAAGAGCCTCGCCGAGGTCGAAGAGCTGATCCGCACCTCCGAGCGCTTCGACTATCTCTGCTGGGACGTCTACTCGAAGATGGCCCAGTACTACGCCGACCACCCCGAGGCGAAGGAGTGGCGGCGCGAGACCCTGCACCGGATGGAACAGCAGGAAGGCGAGACCGCCAAACTGGCGGCCCTCATCTCCCGCGCCATCGTCCTCCGCCACCTCAAGACCATGCTCCGCCTCGGCATCGAGTACGACCTCCTGCCGAAAGAGAGCGACATCATCCATCTCCATTTCTGGGACCGCGCCTTCGAGCTGCTCAAACAGTCGGGCGCGGTGGTGCTGGAGAGCGAAGGGAAACACAAAGACTGCTGGGTCATGAAGCTCGACGAGTCGGAGGAGTTCGCCGGCATGAACGAGCCCGACAAGATCCTGGTCCGCTCCAACGGCACCGTCACCTACACCGGCAAAGACATCGCCTACCAGCTCTGGAAGCTGGGGATGCTCGACCGTACCTTCCAGTACCGCAAGTTCCCGTTCGACTACCTGCTGTGGGAGACCACCCACGAAAACGACGGCGACCCGAGCGCCCCCAAATTCGGCGGCGCCGCGCGCGCGGTCAACGTCATCGACTCCCGGCAGGCCTACCTGCAGAAGGTCGTCAAGGAAGGCGTCCGCCAGGTCGCCGGCGCCAAAGCCGCCGAGGCGTCGATCCACTTCGCCTACGAAATGGTCGCGCTCACGCCCGCCACCGCCAAGGCGCTGGGGATGGAGATCTCCGAAGAAGACTCGACCCGTGCCTACGTCGAAATGTCGGGCCGCAAAGGGTTTGGCGTGAAGGCCGACGACATGCTCGATGAGCTGGAGCGGAAAGCCACCGCCGCCGTTCACGCAAACGCCGAATTCTCAGCCGAGGAGGCGAGCGCGATCGGGAGACAAGTAGCCATCGCCGCCCTGCGCTACTTCATGCTCCGCTTCGGCCGCAACAAAGTCATCGCCTTCGACATCGACGAAGCCTTGCGCTTCGAAGGCGACTCCGGCCCCTACCTGCAGTACTCCACCGTCCGGGTGCAGAACATCTTTCGCAAGATGAACGAAAGGGGCGTCGACCCGCGCATCGACGACCGCGCCCTCGACGACCTGACGTTGAATCAGGGCCTCAACGACGACATGTGGGAACTGGTCCGCCTCAGCGCCGAGCTCCCCAGCGCCATCCGCCGCGCCGTCGACTCCCTCGAGCTCTCGGTGGTCACGCAATACCTATTGGAGATGGCCCAGAAGTTCAACAGTTTCTACCACAAGTACCCGATCCTCAATGAAACCGACCCCGCCGAGCGGCAACGCCGCGCGGTCTGCGCCGAAGTGTTCCGCAGGACGATGGTCGCAGCCATGGGGTTGCTCGGGATTCCGGTGCCGGAGAGGATGTAGGCGGGCTGTTGCTGGTTGATGGTTCCTTGTGTTTGTCATCCTGAGCCACAGGACGCCCCCCACGAAGCGAAAGCATGGCGGCGAAGGACCTGGGTGGGAGGAGGTGGGATGAGCGTGCATCGCTCCCCCCATCCCCCAGGTCCCTCGCCGCCGTGCTTTCGCTTCGTGGGGAACTTCCTGCGGCTCGGGATGACAAGGGGTTCGCTGTCATACTCCCTCTTCCATGAACACCGAGGTACCCACCCGCCACGCCACCATTATCCGCATCGGCGGCCTTTCCCTCATCCTCGGCGCGGCCGCTTTCATGGGCGTCTTCTCCTGGCTCGCCTCCGAATTCAACTACCCGGAAGTTCTCGACGGACGGGCCGCGGACGTCCTCCCGGCCCTCCTCGCCACCGGCGCCACCGGCCGCGCCGTCTGGGCGCTCTACGCCCTCCTGCCGCTCTTCTGGATCCCCGCCTCCATCGGCGCCTTCCACGCCCTCCGCGCGAAAAGCGAAGGGGCGATGCGCGCCGGCATGTACTTCGCCGCCCTTTCCTCCCTCACCATGATCCTCGGCCTGATGCGCTGGCCCAGCTTCCACTGGGAGCTCGCCCGCGCCTGGGTCGCCGACCCGTCCCTCCGCCCCGCGCTCGACACCCTGTTCAACGCCGCCAACCTCTATCTCGGCAACTACATCGGTGAGTTCCTCGGCGAGCTTTGCATCAGCCTCTTCTTCCTCCTCGCCGCCGTCGCCATGCTCCCCCGCGACAGCGGCTTCCCCCGCTGGATCGCCCTCCTCGGCCTCACCACCGCCATCGCCGGCCTGCTCGGCATGTTCCGCAACGTCACCGGAGCCGTCGCCCCGATCGCGGAGGTCAACAACTATCTATTACCGCTCTGGATGATCGTCTTCGGAACGAGCCTCCTCCGGTTCGCGAAGAAACCGGCCGCGATGGCCGTTAGTCCCGCGCCCGCCGCGGCGTGAAACTCGCTATGACAGGCCGGGAAGAAGTCGAACTCGCCCCGGCCACTCCTGCCGACGCGACCCTGCTCGCCAACCTCCTCGAGCTCTACCTCCACGACCTCAGCGAGACCTTCCCGATCGAGCTCGACGCCTTCGGCCGCTTCAACTACCCCAAACTCGACCTCTACTGGTCCGAGCCGGACCGCCGCTTTCCATTTCTAATCCGATGCGGCCCCCGCATCGCCGGCTTCGCCCTCGTCACCCGCGGTTCCCCCGCCTCCGACGACCCCGAAGTCCTCGACATCGCCGAATTCTTCATCGCCCGCCGCCACCGCCGCACCGGCATCGGCCGTCAGGCCGCCATCCTTCTCTGGAACCGGCTGCCGGGACGCTGGATCGTCCGCGTCTCCGAGGGGAACCGGCGCGCGCTGCCGTTCTGGACAGCTGTCGTCGATGAATACACGCACGGGACCTTCAACGAAGAGAAGCGGCTTGGGAGCCCGAGCGACTGGCGGGTGTTTTCGTTCGAAAGGTCATAAGGCGCACTCCCCGCGAGAGCGGCCCACGAGGACGTGGGCGGACCGGCCCAATGGCCTTAACTTAAGCAGATCTCCGGGATGACCTCCTCGGTGAATGAGCGTTGGGCACGGACGTCCTTACTGAGTACGGCGAAGGGGGAGTTGCACCGTTTGATGGCGCGGGGGTAATGCCGGTGC
>DASPHC010000022.1:0-4657 GCA_035629865.1 Thermoanaerobaculia bacterium | reverse complement strand
GCACCGGCATTACCCCCGCGCCATCAAACGGTGCAACTCCCCCTTCGCCGTACTCAGTAAGGACGTCCGTGCCCAACGCTCATTCACCGAGGAGGTCATCCCGGAGATCTGCTTAAGTTAAGGCCATTGGGCCGGTCCGCCGACCTTCGGTCGGCAGTCTCTCGGAGGAAGCTGGATTGGGCGCGAAACCAGTCGCAACGGCCCCACTTCTCCCGAGAGACTGCCGGCCGACGGAACGTCGGCGCTCCGTTAGGCGGAGGCCGACGGCATCGTGCTTACCGTACTCCCCTCTCCGCCACCTGCTCCTCCGTCAACCCGAAAATCGGCGGCGTCTTCACATCCAGCATCGAGCAGTACAAATACAACTGCCCCCGGTGATGTACCTCGTGCTCGATCATGCCTCGCAACCACTTACCGACACGCATCGACGCACCCGCCGGGGTCGTGCAGGTCGCGAGAAGGTCCACGTCAGCGAGCAGCGCAAGAGACTCCTCATGCATCCGCCGCATGTACCCCACCACCTCCTCATACCCATCCGCCAGATCCCGCCCGTGTCCCGCGTACCGGCTCGGACGGAGCAGGGCGTTCTCCACGAACATCCAGCGTTCGATGGCGGCGAGGTGGCGCATGATGTCGCCGAAGGTGAATTTGCCTTCTTTGTAAGTCCAGTCGATGCGATCGGGAGGGACGACCGCCACCACGCGCATCGTCCGCTCCCGGATCCGGTCGAAGTAGGTCACCAGTTCATTCATGCTTCCCCCGCACGGGACCGGCGCGCGATCTTCCAGATCGGGACGATCACCAGTGCGAGGATACCGATGAGCGGCAGGACGTAGATCAACAGCCAGATGGCGACGTTGGCGAGCGACTGCATGACGCCGATCAGCGCACGCACCGCGCTCTTCGCCACGACCAGCGGCTGCCAGCCCGGCTCGACCACCGGCTGGGCGATCGCGTCGGGGGTCACTTCGAGCGCGATCGTCGACATCGACGTGACCTGCGACAGGTAGCGCATCCGCCCCTTGGCCTGCTCGATCTCGCCGCGGATGTTCATGAGCTGCTGATGCACTTCCAGCACTTCGGTCGCTTTGCGCGAGTTCTGGCGCGCGACGACCAGCAACTGCCGCAGCTCTTCCTCGGTGGCTTCGAGGTTCCGGACGCGCGAGTCGAGGTCGACGAATTCCTGCGAGACGTCTTCGCTGGCGATCACTTCGTTGTCGACGCGCTTGGCGAGCTTGCGGATCGACGCGAGCGCCGAGGTGAGCTGATTTGCAGGGACGCGCAGGGTGAGCTTCGCGCGCAGCAGCTCCCCTTCGCGCCAGATGTTCGAGCCGGAGACGTAGCCGCCGACCCCTTCGACGGACCGCGTCACGGCATCGACGGCCTTGCCGGTATCGGCCACGGTGATGCGCACGTTCGCGGTGCGGACGATCATCCGCGGCATCGGCGCCGCTTCGGGGGCGCCCGCAACCGCCGCGGGAGTCTGCATGAGGGACAGGCCGGCACCGCTGGCGTCGCCGCGCTGCGCCTCCGCCGGGGCAGCCGACCGTGCGACGTCATTCGATCCGACGCCTAAGGGCGCCCTCGACTCGGCGCGGTTGCACGACAGGACGAGAACGATCGAGAACAGGAGAGCGAGCTTTTTCACGGTCAACCTCCACACGCACCGTTGGATGCGCGAGCGTTCCGGAAAGAAACCTACGGGCAGTCGCAGTAGGACAGCGCCCGGGTCGCCACGTACGCGGCGTCGACCGGCTTGAGCAGCGTCTCGTCGGCCCAGGGGGCGTAGGTGCGGATCTGCGGATTCGAATCGCCGAGGATGATCACGCCGCACCTGATGTGCGTCTTCTGGTTCCGGAGGTAGTCGAGCGCGCGCAGGCCGTTGTTCGTATCGAGGTTGAGGCCGAGGAGCACCACGTTGAAACGGCGGTTCGCCAGCAGGTCGAGGGCGTCGTCGCCATCCGGGGCGAACGTGACGGTGAAATTGTGCTGATCGAGCGTGGCGATCAGCGTCTTGCGGAAGGCGTCGTCATCGTGAATCACGAGCGCCGGACAACTCGGTCGAACCATGCGGCTTCAGCCCGCAAGCTCCGCGCCAGCGAGCGCGGCTTCGTACGCCGTACAGACCTCGTCCCCGAAGCAGGTGAAGATCACTCGATCGATGCTTGCGTTTTCACTGACGAACCGCTGCACCTCGCGCACCGCGATCGCCGCCGCCTGGTCCACCGGATAGCCGAAAACGCCGCAACTGATGGCCGGAAAGGCAATGGACCGGACACCGTTCTCGACCGCCAGCCGCAACGATTCCCGATAACACGAAGCCAGCAGCTCCGGCTCCCGGTTCATCCCGCCGCGCCACACCGGACCAACCGTATGGATGACGTGCCGCGCCGCCAGCCGGTACCCGCGCGTGATCCGCGCCTCGCCGGTCGGACAACCGCCGATGCCCCTGCACTCTTCGAGCAGCTCCGGACCCGCGGCACGGTGGATCGCGCCGTCCACGCCACCGCCGCCGAGCAGCGCTTCATTGGCGGCGTTGACGATCGCATCCACCTCCAGCCTGGTGATATCCCCGCGAACCAGTTTCAGCGTCATTTGCGCCGCCCGAGCTTCACCACGATGTCGTACTCCTTCTTCGCGACCGGCTGCACCGACAGCCGCGACCCCTTCTGGGTCACGACCATCTTCTCCAGCCCTTTAGCCGATTTGAGCGTCTCCAGCGGCACCACCTCGACGAATTTTTCCACGAAACGGATGTCCACCATCGACCAGGTCTCGTCGGCCGGCTCCGGGCGCGCCTCGCGGCTCACCTCGGCCAGGCCGGAGACGCCGGGAGGCGCGGCATTCGACGCATAGAACAGGACCTTGTCCCCTGCCTGCATCTCCCGCATCGAGTTGCGGGCCTGGTAGTTCCGGACGCCTTCCCAGCTCGTGGAGCCGTCGCGCTGGAGATCGTCGATCGAATAGGCAGAGGGCTCGGACTTCATCAGCCAGTACTTCATCGCCGCGAATGATAGCGGCTGGCAACCCTCTTGAAGCAGCGTCAGCTACTGTGCACTTCGAGAACGCGCCCCCCGAGGCGAGGCAGCTCCTGCGGGTGCGCATCCGCGACCTCGGCATGTCCCTCGAGCGCTCGCCCGTGGCCGGGCTCGTGCGCCACCTCTACGCCGAGCTCGAAGCCGGCGGCCTGCGGCACTTCAAGCCGCTCTGCTACCTCTCCGACGAGTGGGGCTCCCCCTCCGGCGAGCCGGTCATCGGCATCCCTTTCTACCTCGGCGACCCGCGCGTGGCGACGCTCGAGGACGCGGTGAACGACGTCGAAGGGGAGCGCGAGATCATGATGTACCTCCGCCACGAGGCCGGCCACGCCTTCAACCACGCCTACGAGCTCTATCGCAGGCAGGAATGGCGGGAGCTGTTCGGCTCCTCGCGCAAGCCGTATCGCGACGACTACCCGTTCGTCCCCTTCTCCCGCGACTACGTCCGCTACATTCCCGGCTGGTACGCGCAGAAGCATCCCGACGAAGATTTCGCCGAGACTTTCGCGGTCTGGCTCGACCCCGAGTCGCGGTGGCAGGAGCGCTACGCGGGCTGGCCGGCGGTGGTGAAGCTCCAGTACGTCGACCGCATCGCCCGCGAGCTCGCCGAAGTCCCTCCGGCGCGCCCGGCCGGCCGGACCGACGTCACCGTCGACGAGATGGAGCAGACGGTCGAGGAGTTCTACCGCGACTGGCACGTCGACGAGACGCCGATGGTGGCCGGGCTCGCGCTCGACGCCGACCTCACCGACATCTTCACCACCCATGGCGACGACGACGCCCGGCCGGCCTCGGAGCTGATCGCCGAACACCGCCGCGACATCGTCGACAAAGTGCACACCTGGACCGGCGTCCGCCGCACCCTCGTCCGCACCCTCGTCACCGCGGTCGAGCACCGCCTCGACGAGCTGCACCTCGTCGCCACACCCGCGCGCAACCGGCAGCAGATCATCGAAGTCACCGTCTACATCACCGCTCTGGCGATGACGTTCCTCACCGGGAAGCGGCCCTTACGGCACCGGAGGCCGCGATGAAGATCACCATCCTCTTCAACACCTTCGAGGGATACGAGGAGTACCCCGGCGCGAACATCGAGGCAGCAGCGGAGGCCGCGTCCGGGAAGAAGAAGAAAAAGAAGAAGACGGACATCGAGGCGATCACCGACGCGTTGCGCGAGCTCGGCCACGAGCCGTCGACGTTCGCGATCGACGGACGGCCGCAGACGCTCACCCGCCTGGTTCGCGACGGCGCCGATCTCTACTTCAATCTCGTCGAGTCGTACGCCGGCGACGACACGATGGAGATGCACTTCGCCGCCTTCCTCGACCTGGTCGGCAAGACCTACACCGGCGCCGGTCCGCAGGGCTCGTTCCTGGCGATGGACAAGGCCGTGGCAAAGAAGATCATCCGTTACCACGACCTCTACACCCCCTACTCCGCGGTGGTGAACAAGGGGCGCGTCGAGCACGCGCAGGACATCCGGTTCCCGGTGATCGTGAAGCCGGCCTCGGAGGACGCCTCGAAAGGGATCGACGCGGCGTCGGTGGTGAATTCGGTGAAAGAGCTGCTCGAGCGGATCGGCTACATCCAGGACGAATTCGATTCGGCCGCCCTGCTCG
>DASPHC010000021.1:0-32857 GCA_035629865.1 Thermoanaerobaculia bacterium | reverse complement strand
GAGATCGTTTCTTTTTCCCCCTCAGGACAAGCGGCTCTTCCATAGCCGCCTGCTCGAGGAGATCGTCCAGCAACGAGTCCGCAAACGTCCGCACCGGCATTACCCCCGCGCCATCAAACGGTGCAACTCCCCCTTCGCCGTACTCAGTAAGGACGTCCGTGCCCAACGCTCATTCACCGAGGAGGTCATCCCGGAGATCTGCTTAAGTTAAGGCCATTGGGCGGACCGGCCGACGGTGACGTCGGCGGTCCGGTTGGGCCGCCTGACGGCGCTTGCTACTGCAGCGCTTTGGCCACCTGTTGTAACGCCCGCACTGCCTCCCGCCCGGTCACCGGCGAATCCGGCGGGAGGGTGGCCAGGGGGTCGGTGACCCCGCAGGCGGCGAGGACGCGGTCGGCGTGGACGCCCTTCGCGCAGGGCGCGCCGCGCAAGGTGAGCACCCGCCCGAGGTGTGCCGAGAACCGCGAGGCGGGCACGGCCCGGAAGGGGCTGACACGGCGCGTGACCCCGTCCACGTCGAACAAGCCGATGGCGATGGCGCGGATGATCTCTTCCCGTTCTTCCACGTTTTCGATGTCGAGGGCGATCGGCGGGCTGCTGAGGTTCTGGGCGAAGCGCACCGAGGGGACGGTCCAGTAGAGGAGGGTCGCGAGCTGGGCGCGGGTGATGGCGGTGCTGTCGAGCGCGGACCGGAAGTGGGACGGCATGTTGGCCGCACTCCATTCCTGCTTGATCTCTTCGAGGCGGCGCTCGAAGCGGGAGTCTTTGGTCCGCTTCGCCAGCCGGTCGTAACGGACGATTGCTTCCTGATACCGCCCCCGCCCGACGTCGATCTCGGCCAGCATCTCCTGTACCTCGGAGCGGTCGGCCGCGGTGTTCAAGACGGGGTCGAGCTCGCGGCGGGCTTCGTCGAACTGCTTCGCGGCGACGAGCCGCTGGGCGAGCTGGATGCGCGGTTCGAGGGCGTCGGGACGGAAGGTCAGCGCCTCGCGGAACAGCCGGACCGCTTCTTCGTTCGTCGATGTCTGCGCCGAGGCGATCAGCTCGTTGAAGACCGCCGTGGTCAGCGCTTCCAGCCGGTCCTGATGCTCGGCCGTCGCCGGTGCGAGCGCGCGATAGAGCTCGACAGCCCGGCGAACCTGCCCCGAGCGGGCGGCGATCTCGGCCTCGTAAATGAGTGCGGCGCGGTAGTCCGATTTGCGCTCGAGGACGGCGGCCACGGTCCGCGCGGCCTCGTCGAGGTTCCCGGCGCGGATGTCGATGGCCGCTCCGGCGAGCGTGGCCGGAAGGAACTGCGGGTCTTTCGCCAGGATCTCTCCCAGCCGGCGCCGCGCCTCGGTCTCGTTGCCGCCGAGCGCCCAGCGCCACGCGGCGTCGAAGCGGGTCGCGGTGTCGGGGGCCACGGCCGCGTCCCATCCTTCCAGCGGGTTCACCAGCAGCCGGTCTTCCCCCTGTGGGGTGACGGCCGGAGGCGGCACGTCGGCCGGGGTACAGCTTGCGGCCAGTACCGAGGCCGCGATCAACAGCAGGATCTTCGTCTTCGTCAACTCTGTACCTCGATGATTCGCAGCGCCGCTGCGAACGCTTGTTCTCTGTCGCCGGCGTCGATCCACTGCACATTTCGCTCCGAGCGCAGCCATGTACGCTGCCTCTTTGCGTAGGCCCGCGTGCGGCGGCGGGTCTCGGCGATGGCTTCGGCTTCGGTCAGCTCGCCGCGCACCACGGCGGACGCTTCCTTATAGCCGATCGTTCCGAACGGGCGGGCGGTGGCGGGATAGCGGTCCAGCAGGGCGCGGGTCTCCTCGACGAGGCCGGCGCGGAACATTGCCTCCACGCGCTCGTCGAGGATGGTGTTGAGGTGCGGCCGGTCGAGCGTCAGGGCGAGCTTGACCGACGGGAGCTCTTCCGCCGTTTCGTTGTCCCAGCTCGAGATGGGGCTGCCGCTGGCGATCCAGACCTCCAACGCCCGCTCGACGCGATGCCGGTCGGCAGGGGCGATCTTTCTACCACTGACCGGGTCGATTTTCGACAGCCAGCGGTGCAGCCGCGCCGGTCCGCCCGGCTTCGCGGCGATGGCACGGATGCGCGCGCGGAGGGCCTCGTCGCGGCCCGGCATCTCAGGGAGGCCGAAGAGGAGTGCGCGCAGGTAGAAGAACGTTCCCCCGGCGAGGATGGTCCGTTTTCCGCGGGCGTGGATGTCGTCGCAGACCTCCCGGGCGCGGCGGGCGTACTCCGCCGCGTTGATCTCCTCGTCCGCCTCGACGATGTCGAAGAGATGGTGCGGCACGAGCGCGCGCTGTTCGGGCGAAGGCTTGGCGCTGCCGATGTCGAACCCGCGGTAGATCTGGACGGAGTCGTAATTGACGATCTCCCCGCCGAGGGTCTGGGCGAGACGAAGGGCCAGCTCCGATTTGCCGGAGCCGGTGGGGCCGGCAATGACGATCAATGAGGTCAGCTTCAACGCCGCACGCGCGTCATGTGCGTCTTCTCGTCCTCGTCGCTGAGGATGCTGCGGAGGTGCTCGCGGCAGTAGATGGCGCCGCTGGCGATGGGGGTGCGGCAGACGCGGCAGCGGTTCTTGGTGACGGCCTTGGCCCCGACGCCGAGGATGCGCAGGACGATGCCGGCCACGATCACGACGCCGGCCAGGACCAGGGCCTGCTGGAGCATCGGCATTGGGATCAGCTCGACCCACGGCTCTTCCTCGTAGGTGGTGACGAGGACGTACAGCACCATCACCAGAATCAGGGTCCAGAGGCCGAGCCGCAGCAGCGTGGTGGACATGACGGTTTCCGTACACTCTAGTCCCTTCGCGCCTGCACGTACAACCTGCCGGAGCGCACTTCGACGCCGACCGAGCCGTCGCGGTCGGTGCGCCAGGTGCGGATGCCGCGCTCGTGCAGAGCTTCCAGAACCGAGGGGTGCGGATGCCCGAACATGTTGCGCCGGCCGCAGGAAATGACGGCGATCCGCGGCGCGATCAGGTCGAGCAGCGTCTGTGAGGTGGAGGTCTTGCTGCCGTGGTGCGGGACCTTGAGGACATCGGCGCGGAGATCGCGGTCGGCGAGGGTCAGCTCTGCCTCCTTCTCGATGTCGCCGGTGAGCAGAAACGTGCGCCGGCCGGCGGTCACGTGCAGGACCACCGAGGCGTTGTTCTCCGGGGCCCGGCGGAACGTGTGATCGGCGAGATGGGTGGTGATGCGGACGTCCGGCAGGCCGAAGATATCGCCGTCGCGGAGAAGCTGCACCGGCACGGACGCCCGGCTGCAGGCGGCGAGGAGGCGCGTGGCGCACGGGCCGCGGAAACGGCGGGGGGAGACGAGCACGCGCTGCACGTCGAACTGCTCGACGAGCGCCGGAAGGGCGGTGCAGTGGTCGGGATGGGCATGGGTGAGGACGACCGCATCCACTCGCCGGACGCCGCGGTCGGCGAGGAGCGGCAGGAGGCGGAGATCGCGACCGCCGTCGACGACGATCGTGCCGTCTGCCGACCGGATGGCGATGCCGTCGCCCTGCCCGACGTCGAAGAAGGTGACGCTCGGATGCGGCACGCTTCGCTGCGAGAGGCTGCGGACCACGGCGGCGGCCGTAGGAATGAGCAACGCGACGATCATGGCGACGGCCCGTCTTCTTTGCTGCAGCAACGCTAGGGCGAACAGCGCTCCGAACGCGCCGGCAATGAGCACAGGCAGCGGCGGCGCGGCAAAGTAGCCGGAGACGCCGAAGCCGTTCAACGCGACGCAGAGCCGGTGCAGCGTGCCGATGCCGGCGAGCAGCGGCGGGAACGCGCAGGCGAGGGTCGCCACGATCAGCATCGCGAAGATGAGCGGCGACATCGCCAGCGTCAGGAGCGACCCGCCGAGGGCGTACTGATGGAAATGGAAGAGCGTCAGCGGGGCGATGGCGATCTCCGCCGCCACCGCGTGCGCCAGCCAGCGCCACCGTGCGAGGTGCTTTCCGATGAACAGCAGCGCCCCGGCGCCGGCGTAGGTCAGATGGAACGACGCGTCGGTGAGATCGCCCGGGTCGACGATCAGGCGCAGCAACGCGGCGAGGCACCACAGGTTTTCCAGCGACGTGGGCCGCTTCAGGATCCGCGACAGCGCGTAGACGCCGATGCCGATGCTGGCCCGCGACACGGAGGCCGTCGGCCCGATGAACGGCGGCGCCAGCGCGGCAAAGACGAGCAGCAGCCAGTCCGACGCCCGTGGCCGGTGCAGCCAGCGCAGGAGCGCCGCCAGCAGCCCCGCGGCGAACGCGATCTGCAGGCCGGAGAAGACCAGCAGGTGATACGTCCCGCCGCGGCGGAAACTGTCGCGCAGCTCCGCGGTCAGGCGCTCGCCGCGGCCGAGGACCAGCGCCTGGGCTAACGCCACCTCATCCGGATAGTCGTCGGCGTGGCGCTCCAGCCGGTTCGCCAGCGCGCGGTTCCACGCCCGCGGATGCCAGCGCGACAGCGTCCCCTCGTAGGACATCAGCTCCGGTGATTTGATGCTGAACGTGTAGTCGCCACGCTCGCTGAGGCGGAGGAAGCCCTCCGCCCGCAGCGTTGCCTCCATCGCGATCTGCGGAGGCTCGAAGCGGGTGTAGATGGAGAGCCGGTTGTTGAAGGCGATGCCGTTTGCACGGAATTGGGTGGTGCGCAGGACGTGAGCACCATCGACCTCGGCCCAATCGTGTTCGAGCGGCACTTCGAGGAGCACGAAGCGGTCGGGATCGAGCCTCGCGAACGCCTCGCGCTCGCGGTTCTCGTGTTTTCCGGCGTGGAGCGCGATGGCGATTCCGGCGATCGCGAACAGCAGATACGCGCGAGGCCGGAGCAGGGCGATGACCGCCAGGCCGGCCATCGCAAACAGGGGATTCACGAGCAGCGGCGCGAGCGCCAGCCCGGCAATCAGAGAGATGAGTGGAAGAGCAGCAGGAACTTCATTTCGCACGTCGTTTCAGCGTGGCGCTGCGACGCGGCCGCACGAGGCGAGGAAGACGGAAGGGATGGTACCTCGGGTTGCGTGTCCGCTGTCATCCTGAGCCCCAGGAATCTCCCCACGAAGGCGAAAGCACGGCGGCGAAGGACCTGGGGGGCGGGGGAGCGATGCACGCTCATCCCACCCCCACCCCGCCCAGGTCCTTCGCCGCCATGCTTCTCGCTTCGAGCGAACATTTTCGTGGCTCAGGATGACAATCGTTACCTTCTCTCGAACCTTCCCAACGTCTCCACGTGATGCGTGTTAGGAAACAGGTCGAGCAGGTCCAGCGACGCCAGCTTCCACCCTGCCGCCACCAGCCGGTTCGCATCCCGCGCGAACGTCACCGGATCGCACGACAGGAACGAAATCACTTCCCTCGTCTTTTCGCCGATCGCAGTGATCACTTCCCGCCGTGCCCCCGCACGCGGCGGGTCGAGGAACACGAAATCCGCCGGCGCCAGCTTTTCGATCTGCCGCTCGACCGGCGCGTCGACGACCTTCACGTTCGGCGGCACGTTCCGCCGGGCGTAGTGCACGGAGACCGCGGACCCTTCGATCATAGTCACCTGGTCGAAAAGCTTGGCGATTGGCAGGGTGAAGAAGCCAACGCCTGCATATAAGTCGACGGCGCTCCCCCGGTTCCGCACCCCCGCCGCATGCCCGGAGACCAGGCGGAGCAGGGTGCCGAGGAGGTGGCGGTTGACCTGGAAGAAGGCGCGGGTGTGGAGGTGGTAGGTGAAGCCTTCGACGGTGATGGTGAGCTCGCGCTCGTCCGGGATCACAGCGCCACCGAGCTCCCACTGTTCTCCTTCGAACGGGGTCCGCGCCGTCTGCACCCCGACCACCTCGCACTCCTCCACCAGCGGCACGACGCGGTTCGAGCGCATGGCGTAGAAGCCGACGGCGTCGCCGTCGCGGTGGAGGCGGGAGCGGAGGCGGTAGTTGAGCGGCGAGGGATGGAGGGCGATCTCCGGCAGTGCGGCGACGTCGAATTTGCCGATGCGGCGGAGCGACTCAGAGAGGATGCGCCGCTTGGCCTCGAGCTGCTTGTCGAGCCGGAGCGCCGTCCAGTCACAGCCGCCGCATTCGTTGGCGATCGGACAGGGGGCTGCGCGGCGCCATGAGCTCGGCTTCGTCAGTTCCACCAGGTCCGCTTTGGCGAAGCCTTTCTTGACCTCGTATAGCCGGACGCGGGCGACGTCGCCGGGGAAGATCCCCGAGGTGAAGACGGGGAAACCGTCGATCCGCGCCAGCGCGTCGCCGCCGGCCACGAGCTCCGTGGCCTCGACCGTGATGATCTCTCCCTCGTGCATGCTCTGTCCGCCTCACATTACTATTCGCCCATGCGCATCGCTACACGTCTCGCCGCACTGTTCGTTCTGATCCCTCTCAACGCCTATGCCTGGGGCGCGAAGGGACACGCCGTCGTCGCGGAGGTGGCGGAACGGGGGCTCTCGCCGAACGTCGCCGCGCAGGTCCGGGGACTCAATTTCACGGCCCCGCTGCGCGACATCGCCTCGCTGCCCGATGACTGGCGCGCCGATGAAACCAAGGGGATCCGTCCCGGCGACACCGGGGCCCTGCACTACAGCAACATCCCCAACGACCAGGCGACGTTCGACCGGGCCCGCGACTGCAAAGACGACATCTGCATCATTGCCGCGCTCGAGAAGTACACCGCCGTCCTGAAGGACAAGGCCCAGCCGCGCGACAAGCGCCGCGAGGCGCTGATCTACGTCGTCCACTTCATGGGCGACCTCCATCAGCCGATGCACTCGGCCGGCGGCCAGGTGAAGGACGACAAGACCGGCGAGATGATCCCTGACCGCGGTGGAAACCTGGTTAAGATCCGACTCCTCGGCCTGGAGACCAATCTCCACAGTGCCTGGGACACCCTCCTCGTCGAGTGGGGCCCGCAGACCATCGACGACTATGCCGACTACCTCCTGAGCTACGAGATCCGCGGCCGTTCGACGGAAGAGCTGCAGCGCGGCACGATCGTCGACTGGTTCAACGAGTCCCACTACGCCGCCGTCCACTTTTCCTACGACATCGGCAACGGCACCCTCGGCACGGAGTACCCGAAGAAGAACATCGGGATCGTCTACGAGCGCCTGCTCAAGGGTGGCGTGCGGTTGCGGAAGGTTCTGGAGGACGCACTGGGAGCGCCGTAGCCCCGGGCGTTGTCGGTTGTCAGTTGTCGGTTGTCTGCCATTTCTCGCCTGGACGCACTCGCCGCCAGCGCCCCGCCAGCCGGGGAATGGCAGATAACCGACAACCGACAACCGACAACCGCCTTTGTGATACAACCCGCGCCGCTATGAAAGTCCACGAATATCAGGCCAAGGAAATCCTGCGGCGGTATGGCGTTCCCACGCCGCGCGGCATCGTCGTCGACAATCCGGACGAGGCACGCCAGGCGGCGAAGGAGCTCGGCGGGCGGGTCGTCGTCAAGGCGCAGATCCACGCCGGCGGGCGCGGCAAGGGGGGCGGGGTAAAGCTCGCCAAGACTGCCGACGAAGCGGCGGAGCTCACCCGCAACATAATCGGGATGACCTTGGTCACGCACCAGACCGGCCCCGAGGGGCGGGTCGTGCGGAAGGTGCTCATCGAGGAAGCGCTCAACATCGACAAGGAGCTCTACCTCGCCGTCACTCTCGACCGTGCGTCGGGGATGAACGTGATCATGGCCTCCGCGCAGGGGGGCATGGACATCGAGGAAGTTGCCGCGCACGATCCGAAGGCCATTCACCGCGAGCCGATCGACAGTGTCCTCGGCGTGCAGCCGTTCCAGGCCCGCCAGATCGCCTACGCCCTCGGCCTCTCCGGCGATGCTTTCAAGAAGTGCGTCGATTTTACCCAGAAGCTGATGCGCGCCTACATGGAGACCGATGCGTCGCTCCTGGAGATCAACCCGCTGCTGATCACCAAGGAAGGGGACGTCCTGGCGCTCGACTGCAAGATGAACTTCGACGACAACGCCCTGTTCCGGCACAAGGACGTGGTCGAGATGCGCGACCTCCACGAGGAGGACCCGCTCGAGGTCGAGGCGTCGAAGTTCGGCCTGAACTACATCAAGCTCGACGGAAACGTCGGCTGCATGGTCAACGGCGCCGGCCTGGCGATGGCGACGATGGACATCATCAAGCTGGCGGGCGGCGAGCCGGCGAACTTCCTTGACGTCGGCGGCGGCGCGAGCGCGGAGCAGGTCAAGAACGCGTTCCGGATCATCCTCAGCGACAAGAACGTCAAGGCCATCCTGATCAACATCTTCGGCGGCATCATGCGCGGCGATCGCATCGCCGAGGGAGTCGTCAGCGCCTCGCGCGAAGTCGGCCTGCCGGTGCCGGTGGTCGTCCGCCTCGAAGGGACGAACGTGGAGCTCGGCAAGGAGATCCTGGCGAAGTCGGGGCTCCCGCTGATCACGGCCGATGCGATGTGGGATGCGGCCGAAAAAGTGGTTGCGGCTGCGAAGCAGCAGCAACCATCCTGAGGAGCGCAGCGACGAAGGATCTCGTGCGGCCGAGTACGCGCGCGATCGCGCGCTGAACGCGCAGCGATACAAAAAGTAAAGGGACAGGCGTAACCACCATGGCAATCTGGGCAGACAAGAACACGAAGGTCATCGTTCAGGGCATCACCGGCCGCGAGGGGACGTTCCACGCGATCGGCTGCCGCGATTACGGTACGCAGGTCGTCGGCGGCGTGACTCCCGGCAAGGGCGGCACGACGCACGAGGGTTTTCCGGTCTTCCATACGGTCGTCGAGGCGCGGGAGAAGGCGGGGGCGAACTGTTCGCTGATCTTCGTCCCGCCGCCGTTCGCGGCCGACGCGATCATGGAGTCGGCGGACGCCGGGATCGAGCTGATCATCTGCATCACCGAGGGAATCCCGGTGAATGACATGATGAAGGCGCACGATTTCCTGAAGAAGAACAACGCCCGCCGCGTCGCTGCCGGGCAGGCGCCGTCGCGCCTGATCGGTCCGAACTGCCCCGGCATCATCACGCCGGGCCAGGCGAAGATCGGGATCATGCCGGGCCATATCCACAAGCCGGGTCCGATCGGGATTGTGTCGCGCTCCGGAACGCTGACTTATGAAGCCGTGGGCCAGACACGCAATATCGGGCAGTCGACGGCGGTCGGGATCGGCGGCGATCCGCTGCCGGGAACGAATTTCATCGATTGTCTGACGGCGTTTCAGGCGGATCCGGCGACGGAGGCGATCATCATGATCGGCGAGATCGGCGGGAGCGCGGAGGAGGAGGCGGC
This sequence comes from Thermoanaerobaculia bacterium, assembly GCA_035629865.1. Classification (GTDB taxonomy): domain Bacteria; phylum Acidobacteriota; class Thermoanaerobaculia; order Gp7-AA8; family Gp7-AA8; genus QHVT01. The sequence continues at coordinate 23,619 of DASPHC010000021.1, read as the reverse complement.
GGCGTTCGTGAAGGCGAATGTGACGAAGCCGGTGGTGGCGTTCATCGCCGGCCAGACGGCTCCTCCGGGACGGCGCATGGGCCACGCCGGCGCGATCATCAGCGGCGGTAAGGGAACAGCCGGCGAGAAGATGGCCGCCCTCGAAGCAGCGGGCATTCACGTGGTGAAGGCGCCATCGGACATGGGCGCCATGATCGAAAAGGTCTGGCGCGCGCGGGCGTAGCGCAGCGCGCACGCGTTCCGCCCGGACAGAGGGACGACGAAGGGCCTCCGGCGGGCGGGCCCGGCCCGCAGCGTTTGTTGCCATAGGCTGAACGGACGCTGGTCGCGCCGAACGTGGCCCGGGCGAAACAAACGCCGCGGGCCGGGCCCGCCCGCCGGAGGCCTCCCGTCGTTCTCCTGCGAGGAGAACCGTGAGGCGACGCATCGCTTCCTCCTGCCGTAGGATGAGTTGATGCGAAGCATTGTCGCGCTGATTGCCCTTCTGGTGACGGTTCCTTCAGACGCCGCCTGGCTCCGCGGCAACCTGCACACCCACACCAGCGAGAGCGACGGCGACTCGGCGCCCGCGGACGTCGTGGCGTGGTACGCCACGCATGGCTACGACTTCCTGGTCATCACCGACCACGACAAGATCACGAAGGCCGAGAGCGACGCCATCGTGCTCATCCCCGGCGAAGAGGTCACCGACCGCCTCCCGAAGAAGCCGCTGCACGTGAACGCGATCGGCCTCACCCGCGTCGTCCTGCCGCAGAAAGGGGCAACGCCGGTGGAGGTGCTGCAGCGGAACATCGACGCCGTCCGCGAGGCCGGCGGCATCGCCGCGATCAACCACCCCAACTTCGGCTGGGCCTTCGGCGCGCCGGAATTGGTGCAGTTGAAAGGGGCGACGCTCCTCGAGATCGCCAGCGGCCACCCGTTCGTCAACACGGAAGGACCGCCGTCGGTCGAATCGATGTGGGACCTGATGCTGACCGCCGGCAAGCGGATCTGGGGCATCGCCGTCGACGACATGCATCACCTCAAACGGGTGTGGGACACCGACGTGGTGCTGCCGGGGAAGGCGTGGGTGGTGGTGCGGGCGGAGAAGCGCGAGCCTGCGGCAATCGTCGCGGCGCTGTCGCGAGGCGACTTTTACGCCTCGACCGGGGTGGAACTGGTGGACTACGTCGTGAATGAAAAATCGCTGAAGGTGACGGTGAAGGAGAAGAACCTCGCCCGCTACCGCATCCGCTTCATCGGCAGCGGCGGGCGGGTGCTGCAGGAGACGCGAGGTCTTGAGGCGACGTACGCAATCCGCGGCGGCGAGGGGTACGTTCGGGCGAAGGTGATCGATTCGAACGGACGGTGTGCGTGGATGCAGCCGGTGTTCAGCGCTCGATGACGATCGCGCTCACATTTACGGGCGCGGCAATCGCCTCCACAACCACCTGCGCCACTGCCGCCGGCTCCATGAACCCCGCGCGGTCTTCCTCCCAGAACGCCGTGCGCATTCCGCCTGGCGCTACCGAGATCACCCGCGCTTTCGTTCCCTTCGCCTCCGCCTTCAACACGTCCGTGTAGCCGCGGGCGCCCCATTTGGCGGCGCTGTAGACGCTCTCGTTCACCTTCGACAGCAGCGCTGCGGTGGAGAGCACGTTCACGATCGTGCCGCCGTCGCGGGCGAAGCGGGGGAAGAGGGCGTCGCAGAAGAGGATGGTCGAGACGAGATTCGCGTCGATGATCTCCCGGACCCGCGCCTCGTCGTACGATCCGGCTGCACCGAACGTTCCGCTGCCGGCGCAGTTGACGAGCAGCGAGAGCGTGCCCGCCGCGTCAGCCGCCGCGATGACCCGCTGCACCGTTTCGGCGCGCGACGCATCGCCCTGCACGTCCGCGGTCTCGCGGCGGGAGACGGTGATGACGTGCATGCCGCGCTCGCGGAGCAGCCGCGCGATCTCCAGTCCGAGGCCCGAGGTCCCTCCGGTCACGATGGCGACCCGTGTCATAGACTCACCATATGAAACTGCCGGTGCAGCTGTCGACGCCCATCACCGCCCTCGTCCTGATCGGCGGCGGAGAGTTCTCGTTCGGCGAGACCCGGGAGATCGACGCGATGCTGCTGGCGCGGATGCCGGCCGACCGGCGGATGGTGGCCTTCCTCCCGACCGCTTCCGGCTCGGCGGAGTATGCGACCCATTTCGGTGAATACCTCCGCGGGATCGACCCGTCCGTGGAAGTGGTGAACGTGCCGGTCTACCGCGGCCGCGACAGCCGCCGGCAGAAGAATCTAGACACGATCCTGCGCGCGGGGCTGATCTACCTCGGCGGCGGCGTCACGAACAGCCTCCTCTCGACCATCCGCGAGTCGGCCACCGACCTGGCCATGCGCGACGCCGCCAAAAACGGCGCGGTCGTGGCGGCCATCGGCGCCGCGGCTTCGTCGTTCGGCACGTACACCCGCGACATGCGCGGCGGTTCCTCCGCCCTCCCCGCCCTCGGCTGGCTGTTCGATACCGTCGTCGACACCGCCTTCGACCCGCAGAACGACGTCGCCCTCCGGAGGTTGATGTCGCTCCCGGAAATCACCCTCGGACTGGGCATCCCGCCGAAGACCGCGTTGGTCATCGGCGCGGATGGCGAGGGAGAGATCGTGGGGGAGGGACAGGTGGCGGCGTTCAGGAAGCGAGAGATGAGAGATGAGTGATGAGAGATGAGCGGAGGCCGGCGGCTGTTCGTCGTCGTTCATCTCTCATCGTTCATCTCTCATCGTTCATCTCTCATCTCTCGTACAGGCATAACCTCCCGGTACGGCGGTTGCAGTTACGCGGCCTTTTGGAGGTGTCCCATCGAAACCCTGGAGCAGACCCCCGCGGCGGAACGACCTGTCACGCACGAGGAGCTGGTCCGGTTCTTCAGCGTTCTCTCGCATGACCTGAAGTCCCCGATTTTCGCCGTCGACGGATTCAGCGATCTTCTTCTCAGCGACTACCTCGACAAGCTGGATGAGGAGGGGCAGGACTTCCTGCGCCGCATCCGCTCGAGCGCACAGTACATGAAGCGGATCCTCGACGAGATGTCGCACATGGTCAAGCTCCTGGCCCGCCCCAGCGCGCGGAAGCCTACGCCGCTGCGGGAAGTGATCGAGGAGGTCATCCTCAAGTACAACTTCCAGATCGAGGAAGGGGGCGTCCGCGTCGACATCCCGCCCGATCTGCCGGTGGTGAATGTCGATCCCGAAAAGATCCGCGAGGCCCTCGGCGCGCTGATCGCCAATGCCCTCTTTTTCTCCGACCGCCCGAAAGGGGAGCGCGAGATCGCCATCGACTGCAGCGGCGACGGCAACGGCGTCCGCCTCTGCGTCCGCGACAACGGCATCGGCATCGATCCCCGCTACGTAAGCCAGGTCTTCGAGCTCGGCGGAATGAGCAAGCTCGATAAACCGCGCGGCGGCGGTCCGGGCTATGGTCTCTACCTCGCCAAGCGCCTCGTGGAGAGCCAGGGTGGCGAGCTGACGGTGGAGTCAACCCTCGGCGAAGGCAGCACGTTCTGCTTCACGATTGCCGGGTGACCGCGTAACCAGCAACAGTTACTGCGCTGTGGTGGCCATCGCCGCGGTCGAAGTCGCCGCCTCTACGTGCGGCTCGAACTGCGCGTAATCGACGTCCTCCGGCAGCGGCTCCTCGCCCGGGAGGGCGATGATGCGGATGTCGACGTAGCGGTCGCGGGCGACGTCGACGCCGAGGAAGCGGGCGGCGGCCTGGGAGAGATCGAGGCAGAACTTCTTGACGTAAGGGCCGCGGTCGTTGACCCGCATCCGCAGTTTCTTGCCGGTGGCGCGCGACTTCACTTCCACCCAGGTGCCGAGCGGGAGCGTGAGGTGTGCCGCCGAAAACCTGCCGTTCCGGAAGATCTCGCCGTTGGCGGTCTTCCGGCCGTCGAAGAAGCCTGAGTAGTAGCTGGCGAGCCCGGCCACGCGGTGCTTCACCGCCACCTGGGTGTATTTCAGGATCCGCTGGAAGAGGGGGTCATGCGCGCGCACCGGCGCCACGTGCTCGTAGCAGCCCATGAGCGGCTGAGCCGGCGCGAACGCTTCCGGACGCAGGGCGTTTTCCGCCTCCAGCATCGGGGCGGCCAGCAGGAGCGCCCCGAGGGCGGTTGTGGCACGGAAGTTCATCGCCGTCACATTTTATGCGTATTTCAACAGGCGAGCCAAACTATAGGTTCGCGTGCCATAAGTGAAAGTGACTCAGCCATTTGGGCTGGTCTCCGGCTTGCAAATAAGTGTTGCGAGTAGAAGGAGATCAAACAATGCCGGAGCTGAATACGAAGCGGCCCTACCAGGAGCGATTTCTCGACAATTTCGATCGAGCGCAGCTTCGGAGAGAGGTCGAGGCCGTGCCGCGCTCACAGCGTTTCGGGGGGCTGAGGAAGAAGTATGCGACCTGGGCCCTCGGCGCTTCGCTGGCCATCGGCGGCATCGGCGCTCCGCTGAAGATGATGCAGAACGACCACTCCGGAACGGCCAAGGGAAAGCACACCTCCGCGGCGTCGGCGGCGCTCGACACCGAGCTCGCCGGCGATCTCAAGGCGGCGCGCTCCATCGCCCGGCAGGTGGCGGGGGGCGTCGAGGCAGTTGCGGGCGGCGTCGGTGCGGCGGTCTCGCATCCGCTGGCCTCGGTCGCCGAAGCGCCGAAGAAGCTGAGCGTCGTGACCGAGCAGGTGCGCGAGGACTTTTTCAAGAAGGAAGTGCCGTTCGGCTCGATCATCTATAACGAGGCGAAGAAGAACAACGTGCGGCCGGAGCTCGTCGCGGCGGTGGTGCAGGCCGAGTCGCGCTTCAAGCCGACGGCGCGGTCGGGCGCCGGCGCGATCGGTCTCATGCAGCTCGTGCCTCGTACGGGGCGATGGATGGGGGCGCGCGACCTGACCAACCCGACGCAGAACATCGCCGCCGGGACCAAGTACCTCAAATACCTCAGCGAGCGGTTCGACGGAAACGAGACCAAGATCATTGCCGCCTACAACGCGGGTGAAGGCAACGTGAAGCGGTTCGGCGGCGTGCCGCCTTTCAAGGAGACGCGCAAGTACATCTCGAAGGTGCGCGACTACGAAAAGGACTATCACAACCGGGTCGAGAGCCGCGTTGCGGACGCGTCGTCCTCACTCTCCGGAGGGGTCGCGGGAGCGGTCGAGCAGATCGCAACCATCGAAGCGCGATAGCGTGATTCAATAGGACGCGTGTCAGGAATCAGACTCGTCGTCGGCGTGATCGTGATGGGCATTGCCGTCCCGATCACGCTTTTCTTTTTGCTCCACCTGCACACCATCGGCGAATTCTTCGCCGTCGCCGCGACGACCTTCCTCGCCTGGGGCGTCGCGGAGCTCCTCTCCATCATCCTCGAAAGACCCCGTCTGAAGGACCGCTCGCCCGGAAGGGCGATTCGGGAGGATTGGGAGAGAAGGTCCGGGGAGTGAATTGGTTGTCGGTTGTCAGTTGTCGGTTGTCTGGGCAATAGTGCCTGGACGGCATTCAGCCGCGGAGCGACAACTCCCGCCGATTCCCAGGGCTAACGCCCGGGGCTACATTCTTTCGCCGCTCCGCGGCTTTTCATGGGGAACTTGGCTCTCGCAGTGATGTATCCCTTCCGCGCAGCCGGTTCGGACAACCGACAACTGACAACCGCCTCTTAGCTACGTCCAGTCGTTCATCTTCTTCAACAACTGGTCGATCGTCAGCAGCTTCTCCGCGCCGTCGGATTCGCGGCGGAAGATGGCGTGGTACCAGCCCTTCATGCCGACCGGGGTGTAGATGTCGGTGCCCATTTTGAGGCGGCCGCCGGAGACGAGTTTGAGGAAGACCTGCTCGTAGGCGGAGCGGGTGAGGCGGCGATCGGGGAAGGGGATGCTGTAGCCGCGCTTACGGCGGTCGTTGTTCCGGCGGCGTTCCCGGATCGCGCCGCCATTGCCATTGCCGTTGCCCATGAGGGTGAGGCTGCGGCGGTCGAGGTACTGGGTCGGCCGTTTCGGGACGAGTTTCCCCGGGCGGTCGGAACGGCGGCGTGAGAGGAGCGATTTCTGCCGCGGGGAGGGGCGCCGCAGCGGTTCGATCGGGCTTGGACGGAGGTCGTCGAGCAACACCGCCTCCGGGGTCTTCAGTGATTGAGCTCGGATGGAGCGCGTCCGGGCGGCCGGCTCGGCGCTGACGTTGGCCATTTCGACGTGGTGCTTCTCTCTGGCGTGCTGGCGCGCGAGGACGAACTGGTCGATCGACTGCGTGTTCCACTCGCGCCAGGGGGCCATCAACCCCATCTCGGCCTCGTAGTTCTTCAGCTCGTGGATGACCATCCCCCAGCGGCAGAGGCGTCCGACGTCCTCATAGGCGCTCGGCCGGTCGACCATCTCCAGCAGCGACGGCGCGCGTCCGTCGAGCACCGCGAAGAGGAGGCGGAAGCTGAACGGGTCGGAGTAGCGGCGGATGGAGCGGCGGAAGAACCAGGCTGTTTCCTTCGCAATCTGCCGCAGCGACTTCTTCTCGCCGAACTGCGTTTCCCAGATCGGAGCGTTGACGTCGGAGGTGTAGGGGCTCTGCTGGTAATGGAAGTCCTTGGTCAGCCACCCTTTCCGTGTCGTGTGCTTGCCGGGGACGACGCCTTTGATCACTGGGATGGGCAGCTTCTGCAGGACCGAGAGGTCGTACGTGTCCCAGGTCATGACTTCCCGGACGATGCCGACGATGAGTGTGGCCGCGGCGATCATCAGACCCGGATCGGGAGTGAAATCGACGGTGATCTCGATCCGGGCGCCCCGAGGACGGACGCCGACGCCGGTCGAGCGGCGGTTCGACGCCACCAGCATCACCGGCACGGGGAGGATGTACGCCAGCAGCAGCGCCAGGGCCTTCTCGTTCCGGTGGGTGTTCTGCTCCGATTTCGGGATCTCGTAGGAGATGTTGAAGTGGCTGCTGTACGCCTTCAGGCGTACGGTATGGCCGGTCTTCTTTCCCCAATTGGTGAGCTGGTCGCGGACGAAGCCGATCTGCTCCCAGAGGTTGCGCACCATGCGGGCCGTGCAGGAGGGAGCGATCTCGATGACCGGCGTCACCACCTCGATGACGCCGCGGTCGAAGTAGACCGCGCCGCCGGTCGGAAGCTGGAGGGAGGTCTTCTCCCGCTTCAGCAGAGGCTGGTCGATGAAGGCGCTGGGGTGCTTCCAGTACGGCTCCGGGTTGATCTCGACCTCGTCGAGCCATACGTTGAACTCCGCCTCCATGCCGATCACCGGCATCTTGAGGCGGGTCTTCTGCAGACGGCGAGCAAGCTCGCGGTCACGCTCGGTTTTTGGGTCGAGAGGCACTGTTTGCTCCGGAAGAAAGGGACTGTACTGCGGCCTCTACCTAAGCAAACCGCAGGCCGGGTAACCGGGTTCCGGTCAGTCCTGTTCCGGTTCGGCCTCGGCCGATCGCCGCTCTTTCCGTCTTCGATCCTCGAAGGCGAAGCGGGGGCGGCTTTCCTGCGGCTGCTCCATCCGGTCTTCGCTGATCTCGCGGGGGATCAGGGTGATATAGCCGAGGTCGACATGCACGTGGTCGTCGGCGTTTTTCCCTGTGGCGTGGCCGTAAGGGAGGACCTTGACCTCTTCGCTCACGTCCTCGGCGATGTCGTTGTACTTTTCGATCGCTTCCTTCGACTTCAGGATCGTCGAGCCGATCCGGTAGACGTCTGCAGCCGTCCCCCACATGTGAGGGGTGGCGTTGACCGACAGCTTATGGGACGGGGAGCGGTACCCGCCGTTCACGGCGATGTGGACTGAGGCACCGCAGGCCGTCCGGTACTGCTCGAGGTAAAAGGCGAGGATGCGGATCGCGCAGGGAACGTAGCGCGGGTACTGCTGCAGCCGCTGCGCTTCCTTGAGGTCGGAGAGCATGAACTCGTTGATCCCGAAGTGCGCCGAGAGGCGCGTGCCGAGGGCCGCCTCGTGCGAAGGGATCTCGTAGAAATAGCGCGGGAGGCGATGCCGCCGGCCCTGCCCGTCGCGGATCATGTCGCCGGGCTTCAGGATCGCCCGCAGCTCGTCGTCGAGATCGAAGGCATCGACGACTTTCAGTCCCTGGGCCTCACTCACTTCGCTACTGCCACTACTCATAGACACTTCCGGCCAGCGTATTGAAGATGTCGCGCGACACGTCGGCCACCGCGGTACCGCGGCCGTGCTCGGGCTTGAATTGCGTCAGGATCACCAGAACGTACGGCTTTCGATCTTCGAGGAACACGATACCGGCGTCGTGGTGCACCGTCGAGATGTTCCCGGTCTTGTGGGCGACGCGAGCCGCCTTCGGGAGCCCGGCGGGGATGCCGCTGCGGTACTGCTGCTCGAGCATGATCTCCAGCATGTCGTCGCACGCCTGCTGGGAGTAGGCTTTGCCGTCGGCGATCAGGCGGAGCATCTTCAGGAGGCCGTTGGCCGTGACCTCGTTGTTCAACCCCGTCTCGAAGGCGCGCGAGTCCTCGACGCCGCGGAGCACGCGCACGCCGTCGATCTCCAGCTCGTCGAGCGCGAGCTGGATGGTGTGGATGCCGATCACGTCGACCAGGAGGTTCGTGGCCAGGTTGCTCGACTTGGTGATCATCCAGAAGGCGAGCTCGCGGATCGTGAGGGTTTTGCCGAGGTGGCCGTAGACGTCGGGATCGGCGTCGCGGCCGAGATCGAGCATGAACGGCTCCTGGTTCACGATGCTGGTGAAGCGGTTGCGCACGTGGACCGGCGCGTCGAGCGCGAGATCGTTGCGGTCCACCTGCCGGAACACGCCGAGCAGCACCGCCAGCTTCATCGTCGAAGCGGCGTGGAAATAGTGATCGGCGTTATACGCCCACTGGATGGTCGTCTCGGCGTCGTAGAACGAGATGCCGAGGTTCTCCAGGTCGTGGTCGCGCTTGATCTTCAGGACGTTGCGATAGAGCGAGACTTCCGATGCCGCGACCGAGTCTTTCGCCGGCGGAATCGGGAGCCGCTCTTCGCCATGGTGGGACTTGGCCGTCATCGAGCGAATCTTACTGAACTCCAGAGGGCTGCGGTGTGCAAGTGATGCGCCCTCGGGATGGGTTGTCGGTTGTCAGTTGTCGGTTGTCTGCCATTCCTCGCCCGGACGGCACTCGAGGCGAGTGCCCCGTAAGCCGGGGAATGGCAGATAACCGACAACCGACAACCGACAACCGACAACATCCCAAGGCAGGCAGGCACGGACTTGGAGGAAAATACGCAGATGCCCTGCCTCTCCTGCGGGTTCGAGCTGGTCGACGAGGGGAAGAGCTGCGCGGTGTGCGGCGCGGAGACGCACTCCGGGACCATTCCGTTCGCGTATGCGCCGACCGCCGTGCAGGGTGAGGCAACGCCCCAGCGGCGCGCGCAACGGCGCGGCACGTCGCTCCACGACGGGGATGTTTTCGCCGACCGTTACGAGGTCCTCTCCTCCCTTGGCCGCGGCGGCATGGGAGCGGTTTATCGCGTCCGCGACCGGAAAGACGGCGCGTTGCGCGCGCTGAAAGTCCTTCACAAGACCGCCGAGGAAGAAGACGCGGCGGTGCGCTTCCGCCGGGAGATCGGCATCCTCGCCCGCATCGAGCATCCCGGCATCGTCCGCATCTTCGACTGGGGCGTCGAGGACGACCGGATGTACTTCGCCGCGGAGCTGATCGAAGGGGAAGACCTGAGGACGGTGCTGCGCCGCCGCGGTGTGCTCTCTCCCGCCGATACCGCACGCGTCGGCGCCCGCATCGCCGAGGCCCTCGGCGCGGCGCACGCGATCGGCATCGTCCACCGCGACGTCAAGCCGCACAACGTCATGGTCCGCACCGACGGCAGGATCACCCTGCTCGACTTCGGCGTCGCCCGCGGCGTCGGCATCGACATGCAGACCATCACCTCCACCGGCGTCATCGTCGGCACGCCCGACTACATGGCGCCGGAGCAGTTCCAGGGGCAACGCCTCGACGCGCGCGGCGACATCTACTCCCTCGGCATCGTGCTCTACGAGCTCGTTTGCGGCGCCGTCCCGTTCCGCGGCGATACGCCGGTCGGGCTGGGGATGCAGCACCAGCAGGTACTTCCGCCGCCGATCCGCACGCAGCGGCCGAACGTGCCGGCGTGGCTCGAGCGGATCATCCTGAAGTGCCTGGAGAAAGACCCGGCGCAACGGTTCCAGACGGCCGGCGACCTCGCCGCGGAGCTCTCCCGCCCGCACGCCGGCGAGAAGAAGACCCGCGTCCTGCCGACCGGCGACCAGGTCATCGAGGATGACTCCGAGAGCGATCCGTGGGCGCTGACGCTGGTCACGGCGGACGAGCAAAAGCACTGGACGGTCGACATGGCCCTGCAGTTCGACGGCCGCTTCTACAAGCTCGCCGACGTCCGCTCGACGGGGCAGCGCTGGTTCTACCGCTTCTCGTACTGGCCCGACGAACAGATCCTGCGCAAGGTCGTCGACTACGAGCAGGACTCCACGGAGCGGAAGAAGGGGTTGCGCGGGAAGCTCAAAGACTGGCTGTCGTGATGCTCTTTGTCGACACGGACAACGCCCTCGGCTCCCCGCGCGGCGACGTCGACGATGCGTACGCGCTCGCGGCACTGGTGAAGAGCGGGGTGGAGATCGCGGCCATCTCCTCGGTCGCGGGGAACACGACCGAGCCGCTCGCGTACGAAAACACCGTCCGCCTCTGCCGCCTCCTCGGCTGGCGCGGCCCGGTGTTGCGGGCCACCGAGGCGCGTCCGGTACTGCATACGTTTCCGGGCCGCATCGTGGCGCTCGGGCCGTTGACCAACGTGTGCACGGCAACCGCGGCCAGCGAGGTGATTGTTGTCGGCGCGACGCTGCACACGCTCGGACGGTGGCCGCCGGTGTGGCCGCACGAGTTCAACCTGACTCGCGATCGCGCGGCCGCGCTCAAGGTCTTTGAGTCACACCTGCCGCTGACGTTCTTTCCACTCGACGTGGTGCGGAAACTTTGGGTGCGGCGGCGGCAGCTCGAACCGATCGCCGGCGCCCTCGGCGAAGAGCTCCGGCGAGAGACCGCGCGTTGGTATCGGCACTTGCGGCTGGTGCGGGGAACGGGGCGCTTTCCAATCTATGACCTTGCCGCCGCGATGTACGCCATCGACGAGACGGGGTTCACGATGGAAGACACCACCGCCGAGATGAAGCGCAGCACGCTGGTGCGGTTCGGGCGGGGGACCCGGCCGGTACGGGTGTGTACCAGGGTGGATGTGGGGGTGGTGTGGGGGAGGTTTGTAAGGTTGGTGGGGTAATTGTCATCCTGAGCCAGGGGACTGTCCCCACCTGCCAAAAGCATGGCGGCGAAGGACCTGGGTGGGAGGGGGAGCGATGCACGTTCATCCCACCCCCGCCCGCCCAGGTCCCTCGCCGCCATGCTTCCCGCTTCGTGGGAAATCCTGCGGGCTCGGGATGACAGGAAGGCTAATGCCCCGCCAGCTCCGCGTAAAACTTCTCCCGCACCCCGCCCGCATTCACCTGGCACATCGGCACCATCTCCCCGTTCACCGGCAGCTTGAACACGCAGGCCGCCAGCCGGGCCTGACCCACCTCAGTGCCCAGCTCCGCGGGGCTCATGAAGTGGTGGCTGGTGAGGGTGACGCCATCGACGCGCACGCGCCGGAAGGCGACGTCGCGGAGTAACCCGAAAAGCGATGTTCCAACGGACTCGCGCAAACGCGAGTTGAGCCACCGCCGTACCCGCCCCATCCACCAGCGCGGGTAGCGCAACAGCATACCGGCGCCGCGGGCGACGAGCTCGAGGGGGAGGTCGTCGCGGAAGGCGGCGCCGCCGTCGCGGGCGAAGAACTCCTGCATCATGGCCACGTCGTCCGGCTCGTTGCGGATGAACTGGACGAGCTGCATCTGCCCCTTCCGCTCGATGGCCATGAGGGGGATGAAGCGGGTGCAGTCGGGGTGGCCGAAGTGCATCGGTTCGGCGTCCGGAAAGTCGGCGCCGTAGGGCTGCGTGGCCCTGGCGATCTCGCTCCAGAGCGACGCCGGCGTCACGCCACCGAGGTTTTTGCGTGTCCGTCCGACCTGGGCGAGCGGCTGGAAGCTGATCAGCGAGAAGGCGTCGCGGTTGCGGATCGTCCAGGCGACGACGTCGGCAACCTGCGGCAGGTTGTCGCTGGTGATGGTGAGCGTGGTCGCCGCGCGGAGCTTGCGTCCGGTCTTGCGGCGGGCCTCTCGGACCATGTTCGCGAACTCGTCGCGCAGCGGCATCAGCTCGAGCTCCGACTTCGGTGCGCGGTAACCGTCGCGTCCCCGCTGGGTGATGTCGATGTGGATGGAGATCTCGGTGAGGTGCCCCTCGGTCATGAGGCGTTCGAGGAGTCCCGGCTGGCGGCGGAGGTTGTCGCCGTGGGTCATGACCATCGGCACGATGCCGATGGAGCGGGCATAGCTGAGGATCTCGATCAGCTCCTCGGCGGGGCGCAGCGTCACTTCGCCGTCGGTGATCTGGACGTTGCTCTTCGGGCCGAGGTGGCGGCGGAGCGCGTCGAGCTGGGCGAGGACGGCGGACACCGGCTGCGGCGGGATGCGATTCGCCTCACTCCCGAGATAACAGCCGGTGCAGGAAAAGTCGCACTTCGGCTGGATCCCGATCGTCGCACCGCAACCGGTCGCCTTCTGTCCGAGGCCCTGACCGGGGAGGCGGACGGCGGGATCGAGCGACGACCAGCGCTCGGCGAGCAGGGCCCTCTTCTCCGCGGTCACCGGATCGCGGAACAACGCCCACGCACGGGACAGAGAAACGGGCTCACCGAGCATCGCCTCACCCCAATTGGTTGTCGGTTGTCAGTTGTCAGTCAGTTGTCAGTCAAGGGCACTGCAGCGCGAGCGGCACCGCCCCTACGCCTCATCTTCTCCAGTCGTTTAAGCTCCAATCATAGTCGTCGTAACGAAGCTCGACCTTCTTTGCCTGGTCGATCATCTGCTGCTTGTCCGCGGGGATGTACTTGCGGATGAAGGCGGTTCTTCCGCCCCCCCACTTGTCGAAGTCCTCGCCGAACCAGTCCATGATCTTGGTGGTGGTGATGACCAGCGTATCGCCATCGCGGCGGAAACGCACGCCGCGGGGGCCGGTGAGGAATTTGCGGGTCTGGTCGTCGAGCTGGGCGTCGAGCCGTTCCCCCACGTACGCCTCGGTGCGCAGCGGCGGGCAGCTCTTCGCGGCACAGTTGATGGCGAAGTGGATGCGCGGGTCTTTGAAGCCGGCGCGGATCTTGTCGTTCTCGACGTCGTTCAGCGACATCTTCGCGCCGCCGACCGGGATGCGGTCTTTCTTGAAGACGTTGAGGCGGATGATGGGGTCGGTGGAGATGTCGCGGATCGACTTGACCGGGTAGTTCTCCAGGATCGTCGCCACGGTATTGACGTTGTAGACGTTGATCCAGTGGGCGAGCTGCTGTTTCGGCGTCAGCGCGGCGACGTTCACCTTGCCGAGCGCCTGCCGGACGGCCTGCACCGTCGCGGCGTCGCGCGCTTTCAGCGCTTTGTAGTCCAAACCCTGCGCGGGATCGTAGTAGGCGGTGAGGATGCGGTTCCACTGTGCCAGGTCGGCGGCGTAGAGCGGTGCGGTGAGTGCGAGAAGGACGAGTGCGGCGGCGATTCGCTTCATAACGTCTCCAGGACGGTCAGGTTCTGCAGATAGCTCGCGTACGTCCAGAGCGGGACGAACGTGAAGCAATGGAGCAACTCCAACGTCATCGCTACGTGCGCCCGCGTGCCGTGGATTCGTCCGAGCTTGTCGATCTTGGACAAATGGCCGAGGCCGCGCAGCACGCGCATCGCCGTACGCATCCTGCCACGGGCGACGACCTCATTGATCATGATTTCGACCTGGAAGCCGTTCAGTTTTTCCTGAGGGATGGCCTCGAAGACGTCGCGGCGGACTGCCCGGAGACCGGTGATCGGAGGGAAACGGGTGTAAATGGCGGTGGCGGGGCCGTAGTCGATCATCCCGCACGACATGGCGAACCCGCCATCGAGCACCGGCGCCGCCAGCACGTCGAAATGCTGCCCGCGCGCGCCGAGGATGTCGGCGTCGAAGAAGACCAGCACCTCGCTGTTCGTGGCCGCGACTCCGGTCGCCAGCGCCAGGGCCTTGCTCTTTTCGCCCGACGACGGGATGACCTCCGCCCCTGCCTCGGCGGCGAGCGCCGCGGTGTCGTCTGTGGAGTGGTCGTCGACGACGATCACCCGCGCGGCGTTCGACTCCTTCGCCGCCCGAACCACGAACGCAACCGTTCGGGCTTCGTTATGGGCCGGGATGATGATGTCGAAGGTGCTCATGTTCTGCCGAAGACGGTTCGGACAACCGACAACCGACAACTGACAACATTGCCGCGCTGCGTTTCCCCCGCGCGACTATCTGCCTTGTGAAAGCAAGTATCTCCCGATCCGCTCGATTCCGGCGGTGATCTGTTCGAGCGGCGCGGCGTAGGAAATCCGGATGAACCCCTCGCCGCGGCTGCCGAAGGCGACGCCGGGGATCACGAGCACGGCGGCGTCGGTGGCCAGCGTCTTCGCGAAGGAGATGGTGTCGCACGAAGGGACAGGAGCGAACGCATAGAACGCGCCGGAAGGGGGATCGAGGTCGATCTCCAGCTCGTGATGGATCGCGTAGAGCGCCGCCTGGCGCTGTTCGGCAAACTGGGCGCGGATTCCCGCCAGCCACTGCGCGTTCCACTCGGCGTCGTCGAAGACCTGCTGCGCCAGAGCCTGAGAGAACGCCGAGGCGCAGGTGGCGATGTACTGGTGCGCGGTGACGATCGGCTTCATCAGCGACTCGCGGGCGTGGATCCAGCCGAGCCGGAGGCCGGTCATGGCGTGGCTCTTCGAGAGGCCGTTCAGGACGATCACGTTGTCGCCGAGGCCGAGCATCGACGCAGGCGGGGCGTCGTACCAGATCTCGCGATAGACCTCGTCGCTGACCACAAGCGGTCCGAGCCCCGCGATGGCGGCAAGCGTCTCCTGTGACGCCACCGCACCGAGGGGATTGGAGGGGGAGTTGACGACGATCAGCTTCGTCCGCCCGGTGATTCTCGCGCGCAGGGCCTCGACGTCGATTTCCCAGGAAGGAGCCTCGAGGTCGTACGGGACGGCAGTCGCGCCGCAGATTTTCGCCAGCGTGGCGTAGGAGAGGAAGCCGGGATTCGGGACCAGCACTTCGTCGCCGGGATCGACGAAGGCGGTGAAGAGGGAGAAGAGTCCTTCCTGCGTCCCCGCGGTGACGCAGACCTCGGATTTGGGGTCGTACGGTGTGTTCTCGCAGAGCTTCTTCCGCAGGGCGAGCGTCCCGGCGTTGGCGGTGTAGTGCCACGACGCTGTGGCCGCGCGCCGTGCCATCTCCCGCAACCGCTCGTCCGGCGCGACATTCGGCTCTCCGATGCCGAGGTTGAGGGAGAGCGGAGTGGCGAGGGCGTTGATCTGGCGGATCAGCGACAGCTCGATCCCGTCGAGGCGCACGGCAGGTTTCATCGAGGGGAGTTTATTACCTGTGGAGCGCCGGTCTTCGACCGGCCGGTCCGCCGGCCTTCGGCCGGCAGTGTGCGAAGGGGACGTGCAGCGCGAGAGACTGCCGACAGAATGTCGGCGGACCGGCCGGTCGAAGACCGGCGCTCCACAAGACCTTACCGAAGCGCTTCTTCGAGCGCCGTCCCCGAGTCCGTCTTCTCGTCGCGATACTTGACGATCATCGGGGTGGCGATCTGGAGGGCGTGCTGCTCGGCGAAGGCGCCCTTCATCGGCCGGGCGCCGGGGACGACGACGGCTCCGTAGGGGATCTCCAGGGGGCGCTCGGCGGTCTTGCGGTAGATCTGGCCGCGGACAAGGTCGTAGACGGGGGTCGAGCCGGTGAGGATGACTCCGGCGCCGATGACGGCCCGGCCGCGGACGATGGTTCCTTCGAAGATGCCGCAGTTGCCGCCGACGACCACGTCGT
Organism: Thermoanaerobaculia bacterium; assembly: GCA_035629865.1. Taxonomy (GTDB): domain Bacteria; phylum Acidobacteriota; class Thermoanaerobaculia; order Gp7-AA8; family Gp7-AA8; genus QHVT01. Next base: position 7,645 of record DASPHC010000021.1, on the reverse strand, counting down.
CTTCGATCACCACCGGGAGGTTGCCGATCGGCTCGAGGACGCCGCCGATCTGGGCGGCGGCGGACAGATGAACGCGCTTGCCGATCTGGGCGCAGGAGCCGACCAGGGCGTGGGAGTCGATCATCGTCTCTTCGTCGACGTAGGCACCGATGTTCACGAACGCCGGCGGCATCATCACCACCCCTTTGGCGATGTGCGAGCCGCGGCGGATGGACGAGCCCCCGGGGACGACGCGCACGCCGTCCTGCAGCTTGAAGCGCCGCGGCGGGATGGTGTCTTTGTCGACGAAGGAGAGCGAGCCGGAGGCGAACTCGGCCAGCACGCCGAACTTGAACGCCGCCAGGATCCCTTCCTTCACCCAGGTGTTCGGCTTCCAGACGCCGTCCTCGTCGCGCGAGGCGGCGCGGACCATCCCTTTTTCGAGCTCCACCAGGAACAGCCCGATGGTCTTCACCGCCTCGGTGCGGTCGGCGTTGGCCAGCGCTTTCACGCGGTCTTCGATGTTCATCACAGCAGTCCACACTCCTCGAGGATCGCTCGCATCTTTTTGCGGCTCGCATCGGTCAGCGGCGCGAGCGGCGGGCGCACTGTATCGGTTTCGAGGATGCCGAGCATCTGCATCGCGGCCTTGGCGGGGCCGGGGTTGGATTCGATGAAATTGCCGATGAGCAGCGGCAGGAGGCGGTTCTGGATCGCAGCGTCGCGGGTGTCGACGAGCTGGCGCATGAGGCGCGGCACTTCGTTCGAGGCGACGGAGATGACTCCCTCGCCGCCGCAGGCGAGGAGCGGCAGGGTCCAGGCGTCGTCGCCGCTGAGGACGAGGAAGCCCTTCGGGCGGTCGCGGAGGAGGGAGAGGATCTGCTCCATGTTCGCCGACGCTTCTTTGACGCCGATGACGTTCGGGAGCTCGCGCGCCATCCGGAGCGTGGTCTCGGCGGTCATGTTCAGCCCCGTGCGGCCCGGAACGTTGTACATGATCATCGGGAAGCCGGGCTTCTTCTTCTCCACCGCCTCGGCCTGCGCACCGAAGTGGCGGCGGAGGCCATCCGGCGTCGGCTTGTTGTAATACGGGGTGATGGTGAGGATGCCGTCCGCGCCGAGGTCGATGGCCTGCTCCGCCAGTTCGACCGCGCGCGCGGTGTTGTTGTTGCCGGCCCCGGCAAGCACCGGCACGCGTCCGTTCGCGATTTTGACGGTGAGCTCGACAACGCGGCGGTGCTCGTCCGCCGTCAGCGCGGGGTTCTCCCCGGTCGTGCCGCAGGGGACGAGGAAGTTCACCCCCTCGGCGATCTGCCAGTCGACGAATTTCTCGAACGCGGCCTCGTCGAGCGAGCCGTCGGTTTTAAACGGGGTGATGAGGGCTGTGCCTACGCCTTTGAACATCTGTGCCTCACATGATGGGACGAATGGGACTCATGGGACGGATGGGGAAAGCATTGGTCCCATTTGTCCCATAGGTCCCATTCGTCCCATCATTCTTCGAGCAACTCATCAAACCGCAGCAGGCCCTTCCGCCCGCGCACTTTCTCCGCCGCAAATACCGCGCCTCTGGCGAAGCCCTCGCGGCCGCGGGCGCGGTGGGAGAGCTCGACCAGGTCGTCCGGGGAGTCGAAGTAGAGGGTGTGCAGGCCGAATTCGGCACCGACGCGCGAGGCGGCGATCGGCGGGTCGAGCTTGCCTTCGCTGCCGCTCTTCACCTCGGAGGCGATCTTCAACGCGGTGCCGCTCGGCGCGTCTTTCTTCTGCGAGTGGTGCCGCTCTTCCATCCCCGCGGCGTACTGCGGGAAGCGGGCGAAGAGCTCCCCGGCGCGCCGCGCCAGCGCGAACATGACGTTGGCGCCGGGGGAGAAGTTGGAGGCGTAGACGCAGGCGATGCCGGCACCTTCGACCCGCGTCCGGACCTCGTCGAGCCGCTCGTTCCAGCCGGTCGTGCCGATGACCAGATCGAGCTTGTTGTCGCAGGCAACGCCGAGGGCGTGGTCGAGGGCGGAAGCGTGGGAGAAGTCGATCAGCACCTCCGCGCTGGAGAGCGGGTCGTTCCGCTCCACGTCGAGGATGCAGACGACCTCATGGCCCATCTCTTTGGCGACACGCTCGATCGTGCGTCCCATCTTGCCGTAGCCGTGCACGGCGATTTTCATGCGGTCACCGCCACTTCGAAGAGTGCGTGATGGATCGCCTTCACCGCGGCATCGGCGTTGGCGTCGTCGACGACGATGCTGAGATTGAGGCCGCTGCGGCCGACGGACATCATCTTCACAGGCATCCCTCCGAGGGCGTCGAGCACGCGGGCGCCGACGCGGGCGTCCGCCATGATGTTCTGCCCGACCACGGCGATGATGCACTGGCCGTCGTCGAGCGCCACGGTCATCATCTCGCTGAGGCGCTGCCGGAGCTCGTCGATGTCGTGTTTCTCGTCCACCGTCACGGTTACGGAGACCTCGGAGGTGGCGATGAGGTCGACCGAGATCCGGAGCCTGGCGAAGATCGAGAAGAACTCGGCCAGGAAGCCGTGCGTGCCGAGCATCCTGTTCGAAGTGACGTGCACCATGGTGACGTTCTTCTTGCGGGCGATCGAGCGTGGGCCGGCTGACGTTGCGGCCCCTTCGCGGGTGATCAGGGTGCCGGGGGACGCGGGGTTGTGCGTGTTGAGCACGCGCACCGGGATGTTCGCCTCGACTGCCGGCTCCAGAGTCCGAGGGTGGAGCTTCGCCCCGAACTGCGCCAGCTCGGCCGCTTCTTCGAAGGAGAGGAGCTCGATCACCCGCGCGCCGGGAACGAGGCGGGGGTCGCAGGTGAGCAGGCCGTCGACGTCGGTCCAGATCTGTACTTCTTCGGCGCCGAGCGCCGCCCCGACGATGGCCGCGCTGTAATCGGAACCGTTGCGGCCGAGGGTCGTCGTTGCACCGCCGGTCGACTGGCCGATGAACCCTCCCATCACCGGGATGATATTGCGCTCGAGGAGCGGGAGCAGCTCGCGTTTCGCGGCCTCCCGGGTCTTGTCCATCAGCGGAGACGCGCCGCCGAACTGGTCGTTCGTGAAGATGACGTTCTCGGCGTTCACGTTCTCGCCGGGGAGCGCGCGCATCTTCATGGTGTAGGCGAAGAGGACGGATGAGAGCCGCTCGCCGATGGACATGACCTTGTCGCGGGCGCGCGGCGTGATCTCGCCGAGAAGGGTGATGCCGCGGAGGATGGTGTCGATCTCGTCGATCTGCTTGTTGAGCTGACTGCGGAACGACTCCAGGAAGTCGACCTTGTGCTGCACCAGCCGGAGGGCCACGTCTTCATGCCGCTCGCGGATCTTCCGGATGATCTCCGCGACCTGCTTTGAATCCTGGGCGCAGGCGGCCTCGCTGGCGGCGACGAGCTGGTTCGTCACCCCGGCGAGCGCGGAGACGACCACGACCGGCTTCCGTTCGCGGCGCTCCGCGACGATGTCGATCGCGTTGGCCACGCGGTCGGCGTCGCCGACGGAGGTCCCACCAAACTTGATTACAAGCATGGGCGAGCTTCCCGAGGGGTGTTGTCGGTTGTCGGTTGTCGGTCCGGGGGACTTCGCCGCCAGAGCGAAGAGGCGCAGACAACTGACAACTGACAACTGACAACCTTCACAGCAGGTTCCTGGCTTTCAACAGTTCTGCATTCAGGATCGCCGCTCCGGCGGCGCCGCGGATGGTGTTGTGGACGAGCGCGACGAGGCGGAAGTCGAGGATGGGGCACTTGCGGAGGCGGCCGGCGGTGACGGCCATGCCGCGGTCGCGGTCGCGGTCGAGGCGCGGCTGGGGTCGGTCGGTCGAGTCGATGTAGTGGATCGGGTGTTTTGGCGCGGAGGGGAGTCCGAGCCGCTGCGGCTCGCCGGTAAACGACTCCAGCGCCTCGCGGATGGCGTCGAGCGACGCCTTGTGTTGGAGGCGCGCGGAGATGGTCATCAGGTGGCCGTCGATGACCGGGACGCGGTTCACCTGCGCGGAGATGGTCATCGGGGCGTCTTCGAACTTGCCGTTCTTCCAGTCGCCGAGGATCTTGCGCGGCTCGGCCTCGATCTTCTCCTCCTCGCCTCCGCCGATATAGGGGATGACGTTGTCGAGGATGGCGTAGGAGGCGACACCGGCGTAACCCGCGCCGCTGATGGCCTGCATGGTGGTGACGTGGACGGCCTCGACGCCGAAGATCTTGTGCAGCGGCGCAAGGGCGATGGCCAGGCCCATGACCGAGCAGTTCGGGTTGGTGACGATGTACCCTCCGCCGGCGCGCCGCTGCTTCTGCGTCTCGAGGGCGTCGATGTGCTCCGCGTTGATCTCCGGGATCAGCAGCGGCACGTCGGCGGCCATGCGATGGTTGCGGGAGTTCGAGATGACCGCGCAGCCGCGGTTCGAATAGTCGTCTTCCGCTTCGCCCGCGACCGAGGAGTCGAGGCCGGAGAAGAGGAGCCGCGACTCCAGCTCCGCGTCGAGCGATTTCACCGTCAGCCCGGCCGTTTCTTCGGGAACCAGCGATTCCAGCCGCCAGTCCGCCGCCTCCTTGAACGTTTTCCCGGCGCTGCGGTCCGAGGCGACGACCTCGTGGACGCGGAACCAGGGGTGATTCTCCAGAAGCTGGACGAACCGCTGTCCGACAGAACCGGTCGCGCCGAGGATCGCCACCGGGATGCGTTCGGTGCGGTGGGCGGCGGTTTCGGCTTCGAGGGGAAGTGTTGCAGTCATGGATGGGCTCCCTTGCAAGAGTGATTCTATGTTGTCGGTTGTCAGTTGTCGGTTGTCCGAACCGTTCTCGCATGAGACAGGTGCAGCGCGGCCGCACCGGAACGCCGGCGCGGGACGCCGCCGGGCCAGCCGACGCGACGTCGGCGCTCCGGCGCATGACCACGTTTATGGCAAACCGGGCGTCCGCCGCATGGAGCGCCATGGTCTTCGGAAAATGGCGTCCGCGCGTGGAGCGCCATGGTTTTCGGAAATGGCGTCCGCCGCATGGGGCGCCAGGGTTTTCGGAAAATGGCGTCCGCGCGTGGAGCGCGATGGTTTTCGGAATATGGCGTCTGCGCGTGGAGCGCCCGCGTCGCGCGGGCTGGCCCGGCGGCGTCTCGCCGGCGGACGGCGTCCCGCCGTAAGGGTTTAGCTATGATCGCGGAATGCTGTCTGTCGAAGAGGCGCAGGCGCGGGTGCTGGCGGAAGTTGCGGCCGGTCCGGCCGAGAGTGTCGCGCTGGCCGAGGCGCAGGGGCGGGTGCTGCGCGAGGAGGTGCGCGCTTCGCACGACCTGCCACCGGCGGACAACAGCGCTATGGACGGCTACGCCGTCCGCGCCGAGGACATCGCCGCGGTGCCGGTCCGGCTGCCGGTGACGGGCGACATTCCGGCCGGACATCCCTCGGCCACCGCGCTCGCCCCGGGGACGGCGATGCGGATCATGACCGGAGCGTTCGTCCCCGTGGGGGCCGACACGGTGGTGCAGGTCGAGTTGACTGATGGCGGGATGGGCGGGATGGAGGAGGTCACGATCTCACGGGCGCTGGCGCGCGGCGCGAACATCCGCCATCGCGGCGAGGACGTGCGGGAGGGGGCGGTGGTGCTCCGTCCCGGCGTCCGGATCGGCGCGCCGGAGCTGGCCATGCTGGCGGCGATGCACCGGACGCGCGTCGCAGTCGCACGCCGGCCGGTGGTGGCGATCCTCTCGACCGGGGACGAGCTGATCGACGCCGGCGACGCGCCTGCCGCCGGGAAGATCGTGAACACGAACGCCTGGCTGCTCTCCGCGCTGGTCTCCGAGGCGGGAGCGATCCCCCATCCCCTCGGCATCGTCCGCGACACGAAGGAAGCGACGGTCGCCGCGTTGCGGACCGCCCTCGAATCCGACTTTGTGATTACCTCGGGCGGCGTCTCCGTCGGCGCCTACGATTTCGTGAAGGAGGCGCTGGAGGAGCTCGGCGCAGAGACGAAGTTCTGGCGGGTGGCGATGAAGCCGGGGAAGCCGGTCGTGCTCTCACGGTATGAGGACCGGCTGATCTTCGGCCTGCCCGGGAACCCGGTGTCGTGCTTCGTGTCGTTCCACCTTTTCGTCGCACCAGCGCTGCGCGCCGTGATGGGGGAGGAACGGACGATCCCGAAAGTAAGGATGAAAGTGACCGCCCCGCTGAAGTCTGCCGGCGATCGTCGGGTGTATGTGCGGGTGCAGGTCACCGCTGTCGACGGTGTTTTGGTCGCGCGGCCGCTGGCTACGCAGGGCTCCGGTTCCCTGAGCTCGATGATCGACGCGAACGGCCTGGCGATCGTGGAGGAGGGGGTGCGGGTGGTGGAAGCGGGGGAAGAGGCCGACGTGCTGCTGTTAGGCGGCTTGTGATGCGAGTACCAGAGATGAGAGATGAGAGATGAACGAGCCGCCGGTTCATCGTTCATCTCTCATCACTCATCTCTCGTTCCCGCGCGGTCTGATCATGGAATCCGCCTGACATCCGTAATCCAGTACGCCCGCTCCGTCACGTGTAATCTTGCCTCGATGCGGCTCTTGTCGGCCGGCAGTGTCTCCACCTTGGCCCCCCGCACGCTGTAGTCCATGCGCATCGCCTCCATGAAACCGGGGATGGTCTCGTGGTCGACGTCGAGGGTGTTCGACACCGGGTCGCGGGAGAGGATGACGCCGTGGACGGTGTAGAGCTTCTCGCCCGGCTCGCTGAGCGGCTTCGACGCGCTCGTCGTCTCCTCGGCGCAGGCGATGAGCAGGAGAAGCGCGATGAACACGGGCAGACGTCGCATGGCGCGGGCGATTGTATGATCCGCGCTCAGCCGGAGAGAAACGAGGAGTCGTCGATGCTTCCAGAGAAAACGTTCGAGGGGCGCGCGGGGATCATCACCGGCGGCGCGACGGGGATCGGCTTTGCGATGGCGTGGGAAGTGGCGCGGCTCGGCGGGCGGGTGATGCTGGCCAGCCGGAAAGAGGAGAAGCTGACCGCGGCCGTCGAGCAGATCCGCTCCGAGACCGGGCGCGCCGACGCAGCGATCTATCACGTGCTCGACGTACGCAACTCGGACGCTGTCGAGGAGATGGCCAATCGCGCCGACGCCGAGTTCGACGGCGTCGACTTTCTCTGCAACAACGCCGCGGGGAACTTCATCGCATCGGCCGAGGAGCTGTCGGTCAACGGCTGGAACTCGGTGATCGGGATCGTTCTCAACGGGACGTTCTACTGCACCCGCGCGGTGGGCAAGAAGATGATCGAGCGCAAGAAGGGCGGGGTGATGCTGAACACCATCGCCAACTACGCCTGGACCGGCGGCGCGGGAGTCATCCACTCCGCGAGCGCGAAGGCAGGCGTCCTGGCGATGACGCGCACGCTGGCGGTCGAATGGGCGCGCCACAAGATCCGCGTCAACGCCATCGCCCCGGGACCGGTCGACACGCCCGGCGCCGCCGAGCGGCTCTTCCCCGACCCGATGATCATGGAGGGAATCCGCAAAACCATCCCCCTCCGCCGCTTCGCCAATCTCGAAGAGATCGCCCAGGCAGCGTCGTACCTGCTGAGTGATTACTCGTCGTACATCACCGGCGAGAACTTCGTGATCGACGGCGGCCAGTGGCTCTCGGGCTCGGATTACTTCACGCGGCTGAAACAGATGGTGCCGAAGTAAGGCGTTGTCGGTTGTCAGTTGT
>DASPHC010000020.1:0-53543 GCA_035629865.1 Thermoanaerobaculia bacterium | reverse complement strand
GTACACCGGAAAGCTCGGGGTCTGCCTTGCCACATCCGGACCGGGCGGGCTGCACCTGCTGAACGGCCTGTACGACGCGAAGCTCGACGGGCAGCCGGTCCTGGCGATCACCGGGCATCACTTTCACGATCTGATCGGAACTTTCGCGCAGCAGGATGTCGATCTCGACCGCGTGTTCGCCGACGTCGCGGTCTACAGCCAACGAATCATGGGACCGGCGCACGTGGAGAACGTGGCCACGCTCGCCTGCCGCATGGCCCTCACGCGCCGGGGAGTGGCGCACATCAACTTCCCGGTCGATCTGCAATCGCTGAAAGCAGCAAAGGGATCGGAGCGGAACGTGCCCCATCACGCCTCGGACGTGCTCGCCCTCGGCGCCGCAATTCCGTGCGATGACGACTTGCGGAGAGCGGCGGACGTGCTGAACGCGGGAAAGAAAGTGGTGATCCTCGCGGGCCGCGGCGCTCTCGGATGCAGCGAGCTGCTCGAGCGCACCGCGGAGCAACTCGGCGCTCCGATCGTGAAACCGCTCCTCGGTAAGGCAGCGGTGCCGGATGACAGCCCGTACACCACCGGAGGAATCGGACTGCTCGGCACGCGGCCTTCGCAGGAAGCAATCGAAGAGTGCGACACGCTCCTGCTCGCGGGGACTTCGTTTCCTTACATCGAGTTCCTGCCGAAGCCGGGAGACGCGCGCGCCGTCCAGATCGATGTCGATCCGGTGCGCATCGGCCTGCGCTATCCAGTCGAAGTCGGACTCGTCGGCGACTGCCGCCGCACCCTCGAAAAGCTGCTACCGCTCCTGACGCGAAATGAGAATCGGAAGTTCCTCGAATCAGCGCAGGAAGGGATGCGGGAGTGGTGGGAGCTGATGGAGACGCGCGGTACGCGCGACGACAAGCCGATGAAACCGCAGGTCGTGGCGTGGGAGCTGGGGAAACGGCTCGCCGACGATGCGATCGTGTCGTCCGACTCCGGAACGATCGCCACGTGGTTCGCGCGGCAGATCAAGGCGCGCCGCGGACAGATGTTCTCGCTATCCGGGACGCTGGCATCGATGGCGAACGGCCTCCCCTACGCGATCGCCGCGCAGGTCGCGCACCCCGGTCGGCAATGCGTCGCGTTCGTCGGCGACGGAGCGTTCACGATGCTCATGGGCGAGCTCGTGACGGCGGTGAAGTATCAGCTCCCGATCAAGGTGATCGTCATCAAGAACAACACGCTGGGGATGATCAAGTGGGAACAAATGGTCTTCCTCGGCAATCCCGAGTATGGCTGCGAGCTGCAACCGATCGATTTCACTGCCTTCGCTCGGGCATGCGGCGCAACCGGCCTGCGCGTCGATGATCCCGCGCAGTGCGGGTCGGTGCTCGACGAAGCGCTGCGCACGCCGGGACCGGTCGTCGTCGAGGCGATCGTCGATCCGTTCGAGCCGCCGATGCCCGCGAAGATCAAGCCGGAGCAGGCCCTTCACTTTGCGGAATCGCTGGCCAAAGGCGAGCCGAATCGGAAAGAGATCGTCGTGACCGTCATCGCCGACAAGGTCAAAGAGATGATCTGACGGCACGCCTGCGAGAGCTTCTTCCTCACGCTACTTCGCCACGACGGTGGTCCGCGGCGAAGCATTCTTCACGTATTTGTCGAACCAGGTCACCGTTTCGTAAAGCGTGTGCTCGACCGACTGGCGCGCCGCGTAGCCGTGCGACTCGAGCGGCAGCATGACCAGGCGGGTCTTTCCGCCCACGCCGCGCACCGCCTCGAACAGCTTCTCCGACTGCAGCGGCACCGTGCCGGGATTGGCGTCCCGTTCACCATGAATGATGAGCAGCGGCTCGTCGATCTGACTCGCGTGCAGCAGCGGCGACAGCTTCAGGTACGTGTCCGTCGCCTTGTACAAAGTGCGCCGCTCGTTCTGAAAACCGAACGGACGGAGCGTATGGTTGTAGGCGCCGCTGCGCGCCACGCCGGCGCGGAACAGATCCGACCACGCCAACAGGTTGGCCGTCATCAGCGCGCCGTGGCTGTGACCGAACACTCCCACCCGGTCGCGGTCCGTCACGCCCAGCTCGACGGACTTGTCAATCGCCGCCTTCGCATTGGCGACGATCTGATCGATGAACGTGTCGTAGGCCGTCTCCGTCGCACCGACGACCGGCATCGCCGTCTGATCGAGAACCGCATAGCCCAACAGCGCCAGGAAGACCGGGGAAGCACCATAGATTTGCGTGAACTCCTGCGGCGACGCGCTGACTTGTCCCGCCGCGCCCGGATCGGTGTAGTCGAGCGGGTAGGCCCAAACCGCGGTCGGGAGCCGCGTTCCCTCCTTGTAACCCGGCGGCAGATACAGCGTGAAGGAGAGCTTGACGCCGTCCGGACGCTCGTACGTGACGAGGCGTTTCGAAATCTGGCGCAGCTGCGGAGCCGGATCGACGACATGCGTGAGCTGGCGCGAGGTCGAGCGATAGGCCGGCTCGCCCGCTGCCGCATTCGATTCGCGGCCGCCGACAGTGCGCCAGTAGACGTTCGGCGGATCGGTCCGCGACTCCCTCCGCGTCAGGAATGACTTCGATGCCGGATCGAGCGCGCCGAGGAATGACTCGAAGGCGCCGGTTGGCGAGCGGAACCACCGCTCGCTCTTCAGCGTCTTCAGATTCAGCCGGTCGAGGAACGGCCGATTGCCCGCCGGCGATGCTCCCTGGCCGGAGAGAAAGATGGTGCCTTCGTGCTCGCGGACGGCAAACGCCCCATTGGGCAGCATCCTGTACACGGGGTTTCCTGGATTGTCATAGCGGTCGTCCGAGCTGCGACTCCAGACGAGCCGCGGTGCGGCCGATCGATTGTCGGGCTCGACGAGGTACACCTTGTACCAATGCTTGTCCTCATCGTAGTCGCCCGCCAGCGCGAGGCCGCCGCGCTCGATCCAGTCCAGGCCGGTGAAGCGATTCTCGGTCTGCAACAGCTCGACCGGCTCGCCACCGATCCCCTTCATCATCACGCGATCGTGATGCGGCACCTTTTTGTATGTGTCGCCGTCGTCGAGCGCCTCGACCCATGTGAGTGTCGCGGGCGCGGTTGGGCGCCAGGCATACTCGCGCGGCCCGGTGCGCACGCCGTGGATGGGCACCTGCTCGGCGAGCGGGAGGCTGGCCAGCTTCTCGACCACTGACCCGTTCAGGTCCCACACTTCCACATCCGTCGGAAAGCGGCTGTACGGCCGCGTGAATGAATAGGGACGGAGCACGCGCTCCACCAGGATGGCCTGCCCGTTGGGAGACGGCTGCACCTTGGCCAGAACGCCGGCCGGGCCGGCGTTCGTCACTTTGCGGGTCTGCGTGTCGACGAGCGCGAGCTGCGCGGTCGCGTAATGCTCGAACAGGTCCGCGTCATAGGGCGTCTTCAACAGGTCGCGCGCTTCGTAGGTGCTGCTGGCCGCCCTCACCGCGCCGCTCTCTTCGATGTGCGGACCGACCGGCGCCGGGATCTCCTTCGGCGCCGCGGTGCGATTGGCGGGGACTGCCTTGATCAACAGTGTCTTGCCGTCGGGCATCCAGAACCACGTCGATCCGAGGACGGGATTGAGGCTGACCCCGTCGATCCGTGTTGCTTTTGCCTTCGCAACGTCGAGGATCCAGAGCTCGACGTTGGAGTCCGTCATGTTCCAGAAGGCGAACATCGATCCCGACGCATTCCAGCGCGGACCGCTGAGCCGCGCCCCCGCGGGAAGCTGCACCGCTACCTCGGCACCGTCAGGAAGTTTCTTCAGCGAGTACCCGACGTAGTAGCCCGACCCGTGCACGCCATTATTGCGCGGGTTGATGCGCACGCCGGCCAGTCGCAGCAACGGCTCAGCCAGGTCGGAGATCGGCGGATAGCGCAGCGGGGTCGCGAGGAGCAACGCGTTCCCGGCAGGACTGACGAACGAGACGGGAAGGGCCGGCGCATCGAGGACGTCCAGGATCGCTTTCGGAGGCCGCTCGTAGCTCGACTGCGCGAAAACCGGATGAACGGCAACGATCCAGAGCAAAGCGGAACCAACGAACCAGCGAAGCTTCATCGCCCGTCTCCTTCTTCTGAAAGGCGAACGATAGCACCGTGCCCGGACTGGCTGTGGCGGGAGGGCTCGAACCTCCGACCACCGGATTAACAAGCCACCGCTCTAGCCGCTCCACGGATTGAACAGAGGCACCCCGGTTGGGCGAACATCCGCTGTGTTTCGAGTGACGAACGTCAAGCCATGATGGAGCGCCGTTGCGGCGAGCTGGGCATCGATCGTCGGGAGCGTGACACGTTGCCGCTTTGCGAGTGCCTCGATTTGGCCCCATCGTTCCGCGACCCACTCGTCGAAGGAAAGGAGTCGGCCTGCGAAACGGACACGTAGGTCGTGATCGAGCCAGCTCTGAAGTGCGCCTCGCCTCGGCTCATCCTCGTCGAGCAGGTCAATCCCTTTTCGAATCTCTCCGATGGTGATGACGCTGAGATGCATCAACTCCTCGGGTGTCGAAACGACCCAATCGGCAACCGAGCGCGCCGGCCGCGGCTTCATCAGCTCTGAAATGACATTCGTATCGAGCAGGTAGCCCGAGGGAGCGGCTACCACTTGATCCTTCTCGTCGTGTCGCGTTTTCGCGTCAGGTCTAGCGTCCGTCCACCGGCGGCGGATCGGAAGAACTCGAGAAGCGATGCCGGCTGCCGGGCAAGTTCGCCGCTGCGATCGTATTCTTCCGCGCTGACGATCACGACCGCCTCTCCACGTTGTTTCACGACTCGCTGCGGGCCGTCCGTACGCACACGCCGGAATAGCTCGCTGAATCGCGCCTTCGCCTCATGGAGTTGCCAGACCTTCGGATCGGACATGCTGCGAGACTATGCGGACGAGTCAATCTGGTCAAGCTCAAGATCAGAGATCTCTGAAGGGATATTGGCTGTGGCGGGAGGGCTCGAACCTCCGACCACCGGATTAACAATCCAGTGCTCCGTCTGGAGCAGGCAGGAGACGACGCCAGATCAAGCACTTACGGGTCGTCTGGAGCCGTCCGGAGTGGTCTGGAGAGAACCGCCAACGCAAAAATAGAAACTTGTTAGATACCTGCGATGGAACGCCGTCCCTGAAAGAAGGCCATCCATCGCTGGTGATCAAAGAACGAGGAGCGAGTTTCTGTCGGTGACTCCAAATCGCGAGTCGGCGATCCGATGGATAGTGTACGTTCTCATGGTTGTTAACTCCACCGCTCATCGATCGGCCCGCGGCGGAAGGCACAGTGCCCTTTCGCGGGAGCCTTCTTTGATCGCGTCGGGATCGAGCAGCTCTTCGATCTTGCGGCTGAAGAACCGCTCTTCGGTGAAGCCGTAGAGGCGGAGGAGCTTGGCGAGCTGCGAGAGCTTCATGGAGCCGATGCGTGCGCTAGTCTCGAAGGAGCTGATGGTCTTGTCGCCGAGACCCGTCAGGCGTGCGACGTCTTTCTGAGTGCCCGCGGGAAAGCGCCACTTTGCTCGCGGGGCCGCCGGGAAGGCGGTGCAGTTCGAGACCGACGTGCTAGGCAAAGAGGTAGTGTCCGTTGCTGCGCGGGTTGATCCGGACGCTGGCGCCGCGGACCACAGACTCGGCGAGATCGGAGATGGGCGATACTGGACGGGCGTGGCGGAGGAGCAGCGCGTTCCCCGCCGGGCGCACGATCGGTACAGGCGGGCGCGGGAGCATCCAAAATCGCGACGATCTCCCGTGGAGGCCGCTCGTAGCCCTGCTTCGCGCCACCTGGCAGCGATGAGTATCACCGGGAAAACACCGATCGCAGTCCACCGGAAGTTTGTACGCATCCAGCGATTGTTCCAGCAGCACGCTACGGATCGCAAGCACCGGCGATCCTCGGCGCCGCGTATGCGGAACCGCGCGCGACGCTCTCTGCTGAATCTCTGAGGGAAATCGATGTGCTTCTTCCCTCGGCCTATAGGCGGCGTGGCGGTTGCGGTCCACTGCCCACCCACGACGACCGTGGGGTGACCCGCGCCACACTCGTCACCGCGAAACAGCCGTGGGGGTGACATCTCACATCTCGCACGGTTGGAGGAGATAGGCGAACAGAGGATCTGTCACCGCACAAATTAGTCAGGACCATAGCGGTGTCTGCGCATGCTGTGAGCAGCCGGCGATCAAAGGTGACCAGCGGCACATCGAGATCCGAAGCAGCAACAAAGAATCGCGCATCGTAAGCCACCAGCGCCGGTTGGTCGAACACGGCGTCGCCTTCCGGTTCGACCTCGCTTTGGCCAAAGATCGTCAGGCGCAACGCGCCATCTCGCTCGCCTGTTCCAGGGTGAGCACGTCAGCACTGGTCAAGTTCAGGGCTGGACCACAGGCAAACGAACTACCACGAATCCGAACTGGTCCGGCGGCGCGACGGGGATCGCGACCGCGACACCGCTGATCCGGTAGGTCATCCGCGGGCGCGGATCCGCCATGAGCTCAACGAACCCTTCCGCGCCGATCTCGTAGGTCTCACCGGCGTAGTCGAACGTCTGCGCCGACTTCCCCACGAACCGGAAGCCGGTGATTTTCAACCCACACGTTGCGCCCACCGGCGCGGGCGCCTGTTTCGCGAGCCGCATCAGCAGCGGTGTCAGATCGAGCTCGATGTTGATCGACAGGAATGCAGCCAAGAGCAGGGTCGAATGTCTCATGTACAGGAATGCCCAACTCGATCAGCTCCATAGCCGCAGGCGGTGATTCGCCGCATTCATCTCCTCCTCCAGCTCGTGCGCGAGTGCCGAGCCGCAGACGCGGTGACCGAACAGATCGAGCTCGTGATGCGCGCCGGGAACGAAGCGCGGGTGCTCGCCGTGCTCGAATTGCGGCACGCGCAGCTGCTGCACGCCTCCGAACGAGCGCTCGTAGCCTTCGACGATCATGGAGAATGCGATCTGCCGCGCCACATGATCAGCCGTGAGGACGACGTCGGCCAACAGCGACGCCGCAAACTGCGGGTGGCGGTGGCGAACCGCGGCGAGTGAGTGCAGCGCGAGAGAGCGCGGCACGTGGTCGTGGGCGATGTGGTCCATGATCCACTGCTTCACGGCATCGTGCCCACCGAGGGTGATCGCGCGGTCAAACACGTCCGCCAACGCGTGCATCGCGATGAATGAGCCGGGGGTGCCGCCGTGCAGCCGGCGCACGAGCTCCGCAACCGGCGCGGCGTCCAGCGAGTCGTCGTCTTCGCCCATCGCGTACACCACCGCCTCGGAGGAAATGGCACGGTCGCAAAGGAGAACCCGCGCTTCGTCCGCCAGATGGTGACGTTGCAGCTCGATGCGGGTCGCCGTCGCCAGTTCATGCATCGCCGCACCGATCGTCAGCCAATGACGCGACGCGTAGACGACCACGGACTGAACCGGGACCGTGGATCGCGCGCTCGCTCGAGCAAGTGACGCGGTGAACTGCGGCCACGACTCGCGATGGCGCGACACTTCGATCGCAAACCTGCTCACCTCGCCGAAGTGAACGTACGCCGCGTCGATCGATTCGCTGTGCTGCAGGCGCTCGATGGCTTCGTCGTGCGACGAAAAAAAACCGCGCTGGAGCGCGGCGGCGTGATTGCGGGCGGTGGCCATGGGTCTGGCGTAGCCGCGCGGCATCGCCGCGGTGAGGTGAACGTGGGCGTGGCCGTGATGATGTTTGTGCGCACCGACGATCGCCTTCACGGCGTCGATGGTGGGTCGGGCATCGATGCCGAGGCGATCGAGCTCGGCCAGGATCTCGGCGGAGGTCATTGATTCATAGTGCTGGATCGTTTTCTTATCGCTCATCTCACTCCTCCCGACCCTCCCATCCTGAAATCGGCCCGGCAAGCGCCCATCCATTACACCCACGGACGTGGCCGCTTTGTCGAACCCGATTGTTATTGCCCGAACGGAAATGCGGTTTTGCCATCGGGCCAAAAAAGTGAAAGTCAAGACATTGATCATTTGAGAACGGGCAGGAAAGAGAGCCGCCGCCACGGCCGGTGCTCCCGGGGCTGAAGCACGCAGGGTGACCGCGCCGCGTCGGAGGTGAGTTTTCGTGGCGGCGCGCGAGGGCGTCACGCCGCCACGCGTTCTACGGTTTTTTCGCCATGAAGTACCCCCCGTAAACGCCATTCTTCGAGCCGCTGGTTGACGAGCTCGGTCACGGCATCGATCGTCGGTCGCGGATCGATGCCGGCCAGAAGCAACTCGGCTTCGATGTCCGCAGCGCTCATCGCCTCGTAGTGGCGGATGACATCGTCCGTACGGCCGGACTTGCGGCGGCGGCGGCTGAGCAGGCGGCGCTTGGCGTTCATGACGCGCTCCTGTAGCGGGATAACGGGGTCGGTTTCATCGGTCTCTCCTTTTCACGCGGGCGGGACGCAGTTCGTCCTGTCTTTCGCCGCAGCGTAGCTCTCCACGCCCGTTCGAGAGCACCGGTTTGCCGTCTGTCGCCGGCGGCACCGCGATTTCCGCAGCGCCCGGCCGGCGGCACGCAGCTTCTACGCGATCGCGTCGATCACGGAGGCGAGATAGGCGTCGAGAGATTGACCAGGTTGCAGGAGATGTTGGTGTTTACCGCTCAGGGCTTCATCGATGGCGCGGACAACCAGGGCGTGGGCGTCGTGTCGCGGTCCGTGGCGGTGGTGGGTGTAGAGAAGCAGCAGCAGCGTCAGGTGCCTCAGATCCGCGTTGTCCATGCCACCGAGGAAGTCGTCGAATCCGGTCATCGTTCATCTCCTTTCCAGTCCTCGCGAAATGCTTCAATGGCGAAGCTCCCGCGCCTGCCGCAGCGGCCAGGTCGCGGCGGCCGGCCAGGCCGTTAGTTGGTGGAAGAGCCGGTTCAGTAATGTGCGGCCGAGGTGAAGTAACCCCCTGTTCACCCAATCCGTGACTCTGTTGCGGACGAACAGCACCACGCGATCGACGACGGGCTCCGGATTGATACCGCGGTCCTCGAGCTCTTCGCGGACCTCCTCGGCGCTCATCGACTCATAGCGCTGTATGTCTTCCCCATCACGCTCCGATGGGAAGCGCGTACTGGTCCGTCTTCGCGCGCGTCTTGCCGCGCAGCACCTGCCGTGAATCACCTGAGTCATACAAGTTCCTCCGGCGCCACAACTGACGGTCGAGATTGCGGATCTCCTGCACCGTGGTCGACAGCGCGTTCGCGTACTCCTCCGCGGTGGCGTAGCTGCCGGTGACGCGGAGGCGGACATAGGCGGCAAGCCGCGGCTCGAGCGAGCGCGCGAAGCACTCGAAACGGTCGCGGGCAATGAGCTCGGGCTCGAAGATGGCGGGCGCGCCGAGGTGCTCTTCCGTCACCCGGTCGTCCGGCGCGTCGCCGTCGGCTTCCGTGACGATCGGCACCTCGGCCATCCCGCCGTTGATGCGGCGCCGCGCCTTTTCCGCCTGATGCGAGATCAGGCTGTCGCAGATCGAGCACAACTGCGAGAAGAGAGTAGCGTCGCCCTCGAAATTGAGGCGGCGCGTTTTATTGAGGACGAGCGTGATGGCCTCGTCGGCGAAGTCGTCGGGGCCGAGGCCGGAGCGCCTGGCGGAGGTGAAGCGGAGGAGGCGGAAGGAGGAATAGGCGATGAGACGCTTTACGAGGTCGTTCCAGTTGGCCGCGGCGACCGCCGCCGCGAGGGCCTGTTCGTAAGCCTGGTCGTCGTGATGATGGTCGTCGTCGTCTTCCTGACCGGCGTCGTCCTCATCCTCGTCATGATGGCCGGCGGGCTCGCTGGCCGGGGTCTCGGCCTGCTGCTGGTCGTTGCCCTGGTCGTTCTGACGATCGGAGCCACCGTCGTTTTCGACGGGCGTGTCGTAATGCAGCGAATTCGCGTTCATATCGATCTCCTTTGTTTCGCTACCAGGTAATGCCCAACTGACCGCGCGGGTTTGCCACGCGCGCCGTGACCGGCGCCGTGAAGTGCAAATTGATGTGGAGGGAGGCGCGTCTAACGCGCGGCAGGAAGATGGAGACGGGCGTTCGGACGAACGCCCGTGGATGGCGGGATGGGAACGGAGGAGCTGCGGCGAGCGAGGTCCGCATCGTCGTCGTCTCCGTCGTCAGAAGGTTCGTCGGAGCCGGCGTCGGAGTCTTCGCCGGTGCGGCCGCCGCCGGGGCCGTCAGGACCGCGGCGGTCGTCGAACGTCTCGTGCGGGTGCTTGCCCTGGTCGCGGCGGGCGTGGGCGATGTTCGAGCGCGCGGACTGCAGGAGCCATGAGGCGAGCTTCACCTTCTTCGGCCGGTTGGCGTCGAAGTGCCGGCTGCGATTGAGGAACTGCAGCGCAGCCTCCTGAATCCAGTCCTGCACCTCGCGGTCGAGGATCTGTCCGCTGCCGTACTTCTTGACCGCCGCGGCGATGGCGACCAGCACAGCGTGGTTCCAATCAGTGTCCGCGGTCAGCGCCCGGAGCTTCATTTCGTTGTCGGTGATGAGCTCCTCAATCCTGGCCTTGGCCGCGGCAACGTACGCCTCGCGGTTCTCCTTCGGCGGCTTTTCGAGCTCGTCGACCACCCTCTTCGCGTATGCCTTCGCGGTGTCGTGCAGCCGCGGCTGTCCGCCGTCCGGGCACCACGACCAGAGACAGCCGAGCGCGAACGACGTCAGCGCCGGCCAGATCTCGCCCAGCTCCCGTTTCAATCGGTCTTCTTCGTCCTTTTTCATTCGTCACCCCCGCGCCTACACCTTGCCCCACCAACTACTACCCAAACGCCCTCCTCGACCTTGTTGCAACCGCGGCAGCGAAAAGCTGTGCCGCGATGGGCGTCTGTCTGCGTACGCAGAAAGGAAAGGCACCATGATCATCACGGTTCGACTTGCACTTCTTCTCACCCTGCTCGCCGCGCCGCAGGCCGGCTGCAGCGGCAGCGCGAAGGCGGACCCGCCCGTCCGTCACGAGGCGATCGCTCTCGCCGACATGCGCCAGTTCGCGCAGCAGCACCTCGGAACCGATCGCGAGCTGCCGCAGACGTTTCGCATCGTGGACGACTGGTCCGCGACGTACGTGCTGAGCTGGGCCGACTTTCACACCGGCCACGAAACGGTTCGCGTCTACCACGCGACCGGCAAGCACGATCCTTCGCGCCGCTTCGTCTCGCTGGGCGACGGGCATCACGGCCGCCATCACCACTGGCAGTCGGTGCACTGAACCGCGCCAGGCATCGCCGCTTCGCAAACGGGGCGGCGATGCTATTTCCATGGTTCTCATCGAATGTCCTTCGCAGGAATTGCACGGGCCGCATCGAGCGCGTGCAGGCTGAAGCGGAGCGCCGCCTCGCGCCACTTCGCACGCTCGGCTGGATCCTCGGTGGCAGCCGCGCGGGCGAGATAGAGATACGAGAGCAGTACCCGCGCATCGCTTCCGAGCGTCTGCGACGCGCCGTTGACGTTGTCGATGGCCTCGTCGAGCCGCGCGATGCCCTCGATGCGCGGCGACGGCCGCGACGCCGTGAGCAGTTCCTGCCAGGTCACGCGCGCATCGATGTAGCCGCACAGCACGTCGGCGCGCGCGCGCTCGTACGCCGGCACGTCGTCGAGGGTCTTCACCTTTCGCAGCATCTGCTGCGCCCCCTGCAGGTTCGCCTTGCGGATCTGAAGCTCGGCGAGGCGGGTCCAGCGGTCGGCCTGATCGCCGCCCGTCGAAAGGGCGGTCAGGGCGTATTCGGGACGAGGCACGAGATGATCGATTGAATGAAGCCACCTCCGCTGGGGCGCACCAGGGAAGCTGTACGTCGCCATGGCCATCACGCTGGTGCTGATGAGGAAGGTGACGACGAGGTAACCGACCATCATTCCGCCCGAGGCGAACACGGGCTGCGGCACGTCGCGATACGCGGCGTGGCGTGCGCGATTCATCGCCTGCATGGCCAGCGCGGCCCAGATGAACATCAGCACCAGCGCCGCGGCGGCCATGACCACACGGAGCAGGAAGTCCTGCGACATCGAGACCGGCACGCCGCGCAGCCAGTAGAACGTGGCGATGAGGCCCACGACCGGGCCGATGATCGACATCGCCACGGCGCGCGGCGCGATCGCGAAGCAAAAGTTGCGGATGCGGTCCGGCAACGCCGGCTGCAGCACGCGCCGCTCGAGGGCGGCCCAGTCAATGTTCACCTTCATCGTGCAGTCGGCATAGAGGTAGTTGGTGGAGCCGTTACGCTCCGCCGCGCGAAGCTGCTCGTAGATGGCAATGAGCTCTTCGTCATCGCGATGATTGCTGCCACCGGGGTCATTCGTTTCCGTCACGTCGTGCCTCCCAACAATTTTTTGAGCCTGGTCAAAGTCCGTTTGATTTGCTGTCTCACTGAGTCCGCGTTGGCGACTCCGCCGATGCGCTGCGCGATTTCAGGCGAGCTATTTCCGTCTACATGAAGGCGCACGAGCTCGCGTTCTTTTTCGGACAGACGATCGAGCGCTTCCCGCAACGCGATGTGCTCCTCGATCGACAGCGGCGCGCCGACGGCGAAATTCAGGATGAGCTCTTCGCTCTCGTTGTAGGATACGAAGAGGCTTCGCTCGAAACGGCCGCGTCGCGCTCTGTTCAGGCATACCCTGAGGATCACCTCGCGGAACCAGACGCCCATGTTCTCGACCCGAATGCCGTCATTGAGAAGACGTGTCGCGGCGCTGAGATACGCTTTCGCGAGCACATCCTCCACGTCCTCCTTCGCCGCCGGAGCCCGGCGGTTCAGCAGGACGCGGTGCGCGAACCCGCCCAGTTGACGACCCTCCTTCTCCACCAGCTTCGTCAGCTGTTGGATCTGGGCCCGGGTGGTGTCGTCGTCTGCCAGAAGAGGCCTCCTCTTTCGCGCTTTGTCCCGTCTGATGAGTAAGTGTCACGAGGCCACCCAGGTGTGACACGGCCTCAATAAAAAACTTCAGAAGGCAGCGCGCAGCAGCAGAACAAGGTTGATCAGCAGGAAAAAGAGGCTGATTCCGGCAAGCACGACGGCGGCCGCCGAGCCTGCACGGCCAGCGCCGGTCAGGTTCTGCAGACGGAACCAGGCCGAAACGGCCTCCCACAGACAGCGCCAACTCTCGCGCACCCGGCGCCGCCGGATCGCCTCGGTGAATCCGCGCCACTCACAGCCGAACGCGTCGTACGCGTTATCCAGCTGCCGCCGCAGCTGCCCTTCGGCGATTCCGTTCTGAATCAGGACGACAAAGCCCATCGCGACCAGACACACCGCGAGCAGCACGACGCTGACGCCGAACCTCAACCACCCGTCAGTTACCGACAGAGACGTCCCTCATCGACTGGCTACCTCCAAGAGTGACGAAATCGATGGTTTCCCTACCGCGAATTATGGAATCGGTGTCGGTGACGATTCGGAAATTGCGTTTTTTCGCGTGGCAGGCGGCAAACAACGCGTTCGTGACGGGCGATATCCAGTACCTGACATGCAAACCATCACCTTGATTCAAAGGAGAGACGCAATGAAACGCCACATTCGCATCCTGCTGACCACCATCGTGGTCGTCCTCGCCACCTTCGGATTTGCACTCGCCATCGGCAGCACGCGCAGCCCGCTCGTCAATGAGCATGGAGAGCACGTCCGTCACGACGATCACGGGCAGCCGAAACACGGCCATGACCACGACCACAACGCGACCGTGACGCCGCACAATGGCCACAAAGATCACGCCGGCCACAGTGACCACAACGGCGACCGCGCGCTGACCGACATTCACACGCACGCGCAACAGCACTTCGGCCACTTCACCGCGCGGCTCGAGACCTTCGGCGGCACGCACGAGTGGTCTCACGAGTTCGATCTCCACTGGCTCGACGTCGAGCACGACGGAAACGTGGTCCGGATCTACCACGCAACCGACAGAGAACACCCGCACAGCCGCTTCATCTGGATGAGCCACAGCGGGAATCCGCACCCGGCCGCATGGGAGGAGGTCCGGTAGCGGAAACCTTCGCGGGGTCTGTGTGCCGAGGGAGCTCGTCCGGCTTGAGCGCCTGACTGTGGATCAGGAGGTAGCGGGTTCGACCCCCGTCCTCGGTACCAACCTCTCCCCACCGCAGTTACGAATGAGGAGCCGTGCAATGTCGACCATGTCCGATCCCGAGCGCCATTCCGCAGTCGAGCCCCGTCTACCCCGCGGATTCCGCGACCTGCTCCCCGAACTGATGATGGCGCGCAACTGGATCATCGACACCGTCCGCCGCGTGTACGAGTCCTACGGTTTCGTGCCGCTGCAGACGCCGGCCATCGAGCACCTGGACGTCCTTTTCGACAGCGCCGGCGAAGAGGCGCAGCATCAGACCTTCACCGCGCACAATCCCGACAAAGAGCCGCTCGGACTGCGATTCGATCTGACGGTTCCGCTGGCGCGCGTCGTCGCCCAGTATCCCGAGCTGCCGCGTCCCTTCCGCCGCTATCAGGTCGCGCCCGTGTGGCGCTTCGACAAACCGGCAAAAGGCCGCTATCGCGAGTTCACCCAGTTCGACATCGACTCGGTCGGCGTCGACAGCGAAGTCGCGGACGCCGAGATCATCGCGTGCATCTGCGACGCGCTCAAGGCGCTCGGCCTCGGCCGCTACCTGGTCCGCTTCTCCAGCCGTGCGCTGCTGAACCTGCTGCTCGACTTCGCGGCGATTCCGCAGGAGCGGGGCGTCGAGGTGTTCCGCGTGCTCGACAAGCTCGACAAGATCGGCATCGAGAACGTGCTGAAAGAGCTGACCACCGGCCACGTCTTCTCCGGCGACACCATCAAAGGACTCGGCCTGCGGCAGTCGCAGGTAGAACGGATCGAGCAGTTCGTCGCGATCCGCGCCAACCGCCGCGACGACGTCATCCTGCAGCTGCGGCAGCTGTTCGCGCACGTGCATGGGGCGACCGAGGAGATCGACGTCGTCGAGAACATCTCGACGGTGCTGCGGAAGATGAGGAAAGGCGACGACGAGGTCGCGATCGATCTCTCGATCGCGCGAGGTCTGGCGTACTACACCGGACCGGTCTTCGAGGCGATCCTCCTCGACGCACCGCAGTTCGGCTCCATCTTCGGAGGCGGCCGGTACGACAACCTCGTCACACGCTTTCTCGGCGAACGGATTCCGGCGACCGGTGCGTCGCTCGGCGTCGACCGCTTACTCGACGCGATGGAGTACCTCAATCGCGTCAGCAGCCGCAGAGCGACCGCTCGCGTGCTCGTCGCCAACATGGATCACGCGCTGACACTCGACTACGTCGGGTTCGCGCGCGAGCTCCGCGCCGCTGGCATCCCCACGGAGCTGTACCTCGGCAGCGAGCGCTCCGTCGGACGCCAGCTCAAGTACGCCGATCAGTGCGGCCTGCCGCTGGTGGTGCTGTTCGGATCGAACGAGAAGGAGAGCGGCACCGTCACGATCAAGGACATGTCGGTGGGACGGAAGAGCGCGAAGCAGACCGCCGAGCGGGTGGAGTGGCTGGCGGCGCGATCGGGGCAGCATGTGATCCCGCGCGACCAGCTCGTGCCCGCGATCGGGCGGCTGCTGGCGGCGATCGATGGAAGCGACCCGGCGCGCGGCTGCTAGCGGCGCTTCTTCATCGCGGGCATGGCGCCGGGTGCGCGCCACTGCGCGAGCCGCTCGCGCACGAGCGAGGTGACCGCGGCGATGGTCGGTCTCGGGTCGATGTTCTGCGCCCTGAGCTCCGCCTCGATCTCCTCGCTGCTCATCGCTTCGTACTGCGCGATCACCCTGGCCGAATCCTCACGTACGTGTTGCGCGGACTTCTTCTTCGGCACCGGCATGGAGCGGGATGATACTCCTCGGTCCTGTAAAGCAAAGCCGAACATTCGCCA
Source organism: Thermoanaerobaculia bacterium (assembly GCA_035629865.1). GTDB lineage: Bacteria > Acidobacteriota > Thermoanaerobaculia > Gp7-AA8 > Gp7-AA8 > QHVT01. The sequence continues at coordinate 37,746 of DASPHC010000020.1, read as the reverse complement.
TTCAGGCGGCCCCGGCACCGGCAGCGTCGAAGCGGACCGAGCCGGAGATGATGGTGCAGAGCCTTTGGAACAGGGTGCCATCGACGCTCGGATGTTTCCCGTCGAGCAGTTCGTAAACGGCGCGGGTCACGTAATCGTGCGCCGTTTCGCCGTTGGCGCCGTGACGCAGCCGATGGCGGGCGAGGCAGAACTGCGCAAAAATGAGGAGTTTCGGCGTGATGACGTCCCAGTCGACCCCCTCGATCATCCGGACCAGTTCGTGGGCAGGCTCGTCGCTCATGTCTCGTACGCTCCAGAGTCCTAGCGTTCTATTGGTAGGCCCGTCCGGAGGGTCCAATTTGCTGCGGCCGTCAAATTTCGTCGAGCGCCGGCTTACGCGCGTTACTGGGGCAATCGGCCACCCTCCCGACGGTCAAGGGCTCAGAGATCGACCACGGCGCGGACCGCGCGCAGGCGCTCCAGGGCGCCCTGCCTGTCGGCGTGGATGCAGAGGGTGTCGAAGGCAATCGGCACGCGGGCGATGACGACGCCGTCGCGCGCGAGCAGCGCCGCCTGCCGCGCGGCTTCGTCGATTGTCAGGGTGGAGCAGGTCACTTTGCGCGGCGTGAGCGAGCCGTCGGCTTCGTAGCGGCGATCGGCGAACGCCTCGCGAATGACGCGCGTGCCGGCAGCGCGGGCGGCGGCCATCTGCGAGTGATCGGGGGCGACCAGGGCGATGGTCGTGTCGACCGAATGGGTCGCGGCGCGGCGCCCGCGGCCGCAGCGCGCCCGCAACCGAGAAGAAGAACCTCACACTGGAGAAGTCATTCGCCCGCGGCATTTCGCGTATGGACGGCGATCCGACACGGCTTCAGCAGATCTTCTGGAACATCCTGTCGAACGCGGTGAAAGGGGGTGCATTCGCGTACGACTCTTCTCGGCCGATTCACGGGTCGACGTCGAAGTGAGCGATACCGGCAAGGAATCAGCGGCGAATTCCTTCCGCGCGTGTTCGATAGCCTGAGCCAGGAGGGCGGGAGCAGCACGCGCGAACACGGCGGGCTCGGCTTGGCCTCTCGATCGTCAAGCAACTCGCGCAGATGCACGGCGGGACCGTGCGCGCCGAAAGTGCGGGTGCGGGGAGATGCGCCTCTTTCACGGTCTCGCTTCCCCCCGCCGTTTCTCGGCCACCCTGGACGAGCCAAGGTTGCACATTCGTAATCCGAATCAGGCCCCGGCGCCGCCCGAGGCGGCTTCGATAGCGGGCATGCGCGTGCTCGTTGTCGATGACGAGTTGAACATGCGGAAGTTGATCGCCACTGTCCTGCAGGGGCCGGCGCTACCGTCGTCATGGCGAGCAGCGCTGCCGAAGCGTTCCATCAGTTGACGGCGCAATCCTTCGACGCGCTCGTGAGCGACCTGGCCATGCCGGCCGAAGACGCCCATTCTCTGACACGCCGGATTCGCGCCCGCGACGATGAGAAATCGCGCATTCCCGCCGTTGCCGTGACCGCGTACGGCGGACCGTTGCAACGTCAGTTGGCACTTTCTACGGGCTTCGACGATTACCTGAAAAAGCCGTTCGAGCCGCAGGACCTGATTCGAGCCGTGGCGGGTGTTACGCATCGAGCTCTCGAGCAGTCAGGAGAGCGCGGCTCTTAGTCCGCTTCAGGTGGTGCCCGGTTCGGCCTGTTCCTCCGCGCGATCACGCCAAACACGACGAGCGCAGTATCGGCCCAAAGCGAACTCGCTCCCCGCTTGGTTCTGGAGCGCGCGAGCGGAACTAAACGCGTGCTCGAAAAAAATAGAAACTTTGTAGAACGTCGCGGGTTGGATTTGAGGCATCGAACGCATCGCAGATTCTAGCTAAGTCTCTGAAAGGAAATTGGCTGTGGCGGGAGGGCGCGAACCTCCGGACCACCAAATTAACAAATCATCGCAGCGTCGGTGGAGGACCCGGCGGCATAGATGCCCGGCCAAGCGAAGGTGAGCGAGACGAACGTCATTCAGCGTGCCTTCGCTTGACAGCAACGTGTCACTCATGGTCGACGCGAACGTCATTCATAGATCTTCGGCTCACGGGAAGGCTTTCCTCCCCGTGAGTCGCTCACGATCGCTCGCTGCAAGCGCAGCGAGCGTTCGCCATTCTCAGTCCTCCTTTCCGGCGTGCTGGTGCGCCTGTGCGTCGTGGTCAGCGCTGTGCTCGCTCTGAACGTCGGGATGCTATTCGTGTGAGTGAGCGTGGTCGTGATCATGGGCGTTCCGATCAACGCCGTGGTCGTCGTGATCGTGGCTGGTGTGCGAGTCGTGACGGTGAAGCTCGTCGTCGTGCGCGTGAAGGTCGTTGCTGTTCATTGTGTGTTTCACTCCTTTATATGAGTGTGTATGCCGTCGTGACGGGACGGATTTGCCATCAGCGGAACTTTTCTTTGTGAACGGCCTCGCGTCCGGTTCCATTGAACGGCGTTGCCTGTCAGCGGCAAAATAAGAGCGACTGACCGGCATTGAACAAGTGAGCGACAACGATCGTCGCGCTGCGAAAAAGGAGAGTTCAATGAACGGAAAGATTCGAGCTTTACTCGGTGTCCTCACCGCCCTCTCGCTGCTCTTGGGAGCGTACGCGCTCGGGATGACGCGTCAACGCCTGACGCCGGCGCAGAATCACCTCGTTACCGCGTCGGCCATGCCTCAACCTCCGACCGCTCCGGTGATGACGCCCGAGGCGGCGCGCGCCTTCGCCGACCTTCAGGCTCTCGCTCGCCGCGACTTCAGCGCGCTCCGGCTGCAGCCCGACTCGTTCCGCGGCACCGACCAGTGGTCAGGCCATCATATGCTTCACTGGGTCACGTTCGAGTACGAAGGACGGGAAGTGCGGCTGTACCACCTCACCGACAAAGAGCATCCCGAGCACCGTCATACCGCGACGTGGTCCCCCAACGAGGCGTACCCGACGCATTGGGAACCGGTTCAGTAACGCGAAGCGCGCGACGTCTGAGAGCGCCAGCGTTCTTCGGAACGGCTGGCGCTTTCTTTTGGAACTTCACGCCAACGCGCGGGGCCGCATCGGAAATTGGCTGTGGCGGGAGGGCTCGAACCTCCGACCACCGGATTAACAATCCGGCGCTCTACCAACTGAGCTACACCACAGCAATGAAGGGCCGCTGGACCGCGGATGAGTCGGGGATGGTCGCCGATCGGGCGGTTATTTGTCAAATTGGCTCGTGACGGTCAGGAAGACGATTTCCGGGGGGACGCGGAAGCGGACGGGGATGATGCTGGTGCCGATGCCGGCGGTGACGAAGAGGTGTTTGCCGCGTTCGTGGATGTGCCCGAGGGCGTAGAGGTCGTCGAATTGGGAGGGGACGATGGGGCGGCCGAGGAGGGGGAAGGCGACCTGGCCGCCGTGGGTGTGGCCGGCGAGGGTGAGGCAGACGCGTTTGGGGATCTTGGGAAAGACGTCGGGGTTGTGGGTGATGGCGATGGCGGAGGCGTCGTCGGTGACCGGAGCGAGGGCGAGCCGGACGTCGTGCAGCGCGGTCATGAAGTCGCTGATTCCGGCGAGCCAGAAGTGCCGGTCGCCGTTTGGCAGGGGTAGGGCGGTGTCTTCGAGCATCCGGATGCCGGCGCGCTCGAAGGCCTGCGCGACCCGCGGGCCGTCGAGCCAGTGGTCGTGGTTCCCGAGGACGGCGTAGACGCCGAGCGGTGCGCGGAGGCCGGCGAGCTTTGCGGCAATCGTTTCGGGAGGGACGAATTGGCCGCCTTTGACGCCCTGGATGACGAAGTCGCCGAGCAGGACGATGACGTCGGGCTTCCCGGCGTTGATCTGTTGGACGATGCGTTCGAGCTTGGCGACGCCGGTGTATGGCGATCCGATGTGGAGGTCGGACGCGATGGCGATGCGCAGCGGCTTTCCCTGCCAGCAGGAGAGGGCGATGCCGCTTTCCCGGACGACGAGGCGGCGCGGCTCCCACCAGAACGCCCAGAGCGCAAGGACGAGCGCGACGACCGCCGTGACGGCCGCCGTTCGCCGAATGAAGCGTCTCACGTGGTTGTATACGCATCGCCGCGAGAGCTGGTTCCTGCCGGCCTGTTCCGTCGACCTGCGGTGAGCCTGAGTACCGTTCCCCGGAAATAGGTGGCCGTCTTGCTGGCGCAGAATTCTCCGGGAGCCGCCGGAGGCGGCGGAAGCTTTGTAGACCCGGCCTTCAGGCCGGGTTCAACAGGCATCGGACAGGCGAGCCCGCGTAGCGGGCTGAAAAATCTGCCCACGCGTGACCCGGCCTGCCGCCAATGGCGTCAACTTAAGGGGTTATTGGTAGTCAAGGTTGATCCCTAAATGTGGCCCGGACTTTTAGTCCGGGCCAAGCCACGCAGTGGCCTAAGTACCTCGTCATCACTCACGCACTACCGCGGGATACGGCGGTCGGACGAGCAGGGATGCTGCGGGCCCGGACTAAAAGTCCGGGCCACATATCGGGATCGCTTGCGGTTATTTGGCACTCCCCTTACGGCGAGACGCCGTGCGCCGGCGGGACGCCGCCGCGCCAGCCCGCGCGACGCGGGCGCTCCACGCGCGGACGCACGGTTGCTGATGACTGGAGCCACGCGTCGCTTTGATACACGAACGATCGATTCGAGAGGAGCGCGGTCATGCGCCGGAGCGCCGACGTCGCGTCGGCTGGACGGCGGCGTCCCGCCGGCGGACGGCGTCTCGCCGTAAGAGGAGTGACCAATAACCGCTTAAGTTCGCGCCATTGGGCATGAAGGCCGACCCTACAGATCTTTCGCCGCCTTCCGGCGGCTCTTCGTTCGTTGGAATACGGTTGTAACAGTGCATGCGCCGGAAGTGGTTGATTCCGACCGCGGCACACGCCGATTCACAGGTAAGCCTTCCATTCTCAGGCGGTGCAGACGCGTGAATCGGCATGTGCACGACGTGCATCGGCATGTGCACGGCGTGCATCGGCGCGTGCACGGAGGTGAATCGGCGTCTGCACGGACGTGCACACGCGCGCGGTTCCCACCAGAACGCCCAGAGGGCCAGGACGGCCGCGAGGACCGCCAGCACAGTTGCCGCTCGCCGGAAGATGCGGCTCACACGGGCTCGCGACTGCCCTTAGCTGCTCGATCGGCCGCGTCATTCACCGTCCGCCGGCGGGCTGGCCGGCTTCTCGCGCGGCGGCGCGTTCTTGACGAAGCGGTCGAGCCAGGTCAGCGTTTCGTACAAGGTGTGCTCGACGGATTCGCGCGTCAGATAGCCGTGCGGCTCCAGGGGCAGCATCACCAGCCGCGCCGTGCCGCCGGTTCCACGGATGGCCTCGAACAGTTTCTCGGATTGCAGGGGCACGGTGCCGGCGTTGTTGTCGCGCTCGCCGTGGACGATCAGGAGCGGTGCATCGATCCGGTCGGCGTGGAGGAGCGGCGAGAGTTTGAGGTAAGTGTCCGGGGCCTGATAGAGGGTCCTCCGCTCGTTCTGGAAGCCGAACGGCCGCAGGGTGTGGTTGTAGGCACCGCTGAATGCCACACCGGCGCGGAAGAGGTCCGACCACGCCAGCAGGTTCGCAGCCATCAGGGCCCCGTGGCTATGACCGCCGACGCCGACCCGGCCGCGATCGGTCACCCCGAGCTCGACGGCCTTGTCGATGGCCGCCTTGGCGTTGGCGACGATCTGGTCGAGGAAGGTGTCGTAGGCGGTTTCGGTGGGCCCGATGACCGGCATGGCGGCGTCGTGGAGGACGGCATATCCCTGCAGGGCGAGGAAGACCGGCGAGGCTCCCCAGATGGTCGTGAACGTCTGCGGCGAGGCGACGACCTGCCCCGCCGCGTTCGGGTCGGTGTAGTTGAGCGGGTACGCCCAGAGCAGGGTCGGCAGGCGCGTCCCGGCCTGGTATCCCGGCGGCAGATAGAGGGTGAACGAGAGCTTCACGCCGTCGGGCCTTTCGTAGGTCACGAGGCGCTTCGAGATCTCGCGAAGCCGCACCGCGGAATCGATGAAGCGGGTCAGCTGCCGTGCGGTCGAACGGAACCTCGCCTCCCCCGCGGGAGTGCTCGCCGGGAGCGCGGCGCCGAGCGCGCGCAGGTAGATATTCGGCGGATTCGAAGGCGACTCGCGCTGGGTCAGAAACGTCATCCGGGCGGGATCGACCCAGCCGGCGAAGGATTCCACGCCCTCTCCCGATGAGCGGAACAGCCGCTCCGTCTTCAGAGTACGGAGATCGATGCGGTCGAGAAACGGCCGGCTGCCGGCCGGTGATGCGCCCTCTCCCGCGGTAAAGATCGCTCCTTTGAATACACGGATGGCGGCAGCGCCGCCGGGCAACCTGCGGTAGACGGGGTCGCCCGGGTTGGAATACGCATCGTCGACGCTCCGGCTCCAGACCAGCTTTGGAGCGGCAGCGCGATCGCCGTCCAGCAGGTAGGTCTTCGACCAGCGCTTGTCGTAGTCCTCCTCGGTCAGGAGAGCCAGCCCGCCCTGGTCGATCCATTTGAGGCTTTCGAACCGCTGCTCGGTTCGCACGAGCTCGGAGGCTTCACCGCCGACCGGCTTCAGCATCACCCGGTCGTGGTGGGGTACCTTTTTGTAGGTGTCGCCATCGTCCAGCGCTTCCACCCACACGACCGTCGCCGGGGCGGTCGAGCGCCAGGCATGGTCGCGCGGCCCGACGCGCACACCGTCGATCGGCACCTCCTCGGCCAACGGCTGAACGGCCAGCGTCTCGACCTTCTTGCCGGTGAGGTCCCACACTTCGACCTCGGCCGGGAAGCGGTTGAACATCCGGCGGACGGAGTAGGGGCGCTCGAGCCGCTCGACGAGCAGGTATTGGCCGCCCGGCGCCGCGATCAGTTTCCAGAGCACCGCCGGGCTGCCGATCGTGGTGACGTTGCCCGAGAGCGGATCCACCAGGGCTGCCTGCGAGGTGGTGTAGTACTCGAAGAGGTCTGCGTCATGCGGCGTCTTCAGCAGTTCCACCGCTTCGTAGGTGCTGCTCGCCGAGGTGACGCCGCTGGTATCTTCGACGCGCGGTCCTGCCGGCACCCCGGCCTCGGCGGGGGGAGCTCCGCGTTGCGCGGGCACGGTCTTGACGAGCAAGGTCTTCTGGTCCGGCATCCAGCCGATCGCGTAACCGAGTGAAGGATTCAACCGGACGCCCTCGACGCGGCGTACCTTCGCCGTCGCGGTGTCGCCCACCCACAGCTCGACAGACGTCGCCGTGACGTTGCTGAACGCGAACATCGATCCCGGCACGTTCCAGCGCGGCTCGGTGACGCGGGCGCCGGCGGGAAGCGTGAGTGCGACCGCGGGACCGTCGGGAATCTGCTGCAGTTCGAGAGCGACGTAATAGACGAAGAGGTGCGAGCCGTTGTTGCGCGGGTTGATCCGGGTGCCGGCGCCACGGATCATCGGCTCGGCGAGATCCGAGATGGGGCGGTACTGGACCGGCGTGGCCAGGATCAGCGCATTCCCCGCCGGGCTCAGGACCGGTACCGGCGGCGCCGGAGCATCGAGGATCTCGACGATCTCCCGCGGAGGGTGCTGGTAGGGTTGCTGCGCGCCGGCAGGCTGTGCGGCGGCGAGCATCACCAGAAAGAGGCCGGTGGCGGTTCGTCTGAGGTTCATGACGGTGGGATTATGGGACGATGCCGGTCCCGGCGACGATTCCCCGTGAGTTATTCTAGAGGTGCCGATTGTCTGTGCCGCGCGCGCATCACCACTTCACGTACGAGGAGTATCTCGCCTACGAGCGCGACAGCGACCGGAAGCATGAGTACGACTCGGGTGAGATTTTCGCGATGGCGGGAGGATCGCCGAGGCACAGCGCACTGGCGTCGAGGATCAGCGCCGCGCTCGAAAACGCCCGCGTTTCAGGATGTACCGCATTTCAGTCGGACATGCGGATCCCGTCCCTGCAGGAGTATGTCCTCGTGAGCCAGGAGCCTCGCGTGGAGGTGTATCGGCGCCTCCCTTCCGGAGGGTGGGAGTATCACGAAGCAACGGAAGGTGCCGTGACGCTGGCCTCCGGCGCAACGCTCGATCTGGCGGCGCTGTACGCCGAGCTCCCGCACTGAACGTGGGGCGGCCGGGCTGGCAGCCCGCCGCTTCGTTTCTCAGAGGAGCCGCTGTCTGACGGCCCGCAACCTTTCCACCGCTCCCGGCATGTCGGCGTGAATGCAGATGGTGTCGTAGGCGATGAGGACGCGGGTGCCGTCTCGGGCGATGACGGCGTGCTCGGCGACCAGGAGCGCGGCCTGTTCGGCGGCTTCGTCGATGGTGAGGGTAGAGCCGGGGATGGCGCGCGGCGTCAACGAGCCGTCGGGCTCGTAGCGGCGGTCGGCGAAGGCTTCGCGGATGACGGGGAGGCCGGCGGCGCGGGCGGCGGCGGACATTTCGGAACGATCGGGGGCGACGAGGGCCATGTCCGGATGGACGTGGTGCATGGCTTCGACGATCACGCCGGCCAGGACTCGGTTGCGATGGGCCTCGTTGTAAAGCGCGCCGTGCGGTTTGACGTGCTCGATGGGCGCGATGGTGTTGAGGGCGGTGAGCTGCGCGATGAGGGAATCGCGTAACGTGTCCGGCGTCATGTCGAGCGATCTGCGGCCGAAGTTCTCGCGGTCGGGGTAGGAGGGGTGGGCGCCGAGGCGGACGTGGTGTTGTTTCGCGAGGCGGGCGGCTTCGCGCATGGACGTTTCGTCGCCGGTGTGGCCGCCGCAGGCGACGTTGGCGCTGGTGATGAGGGGCCAGATCTCTTCTTCGCCGGGGGAGCCTTCGCCGAGGTCGGCGCTGAGGTCGATCACAGCTCGGTGCCTTTCGTCTCGGGGAGGAGCCAGATCAGGACCGCGCCGAGGGCGAAGAAGACGGCGTCGGCGGCGATGGAGAAGCCGAGGCCGTACGTGGCCGCGGCGGCGCCGATGGCGTACGGCGCGGCGGCGGAGGCGAGTCGGCCGGCGTTGTAGCAGAAGCCCTGGGCGCTGGCGCGGATGCGGGTCGGGAAGAGCTCGGCGAGCATGGCTCCGAAGAGGGAGAAGTAGCCGTGCGCGAAGTAGCCGACCAGCGGGCCGACGATCAGCAGCGTCAGGGTGGAGCGCGCGCCGAAGGCGAAGAGCGGGACGACCAGGGTCGCCGCGATCATGAAGAAGGTGAAGGCGGGACGGCGACCGATGCGGTCGGCGATCCAGCCGAAGCTGATGTAGCCGAAGAAGGCGCCGATCTGCAGGGCGATCAGCCAGACGGCGGATTTGGTGACGGTGAGACCCGCCCCTCCCTGCTCGACGGGCGAGCCGAGGAACGCCGGGAGCCAGGAGGTGACGCCCCAGAAGGCGATCAGGACGCTGCTGGCGACGAGGGTGGCGGTGACAGTGCGGCGGCGGAACTCCGGTGCGAAGATCTCGCTCCAGCGGGTCTCGGTGGTTTCCCGCTCGCGCCAGACCTGCGGCTCTTCGACGGTGCGGCGGATCCAGAACGCGAGGATGGCCGGCGTGGCGCCGACGAGGAAGAGGACGCGCCAGCCGAAGCGCTCCAGGAGCAGCGCGGAGAGCGCGGCCGCGAGGAGCGCGCCGATGGCCCAGCCGGACTGCATGATGCCCATGGCCTTGGCGCGATGCTTCGCCGGCCAGGTCTCGGCGACGAGGACGGAGCCGCACGACCACTCCCCTCCCATCCCCAGCCCGACGAGCGCGCGCCAGGCGACGAGCTGCCAGACGGCCTGCGAGGTCGCCAGGCCGGCGGTGGCGCCGGAGTAGAGAAGGATGCTGAAGGTCATTGCCCGTACGCGGCCGATGCGGTCGGCCAGCCGGCCGAAGACGATGCCGCCGAGGGCGCTGGCGATCAGGGCGACCGAGGTGAGGCCGCCCATGGAGGCCTTCGATAATCCGAACTCCGCCTGGATGGGGAGGACGGCGAAGACGAAGAGGAGAAAGTCCATGGCATCGAGCATCCATCCGAGCTGCGCGGCAAAGAGCGCGTGCCAGGCTTTGCGGTCGACGCCTTCGAACATGGGCATGTGGTGCGGGAGTTTAGTGCAGTCGCGAGGGAGCGACGAGGGGCCTCCGGGCCGGCACGGCCGGCAGCGCTTGTTGCTCCGCCACGCGGACGCTCTCGGAGCAAACGTGTTTCATCCGTAAACGCCCGTGAAGCGCAGCAACCAGCGCTGCCGGCCGTGCCGGCCCGCCGGAGGCCTCCCGGTCGTTCCTCCGCGTTGGCAAGTGCTACCATCCTCCCCCGGTCTTCATTCATGTTCGAGAGGGCACATCGCTCGCTCTATGCCGCGTTTGATCGCTTCCCCTCGCGGAAAGGCGCGGCGATTCACATCGACCGTTTCGCCCGTACGCTCTTCGATACGCTCGACGGCGGCGCGCTGCTGGTCCTCGGCGGAGGCGACCTGCCGGCCCATCAGGTCGAAGGCCCGATCGAGATCGCCCGCTTCCCGCGCGAGGTCCCGAATTTTCTGGAGCGGGCACTGCTCTTCGGCGACTGGATCGCACGCGCCGTCGACCGTCTGGAACCTTCACTCGAGATCTGCCATTTTCGCGATCCCTGGGCCGGCACTGCGATCGCGCTCCGGCCCAGGCGCAGGTACGCGGCCGTATACGAGGTGAATGCGTTGCCGTCCATCGAGCTGCCGTCGCTCTTTCCCCTGCTCGGCCCGCGAACGCTCGAAAAGATCCGGCGCATCGAGATGGACTGCTGCGCCGCAGCGGACCTGATCGTCACGCCGTCGCACACGACCGCCGGGCTCCTGGGATCCCTCGGCGTGGCGCCGGACAAGATCGCGGTGATCCCCAACGGGGCCGATCCCGACTCGTCCGCACCGCGTCCGGCCGGCGCACCGGAGGTCTACATCCTCTATTTCGGGGCCGCACAGAGCTGGCAGGGCATCGACACGCTCCTGCGCGCCTTTGCGCGCCTGGCCGACTTCGCGCCGCTCCGGCTCGTCCTCTGCGCCTCGCGGGACTCGAAGTCGTGGCGCGGATACGAGAGGCTGGCGGTGAAGCTGGGCGTCGCGGATCGAATCCTTTGGAGGTTCGCGCTCGAGGAGCCGGAGCTCGCAGGCTGGCGCCGGCATGCACTCGTCTCGGTCGCTCCGCTCACCGATTCGCCGCGCAATGCGGTGCAGGGTTGCGCGCCTCTCAAGATTCTCGAGTCGATGGCGTCCGGCACGGCGGTGGTGGCCTCGGATCTCCCTTCCGTGCGCGAGCTGATCCGCGACCACGAGGACGGCTGGCTCGTCCACCCCGATCGTCCGGCCGAGCTGGCGCGCGCGATCCGCATCCTGCTCGAGCATCCGGACCGCGCACGGGAGCTCGGCGAGCACGCGCGCCACACGATCGAGGAGCGCTTCACCTGGTCGAGGTCGACCGCCGCGTTGCGGCGCGCGTATCTCGACCTGCTGCAGAAAGGAGCCCCGGCCGATGAGCGTAGTGCAGACATGGCGATCGCTGAACGCTGAGCAGAAGCGCATCCTGCTCGACAAGCGGCTGGAGGTGACCCGCCCCATCGACGAGCTGCTGGCGCTCCTGAAGCCGCTGGCCGCGTGCGATGCGAGAGCCGACCAGTCGCGCACGCGGCTCGGATGCTCTTTCGGGCTGGCCCTGGTCCTGACCGTCGCTGCGCTCATCGCCTGGGGGAACGACGTCCCTTTTGCAATGGCCACGGCGCTGGTTTTGCTCGCAGCCGCGATCGCCCTGGGCTACTTCTACTTCTGGACGAAGCGGATCGACGTCTCGAACAACTTCCGGCAGTTCGCGCTCCCGGTGCTGAGCGTGTTCCGCGAGGACATCGACGCCGCGCCTCCGGTGCGCCTGAAGCTCGATCTCGGCTCGCCGACGGCAGCGTCGAAGAAGCAGAGCGAGAAAGCTCCGTACAGCATGGGCGTCTACCATAAGGTGATCGAGTCGACGTACCTCGACCCCTGGATGTCGGCCGAGGCCGTGCTGGTCGACGGAACGAAACTGTCCTGGCAGGTCACCGACTCGATCCGGGAGCTGCAGAAAACGAAGCGCAATCCGGGCGGGAAGTACAAGACCAAGACCAAGTACACGAAGAAGACGGATCTCGAGGTCCGTCTCGGCATACGGAAGAAGACCTACGACGTGACTGCACCGGCGGGCGCGGAAGTGACGAGCGGCGCGAAGCGCAACGTCGTGGTCATGGAACGGCAGATCCGCTCGGCGACGCTCGACCCGATCGATCCGCGCGCGCTGATCGATCTCATCGCCGGCGTCTATCGAAACGCGCGGCGGGCGCGGAAGGAGGCCGGAGCATGAGCAGTTGCGAGGCACGCAAGGGATTTCTGACGCTCAGCGGCTGCGACAACCCGGCCGTGACGGTCTGCTCGCAGTGCCAGCGATCGATGTGCCCGGCCCATCTCGCCCCGCAGACCGGGTTCTCGATGTGCTTCGACTGCGCGGCTACGAGCTCGAACGTTCAGGAGGAGGAGTACGACGACGTGTGGTCGCACCGGTATCGCAACTCGTATTACGCGACGACCGGCTACATGCCGATGGACAGGTCTCACGACAGCTCATTCGACCGCCAGGACGCGCTCTCGTTCGACGAACGGCAGCGCGACGCGGCGGAAGACGAGGTGGAGCGCGGTGGCTTCGGCGAGAGCTGAGGGGGCCGGCATGCGCCTGCTCTTCATCACCGAGAACTACCCGCCGGATCGCGGAGGAATGGCGGAGTCGTGCGACCGGATCGTGCGCGGACTCGGGCGCGCGGGCGTGGCGATCGACGTGATCCACTTCGACCGGAAGAGCGCGGCCACGTCGCATCAACAGACGTCGAGCGGCTCCCTCACGCGTGTTCGTCCCGAAGCCGACGCCGCACACGCGATCAACCTGCTCTGGAACCGCGTCCAGCAGAGTCTCGATCTCCGCGCCGTGACGCACGTCGTCGCATTCGGCGGGACGCTGCCTCTGCTCGCGGCACCGGTGTTCGCCGCATGGATGGTCCGTCCGCTGGTAACGCTGATCCGCGGGAACGAGCTGGATGCCGGCCTGTTCGACCCGCGCCGGCGCCCGATCCTCGACGACGCCTTGCGACGCTCGGCCGCGATCTGCACGGTCACCCATTCGCAAGCGCAAAAGATCGCGGTACTTCATCCCGGGAGTGAGCCGCACGTCGTGCCGAACGGAATCGATTTCGATCTCTGGCAGGCTACCGCCGCCGACCGCGCGCGCGGCGCGGCCTGGCGCGCGCAAAACGTGGAGTCGTCGCGCCGCCTCCTCGGATTTTTCGGTCATCTGAAGAACAAGAAAGGCACGCCGTTTTTCGTCGAGTCGCTCGTGCGCTCCGGACGGGCCGATCGATTCCATCTGCTCCTCGTCGGCGAAATGGAGGCAGGGCTCGATCCGATGCTGTCGGGGCTCGCGCATTCGCTCGTCGCCGGCGTCGACCGGTTCGACCTGCTGCCCTTCTACCTGGCCGCCGACCTGGTCGTCCTGCCGTCGCACTACGACGGCTTTCCCAACGTGCTCGTCGAGGCTGCGTCGCTCGGCAGACCGCTCCTCGCCTCCGCCGTGGGTGGAATGCTCGACGTGCTCACGGACGGGGAGAACGCGTTTCTGTTCCCGCCCGGCGACGGACACGCCTGCCGCGATGCGATCGCCCGCGCCGCCGCGGCCGGCGACGCGGAACTGCGGCAGATGGGCTCGGCCGCGGCGGCGCTCGCGCGGCATCGCTTCGATGCACGCGAGGAGACCCGCCGGTATCTGGACGTGCTCGAGAGGATTCAGGAGGGCATCCTCGTGGGCGAGATGCTCTCGCGCAGCCGATGATCCTCTACTACGCCGTCGGCGGAGGCCTTGGCCACCTGACGCGCGGCCGCCGCGTCCTGGAATCGCTCGGCCTGGCACACGATGCCGCGATCGTTACGGCATCGCCGCATGCGCGCCACGCGCGCGTGGCCGGCGGGATCCCGGTCATTGAAGTGCCGGCGCATCTTGAACATGCCGTCGAGGAGCATCGCGCCTGGATACGCGGCCTTGCCGCGGAGCGTCTGCTCGTCGATACCTTTCCGGGTGGCATCCAGGGAGAGCTCTGCGGCCTCGACCTCGACCTCCCAATGGATCTCGTGGCCCGCCTGCTGCGCTGGGACGAATACCGGCGCGCCGTGCCGGGTCCGCTGCCGTCGTTCGGGACGACGTGGCTCGTCGAAGAGCTCGGCCCCAGCCACGATGCGTTCGTACGCCGGAACAGCCGCAACGTCGTTCCGCTCGACCTGAGCGTGGCCGGCGCTCCTCCCGATGCTGACGGACCGGACACGCCATACTGGCTGATCGTCCATTCCGGACCGGAAGACGAAGTGCGTGAGCTGATTGCGTATACGTCGGAGCTACGCGCCCTCGCGGCTGGCGCACCCGAACGCATTCTCGTCGCCACGCGTTGCAGCATTCCGCTTCCCGAAGGATTCGAGAGGATCGACGCCTGCCCGGCCACGTCTCTCTTCCCCCGCGCCGAACGCATCATCTCCGCGGCGGGCTTCAACATCATGCTCGAGACCGAGCCGTGGCGAAACAAACACGAAGTCGTGCCATTCGCAAGGAGATTCGACGATCAATACCGGCGAGCGGCGCGGAGACGGGAGAAGTGCTGACAAGGTGAGGTGATTCGCACCACCCTTATGAGCGGCTGTGAAGAAATTGAGCACCCCTCATTTGTAGCAGCGAGCTACCGCAGCCGCCGTAGGCGGCGGAAGATCTGTAGGCCCGCCCTTCAGGGCGGGTATCGTGCGGCCCACGAAGGCGAGTCCGCGAAGCGGGCGACAGAACAGGGGACACGCGAAAAATCTACGCTGTCGCCCGCTTCGCGGGCTTGCCTTGTCTCCTCGACCTTACCCGGCCTAAAGGCCGCCTACAGATCTGTCGCCGCCTACGACGGCTGCGGCGGATCGCTCTTGTGAGGTCTCCGCTTAGCTGAAGACCGTTGGGATTTATCCCCGCAACCGCTGGAGCAGGAAGGTCTCGATGCCGACGTCGACCGGCAAACCGCCTGACTTGCGCTTGATCTCCAGGTCCGCAACGGTCGCCAAAGCCTTGAACAGATCTGCCTCGCTGTAGGTGCGTGCCGCTTCGTATTTCTTGTGCAGCGGGAAGGGGTGGGGGCGTTGGCGGACGAGGCCGTGGGCTTTGAGGTAGTCGCCGAGGGGGTCGGCCAGGGTGTCTTTGAAGCGGTTGTACTGCATGAACTGGCGTAGGTTGAGGTTGTTGACGCGGGCGAAGGAGTGGATGCCGATCATCTGGCGGATTTCTTCGGCGAGGGGGAAGAGGAAGCGGCCGTAGTGGAAGTCGAGGGACGTCTTCGGGTCTTCGCGGCGCCCCTGGGCGACGAGGTCGCGGAGTTTGGCGACGGCTTCGAGGATCTTTCCTTCGGTGAAGAGGGAGCCGAGCTCGTAGCGCGCGCCTCCTTCGACGGCGGCGATTTCGCGCTCGACCAGGTCCGCGGTGACGCGCCCGCCGTTGCCGACGAGCATCACCAAGCGCTCGACTTCGGAGATGACGCCACGGAGCTCGGGGACGTCTTTGGAGAATTTGTCGGCGAGGATGCGCTCGATGCCGAGGCGCTGGCGCAGGCGGGCGACGGCCTGGGTGTCGAAGCGGACGTTGCTCTCCGCGGCGGTGTACTGGATGATCTGGTCGAGCGCGGCGCCGAAGCCTTCTTTGGTGAGGTTGGCGACGACGACGGCGCCGTTTTTGTCGATGAGGTCGACGGTGGCGGAGTCGTGCGGCACTTCGCCGGCGCGCATGAGGAGGATGGTCCCGGGGGCGCCGCCGCGGACGATCGCTTCCATGAGCAGGGCGCCGTCGTCTTCGCCGCGGCCCGCTTTCTTGCCCGTGTTGCGGCAGAAGGCGAGCATTTCGCCGAGGGTCCCTTCGAGCGACGCCCCGAGGGCGTCGGCGATCTGGCGGTCGGTCATCTCCAGGTCAGCGCCGGCGAGGCCGAGGACGTGCAGGAGCTTCGCGGCGGAGGTGGTGCGCTTGCGGTCGGTCTTGGCGCTCTTCCACTCCGAGACGGCCTTGTCGAACAGGGAGGCGATCTCTTTCGCGGAGACGAATGCGTTGACCTCGGGGATGATGATGAGGCGCGCGCTGCCGAAGAGCGACATGGTGCGGTAGGAGTCGAGGATGGAGGCGAGCTCGGTGCCGGGCTCGTAGCTCTCGACGTTGATGGCCGGGTTTTGGGCCACGATGGCGTCGCGGATCTGGTGGAAGGCCTGCTCGGAGAGGAAGTCGGACGAGCCGCCGACGAGGAGGACGCGCGGCGGCTTTCCGGCGGCGATCTGGGAGAGGACGGCGGTGAGAGGCTTGGGCATCGGTTAGAAGCGAAATGCAGAATGCAGAATGCAAAATGCAAAATGGAAAAAGGGGCGATCACCGGTATTCCATTTTCCATTTTGCATTTTGCATTTTGCATTCTGCATTTCGCTTCTCCCTTCAACAAAACGGGAGCGCCGAAGCGCTCCCGAATCAGATCACGACCAAACTCTGCCGCGACACTCTACGTGAGCATCCCCTTTTCCTGCAGCTCCTGGCAGTCGATGCAGAAGGGGGTCCAGGGAACGGCCTGGAGGCGCTTCTCGCCGATCTCGACGCCGCAGTTGGTGCAGGTGCCGTAGGTCTCGTTCTTCATCCGGTTGAAGGCCTCTTCGATGAGCATGAGCAGGTTGCGCTCGGTATCGGAGAGGGAGAAGTTGAGCTCTTTGGAGTAGGCGCTGGCGGCCTTATCGGCGAGATCCTGGATGCCGTCGTCGGGGGAAGCGTTGCCGGCGGCCTTGTCGCGCTGAAAGGAGTCGTGCAGCTCGCGCTGCTTGGTGCGAAGCGCATCCTCATGCTGCTGGTACGGGTTCGTTTTCGTCTTCACTTTCGCCATTCCGAGCCTCTATTTGTGGTACGAGATGTTGCGCATCAACGTGCAGGCCCGATAGATCTGTTCCAGCAGGATGACGCGCGCGAGTTGGTGGGGAAGCGTCATCGGTGAGAGGGCGAGCAGTTTGTCGGCGCGCTTTCTGACCGATTCATCGAAGCCGACGTCGCCGCCGACGACGAAGTTGACGCCGTACGGACTGTCGATCGTCAGCCTCTCGATCCACTTTGCAAACTTCAAAGAATCAAACGTTTGGCCTCGTTCGTCGAGGACCACGACGTACCCGCGATCGGGGATCGCGGCCAGCAGGCGCGCGGATTGAGCGCGCATGATAGACCCATCGCTTTGAGAATGTCTACCGCGCTCCGAAGCGACTTCGAGCACCTCGGTCGGGAAGAAGTGTTTGATTCTCCCGAGGTACCGTTCCACCGCCTCGCCGAGCTCGGCGTCGGTGTGGGAACCGGACCAGATGAACCGGAATTTCATTGGGCGAACAGGCTCTCCGACAGCGCACTGACAGGACCTATGGGACGAATGGGACGGATGGGGACGTCAGTCGAGCCCATACTTCTTTCTCTTCTCCAGCAGGGTCTTTCTGTTGATGCCCAGGATCTCTGCGGCTTTGGAGTAGTTGGAGCGGGTCTGGGTCAGGACTTCCCGGATGTAGTGGGACTCGAGCTCGTCGAGGGTCCAGCGGCCACGGGCGGCGGTGGCGATGAGATCGTCCGCTGTGCGGATGGGGAGGGAGGCGGCGGTGATGCGGTCGGTTTCTTCGAGGAGCGCGGCGCGCTCGATGGCGTTGCGCAGTTCGCGGACGTTGCCGGGCCAGGGGTAGCCGGCGAGGAGGCGTTCGGCGTCGGCCGCGAAGCGTTTGAATTTTGTCCGTTTCACGAACACGTTGGCGAGGAGCTTGACGTCTTCGTGGCGCTCGCGCAGCGGCGGGAGGGTCAGGGTGACGACGTTGATGCGGTAGTAGAGATCGCGACGGAGGGCGCCGGAGGAGAGGAGCTCGCCGAGTTCGACGTTCGAAGAGGAGATGACGCGCGCCTCGAAGGGAAGGGAGGCGGTGCCGCCGAGGCGGGTGAAGCGGCGCTCCTGGATGGCGCGCAGCAGCTTGGCCTGCAATTGGGGCGTGAGCGCGGAGATCTCGTCGAAGTAGACGGTGCCGCGGCGCGCGGCCTCGAGCTTCCCTACCTTGCGCGTCTGGGCGTCGGTGAAGGTGCCGCGCTCGTGGCCGAAGAGCTCACTTTCGAAGAGCTCCGCGGGGATGCTGGCGCACTCGATGTGCACGTACGGCTCGTCGCGGCGCGCGCTGCAGGCGTGGATCGATTCGGCGAGGTAGTCTTTCCCGACTCCCGACTCGCCGAGGATCAGGATGCTGACGTCGTGGTCGAGGACTCTTTCGACCGTCTCCAGGACGTTCCGCATGGCAGCGTTGCGCGTGCGGAAGAGGTCCTTCAGGCGGGCCGGCTTGCGCGCGGCGTCACGAGGTCTGGAAGGCACGCGGTGCAGCTTCTCCGCTGAACTCCGCGGTGACGTTCGGCGCGTCGCCCCAGAGCCGCTCCAGTCCGTAGAACCGGCGCATGTCCTCGGTGAAGATGTGGACGATGAAGTCGCCGAAGTCGAGGAGGATCCAGCGCCCGGGGATGGTCCCCTCGATGAGCAGCGGCTTGACGTTCATGTCCGCTTTGAGGCGGTCGACGACGCTGTCGGCGATGGCCTGTGCCTGCCGCTCGTTGCCGGCGGAGGTGAGGACGAAGTAGTCGGCGATGGAGGTCAGCTCGCCAACCTGCAGAACGTCGAGATCAGTTGCCTTTTTGTCGAGGGCCGCGGCCACCGCCAGGCGGACGCGGGATTCAATCGAATCTTTCACGCTTGGCCCTTTCGATAGAGTCCATTGTGATGAATGTAGCGCGAGACCGGCGGCGGAACCAGCTCATCGATGGATTCGCCGGCAGCGACGCGCCGCCGGATCTCGGTGGAAGAGACCGGGACGGTCGGGTTCTCGGCGAAGACGATCGCTCCGCGGGCAGGCCGGTTTCCGGCTTCCGCGACGCGATTCTGCAGGGCCGGCAGGAGTGCCGCTCCTCCGCGCGTGAGGACGACGAAGTTCGCCAGCTCGAAGATGCGGTCGAGGTTTTTCCACTCGAGCAGTTTCGCGAGGTTGTCGTCGCCGATGACCCAGTCGAGGGTGTCGTCCGGATGCGCCGCGCGCAGCTCTTCGAGCGTCTCCACGGTGTACGAGATCCTCCCCCGCTCCAGTTCCGCGGGTGAGACGTAGAGGGCGTCATCGCCCGACGTGCCGATGGCGGTCATGGCGAAGCGGTGGTAGCCCGAGGCGGTCTCGCGCTCCTGCTTGAACGGCTGCATGTACGCCGGGACGTAGAGGACGCGGTCCCACCCGACGCGGCCGCGAACCGAAAGGATCGGGTCGAGGTGGCCGCGATGGAAGGGATCGAACGTGCCTCCGCAGATGCCGATTCTCATGGAAGGTCGTGGGCGTGCGCTCCGGGCACTTCCGCAGGAGCCGTCTCGCCGGTGACACGGCTCAGCAGACGTTCTCCTTCGCGGGCTGCTTCCTCACGCGCGAAATGCTCGCGCACGATCCGGGCGAGCATGCGCACCAGCTCTTTGACGCCATCCCCGACCACGGCGGAGATCTCGTGATATGCGAAGCCCTTCTCGTCAGCGTAGGCGCGCAATTTCTCGCTGTTGCCGGGCACGAGGGAGTCGAGCTTGGAGCCGACGACGATGCGCGGTTTCCGGGCGAGGGTCTGCGAGTAGAGCTCGAGCTCGCGGGCGATGACCGCGGCATCCTGTTCGGGGGTCTCGTTGGCCGAGAGGTCGACGAGGTGGACGAGCACCGAGCAGCGCTCGACGTGGCGGAGGAACTGGTCGCCGAGGCCGTGGCCTTCGTGGGCGCCTTCGATGAGCCCGGGGATGTCGGCGACGACGAAGGTCTGGGCGTCGTCCGCTTTCACCACGCCGAGGTTCGGGACGAGAGTGGTGAACGGATAGTCGGCGATCTTCGGCTTGGCGGCGCTGATGACGGAGATGAGGGTCGACTTGCCGGCGTTCGGGAGGCCGACCAGGCCGACGTCGGCGATCAGTTTGAGCTCGATGAAGAGCTCGTGCTCTTCGCCGGGATTGCCGTCCTGCGCGAAGCGGGGAGCCTGCCGGGTGGCTGTGGCGAAGTGCTGGTTGCCCCAGCCGCCGCGGCCGCCTTTGGCGACGAGGACGCGCTGGCCGTCCTCGGAGAGGTCGGCGAGGATGTCGCCGGTCAGCTTGTCGCGGACGACGGAGCCGATCGGAAGCTCGAGGGTGACGTCTTCTCCGTCGTGGCCGGAGCAGTTGGAGCCCATGCCGTGCTGGCCGCGGCCGCCTTTCCACTCGCGCTGAAACTGGAGGTGGTAGAGGGTGTTGAGACGCCGCGAGGCGACGATCCAGACGGATCCGCCCGTGCCGCCGTCGCCGCCGGAAGGGCCGCCCTTGGGAACGAACTTCTCACGCCGGAAGGCAACACAACCGTGTCCACCGTCTCCGGCTTTTACGCGGATGGTTGCGTGATCGATGAACATTTTTGCTTTTCTAAGTGCTAATGGTGTTCCAACTGATGAGTAAAGACCCGACCTCCGGTCGTGGCGGGCGCAACAAATAATCAGGCATTCGTATTGCTGTTTCGCCACGCCGTGCTGGACTTCATCGATCAGGCTTTCGAAGACATGCAGAGCGGACGCGATTCGTGGCGGGTGGTGACACTGCTCTCGACCGTGGCGCTCGCGATCTCCGCGCTCTATCTCTGGTAAACAGAAACGCCGCTCTCACGAGCGGCGTTTTTCGCAGACCGCGCGAGATGGACCGCGTTACTCGGCAGCAGGAGCCGGAGCGGCCGGGGTGACGCTGATGAAACGGCCGCGCTCGCCCTTGTCGTGGAACTGTACGATGCCGTCGATCTTCGCGAAGAGCGTGTGATCGCGGCCGAGGCCGACGTTCACGCCCGGCTGAAACTTCGTGCCGCGCTGGCGGACGAGGATGGAGCCGCCGGTGACGAACTGGCCGGCGAAGCGCTTGACGCCGAGCATTTTCGGCTGCGAATCGCGACCGTTGCGCGACGAGCCCTGTCCCTTTTTATGAGCCATGGTTGACCTCCCTGCCGACGGTTCGGCGGATCAGAGTTTGATGCTGTCGATGCGCACGTCCACGACGTCCTGACGGTGGCCGTGGGTCCGCTTGGTGTGATTCTTCCGGCGCTTCTTCTTGAAGACGATGATCTTCTGGCCGCGGGTCTCGCCGAGGACGGTGGCGATGACCGAGGCGCCCTTGACCGTCGGGGTGCCGACCTGCGGCTGATCTCCGCCGACCATCAGAACTTCGCTGAAGGTGACCTTGTCCTGATCGGCGCTGCCGAGAACGTCACGCTCGACCTGCAGGCGATCGCCCTCGGCCACACGATACTGCTTTCCACCCGACTGAATGATGGCGTACACAAAGCCTCCAACAAATTGGAACCGCACGATTTAGCACACGCCAGCGACTCTCGTCAAACTTCCCGGGCCGCCGCGCGCGCACGCTCCCCAAGCAGAAAAGAGTCCTCGGGGTGCCCGGCAGACAACGCGACGGGGGTGGGGGGTATTCCGGGGGATTGGGCCTGGGCGACAAATGGGACTGATGGGACCTATGGGACCTATGGGACCCGCCCCGGGCTCTGCTGCCGTAGGCAGCTAAAGAACTGTAGGCCCGGCCTTCAGGCCGGGTACCACGCGCACCGCAAAGTGAGTCCGCGTAGCGGGCGGCAGAAAAGAGCGGCGTTTCTCGTCTGTCGCCCGCTACGCGGGCTCGAAGAGCCATCCACGGTTAACCCGGCCTAAAGGCCGGGCCTACAGTTCTTTAGCTGCCTGCGGCAGCAAGAGAGCCCTCATGGGTCCCATTTGTCCCATTGGTCCCATCCGTCCCATTGGTCCCATCCGTCCCATTGGTCCCATCCGTCCCATTGGTCCCATCAAAAACGAGGGCGCCTTTCGGCGCCCTCGTCGGGGTTGCTGCTGAGGCCCGGGAACTAGAAGCGGAAGCGGGCGCCGAGCTGGATCAGGCGCTGCTCGCCCTGCAGGGGGTCGCCGGCGAAGGCGGTGGCCTGCTGGAAGTTCGGGTTCGGCGCTCCGGAAGCGGTGAAGCGCTGGCCGTTGATGGCGGACGGGTTGATCTCGTTGAAGACGTTGAACATCTCGGCGATCAGCTCGATGCCGAGCGACGAGTAGAGGCGGAAGTCCTTCGAGAGGCGGACGTCCAACTGCGAGAACGACTCGCCACGCAGGTTGTTGACGTTCTCGGTGCCCGCGACGAGGTCGGAGAACTGACCGTCGCCGTTGAGGTCGCGGCCGTCGCGCTCACTGTACGGGAGGGCCGAGCGGTAGCGCAGCACGCCGGAGACGTTGATGCCAAACGGCGCGCGGTAGAGCGTGCTGATCGTCACCTTGTGGCGGGCGTCGGTGTCGAGCGGTCCGAAGCACTGGTCGCACAGCGGGTCGCGGAAGTTGACCGAAAGGTCGCCCGCGCGGTCCGGCTGGTGGTTGGCGTTGGTCAGACGGAACTCGTCAGCGCCGGCGAGGACGTTTCCTTCGATCTTGGAGAGCGTGTAGAAGCCCTGCATCTCGAGCTTGCCGGACATGCGGGCGCGGAAGCCGATGTTCAGGCCGTCGTAATCCGCCTCACCGTCGCCGATCCACATACGGTTGTTGTTGGTGATGCCGATCGACGAGAAACGGCGCGAGGTGATCGGGCTGCCGTTGTTGTCGAGGAAGCCGTTGTAGCGGAAGCGGTACGGGATGTCGCGGTACTCGATGTGCGTGACATCGACGTTGACGCCGAGCCAGTTCGTGACTTCGGTCGAGTAACCGAGCGAGACCTGGTCGGAGTACGGGGTGTTGGTGATCGACGGATGGCCGACGTTGGCCGGCAGGGTGAAGCCGATCGGGGTCTCACCGCCCGGAGGCAGCGGCTGGCCGGGACGGAAGAACGTGCCGTCCGGGTTGCGGATGCCGTTCGGGTCGTTGAGGCTGTAGATCGTGCCGAAGTTCGACAGGATCGCCTCGCCGGGGAACAGGATGGTGGCGTTGGTGTACGGGAAGTCGTAGTAACGGCCGAGACCACCGCGGATCATGTGCCGGCTGTCGCCACGAAGGTCGTAGCTGAAGCCGAGACGCGGGGCGATGTTGTTCGTGTCGTTCTCGAGCTGGCCGTCCCAGCCGCGGAACGCCTCGAGGTAGTAGGAGTCGTTGTACTGGGTCTGGGTGGAGAGCGCCTGCAGAACCGGGTTCGTGCTCTGGTCGAGGTCGAAGCCGGTCCAGAGGTCGTAGCGGAGACCGGCGTTGACCGTCAGGCGGTCATTCACGTGGATGTCGTCCTGGAAGTAGTAGCTGTACTGGTCGACCGGGGTTGAGAAGCCGGCGAAGCCGCCGTTGACGTTGATGGCGATGACGGGCGAATTCGGGTCGTCGTCGCGCATCGTGAACTGGCCGGCGGTGCCGGTGGTGAAGCTGCCGCCGAGGATCGGCTCGTGAATCCACTGGGCGCCGGTCTTGAAGTCGTGACGGCGGCCGCCGAGGGTGGTCGAGAAGGAGAAGTCGTCGCGGAACTGCGACTTTTCCTGGTTGGTCGTCTGCGGCGTGTTGACGTTCTGGCCGAGGGCGACGCCGCTCGGGAACGCCAGCGCCGGCTCGTTGGAGTCGGCGGTGATGGCGTTGTTGAACTTCGTCCACTGGTAGACGAAGTCGTTCACGCGCGAGCCGCCGAGGGTCCAGGTGTGGCCGAGGAGGTAGGACTCGTACTCGTTGGTGAGGGTACCGAGCGCGGAGGGCAGCGTGAGCTGGCCGGCGCCGTACTTGTCGGCGTTCTTCTGGTAGCCGTAGCGGACCTGCAGGAACTGCGAGGCCGAGAGGTTGGCCGTCGCCTTCGCGGTGATCAGCTTGTCGGTGAAGGGGATCGGAATGGCGTCACCGTCGAACTCCGGGAAGATGCCGCCGGTGTTGACGATGTAGCTGGAGGGGCGCTCGGTCTCTTCGTACGTGGCGAAGAAGTGGGCGCGGTCGCGGACGATCGGGCCGCCGATCGAGCCGCCGTACTGCTTGCGCTCGTACTCGGCCTTCTCGCCGCCGCCGAGGCGCTCGGACTCGGTGATCGAGTTCAGGCGGTCGTCGCGGTAGAAGCCGTAGAGGCTTCCGGCGAATTCGTTGGTCCCGGTCTTGGTGACAACGGTCAACACGCCGCCCGACGAACGGCCGTACTCGGCCTTGTAGGACTGCGTCTGGATCGTGAACTCCTGGACCGCTTCGAGGTTGAAGTTCTGCAGCGCGCCGCCGATGGTGTCGTCGGTGTTGTCGCCGCCGTCCACGGTGAAGTTGACGTTGCGGCCGATACCGCCGTTGAGGGCGATGGTGAGCTGACCCGGCTTGGTCGGGTCGGCGTTGTACGCGAGCTGCGTTCCCGGCGCGAGCGAACCGAGGTTCGCGAACTGGCGGCCGTTGAGCGGCAGGTTCTCGAGCTCGTCCTGGCTGACGGTGGTGCCGATCGCCGGTGCGTCGGCGATGAGCGGCGCCTCGGCCGTGACGGTGATGGACTCCTTGACCGCCGCCTGCTTGAGCGTGATCTCGAGCTCACGATCGCGGGCGACGTTCAGGACCACGTCCGTCGTCGAGACCGTGCCGAAACCCGACAGGTCGGCGAGGACCGTGTAGGTGCCGGCCGGAAGGCTGGGAAAACGGTAAGAGCCATCGGGCTCGGTTACGACGGTGCGGTTGAGGCCCGTCGCGTTGTTCGTCGCCGTCACCGAGACACCCGGCAGGGCGCCCCCGGTCTCGTCGACGACGCGGCCTGTCAATGAGGCTGCGCCGCCCTGAGCGAAGACGGCAGACGAGAAGGTAAAGAGAAGTGCAAAGCATAGGAGCAATGCACGTTTGGACCGTGAAACCATGGGGATCCTCCTCGTTGCAATTGGACGATGAAAAATTTCCCGCACTATAGATCAAAGCGCGGGGTGTGGGAACTGTGGGGCGGTTACAAACCGGCCCTGAAACGGTCACGAGTTGCCGAGTCCGGTGAGTAGGGTCCGGGCCGCGTCGCGCTGGGCGTCGTACGCTTTACCGGCCGGAAGGCGGGCCAGAACGGCGCGGTATTGGGCCGCGGCGGCGACGCGATCCCCCGTTTCCTGGAGTGCGATGCCGAGGTTGAGCTGGGCCTCGTAGAGGTCGGGCTGGAGCTGGAGGGCGGACCGGAAGTAGCCCACGGCATCGCCCGGACGCTGCTGCTGGACGAGGATCACGCCGAGGCCGTTGAGGGGGTCGGCGTAGCCCGGCGCGAGCGCGATCGCCTTGCGATATGCCTCGGCGGCCTCGTTCGTCCGGCCGAGAGCGCGCATGGCGTTTCCGGCGTTGTTCCAGCCGCGCGCGTCGCGCGGGTCGAGGGCCACGGCGCGCTGGAACGCCTCCGCCGCGCGGGCGGCATCGCCATCCTCTATAAACAGGACGCCGATGGCGTTGTAGGCGGCGGCTCGTTTCGGGTCGAGCCGGATCGACTCGGTGAGCGCCGCCAGTGCTTCTTTCGGATCGCAGCATTCGGTGAGGGTGACGCCGAGGTTGTACCAGGCGTCGGCGTCGTTCGGCGCGAGGGCCACCGCCTCGCGGTAGAGCGCCACCGCGTTCGTGCTGGAGCCGAGCTGGCGCTGAACGCGACCGAGGGTCGCGCGGAAGACGGGATTGGCGGGATCGCGGCGGACGAGCTCCTGCAGCGGCGCCACGGCGGCGCGGGGATCGTTCGCGGACATCGAGGCGAGGGCTTTCTCAAACTCGAGGAAGAGCGGTGCCATCGCTTTCGGGTCGGGACGCGCGCCGGCTCCCGCAACCGGTGCGGGGCCGATGTAGCCGAGGCTGGCCAGCTTCTGCTTCGTTTCCTCGTCGACCGTGGTCTGAGTGGCGGCGACGGCGGTGGCGCGGATGGCGTCGAGCTTGGTGGCGAGCTCGCGGAGCTCGCGGCGCCGGTCGGAGAGAACGTTCGTGCTCTCGCGTGCGTCGCGGCCGAGGTCGAAAAGCTCGGGCGCGGGACCGGAGATCAGTTTCAGGTTGCCGCGACGCAGCGCGGCGAGCTCGCTCCAGCCGAAGGTGAGCGGGTACTGCGTTTCGGCGTAGAGCTCGACCACCGCCGGCGCATCGTCACCGCGAAGGACGTCGGCGAGACTGCGGCCGTCGCGGGGCGGGAGCTCGGTTCCGGTGAGCGCGGCGACGGTCGGGGCGATGTCGACCGAGCTGACCGGCTCCTCCACCGCGCGCGGTTTCGAGCCGGGGGCGGCGATGAGCATCGGGACGTGCAGGGTGGTCTGGTAGAGCAGGAGGCCGTGGGTCAGCTCCCCATGCTCGCCGAGCGACTCGCCGTGATCGCCGGCGACGACGATGACGGTGTTGGTGCGATCGACCGCGGCCAGCAGGCGTCCGAGCTGCGCGTCGACATACGCGATCTCGCCGTCGTACGACTGTTCGTAAGGCGACGGGGGCGAATACGGCGCGTGCGCGTCCCAGAGGTGGACCCAGGTGAACGCGGGACGGGTGTCGCTGTTGCGCAGCCAGGCCACGGCGCGATCGACGACGGCGTCCGCGCGGCGCTCGGCTTCGAGCGCGAGGTCGGCGTTCGGATCGCGCGCGATCTCGTCGTCGTAGGTGTCGAAGCCGCGGTCGAGGCCGAAACGCCGGTCGAGCACGAACGCACCGACGAACGCGCCGGTGCGATAGCCATTGCGCGAAAGGACCGTGGCGAGGGTCTCCTGATCGGGAGGAAAGCTTCCCGCCCCGTTGTTGCGCAGCCCGTGATGGAGCGGCAGCGCGCCGGAGAGGATGCTGGCGTGCGCCGGCAGGGTGAGGGGGACGGGGGAGTGGGCGTTGGTGAAAAGGACGCTTTCCGCGGCCAGCTTTGCGAGGTTGGGGGTTTTCGGGCCTAGACGGTCGGCGCGAAAGGTGTCGAGGGTGATGAGGAGGACGTTTGGCTTTGGCTGCTCACGCGGCGTGCAGGCGGTGAAATGCAGAATGCAAAATGCAAAATGCAAAATGGAAAAAATGGAGACGGCATGGTGCCGCTTGACCTTTTCCATTTTGCATTTTGCATTCTGCATTCTGCATTCGTCTGCGCGCAGCGGCCGCGCGGAAAACGAGAGATGGACCGTCAGATGCTCATCGCTCATCTCTCATCGTTCATCTCTCGTTCACAGCGGTATGTTCCCATGCTTCTTCGGCGGATTCCGGTCGCGCTTGTTCCGCAGCATGGCGAACGCCGTGATCAGCTTTCGCCGGGTGAAGCGCGGCTCGATGATCTCGTCGATGTAGCCGCGCTCGGCGGCGATGTAGGGGTTGGCGAATTTCTCTTTGTACTCGGCGACTTTGGCGTCGCGATTCTCCGCCCCGCGATAGAGGATGTTGACCGCCCCCTCGGCGCCCATGACCGCGATCTCCGCCATCGGGTAGGCGTAGTTCATGTCGGCGCGGATGTGCTTGGAGTTCATCACGCAGTACGCGCCGCCGTACGCCTTGCGGGTGATGACCGTGACCTTCGGAACGGTTGCCTCGGCGAGGGCGTAGAGCAGCTTCGCGCCGTGGATGATGATCCCGCCGTACTCCTGGCCGACGCCGGGGAGGAATCCGGGAACGTCTTCGAGGACGAGGAGCGGGATGTTGAAGGCGTCGCAGAAGCGGACAAAGCGCGCCCCTTTGCGCGAGGCGTCGATGTCGAGCACGCCCGCCAGGAACGCCGGCTGGTTCGCGACGACGCCGACGGAGTAGCCGTTGAGGCGGATGAAGCCGACCACGAGGTTGCGCGCGTAATGCTGGTGCACTTCGAGGAAGTGTCCCTCGTCGGCGATGATCTTGATGACCTCGCGCATCTCGTACGGCTGGTTCGGGCTCTCGGGGATGAACGCGTCGAGCTGCTCGTCGACGCGGTTGACGTCGTCGGTCGTCGCGACGCGCGGCGCCTCTTCCATGTTGTTCGACGGCATGAAGGAGAGGAGCTCGCGGATGAGGGCGATGCAGTCTTCGTCGGACTCCGCGGCGAAGTGGGCGACGCCGGAGACCTGGTTGTGCGTCTCCGCGCCGCCGAGCTTTTCCTTCGTCACCTCTTCGTGGGTCACGGTCTTGATGACGTCCGGACCGGTGACGAACATGTAGCTGGTCTTCTTCACCATCAGGATGAAATCGGTGATGGCGGGCGAGTAGACGGCGCCGCCGGCGCACGGCCCCATGATCGCGGAGATCTGCGGGACGACGCCGGAGGTCAGGGTGTTGCGGAGGAAGATGTCGGCGTAGCCGCCGAGGGAGACCACCCCTTCCTGGATGCGGGCGCCGCCGGAGTCGTTGAGGCCGACCACCGGCGCGCCGTTCTTCACCGCCATGTCCATGATCTTGACGATCTTGGCGGCGTGGGTCTCGGAGAGGGAACCGCCGGAGACGGTGAAGTCCTGCGCGAACGCGTAGACCAGCCGGCCCTGCACGATGCCGTAGCCGGTGACGACGCCGTCGCCGGGGACGCGCTGTTTGTCGAGGCCGAAGTCGGTGGAGCGGTGGGTGACGAGCTGGTCGAGCTCCTGGAAGGAGCCCGGGTCGAAGAGGAGGGCGATGCGCTCGCGCGCCGTCAGCTTCCCCTCCCGGTGCTGGCGGTCGATGCGGGCCTGGCCGCCACCGAGCTCGCTCTGCTGTTTGCGTCGTTCGAGTTCTTCCAGCTTCTTTTCGAGCATCAGGTTTTCGGTCTCGGCTCTTTCCGGGCGTCGCGCGCGTGCGCTTCTTCGGCGGCGAAATTCTCTTCGAGTGCTTTGGCGACGATGAGGATGCCGGCTTCGGCGTCGCGGCATTCGATCAGGCCGCGGTCTTCGAGCCGGTTGACGATCGCCCGTGCGAGGTACTCGACCCGTCTGCCGGTGGCGCTCAACTTGGGTTTACCCGCGGCGCATTAAAGCATCATCTCCGCGCCGAAGGAACCGCCGCCATACGGGTAGAGGATGCGCTCCCCGGCCACGGCGTCGATACGGGTGACGCGAACGGTGGCCGGGTAGACGCGCTGTTTGTCCTCGATCAGGACCGTGAGCACCGTGCCGGTCACGGGTGCGAGGAGCGCAATGGCGACCGGCCGATCGGGCTCGATGGCGGTAACGCCGCACTCGATGCGGAGGTTCAGCGGCGCACGAACGGGACGGACGCGGTAGCTGGGCCGATACCAGTTCGGCCACTCGTCTTTCGCCTCGAGGATGTCGTTCCCCTTGCCGTCGATGCCGCCCGCGGTCTGGAGGATCTGCACGTTCGGAGGCGCAAGGCCGAGGAGCGCCGGGAGCAGGGCGGCGGTGACGTTCGGCGCGAGGCGGAGGCGCGGGGGCGGGTCGTGCTCGTTGTTCCCGGCGCGGGCCAGCGCGGCCGCGATGCGGGTGATCTGGGTGGTGTCGAAGCCGGCCTGGTCGATGAGAACGCGCATCCGGTCTTTGACCAGGGACAGGTGCAGCCGCCGCGTTTCCTCGGACCAGTTGCGGTCGCCGTACTGATGGTGGGCGATGCCGTGGTTGAGGATGAGGCGCTCGAGGGTGAGGGATCCGAATGGAGCGAGAACGCTCGCAATGTCATCCTGAGCCGCAGGCACTTCCCCACGTGCCGAAAGCGTGGCCGGGGAGTTCGTGCTCCCCGAGGGCCAGCATTCGAACACCTCCCCCTCCTCCACCGCCACCCCCCTCTCCTCCACCCGCACCACCACCCCGTTCTCCCACCGCACCACGCTCCCCTGCTTGCGGTAGATCACAGCGCCTCCGTCAGGAGGAGGGGGGCCAGCGCGTCAGAAACGGCGACCGTCCCTTCCCTACCATCGTGAGGCGCGACACCACGCGAGGCGCAGCGACCTATGGGAAGGATCCTGCGGGAGCCGCCGAAGGCGGCGGAAGAACTGTAGGCCCGGCCTTCAGGCCGGGTACAACGAGCCCCTTCCAGGCGAGCCCGCGTAGCGGGCGACAGAAAAGGGCATCCGCACGTTTCTCGGCTGTCGCCCGCTACGCGGGCTCGAAAACCGATCCGCGCTATACCCGGCCTAAAGGCCGGGCCTACAGATCTTTTGCTGCCTACGGCAGCAGCAACCGGGCGATCGGAAAAGACTGGTATCCCGTACCACCGCACCACGCTCCCCTGCTTGCGGTAGATCACAGCGCCTCCGTCAGGATCAGCGGGGCCCAGGAGGGGACGACGAGCTCCTGGCCTTCGCGGGAGCAAATGACGCCGGGGTAGCGGAGAGGCTCGCCGGTCGCGCCGAGGAGGGAGCGGGCGATGGTCTGGCGGGTGGCGGTGTGGGTAAACGGTGCGATGCGGGTGGTCGTGCCGTGCTCGACGAGATCGGCGGCGGCGATGCGGAGGGTGACGGTCTCGGTGAGGGGCTCGTAGATGCCGCCTTCGACCAGAAGGATCTCAATGCGTTCCGGCGGCAGCTCGAAAGGGGCGTCCTGCTGCGTGGCGACGACGTGTTTCATCCGCAGCAGCGGAACATCGCGGAAGGTCTCTCTCCGCATTGCCAAATCGACGTCGACGTGGAGCCATTGCGGCCACTCGAGCTCCGCGTGGCCGTGTTCACGCGCGTGGCCAAACGCTTCGTGGAGAAGCACGGCGGCAGTGCCGTGCTTCCAGAGCATGGAATGGGACTGTTGGGACGAATGGGCTGCCGTCTGTCCCATTGGTCCCATCCCACAAACCCGCAACAAGGCGACATCCTCGGCCAGAAACTCCGGAGCACTCACAATCGAATGCACGCCATCCGACACGACCATCGTCCGCGTCACCCCCTCCGCCGTCGCCTCGGCGACGAGGCGCATCCGAAACTCCGGCAGCACGCAGGCGCGCAGATCTTCCATCGCGACGTCACAGGCGGCAACCAAAGCATCGTCCCGGGCATCCGAAGCGACGATGCCGTCAGTGTCCTCGACCGCCTCGCCGTGCGAGAGGCGGCGTTCGAGAAGGCGTCCGCGCGACCAGAGCTCGTCGCGGGTGGCGATGGCGAATCGCGTCAATTCAGCTCGTAAGAAAACTTCTTGCTGGCGGGATCGTACCGGATCACCAGGCGAGAGCTCCCGCCCGGCTCGAAGCGCACCGCCTTCAGCTCCTCGTGCTCGTCGATTTTCAGCTCCGGCACCGTGACCCACACCTGCACGTCGGCGTTCTTGGCCGGGAACTCGCTCGTGACGCTCACCGCGCGCGAGGTCTTGGTGGCGCGGCGGAGGAACCGGGCCGGCTTCTCGTCGTACAGCTTCTGGTTGACGACGATGTCCGCCCCCACGCGGACCGCAATCCGTCCGTCCTTGAACGGATGGATGAATACGGTGGTGAGCTGGGTCGTCGAAGACTGCGGCGCGGGCGCCTCGGTGGCGGTCGTCGCCGTGGTTGCGGTGGTATCGGTCCGCGGCCCGGCGGCGGTTTTCGTCCCCTGCTGCGTGGTCCGCCTCTGCGTCCGCGCGGCCAGCAGCTTCTGCTCCTCTGCCTGGGAGCGCGTGAGCAGCTCGGCCGCCTGCAGGTGGTTCGCGTTGAGCGCGAGCGTTTCCTGCAGGCGCAGCGTGGCGTCGGCGTACTTTTTCTCGTTGAAGAGGGTCAGCGCTTCCTGGAACTTCGCCTCCGTCTGCGCGACCTGCTGCTGGCTGAGCTTCTGGCGCTCGAGGATGGCCTCCAGCCGCTGCATGTTCGTGAGGACGAACGGCGACTTCGGGGCGAGGCGCCGCAGCTCCTGCAGCTTCGCGTGCGCGTCGGCGGCGCGGCCCTGCTGCATGAGGGCGATGCTTTCCTCGCGCAGCCGCTTCTCGGTCGCACGCCGCACTTCACCGGCGGTGTCGACGACTGGCGTGACCGAGGCGCGGCCCTTCACCGTCGCCACGGCGCCGATCAGCCCTGCCACCAGCAGCGCCACGATGCCGAGGAAGATCGCCGGCGGGATGCGTCTCCGCCAGAGCGGCAGCGCCCGGACGTTCGTGAGCGTCTTGCGGAACTTCTGCCCTACCGGCTGACGGGGTGCCTTTGCAACGGCGGGAGCGGCCGTGGCCGCCGCGACTGCACCGGCGGCGTGCGCGGCCGGGCGCGTGCTGCCGCCGACCTTCTCTTCCACGGGCGCCTCGACGGCGTCGGGGAACGGCACTTCGAGCGTCGGGGTCTTGTCGCGCTCGAGGTTCGGGATGCCGATGCGCGTGACGACCGTCTCCTCGGCGAGCATCGGGTCGGCCGGACGGGTCGGCTTCTCGCCGCGGATGACGGCACGCAGCGCGACGGCCATGTCCCGCGCGCGCTGGTAGCGCTTGGTCGGGTCCTTGGCCAGGCAGTTGGCGACGATCTCCTCGTAGCCCTCCGGGATCTGCGGATTGATCTCCATGAGCGGCGGGAACGGCTCGTGGACGATCTTGTAGGAGATCGAGGTCAGGGAGTCGCCGCCGAACGGCTTGCGCCGCGTGAGGCATTCATACAGGCAGATGCCGAGAGCGAAGATGTCGGTGCGGCCGTCGACCGGCGCCCCTTTGATCTGCTCCGGGGCCATGTAGTTCGGCGTGCCGAGGAACTGGCCGGTGGTGGTCAGGTTCACGGCGCCGGAGGCGATCTTGGCGATGCCGAAGTCGGTGATCTTGGCGCGGTTGCCTTCGATCAGGATGATGTTGGCCGGCTTCACGTCGCGGTGGACGATCCCCTTGGCGTGGGCGAAATCGAGCGCTTCGCCGATCTGGGCGACGATGTCACCGATCTGCTCGAAGGAGAGCGCCCGCCCCTGCGAGAGCACTTCTTTGAGGTTGTTCCCCTCGACGAACTCCATGGCGATGAAGGACGTCCCGTTCTCTTCGTCCTGCCCGATGTCGTGGACGGTGACGATGGAGGGGTGGTTGAGGATGCCGGCCGCCTGTGCCTCGCGGATGAAGCGCTGCTGGAACTCCTTCGCCTCGTCGTCGTCGGCGTGGGCGGCGACGCGGATGGTCTTGAGCGCCACCAGGCGTCCGATCAGCGGATCCTTGGCAAGGTAGACGATCCCCATCGCTCCCTTGCCGAGCTCGCGTACGACTTCGTAGCGGCCCAGTTTCAAGAGGTGCCTGTCTCCGGAGGCAGGGCGGCTGCGGGTTTCCGCGCCGGGATCGGGGGGCGTCCCATCAGCCGACAATCATAACTCCTGTGTTCGGAAGACGCTGGTGTGGCGCGGCCACTCGCCGTGCCGAAATTTTAAATTATGATGTCACGCCTGTTGGTCAATTCGCTTACGGAGTCGAGCTCATGAAGGTTTACTCGGGTTCCGAGATCCGCAATGTGGCGATCGTCGGACACAACGATACCGGTAAGACAACCCTTGTCTCGCAGCTCCTCTTCAACGCCGGCGCCAACACGCGCCTCGGACGCGTGGAAGACGGCACCACGGTCACGGACTTCGACCCCGACGAGATCGAGCGCAAGCACTCCATCTCCGCCGCCGTCGCGTTCGCGGAATGGAAAGACACCAAGATCAACCTCCTCGACTCCCCCGGCTTCGGCATCTTCATCATGGAAGCGAAGAGCGCGCTCCGCGTCGCCGACTCCGCGGTGATCATGGTCAGCGGCGTGACCGGCGTCGAGGTCACCACCGAAAAGGTCTGGAAGTTCGCCGACCAATACGGCCTGCCGCGGCTGATCGTGGTCAACAAGATGGACCGCGACCGCGCCTCCTTCTCCCGCACGATGGATGCGTTGCAGAAGAAGTTCGGCAAGAACCTCGTCCCCATCCAGCTCCCGATCGGCGAGGAGAAGGACTTCAGCGGCATCATCGACCTGGTGTCGATGAAGGCATATACCTACGCCGCCGACGGCTCCGGCAAGTACGAAACGACCGACATCCCGGCCAGCATCAAAGACGACGCCGACTCCTGGCGCGAGAAGCTGATCGAGAAAGTCGCCGAGGGCGACGACACGCTGATGGAGCGCTTCTTCGAACAGGGCGGCCTCTCGCAGGAAGACCTGATCGACGGCATGAGGCGGGAGGTCGCGCACCATCAGATCTACCCCGTGCTCTTCACCTCCGCCTCCCACAACATCGGCGGCCACGCCGTGCTCGACGCCTTCGTCTCGCTCCTGCCGGCGGCCGACGAGCTGAAAAAGATCGACGGCAAGGATCGCAAGGGAGAAGCGACGACCTTCGACGCGCGCCCCGAGGCCTTCCCCGCCGCGCTGGTGTTCAAGACCTTCTCCGATCCTTTCTCCGGCCGAGTCTCCCTCTTCCGCGTCTACGGCGGCACGCTGCAGTCGGACCACACGTACTGGAACACGAGCCGCGACCACGAAGAGCGGGTCGGCAAGCTGCAGGTGCTGCAGGGCAAGCAGCAGATCCCGGTATCGGAGCTGCGCGCCGGCGACATCGGCGCGGTGGCGAAGCTGAAAGACACCTTCACCGGCGACTCGATCGCGGCGAAGGACCACCAGATCGTGCTCGAGCACATCAACTACCCCGAGGCGGCGATCGCATTCGCCGTCGAGGCGAAGGCGCGCGGCGATGAGGACAAGCTCGGCGCGGCCATCCATCGCATCATCGAAGAAGACCCCACCATCAAGTTCACCCGGGACGAGCAGACGAAGGAGTTCCTCATCAGCGGCCAGGGCCAGCTCCACGTCGAGATCGTCGTGGCCAAGCTGCGGAAGAAGTACCACGTCGACGTCTTGCTCCACCCGCCGAAAGTGCCGTACCGCGAGACCATCACCAGGCCGGCCGACGCGCACGGCCGCCACAAGAAACAGTCGGGCGGCCACGGCCAGTTCGCCGACTGCAAGATCAGCGTCGAGCCGCTCCCGCGCGGCGCCGACTTCGAGTTCGTCGACGAGATCTTCGGAGGCTCGATCCCCCGCCAGTACATCCCGGCCGTCGAAAAGGGCATCCAGGACGCCCGCACGAAAGGCTTCCTGGCCGGCTTCCCGATGGTCGACTTCCGCGTCCGGCTGAAAGACGGCCAGTACCACGACGT
Organism: Thermoanaerobaculia bacterium; assembly: GCA_035629865.1. Classification (GTDB taxonomy): domain Bacteria; phylum Acidobacteriota; class Thermoanaerobaculia; order Gp7-AA8; family Gp7-AA8; genus QHVT01. The sequence goes on along the minus strand of DASPHC010000020.1, from coordinate 2,911 downwards.
CGACTCGTCCGAAATGGCCTTCAAGATCGCCGGCTCGCTCGCCTACCAGCAGGCGATGGAACAGGCCCGCCCGACGCTCCTCGAACCGATCATGCACGTCGACATCACCGCCCCGTCTGAATACGTCGGCGACCTGATGGGCGACCTCAACTCCCGCCGCGGCCGCGTGGAAGGTGTCGATGCCGAAGAAGACTCCCAGGTCGTCCACGCCCGCGTCCCCCTGGCCGAAATGCTCACCTACGGCTCGACCCTTCGATCGCTGACCCAAGGCCGCGGCAGCTTCCACATGGAGTACTCCCACTACGAAGAAGTGCCGCGCAACCTGCAGGAAAAGATCATCACCGATACGAAGAAGGCGAAGGAAGCGCAGGCCGCGGCGCATTAGGGGATTCCGTCCTCCGTCGCTGCGGCGGCGGAGGACTTCCGCAACAGGGTGACACTTTCACGTTCCATGTCACTCCTTCAGTAAAGACATCATCAAATTTACTCGGAGGATGACGCAATGAGAATCGCAGACCCCCACCAATGTAAGCTCCGGTCACTCACACAGTACAAGTGCAAGATCGCATACACGGGATCGCCCTGCGAGCAGTGCGATCGAGAGGACTGCGGAGACTGATGCGGGGCGCGTCCGGCTTTCTCCTTCTCCTCGCCGCCCTGGCCGCAGTACCGGCTATGGCCTACCGGCGAGAGTACAGCGTGACGTTGGAGGGAGCACGGAAACCGGGGAGCGAGGTGTGTTTCTACGGTGCGCGGTCGACAGCGGACGCGTTTTCCCTCTACTTCACGTACCCGCGCGCCGCATGTCTGTCGGCCGACGTAGTCCTCGATCTCCCCGCCGGGATTTTTCACGTCTTCGCCCGGCACCCGGAGGGGTATGTCAGCGAGCACCCGGATTTCTTCGTCAGTGACGGTGCCGCGCCGGAACAGGGCTACGAGCTGTTGGAGATTCCGCTGCGCAAAGCGGCGACCGCCGACTTCTCCGCCGTTGCGAAGTCTCTTCGGCCCAGTGAGAAGGCTGGTGTCTGGCTGACGCCGGCCGAGGCGATCGGCGGCACGTTCTTCCCGCTCGTCGACGGGGAGACGACGATGCTGATCCCGGCCGAACGCACGGCGGTCCCGCTGGTCATCCGAGATGGGTTGCCGGTCGCGATCGGCGAGCCGTTGACCCTCGGCGCCGGAGAGCGCGAGACGGTGCGCCTCTCGGCGCCGAAAGCCGGGCATACGGACATTGCCGCCTGGGTAAGGGTCGACCGGAGTGGCGGAGTAGATTCGACCATTGATCTGCCGCCGCCGGAGCTCGAGGCGACGGCAGGAGCGACAACGGTCCAACTGCTGGTACCGCTCGCGGGGGGTCTCAGCAGCACACAGTCGCTGGTCTTCTTCCGGGATGTTCCTATCGGCCCGTTGCAACTGGTGACTGGAGGAAAGTTGTGGCTCCATTCGGAGAAGCCGGTCGAGGCGCAAAGCGGACGTGTGACGGCAGTTCGCGATCCGGTACTACTGGTTCCGGCAGCGGCGCTCACGTTGTCGTGGGACCTGGGAACGACGAACGTCCAGGACGAACCGTGCGACGTCCGAAGCGGCCCGCGTCCACAGCCACAGCTCATGGCGACGCTCGAACGCTGTTTACCCTCGGGATGTACTCCCGTCGTGCGCGAGCGGGCGGCCTTCACCTCACGTGGAGTGGTCGCGTTCGAAGGGATTCCAGCCGGCGATTACCAGCTGCAGGTGGTGGCTCCTTTCGCCAAATCGGTCTCGCTGGAGGCGAGCCTTCCGGCTGGGCGGGAAAGCATGCTGTCGGTACCACTGAAGAGTTTCCAGTTCTTCGGCCAGGTGAAGCTCAACGGCGAGCCACTGCGCGCACGCCTCGTCTTCGAAAGCGGTGAGGCGCTGAGCGATCGGACAGGGCGATACACAGCGGTGGTCGCGGCCGATCCACTCACGAATTCCATTCGCATCCTTCCATGCGACGGCACCAGGGCGATCACCTGGATACCTCGTGAACGAATCGCGGAGAACAGCGCCTTCGACATCGATCTGCGCACGCGGACCGTGCGGGCAAAGGTGATCGACAGCCGCGGCATTCCGGTGAGCGGCGCCGCCGTTCACTTTGGCACCCTCCAATCCGAAACCAGCGACGGGATCGGCTACTGGTCGGAGAATACCGAGTCGGACGGTGATGGGCATGCGGTCTTCGAAAGCGCACCGGCGGACAAAACACTGATCCTCTGTGCCGAGCATGCAATGCACGCGCGTGTGTGCTCGCGCTTCAGCAGCCGCGACGGACAACCCGCCAAAGAGGTCGTTCTGCAATTCGAGCCGGTGCTGGCGCGAGGCAAGGTCGTCGGTCACCAGGGGCGGGCGACGCTGGCGTGGGTAGACCGCAGCGGCAGAATCACCGAGGAAGTCTCCCTAGCCCAGGAGGGGGATGGCGGATTCATCCTGCGCCAGCCGCATGGACGTGACGAATACCTGGTCTATGTGTCGTCAGCCCGGCCTCTCACGGTCTTTTCGCAACCCGAGCCTGCGCCCCCCGGCGCGGAGCTCGTCGTGACTCTCCCCACGGCGCCGGTGCGGGCATTTACCGTGGTCATTCCGCCGTCGACCGGCGACGCATTCGTTGGCCTGTGGATCGGCGGGCGCTACGTACCGCTCGACCTGCTGGTGCAGCATCACGACCAGAGAGGAAGCAACGTCGTCCCCGAGGGCGGCAAGCCGCTCCGCTTCCTCGACATCGCCGCCACCGGTCCAATCGCGGTAGCGTACATCCCGTACCTGACGATGCCCGGCCCGTTTGTCGATCCGTTCACGCGGCCGGAGTATGCGAACGCGGAGCGACATGTCGTTGCGGGGGCCGAAGTGGTGATTCCGCCTACAGCTTCGCGCTGATCCTCGCCTCGCCGGGCCC
>DASPHC010000019.1:0-26576 GCA_035629865.1 Thermoanaerobaculia bacterium | reverse complement strand
CAGACCCGCCGCGTTGAGAATGCGGTCGTTGACGCGCATGATGTCAAGCCGCTGAAGCACGTCGCGGCCTCGCTTCACCGCCTCATCGCCTGCCGGGAGGAGCGCGCGCAGAACCTCGGTGCGTGCCAGAGCGCTGCATACCAGCGGCCGTCTCGTCCGGAGATAGCGGCGCAACGCGAGCGATTCCGGCTCGCGAATCGCGAGTTTCACGATGGCTGAAGAGTCGAGGTACGTGACCACCACTCAGCGCTCATCCCGGCGCAGACGGCCGAGCACCGCGGAAGGACGCTCGATCCCACGGGGCAGCGCGAGCGGTTCAGGCAGGTCATCGAGGTCCGCGGTTGCCGGTTCGATCTCGCCGAGCGCGCGCAAGCGTTCGAGCGGGCTTCCCACGGGAGGTGGCGAGAGAACCGCCACAGGGCGTCCGCGGTCTGTCACTTCGATCGTTTCCCCTTCTTCTACGCGCCGCAGGAGCTCGCTCGCCCGCTGCCGGAGCTCCCGCACGCCGATCGATGTCATGTGCTACTTATAGCACAATCGCCATCGGAAGCGAAGGCGGCAATGGTCGCCGAGGCACGGCGGCAGCCGGGCTGAAGGTGCTGCGGTCGGTGCCGTTCCTCGGACCGGTGCGTGTAGCTGAGATCCTGGCGATCATGTCACGCCGTAGCGGTTCCGCACGAAGAGACAGGCGTGGCCGTACGTCGGACTGGCCGTGGTCACGCGGTTGAGCGCCGATCAGGAGTTCGCCGGCGGAAGCCTGCGCCGGCGCCGGCGCGATCCGCTGACGCGGGGATTGAACCGGAATCACAACCCGCTGCTGAAGGCGGTGTTCAAGGGAGCGGCCGACGCGGCGGCAGCGACGGCCTTTCCGCTCAAGGACTACTACGACGCGTGCGTCGGCCGCGACAGCTCGGAAGAGCAGGTCATAGAAGACCCGCGGCGCGTGCAAGGCGAGGACTTGAGCGCCTCGGGGACGGTGACACGCCCAATGCAGCGCTGGATGCCGCAGGTTTGTTGAGGCTCAGCGGGAGTAGAAGGTCTCCGACCGCCAAGATACTGGCTGCACGTTCTTGTGCCTGAAGACTTCGCATGGCATCCTAGACATGGTGGTTGCTGTGAGAAGGTGCATGGAGAAGGAAACTCTGGATCTGCTGGACGCGGCGCTCGAAGCGGTGCGAGGAGACTTGATGCCGCGCGTAGACGAGCTCGCGCAGAAGAGTTCCGCCGGTACCCTCACGCCTGAGGAGCAGGGCGAGTACGCCGAGATCGTCCGGCTGAACGACACGCTCAGCGTGCTCAAGCTGCAGGCGGAGGACTTGTCGGCAGTGCGTGCCGCGTCGTGACGCTGTCGAACGAGACACGCGAGTTTGTCCGACGGCGTGCCAACGATGCCTGCGAGTACTGCGGTCTCCCGCAGCGTGCGTCCGTGCTCCCTCACCAGATCGATCACATGATCGGCCGGCAACACCGCGGCACAGATGATGTCGAGAATCTCTGCCTTTGCTGCATCCGTTGCAACCTGAAAAGGGTCCAAACATCGCGTCCATCGATCCCAGTACGCGCCTCGTCTCGGCGCTGTACCACCCTCGGCGTCACGCCTGGCGCGAACACTTTGTGGTCGTGGAAGCCACGATCGTCGGAGTGACCGCGGAGGGGCGCACCACCGTCGAGCTGATGGACATGAACAATGAAGAGCGCGTTCGGTTGCGTGGCGTGTTCCTTCGGCGAGACTGGCGCCTATGAGAGCGACCGGATCGGATGCCGATCGGCTGGCGAAGCTGCTGCGTATCGACTCGCTCAAGGCGGTCTACCACGGCGCGAGCGGGCTGCTGACGCTGAAGGAGTGGAGGGGCGGCGACGTCATCCCGAGCGGAGGGTGGGCGGGTGTGAGGGAGCGGTGGGATCTGTACGGCGGAAAGCGCGCCGATGAACGTTCGACTCCGACCGCGCGACGCCTGATTCTCACTTATGGCCGTACAGGTCCCACCGCTCCCTCACGCCCTCCCACCCTCCGCTCGGGATGACGGGGGAGGGAGTGCGCGGAATGAGTCGACACGACGGGCCAGGCGGACATCCGAGGCGAGCGGACACTCATTTCCAGGGCGCTGTACTAAGGAGTCACCCTCCTCGACGACCGTCGCTCAATCCTGGACGCTATGTCGCTTGCATCGTCAGTTTCTTCGCTTCGAACACCTCTCCGTTCTTCCACAGGCGAGAGGGCTACCGCCGCGATCTTCCGCGCCAGGGTCACCTTCGCCAGGTCGTCTTTCACTCCTCGGGCGATCTACGCGTCGTAGAGACAAGGGGCTATCGCGATACGTCGAGCTGTAGCGTCCCCCCGGGAGTCAGCGTTCCGTCTACGCATCTTGCGGCGGCGCAGACTTCGTAATGACCGGGGCGAGGTTCGGGACCGGCAGGTTTTCGACGTCCGTCAACGGGTGCCCGTGGGCAGACATCCAGGAGAGAAGGCTGGGCAGATGGACGGCCACTCCGTTCCGGCGCACGCGGTACGGAGTGGTTGCACCGGGAGCAGAACGGATGATGAGCGTGCCGCCGGATGCCGCGACGTCCAGCACGATCGGTTGATCGGAGAGCGGAAGATCGAACGTCTGGAGGGTACGGCTCGGAGCGGGAACCGTGAAATGGGCGCGGCGGACCCGCACCGGAAGCAAGAGATTGAACCTTCCGGAGAGATCGGTCACGGCTTCTTTGGTGATCGCGCCGGTGTCGAGAGCCGCCGCCGTGATCTGCGCTCCGACTACCGGCTGCCCTGCGGATGACACGGTACCTGTGATCCGCCTGGACCTCTCGATCCGCAGCTCTACATTTTCGCGGGGTTGTCCTTCCCGCAGATCGAGCCGCACGAATTCGCTCGAATCCCCGGTCGTCCGGTCGCGTCCGACGATCTGGACCACGCCGGCCGGCAGACCGTTCATCCGGAACTCCCCTCGATCATCGAGCGTCGTACCAAGCCCGCGCCCCGCGACCAGAACCGTCACAGACCCTCGCTTCACGCGCTCGCCGCTTTCGGAGACGACCCATCCTGCTACCGAGGTGTCCGGGATCCGCAGCAGGAGATCCTCGTCTCGCTCGACGTCCACCTGCAGGAGCGTTCCAACGCCACGGTCGTTGCGGACTTCCACCGGCCATCGTCCGAGACGCGGGAGCCGCGTTTCGAACGCCCCTTCCTCATCGGTTCGGACGTAAGTGCCGATCGCACCGTCGCTGCCGCCAAACCGGAGCTCCGCGGCGAGCGGCTCCTCTCCCTGGACCACTTGACCTTTGACGACAAGCAAATCCGGCCGGATCGGAACGACTGCGGTCTCCGGACCGTCGATGCGGACGTCGCTGCTATGGACCGAGTTCCGGTTCACATCATCGACCTGAACGTGAAACGCACCGGGTGACTGATTCTCGATCGTCGCGACCCCTTCCCGATTCGTGTACGCGATGATGCTCGCCGTTTCGGGGGTGAAATCGCCGACCCGATTCCAGGTGACCCGCCACGGCTTCTCTCCCAGATCAACCGGAGGTCGCACGGTCACCGACACGCGAAGCGGCGGAAATAGCGCAATCGCCTTCCGGAAAGACGATTCTTTCCCTTCGTAGATCTCGATCGACCCGATCTGCGCCGGGGCGAAACCCTCCGCCGACACTTCCAACACGTAAGTGCCGGGCGGCAAGAGCGCGAGCTGCACCCACCCGCGGCTGGTGAACTCCGCCTCAGCGACCGGAAGCGCGAGACGCGCGGCGGTCTCGGACGCTACGGCACCGACAGGCCGGAACAGGCGTGCCCGCGCCGGCTTCGTCAACAGCCGTACCGTGTCGCCGTCCAGATAGGCGACGAACGACGCTCCCGGCCGCAGACGGAACGTGCCGAGATCCGTTGGCCGCCCGTCCGCCACCGCAACGTCCCACCGGTAGTGCGGCGTCATGGCAGGAGCGCGCAGCACCAGATCTACCGTTGTCGCGGGAAGGACACACGTCCAACGTCCCTGCGCATCGACCGGACAGGTGAATCGCGTACCTTGCGGAATCTCGCCCGCGCCCGATGGGCGGCCCGAGATCCTCTCGACGGTGAGCGCGATCTCAGAAGGAGCTGTCCCACCGGCAGAGGCGGGGACGACGACGCCTGTGACTTCGCCCGTCGGCCAGAGGTCGAAATCGACGGTCTGCTCGTCGGGGGCGGTCGCGATCCGGCGCGGGCAGGAGCCACCAGCCGGACGTCGTCACGGAAAGCTCCCACTCTTCGGCTCCCACCAGCGATGTCTCGGCCTGCCCGCTTTGCAGCACCACTTCGCGCACCACCGCGGCATCGGCCACCGAGCGGAGTTGCAGCTTGACGGATGAAGGCAGATCCCCACCTCGCGCGGTGGCGTGGAAGCGCACCATCTTCGTCTCTCCCGCGGTGGTGATGGCGGTGGTGATCGCCACTATCGCGAGGAGAGCCGAGGCCACCGCCACTGCGCGAGCCATCCTGGTCACGTGAAGCTCGCTACCCCTGCACGTCGCCGTACAACAGCACGAGCAGAAGCCCAACTCGCATGACGGAACGCATCATGGTCTTATCTCCGTATCTATATCATTGGCCATGACCGCCTCGAACGTCAACCCGGGCTCAGCCGCGCTACCTATGTGGTACCTTGGGTTGCGGTCTATCCCATCCCTGCAGGGGATTCCATGAGAAAACTGGTCACCAGTGGTTGGCTGGTGTTGCTGCTGGCATTACCGAGTAGTGCTGAAGGGCTGCGTACGATTCCGCTCCTGCGTCACGGGGATATTGCGGACGGCGTCGGCGAGGCGAATTTCGCCGTCATCGACATTACGGGCGACGGAAAACCGGAGGTCATCACGTGCGGCGCAGGGGCGCCGTTCGCGGTCGGGGCCGTCGGCGAGAGTTACGGCATCGTGTGGCGCGGGCCGGATGTCCACTGCCGTGCCATCGCGGCCGGCGACCGGAACCGCGACGGGACGCCGGAGATCCTCGTGATCAGCGACGTCGACATCTACGAGTCCGGTGAAAGCACCCTCCTCGTGTTCGATCCGCGGACGCTCGGGCCGGCGCGTTACTCCGTGGCGATCCCGGAGACGGACGCATACGACGTCGCCATTGGCAACGTCGACTTCGATTCCGGAATGGAGATCGTCGTCGTCAATCTCGACGCCACGTATGTCTACGATGGCGCGACGCTGGAGCTGCAGTGGGAGGCGGCCGGGTACGGCGGCACGCGGGTACGCATCGGCGACGTGGACGGCGATGCGCGCAACGAGATCGTCGTCAACGGCTCGCCGGGCTCGGTGCTCGATGCCGGCAACGAGGTGCTCAAGTGGGGCTACGTCGGCGGCTTCGGGTATTACCTGACCCTCGGCAACGTCGACGGTGACGCCAAGGCGGAGATCGTCTTCACCGGCTCGTTTTCGGATGAGGTGACCATCCTGAACGGCGACACCTTCACCACGTCGACGCTCGGCGGCTATACCTGGGCGATCGACGGGATCGCGGTCGTGGACGCGGACGGCAACGGCGTCAACGAGATTCTCACCGGCAATAACCAGTGGGGAGCCATCCAGGGACGCAATCCGGCCGACGGCACCTACGCGTACCAGATCAACAATCCGGATAGCGGAACGCAGAACGTGGCCGCCGGCGACATCGACGGCGACGGCTCCGCGGAAGTGTTCTGGGGCGCCGGCGCGAGCTCGAGCGGCGAGGACGTGCTTTACCTCGCCGATCCGATCTCCGAGACGCTCGAATGGCAGAGCGTCGACCTGGACGGCGCCTTTCACAGCGCAGTGGGGGACATCGACCTCGACGGCGACATCGAGTATGTCGTGGCAACCCGCGGCTCGAACAGCGGCTATGCAGGATCGGTCATCGAGGTGTTCGACCTCGCGACCGGAGCGTCCGAGGGAACGCTGCCGCCGCACCCGTATGGAATCCAGGCCGAGCACGTGAGGATCGGCCAGCTCGACGCGGATCCGGCCCTCGAGATCCTGGTTCTCAGCAGCAGCTGGTCCGGCGTCTCCCTGTATACCTGGGACGGAGTCACCCGTAACCCGGAATGGGCGAGCGGCGGAGGGACAGGATTCACGGGCGCCACGCTCCTGGTGAGAAATGTCGATGCTGACCCGGTGGACGAGATCCTCATCGGCTCGTATGACCCGAAGCTGAACGTTCTCAACGGTGCTTCGAACGTCATCCAGTGGTCGGGAAACATCACCGGCCAGCTCCTGGACCTGGCCGCGGCGGACCTGAACGGAAACGGCGTCGACGAGGTGGTCCTCGCGACGACGTCCGGCCTCTACACGCTTGCGACCTCGAATTGGGCCATTCTTGGGGAGGTCTCGCACTCGGACATCCGCGCGATCGCCGCCACCAGCGCCGAGGGCGGCACCGTCGCCGTCTCGTTCGGGTTCTTCAGTGCAGGCTCCCTCCTCAGCACCTATCACGGCGCGACGCTCACGCCGGGATGGACATGCGGGGGGCAGGACGGCTTCATCCAGGCGTTGGCGTTCGGCCCGATCGACGGGGCGGTGCAACTGGTGGGCGGAGATTTGTCCGGGACGCTGTACGCCTTCCCGCTGGACGACGAGGCATGTCCCGAGGCGCTGAAAGAAAGAGTCGGTGCGGGAGCCCACCATCTCTATTTCGCCGAGGTGACGGGCGATGACCGCCTGGAGATCGTCCTGGACAACTTCCTCTCCTCTGAGATTCTGCTGGCCGGCCTGCCGAGCGAGACACGCGGGGACGTCGACGGGGATGACCTGATCACCGGCGACGACGTCGACGACCTGGTCGATTACCTCTTCGACACCGGCCCCGGACTCTCCCCGGCCGCCGACGCGGACGCGGACCGGCGCATCGGCGTCGAAGACGCCTTCGTCCTCATTCACCACGAATTCGCCGGCGGAGAGGCGCCGCAGCCATGAGCGCGACGATGCGGAAGTTTCAGCTCTGCCTCGCCATCCTCCTCACGGCGGCCGTGGTCCTGCCGGTTGCCGCGCAAGACTTCCTGACCATCGGGTCCGTTTCCGCTCCCGCGGGGACCCGTGTCTCCGTTCCGGTGTCGGTCCGGGACGTGAGCGGGACCGCCATCGGGACCGACGCGATTGCCGGGCGGAAGATCCAGGCCTTCTCGTTCCGCGTGCTGATCACCCCCGCCGCGGCAGCCACCAATGTCACGTTCGAGCGCGCCGGAGTCATCCAGTCCCTGACGCCGCTGTACGAACGGAGCCATACCGGGATTGGGTCGACGGCCTATCTGGCATCCTTCCCCGAGGGGACGCAGACCATCCCGTTCGTCTCCGGGGCAGCCGCCCCGGGAAACCGCATCGGGACGCTCAGCCTGACCATCGGAGCCGCGCTCGCGGCCGGAACGAAGATCACCCTCGCGTTCGATCAAAACCTCACCGCCCTCTCCAATCAGGCCGGTACCCTGACCGAGACCACGTTCAACCGGCGGCTGAAGATCGTCCCCGGCACTGTCACGGTCGGAGGATCGCCGACGACCACCACGCTCGCGTCATCGATGAATCCGGCGACGGCGGGTGATTCGGTGACGTTCACCGCCACGGTCACTTCCGGAACGCCCGGCGACATCGGCGGCACGATGTACTTCCTCGTAGCCGGAAACGTCGTAGCGACGTCCGCCGTGACCGTGGGCCAGGCCTCCTGGACCACGAGCGCGCTCGCACCCGGAACCCATTCCGTCACCGCGCGGTACGAAGGCTCGGGCGTTTACCAGCCGAGTACGTCCGCACCGCTGTCGCAGGTCGTCAGCACGCCGGTCATCGCGGCACCGACAGGCGTCACCGCCACCGCGACCGGCAGCACGGCGATCGCGGTCTCATGGAACGCAGTGGGGAGCGCTGCTTCTTACGAGATCCTCCGCAGCAGCAACGGCCTGCCGTACGAAGTCGCCGGCACGTCCGCCACGACTTCCTTCAACGATCCCGGCCGCACCCCCGGAACGACGTATCTCTATGTCGTCCGCTCCGTCACGGCGGCAGCCCAGAAGTCGGCGCGCAGCGCCCTCGACGGCGCGACGACGGTCGTCTTCACGAACCAGCCCCTGGCCGCCGGCGTCCCGGTCCGCCTCGAGCATCTCGAGCAACTGAGAACGGCCGTGAACGCGTGGCGCGCCGCTGCCGGCCTGACTGCGTTCGCCTTCACCGATCCCTCGCCGACGACGGCGACCATCGTGAAGCGCGTCCACCTCGAGCAACTTCGCGCCGCGCTCGCACCAGCCCGCACCGCCCTCGGCCTGAGCGCGATCGGCTACACCGATCCCACCCTGACCGAGACCACCCGCATCAAAGCCGTACACGTCGCACAGCTCCGCTCCGCGGTCCAATAAGCTCGAAGGGCGCTGCCTCGCAGCGCCCTTCGCTTCCTACAACTCACCGCAGGTTCGTGACTAAAGGTGTCGGTTGTCGGTGATCTGCCAGTTCTCGTCTTCGGCTTAGTACGGCGCCCGGGAAATAGGTAGCCGCTCGCTGGCGCAAGCATCTGACGGGAGCCGCCGAAGGCGGCGAAAGATCTGTAGGCCCGGCCTTTAGGCCGGGTTCAACAACGCGCCCCAGGCGAGCCCGCGTAGCGGGCGACAGAACAGCTGCGGGGGGTCGTGTTCTGTCGCCCGCTACGCGGGCTCGAAACATTGCCCACGCGTAACCCGGCCTAAAGGCCGGGCCTACAGATCTTTCGCCGCCTTCGGCGGCTCCCGCAAGGTCACGGGCCACCATTTCCGCGGAAATGTACTCAGAGCGCCTGGCAACGGACAGCGTCGGTTCCCTGGAGCTGTCCTTACCGCGACTTCTCCAATAGCTCCGCCGCCCCCTCGATCACCTTGGCCATCACCAGAATCTGCGCGTTGGCCTCGTCCCACTTCCGCAGCTCGATCGCTTCGCGGACGGAGGGCAGGGTCTTGACGCCGTAGCCGGTGTAGAAGCCGGGAGCGAAGACGTGGTGGCGGTACCAGGGGCGGCCCGGGAGTCCTTCATCGCGGCTGAGGGCGCGTTCGAGGCGCATCACCGTCCGGTCGCGGTTCGCGTCCGTTTTCGCGGCGTCGAACGCTTTCGCGCTCTTCTGCAGTCGGGCCACGGCGTTGCGCAACGGGGCCATCTCGAGATGCGGCACGGCAGCCTTCTGCTTCGGCATCACGAACGGCCGGGTCGGGTCGGCGGCGATCTCCATCGTCCGATCCTGGATCATCCGGTTCGTATCTTCCGTCTCCGCGCGCATCCGGTCGGCGAGTTTGGTCACCTCGGTGGTGAAGCGCGAGATCGTGTCTGCGAGCGTCGATGCCTGGAACGGCAGGAAGTCGGCGTTCGCCAGGCGAAGCAGCATCCGTCCGGTGGTCTTCGCCTGCACGATTCCGTACGTGAAGTTCGGGTCGACGAAGCGGTTGAAGTGGTCGAACGAGTCGTAGGCGGAGTGGTAGACGCCGTACTCCTCCTCGTCGCCGTAGCCGATGTTCAGCGAAGCGATCGCGCCGTGCTGGAAGAACGGCGTGAAGTCGGAGCCCGAGCCGAGGGCGTCGAGACGGAACAGCGGCCGGTCGCGCAGCTCGGCGCGCTCTTCCGCCGACTCCGCGTCGCGCATGTCGCGCGCGTTGCGGCGATCGAGCACGGGCACGCCGCGTTGCGGGTCTTCCACGTCCCTCGCAACCTCGGTGACGAAGCGCTCCAGCGCATTCGAGCCGCCGGCGTAGAAGAAGCCGCGCGAGGTGGAATCGGTGTTGATGTAGACGACGGCGTGCTCGCGCAGCTCGGGGAGATGCGTCTCCACCCACTCGGTCGAGCCGAGGAGCCCCTGCTCCTCGCCGTCCCAGCCGGCGAAGATCAGCGTGCGGCGCGGCTTCCAGCCGGCCGTCGCCAGCTCGCCGATCGCGCGCGCCTCTTCCATCAGCGCGACCATGCCGCTGACCGGATCGTGCGCCCCGTGCACCCAGGCGTCGTGATGGTTTCCGCGGAGAATCCACTGGTCGGCGAGATCGGTGCCGCGCATCTTCGCGATCACGTTGTAGGTGGGGGCGAGCTTCCAGTCGAACTCCAGCTTCATGTGCACGCGCGCCTTGCCCGGGCCGAAGTGATAGGCAACCGGCAGCCCGCCGCGCCAATCCTGCGGCACCGGAGCGCCGTCGAGCGCGCGCAGCAGCGGCAGCGCGTCACCGTAGGAGATCGGCAGCACCGGGATCTTCGTCAGCGTCTTCGCGTCCTTCCGGTCGAGCCGCTTCGCGCCGCTCGTGGCGCCGACGAACGGCGTGAGCGGATCGCCGGAGTAAACCGGCATGTCGGCCACCGAGCCGCGCTGCGCGCTCCACTCGCTGCGCCAGCCCCCCTTCGGATAAACGTCGCCGTACGCGTAGCCGTCGTCCGCCGGGTCGGAGTAGATGAGGCACCCGATCGCGCCGTGCTCGGCCGCCACCTTCGGCTTGATGCCGCGCCACGAACGCCCATAGCGCGCCAGGACGATCTTGCCCTTCACGTCGATGCCGTTCCGCTCCAGCACCTCGTAATCCGCCGGCACGCCGTAGTTGACGTAAACCAGCTCCCCGGTGACGTCGCCGTCGATCGAATACGCGTTGTACGGCGGCAGGATCTCCGCGGCCTGACCGGACGTCGCATCCTCGGCGAGCGCCGGCTCGGCGAGCTTCAGCGTGTACGGTTCCGGCCCGAGCAGCTCCACCACGCGCGTCTTCGGCGTCGGGAAGAGGACGTCGAACCGCTCGATCGTCGTTTCGTACCCCCACGACTTGAACAGCCCCGCCATGTACTCCGCCACCTCTTTCCCGAACGGCGACCCGAGATGGTGCGGCCGGGAAGTCATGTGCTTCATCCACGTCCGCAGATTGTCGGCACGTAACTTCTCGTCGAACCGCGCCTCGAGCGCATGCTCCTTCGCGGGATCACTGAACCCGAAGATCGGCTTCGCCGCCGTTTCGGCGAAGAGGGAGGTGGTGGTGAGGAGGAGGAGGGACGCGATCAGGCGGCGCATGGCCGCGCATTCTACGCGTCCGCGGCGCCGGGCCTCACTCGCGTTCGGCCGATCTCCACCGTCACAATTGCACCCGCGGCCAAGTCCTTGGCGTAAAACGCGATCACTCGCCGACAGGCCGCCGTGATCTCCGGTGCGGGCACTTCCTCCAAGCGGATGATGCCTGAATGCGGGTACTTACGTGCGACGGCAAGCTCCCCGAAATCCGTATCGATCGTTACCAGAACACGCCTTTCCCGGTATGCGCGCTCGAGAATTGCTGGATCGCCGGGGTCGACAGGCCAGTCTCCGACCCAGACCACGTCAAATCCTTCCTGCCGGAGCTCTTCGGCAGACACGGGAGAGACACACGAGTCAAACAGGAGCTTCACTCGCCTGACGCTGCAACCTTAACCCGCTGGCCCCCGACGATTCGCGCCGCATACACGAGACAGGCGCGGATGTCGTCGGGCTCCATCCATGGATAGTAATGAAGAAGCTCGTCCACCGTAGAACCGGCGCCGAGCAGTTGCAGCACGTGTTCAACGGCCATACGGTGCCCGCGGAGGATCGGTTTCCCTCCGTAGATTTCCGGATTCGTCGTGATCCTTTCGAGGAGTTCGTCGCTGCCGCTCATGGCGTAATTCTACTCCCCGCTATTACTCCGCCCTCGAGTGCGGGATCAACGGCATCTACGCGTACAGCGCCAATCGAACGCGATCAGACGGCGCATGGGGCGGGATTCTACGCATCGGGAGCGGGAGGACGCATGCGCATTCGTTCACGCTTCACGATAACGAATCCGCCCGCGAGCAACTGGTCGCCGTGTTCATCAATCGCTCTTAAACATGCTTCTTCATGTTCCGCAGCAGGAGTTTTCTGCAGGACGATCAATCCGGCATGCGGAAGGCGTTCACTGACGACGAGCTCACCAAATCCTCGATCGGCGGTGATGAGAACGCGACCGTCGCGGGCGGCCGCGGCGAGAACCTTGCGATCTCCGGGATCGGCTGGCCACGCTGCGACCATATCGACATCGTGGCCTTCGGCGATCAGGCGTGCAGCGAGCTTCGCAGAGAGGCAGTTATCGATCAGCAGCTTCACTGGTGACCAACCGCGGCGAAAAATACTCGCGGCCTGTGATCCGGGCTGCGTAGTACAAACACGCATGGATGTCATCGCGTTCCAGCCACGGATAGTGCTCGAGCAACTCCTCGACCGTGGATCCGGCTGCCATCATGTCCAGGACATGTTCCACGGCCAGCCGGCGACCACGAATGATCGCCTTCCCGCCGAAAATCTCAGGGTTATAGGTGATGCGGTCGAGCAGTTCGCGATCATCCATACCCCCATTCTACTCCCCGCTATACTCCGGCCCTCGATGTGCGGGATCAACGGCATCTACGCCTATGGCGCCTCGGCGCCGCCGGTCGACTCCGATGAGTTGCTGCGGTCGCGGGAGTGCATGCGGTCGCGGGGGCCGGACGCGGCGGATGTGTGGATCTCGGACGACCGGCGCGTGGGGCTGGCGCACCGGCGGCTCTCCATCATCGACCTTTCCCCGGCCGGTGCGCAGCCGATGCGGCGCGGGCAGCGGGTGATCATCTTCAACGGGGAGATCTACAACTACCAGGAGCTGCGGGCGCGGCTGGAGGCGAAAGGGCGGACATTCACCTCGCATTCCGACACCGAGGTGCTGCTGGAGCTCTACGATCAGATGGGCGAGGCGATGCTGACGGAGCTGCGGGGGATGTTCACCATCGCCCTCTGGGACGGCGCGCGGCGGCGGATGCTGCTGGCGCGCGATCCGTACGGCGTCAAGCCGCTCTACTACGCCGACCACGGCGGCACGATCCGCATCGCCTCGCAGGTGAAGGCGCTGATCGGCGGGGGGCAGGTCGACAAACGCTTCGACCCTGCCGCCGCGGCGGGGTTCTTCCTGCGCGGGACGGTGCCGGAGCCGTTCACGATGTACCGCGCCATCCGCGCGCTGCCGGCCGGCTCGTACGTCTACGTCGACGCGAGCGGTCCGGGCGAAGTGCGGCAGTACTTTTCGATTGCCGCCACACTGCGCGACGCCGTCGAGAGTGCCCGCCGCGTCAGCGACGATGAACGGCTGGCGATCGTCCACGACGCCGTGCTCGAGTCGGTCCGCTATCACATGATCGCGGACGTGCCGGTGGGGGCGTTTCTCTCCGCGGGCATCGACTCCACCGCGATCGTCGCCTTCGCGCGCGAGTCGGGTGCGGCCGACCTGCAGACCATGACCCTCCGCTTCGAGGAGTACCGCGGCCGCGACAACGACGAGGCGCCGCTGGCGTCGCTCGTGGCGCGCGAATACGGCGTCCGCCACACCATCCGCGACCTCACCCTCGACGACTTCCGCGCCGAGCAGCCGCGCATCTTCGCGGCGATGGACCAGCCGACCGTCGATGGGCTGAACAGCTACTTCATCAGCAAGGCCGCGGCGGAGATGGGGCTCAAGGTCGCGCTCTCCGGCACCGGCGGCGACGAGCTGTTCGGCGGCTATACGTCGTTCCGCGACATCCCCCGCTGGATGCCGATCACTTCCATCCTCTCCCGCGTTCCGGGCCTCGGCGAGGGCGTTTATCGCCTCAACACCGCGCTCGCCAAATGGAGCCGCCACGTCAGCCCGAAGATGGGAGAGATCCTGCGCCACGGTTCGTCCTACGCGGGCGCCTATCTGGTGAAGCGAGGCCGCTTTCTCACTACCGAGCTCCCCGCCGTCCTCGGCGAGGACATCGCCCGCGAAGGGCTGGAGCGCCTCGACCTGCTCTCGATCCTCGAGCGCGCCGTCACCCCCGATCCGGGCAATCCATACGCCCGCGTGGCGGCGCTCGAGTCGTCGCTCTACCTCCGCAACCAGCTCCTGCGCGACATGGACTGGGCCAGCATGGCCCACTCCCTCGAAGTACGCGTCCCGCTCGTCGACGCCCACCTTCTGCGCAAAGTCGCCCCGGTCCTCGTCACCCGCCGCGAGCGTGGGAAAGGCATCCTCGCCAACGCCCCACGGCCGACGCTCCCCGCGGCCGTCCGCACCCGCCGCAAGACCGGCTTCACCCTTCCGATCAAGGAATGGTTGCAGCAGGAAGGGCGTGTGGAGTTCGGCAAGCGGAGCTGGGCGAGGAAGGTGTATGAGGTGATGTTCGCACCGGCGAATGGCTACTGGTGAAGGGTTATCAGTTGTCAGTTGTCGGTTATCCGAACCGGTCTCGCCAGAAGCGTCTTCAGCGCGAGACCGGTTCGGACAACGGACAACCGACAACATCCCGCGCAGGATCTGAATCCACGCGAGAGTTACTTCACCACGACTTTTGTCTCCATCCCTTTTCCCCGGTGTCCCTTGACCGGGCAATAGACCGTGTACGTCCCCGGTGCCAGGTTCACTTCCAGCGCAGCCGTGTCGCCGCGTTTGAGGACGTCGGTCTTCTCCTCCTGGCCCGCCCCTTCGATGACCAGGCCGTGATCCTCCTTCCCTCCGTTCTCGACGTTGATGGCGAGCCGGCCGGCCGGGAGGGTGGCGGGCATGTGGATCTGGTACTCGATGAGGTGGACCTCCATCGTGGCTGGGGCCACAGTCGGCACCGACGACGGCTCGTCGGTCTGGGGACTGACCACCGCGCCGGGGAGCGCGGTCTCGGTCGAGGCGCTCTCAGTCGAGGCCATGGTGGTCGACTGCGAGGGAGTGTTCTGCGAGACGTCGGGGGTCTCGCGCGTGCAGGCGGCGAGGAGGATGGCGGCGGCAACTGCTGCAATACGCATACGTTGCGTGCGAGGCAAAACGCGGGCCTGTGATCTCATGACGCCGTGCAGCGGGACTGGAGATACGCGGCGGCCGTCGCGGTGCTGACGCTGATCGCCGTGGTGCGGGTGGCCTCGACCCATCGCGTCTTCAGCGAAGTGCTCGACGAGCCGGCCCACGTCGCCGCCGGGTTCGAGTGGTTCCAGGGGACCTATCTCCTCGACGCCTCCCATCCGCCGCTCGCCCGTATCCTCGGTACGCTCCCGCTCTGGAGCTTCCCGCTGCCGAAGGCGAAAGACCTGGTCGCGTACGGCAACGAGCTCCTCTACCACGGTGAGCGCTACGAGAAGACGCTGGCCCGGGTGCGGATCGGGAACCTGTTCCTCCTGGCGATCGCGCTGATTGCAACGGCGGCGTGGGCGCGCCGGGCGTTCTCGAAGAGCGTGGCTTTGCTCAGCGTCGCGCTCCTCGGGACGATGCCGGCGGTGCTCGGCCACGCCGGCGTCCTGACGACCGATCTGGCCGCGCTCACCGCCATCACCGTGGCCCTGCTAGCCCTCGACCTTTTCCTCGAGAAGCCGTCCATGAAACGCGGCGCGTTTCTCGGCCTGGCCGTCGGCGCGGGGCTGCTGGCGAAGTTTTCGTTCCTGGTGTTTTTTCCACCATGCGCGGTGATTGTGCTGCTCCTGCGAGGCGCCTTTCATAGGTCCCATAGGTCCCATCTGTCCTATAGGTCCCATGACTCCAATGGGACCAATAGGACCTATGGGACCTATGGGAGAAACTCCCTCATCGCCGCAGCCGTCGCCTTCCTCGTCTTCTGGGGCGGTTACCGCTTCGACTTTCGCACACCGCTCGCCTACACCGGCCCGCACGCCGTAAACGTCTTCGACATCGCGGCGCCCGAGCCGCTGCGGCCACTGGCGCGGTGGGTGGCCGAGAAACTGCCGGTTCCGGCGCCCGCGTTCTGGGTCGGGCTGGGGATGCTGAAAGCGCACGACGAGGAAGGGCACACCGCATTCCTCTTCGGCGAGCATCGCGACAAAGGCTGGTGGTACTACTTTCCGGTCGTCTTCTTCTACAAGAGCCCGATCCCCTTCCTCCTTCTCGCCGCCTGGGGAACAATGCTCCTGATCCGCGAGCGCGACCGCGTTCGCCTCGTCTATCCCCTCATCCCCCTCGCGATCATGGCCGTCTCCATGACCAGCTCCATCAACATCGGCGTCCGGCACATCCTCCCGCTCTACGCGCCGCTGGCCATCGTCGCTGCCTACGCCGTGGTCGAGATCTGGAGACGGGCCACCGACGGCTTCGCACGGGCCATGCTGGTCACGCTGCTGCTGTGGCTTTTCGGCGGTGTGGCGGCGGAGCATCCCGACTACCTGGCCTGGTTCAACGAGGCCGCACAGCCGAATCCGGCGCGGATCGCGGTCGACAGCAATCTCGACTGGGGACAGGACACCTTGCGGCTCTCGCGCGTATTACGGGAAATGCAAATCAACCGGCTCCACGTCGATATCCTGACGAACGCCCGCATCGACGGCGTGGAAGCCGTGCGATTCCACGCGGCGCAGAAGGTCACCGGCTGGCTGGCCGTGTCGGAGACGGCGCTGGTTCTGCACGAGCGCTTCGGCGAATATCAATGGCTGTCGGCATACCGCCCGGTGAGACGCATCGGCAAGTCGATCCGGCTGTACTACATCCCGGAATGACCCACCGCCGGTTGACCTGGCTGTTCGTCGCCCTCTCGATCCTCCACATCGTGCCGGTGTGGTCGGCCGGACTGCTCCCCACTGGCGACGGCGCGTCGCACCTCTACAACGCCTGGATCATGAAGGGCCTCATGGCCGGCGACGCTCCCGCGCAGATCGCCAGCGCCTATGAGATCGACTGGCGCCCGCATCCGAACTGGAGCGGCCACCTGATCCTCGTCGCGCTGATGACCGTCGTCCCGCCGCTGATCGCCGAGAAGCTCTTCGTCAGCGGCATCGTCCTGCTGCTCCTCGCCGGAGCCTGGCTGCTCGCAACAGCAAACGGCAACGAAGGGGCGGTCTATGCGTTCCTCGCCTTCCCATTCTGCTGGTCGCAGTCGCTCGCGGCGGGGTTCTACAACTACGCGCTCAGCATCGGCGTCTACCTCGTCATCCTCGCGGTCTTCTGGAGGAGGCGCGACCGGACGACGGTTGCCAACATCGCTCTGATCGCGCTCCTGCTCGTCGTCTGCTACTTCACCCATCCGCTGGCCGCCGGCTACGCCTGCGGCGCGGTGATCCTCTGCTCGCTCCTCACCCGCCGCTTCGCCTGGATTGCCGGCACCATCCCGGTGATCCCGCTCCTGCTCTGGTTCGCGCGCGGCGAAGCAGCCGGGACGCGCGACTGGACGACGATCGAGTGGAAAGCGCTCCGTTTCCTCGGCGGCGTCGAGCCGGTCATGAGCTTCGACGAACGCCAGCGCCCGATCGCCATCGCGACCGCGATCGTGTTCGCGGTGCTGGTCGTCTACACGCTGGTGCGCGAGCGCCGCCTGCGTCCCGTTGACGCCTTCGCCCTCCTCTCCCTCGGCTACACCATTGCCATGCTCTGGGTGCCGGCCGGCCATCTCGCGCGCATCCTGATCACCGAGCGCTCGGCGACGTTCGTCTACCTGACGCTGCTGGCGTGGTTCACCACCCGGCTGCACGCGCGGCTGCGCGTTGCGCTGGTCGCCGTCCTGACCATCGTCGCCGTCGCCAACGCCGTCATCTACATCGAGCGCTTCCGCCATTTCAGCCGCGACGTGGAGCGGATCGCCCACTCACTCGACGCCATCGAGCCCGGCTCGACCTTCGTACCGCTGCTGTTCGCCGAGCCGAGGTCGGCGTCGTACTCCAACCTCTTCGCCCACTCCCTCAGCTATGGCGCGCTCGACCGGCGGCTGGTCGATCTCGCGAACTACGAACCGGCTACCGGCTACTTCCCGGTCCGAAACCAGCGCGACACGCTGCCGCTCGACGTCTACACGCTGGTGAACTCACCGGGCGACATCGACGCCGCGCAACTGGCGCTGCGCGCGGAGTACGTCTTCACCTTCCTGATGCCGGAGAGCGCGCCGAACTACGACGACCTCGAGCGCCTCTACCGCGTCATCGCCGACGACGGGGGCGTGCGCACCTGGCAGCGCCGCGACAAGTTGTTCGATAACCGCGAGCTGATCCTCCTCCCGCTCACCGGAACCGCGACACCGGTCGGCGCCTGGGAGATCGTCCAGCGCATCCGCAACAACGGCACCGAAACGGTCCGCGTGCTCGTCTACGACTGCCGCAACGACATGCCCTGCCGCTACGACATCGCTCCCGGAGCGACGGTCCCGGTCGCGAGCAGCGGCCGCCGCGCCGCGGTCCTGATCGTCCGCCGCGGAATCGCCGGGCAGTTGCAGATCACCACCGTCGCCCAGCGCGCCGATGCTGACCTGCCCGAGCTTTCCGTCCACGTCCCCGCCGTCCACGAGCGCGCCTTCACCCGCCGCGGCATCACCATCCCTCACGTAAAATCCGGCGGCCGGAAGCTCTCCCTCCGCATCTACCCCCTCGGCACACTCGCCATCAACGACATCACCTTCCGCCTCCGCGCCGGCGGGCGGGTGATCGGCACGCACGAAGTAAAAATCCCCAGCTTCGGCGTCCACGAGAATGCCGACCTGGGGCTGCTGTTCCCGGAGCTACCGTCTGTGGCGATGCCCATCGAGATCGAGGTGACCAGCGCCCCGGATGTGCGGGTCTGGGCCTTCGCCACCAGCACCGACGTGGAAGGTCGGGCGGAGTTGCATTTACCGGTTGCAGGGACGGGGTTTTAGGTGCGGCTGGTCACCCCACCCGAGCCGCCGAAGGCGGCGAAAGACCTGTAGGCCCGCCCTTTAGGGCGGGTAAAGCCCCGCCGCCGTTTCAAGTCCGCGAAGCGGGCGACAGGATAGGAGCTGCCGCGAGTGGCACTGCTCTGTCGCCCGCTAATCGCGGGCTCACCTGCGGTACCGCCTGATGCCCGCCCTGAAGGGCGGGCCTACAGATCTTTCGCCGCCTTCGGCGGCTGCATCATTGCCCTACATCACCGACATCGGCTCCGGCTCCAGCGACAGCTCGAGCTTCCCATCCTTCAGGTTCACGAACACCGTATCGCCAGGCTTGAACGTCCCTTCCAGCAAGCGGATCGCCAGCGGGTCGACCACCAGCTTCTGCAGCGCACGCTTCAGCGGCCGCGCGCCGAAGGCCGGGTCGTAGCCTTCGTGGGCGAGGTGCTCCTTCGCCGCGTCGCTGATCTCCAGCGTCAGGCCGCGCTCGCCGATCAGCTTCGCCAGCTTGCGGAGCTGGATGCCGATGATCTGCTTGATCTGTCCGAGGTCGAGCGTGTGGAAGACGATCACATCGTCGATCCGGTTCAGGAACTCGGGACGGAAATGGCGGTGCAGCTCCGTCTCGACCGCCTTGCGCATCTGCTCGTCCGACAGCTCACCCTTCGACGCGTCGTGGATGTACTGCGACCCGACGTTCGACGTCATGATGATCACCGTGTTCTTGAAATCGACCACCCGCCCCTTCGAGTCCGTCAGGCGGCCGTCATCGAGGATCTGCAGGAAGATGTTGAACACCTCCGGGTGGGCCTTCTCGATCTCGTCGAACAGGATCACCGCGTACGGCCGGCGGCGGATCGCCTCCGTGAGCTGCCCCCCCTCCTCATAGCCGATGTAGCCGGGAGGGGCGCCGATCAGGCGGGCCACCGCATGGCGCTCCATGTACTCCGACATGTCGATGCGCACCATCGCGTTCTCGTCGTCGAACAGATACTCGGCCAGCGCGCGGGCGAGCTCCGTCTTGCCGACGCCGGTCGGGCCCATGAAGATGAACGAGCCGATCGGGCGGTTCGGGTCCTTCAGGCCGGCGCGCGAGCGGCGAACCGCATTCGAGACCGCCGTCACCGCCTCCTCCTGGCCGACCACGCGGCGCTTGAGGTTGTCCTCCATCTTCACGAGCTTCTGCAGCTCCGACTCGAGCATCCTCGTCACCGGCACGCCGGTCCAGCGGGAGACGATCTCCGCGATGTCCTCGTCGGTCACTTCCTCGCGCAGCAGCGCGCCCCCCTTCTGCATCTCGGCCAGCTTCGCGTTCAGCGAATCGACCTCGCGCTGGATCTGCGGGATCTGGCCGTAGCGCAGCTCGGCGACGCGATTGAGGTCGCCTTCGCGCTCCAGCCGGTTCGCCTCCTCGCGCTCCTCATCCAGCTTCTTCTTCAGGTCGTTGATCTGCGTGATGACCGCCTTCTCGCTCTCCCACTGCGCCCTCAGGCCGGAGATCTTCTCCTGCAGCTCCGCGATCTCGGCACGCACGGCGTCGAACCGCGTCTTCGTGACCGGGTTGTCCTTCTCCTTCTGCAGCGCCTGCTCCTCGATCTGGAGCTGCGTCAGGCGGCGCTGCAGCTCGTCGATCTCCTGCGGCATCGACGTCAACTCGATGCGCAATCGCGAGGCTGCCTCGTCGATCAGGTCGATGGCCTTGTCCGGCAGAAAGCGGTCGGCGATGTAGCGGTGCGACAGCGTCGCCGCCGCCACGATCGCCGAATCCTGGATCGTCACCTTGTGATGGACCTCGTAGCGCTCCTTCAGGCCGCGCAGGATGGCAATCGTGTCTTCCACCGTCGGCTCACCGACGAACACCGGCTGGAAGCGGCGCTCCAGCGCGGCGTCCTTCTCGATGTGCTTCTGGTACTCGTTGAGCGTGGTCGCGCCGACCGCGCGCAACTCGCCGCGCGCCAGGGCTGGCTTGAGCAGATTGGACGCGTCCATCGCTCCCTCGGCGGCCCCCGCTCCGACGAGCGTATGCAGCTCGTCGATGAAGAGGATGACCTCTCCCTCGCTCTCCTCCACTTCCTTGATGACCGCCTTCAGCCGGTCCTCGAACTCGCCGCGGTACTTCGCGCCGGCGATCAGCGCGCCGAGGTCGAGCGAGATCACCCGCTTGTTCTTCAGCCCCTCGGGGACGTCCCCCTCGACCACACGCCGGGCCAGCCCTTCGACGATGGCCGTCTTGCCGACGCCCGGCTCGCCGATCAGCACCGGATTGTTCTTCGTCCGGCGCGAGAGCACCTGGATCACGCGGCGGATCTCCTCGTCGCGGCCGATGACCGGGTCGAGTTTGCCGCGGCGGGCCAGCGCCGTCAGGTCGCGCGCGTAGCGCTGCAGCGCCTGGTACTTGTCCTCGGGGTTCTGGTCGGTCACCCGCTGCGTGCCGCGCACCGACTGCAGCGCCTTCAGCACCGCGTCGGGAACGACACCGTGGCGGCGGAGGATCTGCGACGCGGTCGTATTCTTCGCGTCGCTGATCGCGAGCAGCAGGTGCTCGGTCGAGACATATTCGTCGTTGAACGACTCCGCCGAGGAGAACGCGCTGTCGAAAACCTTCCGCAGCGTGCTCGACACCATCGGTTCCGCCGAAGCGCCGCCGACCTTCGAGAACTTCGCGACCTCCGCCGCGATCTCCGCCTCGACCGTCCCGGGTGCCACCCCGAGCTTGTTCAGGATCGGCGCGACGATGCCCCCATCCTGGCGGACGAGCGCCAGAAGGACATGCTCCGGCGTCACCTCTGGATTGCCCGCCCCACGGGCGAGATTCTGCGCATCGCCGATCGCTTCCTGCGCCTTGACCGTGAGTTTGTTGAAATTCATGGTTTTGCCTGCCTTGAGCCCTGTTGACTCAACTCAATAAACCGGCAAGTTTTACCGAGCATTCCGCGTGCAACACTCGCGCAGACTCGGGGTCACACCTTCGTTTCTCAGACTTGGGGTCACACCTTCGTTCTTCGCTGCGGCGAAAAAACGAAGGTGTGACCCCATGAAAAGTGCGAAGCTCTGACCCCGGAACGATGCGACGACTATCCCAGCGCGGCGAGCTCCTGATCATCAACCTGCTCTGCTTCGGCCCCTTCATCGTCATGAGCGCGATCGGCGTGGCTGCCCGGGAGACGCTGCTGGTGTACGACGACCGGCGTCTCTACACGATCATCGGCATCGAGCTCGTCGCCGGGACCATCGCCATCCTCATCCTGCGCGCCCAGGGGTGGAAGTTCTCCGACTTCGGGCTGCAGGTCTCGATGCCGCTGACGATCTTCGGGATGCTGCTCTTCATCGGCTCGATCATCGCCATCTCCGGCTTCAACGAGATCTTCCGCGCCGCCTACGGCTCCGACCCGGGCGCCGCGACGACACCGGTCGCGCGCGCTTCCTGGCTCGCGGTCCTGCTGATGCTCGCGATCGACCCGCTGTACGAGGAGACGTTCGAAGTGGCGTACAACATCCGCGCGACCGAGGGGAGCGGGGCGGCGTTCGGCATCACCCTGAGCGCCATGATCCGCCTCGCCTGCCACCTCTACCAGGGACCGATCGCCCCGTTGACCATCCTGCCGATGGGGCTGATCTTCGCCGCCGTCTACTGGAAATGGCGCCGCGTCTGGCCGTTGATGGTCGCACACGGGGTGGCCGGGTACTTCGCACTCGCGCCCTCTTGATGCCAGGGTGAGGGCTCTGCGGTTTAGCGGTAGACTCGCCCACCGGAGATAGTCATGAGCGTCCAACCCCTGCACCCCGTCGCCGAAGACACCCACCCGCAGTCCGTCCTCTTCGAGAGCATCCTCGAGCTCATCCGCCGCACGTCCACCCAACTTCCCGACGACGTCGTCACCGCCGTCACCGGCGCGCGGAAGCAGGAGGAGAAGGGCTCGAACGCCGACGTGGCGCTCGACGTCATCGGCTGCAACATCGTCCTCGCCCGCGACAGCTCGCTGCCGCTCTGCCAGGACACGGGGACGATCCTCTTCTACGTCCACACGCCGGTCGGCTATGACCAGCTCGAGCTCGAAGAAGTGGCCACCGAGGCCGTGCGGGCGGCGACGAAGAAGGGATACCTGCGGCAGAACAGCGTCGACAGCGTCACCGGCAAGAACACCGGCGACAACACCGGGCCCGGCTCACCGGTCTTCCACTTCCACCAGTGGCGCGAGCCGCATGTGGAGATCAAGCTGATGCTGAAGGGCGGCGGTTGCGAGAACATGAACGCGCAGTACTCCCTCCCCCACCCCGACCTCGGCGGACGCGACCTCCGCGGCGTCGAGAACGCCATCCTCGACTGCATCGTGCAGGCCCAGGGTCAGGGCTGCGGCCCCGGCATCCTAGGCGTCTGCATCGGCGGCGACCGCGGCACCGGCTACGGCAACGCCAAAGAACAACTCCTCCGCACCATGGACGACGCGAGCGACGACCCCGAACTGGCCGCCCTCGAACAGCGCATCGTCGAAAAAGCCAACCAGTCCGGCATCGGCCCGATGGGCTTCGGCGGCAAGACCACCCTTCTGGCCTGCAAAATCGGCAAACTCAATCGGCTACCGGCGTCGTACTTCGTTTCGATTGCCTATATGTGCTGGGCGTTCCGGCGGCGCGGAGTGGAACTGGACGCGAGGAGCGGCGCGGCGACGGAGTGGCTGTATTGAGGTCTGTTCTGCCGCCCGCTTCGCGGGCTTCCACCATCCCGCCCGTTCGTAACCCGGCCTGAAGGCCGGGTCTACAGATCTTCCGCCGCCTTCGGCGGCTCCAGGCGGGCGTCAGACCTTCGTTCTTTCGCGTGGGTCAGACCTTCGTTTTTCTCTCTCTGTGCAGAAAATCAAAGGCCTGCCCCCGGTACCAGATGGTCTGACGCCAAAGAAACCCAGCGAAACGCCCGCCCGTCCCAGGGAGCATGAAGTACGTCGCGCTCGCGTTTCTTGCAGCCCTTCTCCTCATCGTCGGGTCTACGTTTTACCAGAGTATCCATCGTTCCCGGCAGAAGCGGACGATGTACGAGATGACTCGCGCCGCAGAGCGTGTCGAAAAGGGGCAGCCGGTCGGGGAAGTACGCGACGGGTGGGGTCATCCGATGCGCGTCCGCGTAGCCGGGCGGCATTATTCGTTTCGCGCTGCCTCCAGGGATGGCAGGTTCGAGACGATCGAGCCCGAAGGACGCGTAGAGAGCGATGATTACGACCGCGACATCGTGTTTGTCGACGGAACATTCCGGCAGGTCCCCGCGGGGGTTTGAGGGAGCGACATCGCGTCGGCCGGTTCGGCTGACCCCACCCTCGGCAGATGCAGCTCGTGCCATCCGCACAGGATTCTCGAAAAGCGATGATCACTTCGCTGTGGTCCGTTCCTCCTCCCCGTCCCTCGGCCGCGAAGCGCGTTCTGCTCATCCTGGCCGCCGGCATGGCCCTTTTCACCGCGTACGCCGTCCCTGGTCTCTACGGCGCCGTGCAGCACTCGCGGCAGAACCGCACCATGGCCCTGCTTCGGAGCGTCGCCGAGCAGATCGAGCGGGGAATGCCCGTCACATCGGCAGCGGACGCCTGGGGGAACCCGATGTACATCCGCATCGCCGGTCCGGGCGACTACACGATCCGCTCCGCCGGCTCGGACGGCATCTTCGAGAGCGGGCCGCCGCGGGGCTCGATCCACCATCACTCCGAGGATCTGGTCTTCGACGGCGGAGCCCTGGTGCAGTGGCTGGAAGGGATATGACTCGGAGGCCTCATCCCGGACGGTCCGTCCGAGCCCGCCACCGCGCAGTGCAGCGCCTGTCATCCGCATCGCATCGCGAAAGAGATAGGATCAATCCGCCATGGCTCTCGTGAAGCTCACCACACCCATCGATGAAGCGACGATCCGGACGCTGCACGTCGGCGACACCGTCTCGATCAGCGGCCGCCTCTACACCGGACGCGACGCGGTCCACCACCGCCTGCACGAAGGCGTGAAGCCGCCGGTCGACCTCGAAGGACAGATCATCTATCACTGCGGTCCGGTGATGGTGAAAGAGGGCGACCAGTGGGTCTGCAAGGCCGCCGGCCCGACCACCTCCTCGCGCGAGGAGCCGTACCAGTGGGAAGTCATCCGCGACTACAAGATCCGCGGGGTGATTGGCAAAGGCGGGATGGGGGAGAAAACCCTGGCCGCCTGCAAGGAGTACGGCGCGGTCTACATGCACGCCATCGGCGGCGCCGCGCAGGTCTGCGCCGCCTCGATCAAGCGCGTCGACGGCGTCGACTGGATGGACCTCGGCTCCCCGGAAGCGATCTGGCACCTCTGGGTCGAGGACTTCATGGCCATCGTCACCATGGATGCCCACGGACAGTCGCTGCACAAGCAGGTGCTGGAGGAGTCGAGGGAGAGGCTGGCCGCGCTGAAGGCATGAGGTACGAGGTATGAGTAGAGGCCGTTCTGGCGCGCCTCATGCCTGATGGCTCTCATGCCTCGCACCGAAAAAGACACCCTTGGTGAAGTCTCGGTTCCTGATGAAGCGCTGTATGGCGCACAGACGCAACGCGCGGTGGAGAACTATCCGATCAGCGGGCTGCGCGAGCATCCGCTGTTCGTACGCGCGTTCATCCTCCTGAAGCGCGCCGCGGCGATGGCAAACCGCGAGCTCGGCACGATGGACGAGACCGTCGCCGACGCCATCGTCGGCGCCTGCGATCGCATCCTCGGCGACTTCGAGCGCTTCCGCCCTCACTTCGTCGTCGACGTCTTCCAGGCCGGCGCCGGCACCTCGTTCAATATGAACTGCAACGAGGTCATCGCCAACTTGGCCAATCTCTCCCTCGGCGGCAAGTTGGGCGAGTACAAGCCGGTGAACCCGAACGACCACGTCAACATGGCGCAGTCGACGAACGACGTCTTCCCGACCGCCATCCGCGTCGCCACCATCTCGCTGCTCGGCCTCCTGATCCCGCGAGTGGAGCGTCTCGGCAAGGCGCTCGACGCAAAAGGGGACGAGTTCGCCGACGTCATCAAGTCCGGCAGGACCCATCTCGCCGATGCCGTGCCGGTCACGCTCGGCCAGGAGTTCAAAGCCTACGCGGCCGCGGTGCGCCGGTCGAACCGCCTGCTCTTTGACGCGTCGACGGAGTTGTTCACCCTCGGCATCGGCGGCACCGCCACAGGCACCGGCATCAACACGCCGGTCGGGTATCGCTTCACCCTCATCAAGCATCTCAATGAATCCACCGGCCTGAAGTTCATCCCTGCCGACGACCTCCGCGAGGCGATGCAGTCGCAACTGCCGGTCGTCGCGGTCTCGGCGGCGTTGCGCAACCTGGCGCTGGAGCTGACGCGCATCACCAACGACCTCCGCCTCCTCGCCTCGGGGCCGATCACCGGCCTTGCCGAGATCACCCTTCCCGCCGTGCAGCCCGGCTCGTCGATCATGCCAGGCAAGGTCAACCCCTCGCTGCTCGAATGCATGAACCAGGTGCTCTTCCACATCATCGGCGCCGACACCGCCGTCGCCTACGCCTCGCAGGCCGGCCAGCTCGAGCTGAACGTGATGATGCCGCTGATGGCCTTCGAGATCTCGTTCTCGATCGAGATCCTCAAAAACTTCCTCCCCGTCTTCACCGACAAGTGCATCCGCGGGATCGAAGCCAACCGCGAACGCTGCGAGGCCTACTACGTCAGCTCCCCCTCCCTCGCCACCGCCCTCAACCCCCTCATCGGCTACGCCGCCGCCGCCGAGATCGCCAAAGAATCGGCCAGGACCGGCAAACGAATCCCCGACCTGCTGCGCGAAAAAGGCCTCCTCTCCGAAGAAAAGATCGCCGAGATCTTCACCCCGGAGTTTCTGGCAGGGCAGGCCGACCGCACGTAAAAGAGTGGGGTCTACCATCGGATTTGTGAGGAGACTGCCGATGAATGGATCCAGAAGCGAGTCAGTGAGCGGCGGCCGGGGTCGAGGGCCCGCCGGGCCCGATCGGGTGCGGCTGCTGGCCGTGTGGTTTGTGGTCTCTTCAGGT
>DASPHC010000018.1:0-55200 GCA_035629865.1 Thermoanaerobaculia bacterium | reverse complement strand
GCTGCCGCGCGACGGAACGGCCGGCTGCAGCTGACCGTGCGCGACGACGGGCCGGGGGTCGCGGCCGGTGCGCGCGACGGCATCGGTCTGTCGAACACACGCGCACGATTGCAGCAGCAGTACGGTGCGCGTCATACGTTCTCTCTGGCGAGTAACCGCGACGGCGGGACGATCGCCTCGCTGGAGATCCCCGCGTGATTCGCGTGCTCATCGTCGACGACGAGCCGATCGCGGTGCGCGGCATCCGCCAGCAGCTGCGGGGCGAAGCCGACCTCGAGGTCATCGGCGAATGCGGTGATGGAGCGGCGGCGATCGACGCAATCGCGGAGCTCGCACCCGATCTCGTCTTTCTCGACATCCAGATGCCCGAGATCGGCGGCTTCGACGTCGTCGAAGCGATCGGTGTCGCGCGAATGCCTGCGGTCGTCTTCGTCACCGCTTACGACGAGCATGCACTTCGCGCGTTCGACGTGCATGCGGTCGACTACGTGCTCAAGCCGATCGACCGGCATCGCTTCCGCACCGCGGTCGAGCGCGCACGGCGGCGACTGGCGCACGCACCGGGGCCGCTCGACAGACGGATCGCGGCCGCGCTTGAAGAGCTCGGACGCCCGGTACACGACTACGCGAAGCGGCTCGCCATCAAGGGCGACGGACGCGTGATTCTCGTCGACGTCGACGAGGTCGATCGGCTCGAAGCGGCAGGCAACTACGTCGAGGTGCACAGCGGAGCGCGCCATCATCTCGTGCGCGAGACGATGGCCAGTCTGGAGGCGCGGCTCGATCCCGCGCGCTTCGTCCGCGTCTCACGCTCGTCGATCGTCAACGCCGATCGCGTCCGCGAGCTGCAGCCGATGTTCAACGGCGACTTCGCCGTCGTGCTGCGCGACGGCACGAAGGTCTCCGGCAGCCGCCGATACCGTGCGGCCTTGGACATGCTCACGCGCTGACGCTGGTTTCGAGCGCCGCCATCACCTCCACGAGAGCGTCGTGCAGCGGGCGGTGAAGCATGCGGCTCGCGAAGCCGGCCTCGACAAGCGCGTTACTTGCCACACCTTCCGCCACTCCTTTGCCACCCACCTCCTGGAGCGGGGCCATGACATCCGCACGGTACAGGAGCTCCTCGGCCACCGCGAGTGCTGAACGCCTGAGCGCGATGCCCGACTTCTACTTCAGCATCGGACTTCCATCGGCCATCGATCACGTGAACGCGCGCGCACGGATGCGCAGGCGGCGATGATGAATGAGTTCCGCTGCCGCCGCTGTATACCTCCTGGCCCGACGGACGTAACTATGGTCAGGAGACGAAACCTATTGCCAGACCTCCGTATCCGCGATGTGTCGAAAACCTATCCGAATGGCGTCCATGCGCTGCAGCGCATCAATCTGACCATTCCACCCGGCATGTACGGGCTTCTCGGCCCGAACGGCGCCGGTAAGTCGACGCTCATGCGCACGATCGCCACACTCCAGGAGCCCGACGAGGGGGAGATCCATCTCGGGTCGCTCGATGTCCTGCGGCAGAAAGACGAGGTGCGCAAGACATTGGGCTACCTGCCGCAGGAGTTCGGCGTCTATCCGAAGACCACGGCGGAGCGGCTGCTGAACCACTTTGCCGTCCTCCGCGGGATTACGCGGCGAGGCGAGCGGAGAGATGTGGTCGAGTCGCTTCTCCGCCAGACGAATCTCTGGGACGTGCGGAAGCAGAAGCTCGGTGGCTTCTCGGGTGGAATGCGTCAACGATTCGGTGTCGCCATCGCGATGATCGGCAATCCAGGACTCCTCATCGTCGACGAGCCCACGGCCGGTCTCGATCCGGCAGAGCGCGTCCGCTTCCTGAACCTCCTCGCCGAGCTGGGTGAGAAGAGCGTCGTCATCCTGTCGACGCACATCGTGGATGACGTCGCCGAGCTCTGCACACGAATGGCGATCATCGACAGAGGGCGGATTCTTCTGGAGAGTGAGCCGCATGGTGCGGTCGGCGATCTTCAGGGGAAGATCTGGAGGCGAGTGGTCAGCAGGGATGAACTGGCGGCGCTCGAGCGCGAGCAGGTGGTGATCTCCACCAAACTCCTGGCCGGGCGGACGATCGCCCACGTCTTCCG
This sequence comes from Thermoanaerobaculia bacterium, assembly GCA_035629865.1. Taxonomy (GTDB): domain Bacteria; phylum Acidobacteriota; class Thermoanaerobaculia; order Gp7-AA8; family Gp7-AA8; genus QHVT01. The sequence goes on along the minus strand of DASPHC010000018.1, from coordinate 53,095 downwards.
CGACGGCTCGCCGGGTCAGGGATTCGAGGCGGTCGCACCCGATCTCGAGGATGTCTACTTCAGCGCCATGTCAGGCCACTACGGCGCGGGCGCAATGGCGCAGTCATGAACTTTCTCGAGATCGTCCGTTTCGAGATCGACTACCGGCTGCGCCGTCCATACACCTGGATCCTCTTCGCGGTATTCGTCGCCGTGGCCTGTCTGCTGGCCATGAAAGTGCTGGTTGGTGAGGCGGAGCGCGCAGGCGATCTGCACGCGAACGCGCCTTCGCTGGTCGGCATGGCCAACGTTCTGGTCAGCATGCTAGGACTCGTGATCAGCGCCGCGCTCTTCAGCGAGGCCGCTCTGCGGGACCACGACACCCGGATGTCTTCGCTGTTCGCGACCTCGCCGATCACGAAGACGGAGTATCTTGCCGGACGCTTCGTCGGGACGCTCCTGGTCAACGCTCTGTTCGTGAGTGTCGTTCCGATCGTGCTGATGCTCCTCATGCGGCCCCCCTTCGTGAAGGGGGAGTTGCTCGGCCCGTTCCGAGCGGCGACGTATGTGCAGCCCGCGATCGCTCTTCTGCTGCCGAACGTTCTCTTCACCGGCGCACTCCTGTTCGCCGTAGGCGTTCTGACCCGGCGCACCCTTGCCGTTTTCGCGACCGCCGCATTTGTGTTTCTCGGCGGGCTGATGGCCGAAGAATACATTGAGGGAGAACGCGGTCTTGCCCCCCTTGCGGCCCTCATCGATCCGCTGGGATTTGTTGCCCTCAGCGAAAACTGGGAGTTCTGGACGACACACGAGAAGAACACGCGACCGCTGCACGTCGACGCGTCATTCCTCTGGAACCGTCTGTTGTGGGCTGGCGCGACGGCCGCGATCCTGCTCTTCACGCGATGGCGGTTTCGGATGAACGTCGCCTCAGAGCGCCGGAAAGGGCGTCGCGAAGATCAGAAGGAAGTCTCGCGAGCTCGCTTTTCGCCGCGAACCTTCAACGCCTCGTTCGACGAGCGGGCTCGGCTCCGGCAGTTCGTCGCAATCGCTGGTGACTCGGCGCGGGAGCTCCTATTCAGCCGCGATTTCGCAGTCATCGCCGTCCTCATGGTGCTCATGGTGTTGTCGCTCGGCACAGAGACGATCAGCGACGATTTCCGCACGCCGCTTTGGCCCCTGACGCAGTTCGTCGTCGGGTTCCTCGTGAGCTTCCTTCCCGCGCTCGCGATGGCGCTGCTGACGACGTTCTATGCGGGTGAGCTCGTGCACCGCGAACGGAGTGTGGGACTCGCGGAGATCGCGGACGCCAGCCCGGTCCCCGACTGGATCATCTACACCGGCAAGTTTGCCGCGCTCGGTCTGGTGCTCGTGACCCTGCAGGCGGTTCTGATGGCGTCGGGGTTGATCGTACAGGTTGCGAGCGGGCATTTCGATTTCGAGATCGATCTCTACCTGCGCATCCTCTTTGGTCAAAAGCTCACGAACTACCTGCTCCTCGCCGCGCTGGCGATGCTGGTCCACGTCGTCGTCGACAACAAATACCTCGGGCACGTCCTCGTCGTGATCTGCCATCTCTTCACGATGTTCGCGGCGCGCTTCGGCCTGCATCACAATCTGCTCGTGTACGGCCGCGACTCCGGGTGGACGTACTCGGACCTCAGCCAGTTCGGGCCGTTCCTCCGGGCTGTGCTCTGGTTCAAGCTCTACTGGGGCGGCTGGGCATTGTTGTTCGCGGTGATCGCGGGACTCTTGTGGATCCGCGGACGCGATCGAGGAGTGGCAACGCGACTGAGACTGGCGCGGCAGCGGTTTGGTCGTCGAGCCGCCGTCGCCACCGCTCTGGCGGCGCTGATCGTCATCGGCGCCGGAGGTTTCATCTTCTACAACACGAACGTGCTTGCCGGGTATCGCACACCGTTCGAGGCCGACGGGCAAAGCGCCGAGTACGAGCGCCGGTATGGGAAGTTCGAGAACGCGCCGCAACCGACGGTGACCGGCACGAAGTTGCATGTGGAGATCTATCCCGAACGACGCGTCGTCGACGTCCGCGGTACCTATACGCTGTCCAACAAGACTGCTGCTCCGATCCGCACGATTCACCTCTTTCTAAGCCCTGAGGTCGAGACCCGGCGCCTGTCGTTCGATCGAGGGAGCCGCGTCGTCATCGCCGACAATGCGCTCGGGCATCGTACGGTGGATCTGGCGAACGCGCTGGAGCCGGGCCACTCGCTCCAGATGGCATTCGACGTTCGGTTCGAGCAGCGCGGATTCCCGAACAGTGATCCGAACACTTCCGTCGTCGGCAACGGCACGTACTTCGATCACGACGGCGGAGGGCCTGTGAATCATCGACGCTGGCTTCCGCTCGTCGGCTATCAGACGAGTCGAGAGTTGTCACTCGCTCAGGTGCGACGCGAGCACGGACTGCCTCCCCGGCCGCTCGCACCATCGGTGCTCGGCTCATCCAGCGTGGGAGATGCCGCGGGGCCCGAGACGATCACCTTCGAGGCGGTGATCGGCACATCGCCCGAGCAGACCGCCGTCGCTCCGGGAACGTTGCTGCGGAGCTGGAATGACCCTTCGGCAGGCTCAGGGGGGCGACGCTACTTCCATTACGCCACCGAGCGCCCTGTGAGGAACACGTTTGCGATCTTCTCTGCCATATACGCAGTGCATCGTGAGACCTGGAATGGTGTCGTCATCGAGCTTTTCTACCACCCGACCCACACCTTCAACGTGGAGCGTTTCGCGAAGGCTGTGCGAGCCGCGCTCGATTACTACACGAAGAACTTCGGTCCTTATCCGCACCGGCAGCTTCGCGTCGCCGCGTTTCCGCGGTACGCGAATCTGGCCCACGCCTATCCCGGCATTATCGCGCAGGCCGAGGCGACGGGATGGCTGACGAAGGTGGACGAGTCGCGCGAAGTCGATCTCGCTTCGATGACTGTGGCGCGCGAGGTCGCGCAACAATGGTGGGGGTTTCAGGTCGTCCCCGCCGCCGTCGAAGGGGGGCCGGCGGTCAGCGAAGTTCTCGCTCAGTACAGCGCACTCCTGGTCATCGAGAAACTTTACGGGATGGACATGGTGCAGTGGTTTCTTTGGAACAAGCGCGTCGAGTACCTGACCCAGCGTAGCAAAGCGGACCATCCCGAGGTTCCGCTGCTCGACGTAACGAACCACGCGAATGTGGTCTACCAGAAGGGACCACTGGTCATGTACACGCTTCGACAATACGTCGGTGAGGAACCACTGAATGCCGCGTTGCGCCGGCTCGTCGCGACACATGGTTCCGGCGGGCCGCCGTTTGCCACGTCACGCGATCTTTATCGCGAGCTGAAAGGCGCGACACCCCCGGAGTACCACGATCTGCTGAAGGACCTTCTGGAGACCATCACTCTCTGGGACCTTCGCACGACTGCCATCGCAGCGGAGCCCGCAGGAGACGGCGCGTGGCGCGTGACGCTCGACGTCGAAGCGCAGAAGTTCCGCGCCGACGGAAGCGGGAAGGAGACGGAGATCCCGATGAACGACTTCGTCGAGATCGGAGTGTTCGGCGAGTCGCAGAACGGCGAGAGTAGCGCCGATCCGCTCTACCTTCGGAAGCATCGCATCCGCTCCGGGCGGCAGAGGATCTCCGTGGTGGTGAAAGGGACACCGGCGCGCGCCGGCGTGGATCCACAACTACTCCTCATCGATCGCAACTGGTCGGACAACCTGCGACCTTTGACTGTGGAGCAGTCGCGGTAACACGTTCTCTTCGAGATAGGCCGTGGCGATTCGTCTGCGGCGCAGGCGAGACTGGAGTTCGTCCGGGGCTCTCGGCGACGATGCGCCGGATCTCCTGCCGGAAGCGATCCGGCTGGTGGAGCTACGGGCACGGGTGCCGTGGTATCAGCGGGAGATGTTGCGGTATCTGGCGAGGCGGGATGAGACAACCGTGGACGCCGTCCTTGCCCGGGAACTGGAGGATGTGGCGTGCGCGCATTCGGAGGAACTCGCGGAAGCGGTGGCCGGATTCGGTACTGCGTTAGCGTGGCCGGAGGGTGGTAGCGGCACGACGAGCAGTCGTGCCGGTTGATCGCAGTCTCTCGTCCGGCTCAGGGTCACCGTTTCCATCGTTCCAACAGGAACAAGCCGTGACGAAAAGTGAAGATTTGACCCCGGTTCCCCACGCCCTTGCCACAAGGATAAGGCCATTTGCACGGCCTCATGCTCCCTCGATACAATGCCCCGATGGCTGAAACCGCGACAGAGGTCCGCGTCCGCCCGGCCAACGAGATGGACATCAGCGCCATCGTCGACATCGACGAAAAGATCGGCGGCCAGTACAGGCCGGAAGTCTGGGAGCGCCGCCTACGGCGGGACCCGGAGGCCTCGGTGGTAGCCGAGGCGGACGGCCGGGTCGTCGGCTTCATGCTCGGCGAGGTCCGCTCCGGCGGGTTCGGCATCGAGGAGCCCACCGGCTGGGTGGAGCACCTCGGCGTCGATCCCGGCTTCCGGGGCAAGGCCGTGGGCCGGCAGATGCTCGACGCGATGCTGGAGCACTTCCGCCGCCGGGGTGCCCGCAGCGTGCAGACGCTGGTGGACGAGGAGATGGGCGAGATCCTCAGCTTCTTCAGCGCCCTCGGCTTCCAGCCTTCGACCCTGAGGCCTTTCGTCCGGCCTCTGTAGCCGCCGTAGGCGAAACGGGCGTGCCGCTCCGGTTCACTCCGGGGGATGGTCCCAGTAGCGCTGACACACGTTCAGGCGAGGAAGCCGAATGGCCGAGTCCGAGCCATTGGTGACGAGCAGGTCTGCGAAGAGCGAAGAGCCCTCGTCGACCCACGCTTTATCCACAGTGAGGGTTACCGCTGAGGGTGCCGGCCGGTCCGGGCAGCCGATCACCACCGGTACGAGGTCGTCTGTGCTCCACGACTGACCGTGAACGTTCATGCCGAGGAGGAGCATCGCGATCAGCGGCAATCTTCTGAGATGCGACATATGTATGAATATATGCCTCGAGCTTCTCGAGGGCACGGGTCCAGCCGCGAGCGGCGAGGATGTTTTCGACCTCGTCACGCCGAAACGACCCGCCTGCCGCCGGCCCGGACGGGAGGAGCGAAGCGGCGGACCTGCGGATCTTCCGGGATTTGAATCCTCTTTACAGACCCGCGACCTCCGCCCTGTCACGCCGGAGGTCGCGGGTTGTCTTGGTCTTCTGAATGCGGTCGGCTTAGCGGGTAAACTGTCTATCCGATGAAGCCCGGGGACATCCTCGACGGACGGTACGAGATTCTCGCGCGCCTCGGCGCGGGGGGGATGGGCGAGGTCTATAAGGCCACGCACACCCTGCTCGGGTCGCAGCGCGTGATCAAGGTCGTGCATCCGCACATCTCCGGGAACACGGACGCGAAGGATCGCTTCCTACGCGAGGCGCGGGCGGCGACGAAGATCCAGCATTCGAACGTCGCTACGCTGCACGACTTCGCCGCCCTCCCCGACGGGGCGCATTACATGGTGTGGGAGTTCATCGACGGGGAGAATCTGGCGCAGCGGCTGCGGACCCGCGGGACGCTGCCGCCGCGGCAGGCGGTGCGCATCGGTATCCAGGCGCTGCGCGGGCTGGAGGCGATCCATCGCGCCGGCATCATCCACCGCGACATCAGTCCCGAGAATCTGATGATCACCCGCGACGACGAGGTGAAGATCATCGACCTCGGAGTGGCGAAGGTCGAGGACACGGACGCGGTCTCGCAGACGCGGACCGGGATCTTCGTCGGGAAGTTGCGCTATGCGTCGCCGGAGCAGCTCGGCTTCCTCCCCGAGGGGGAGCGCGTCGACGGCCGGGCCGACCTCTACGCGATCTCGATGGTGATGGTGGAGCTGCTCACCGGCCGGCCGCCGTACGAGGCAACGTCGCCGCACGAGTACTTCATGATTCATGCGCAGGAGCCGCGCAAGAAGACGGTCGAGCTGCCGAAAGAGCTTCCCGGCAGCGGGCCGCTGCAGGAGATCCTGGAGAAGGCGCTCTCGCGCGACCGCAAGCAGCGCTACGCGAGCGCGCGCGATTTCGCCGCGGCGCTGGAGGAGATCGAGCGGACGCTGCCCGAGCCGGCCAGCCCGCCGACGGTCATGACGCCGTATGACGGCGATGCGACGCTGAAGGTGGCGTCGAACGCCGGCACTGCCGTCCGCGGCGATACGTTGAACCGGCCGACGGTGCGGACGGATGCGCCGGCGGCTGCGATCCCGGCGGCGGCGACGGTGCGCACGCCGATGCCGATGCAGCCGCCTCCGGTACCGACAGTGGCCGCGACCGTGGCCGCGACCGTATCTGCTCAGGGGCCGTCGCCGGTCAAGCTGCGCCGGGGGATCAATCCGGCGTACGCGGTCGGCTTCGTCGCGGTGCTGCTGCTGATTGCCGGCGGGCTGGCGTTCTGGCCGTGGGCGAAGGAACGCGAGCCGCTGGTGCAGTACGGGGCGACAGACACGTCTACGCCTACGTCCACGCAGGTGGCGGTGACGACGACCACCGCCCCGGCGACCGTCGCTCCCGCGCCCGTGCCGGACAGTCTGCAGGCGTCGGTGACGGTGACGAGCGGTACGGAGCCGCCGATCCTCACGGATACGACCGCAACCGAGCTGTCGGCGCCGATCCCGGCGAAACCGATCGTGACCAACACCATCCCCTCGACGGCCACGGTCGCGCCTCCCCGCCCGAGACCGCGGCCGGTGAAGCCGGTCGTGCCGGAGCCGGAGCGCGAGGCGCCGGTCGACAACAGCCCGGTGCCGACGTACGTGGACGGCGGCGACGACTCCGATGCAAATGAACGGGCGATGGCGCGGCTGCGCCGGGAGCTGCGCGGCGTGAATACGGTGGCCCTGCGTGCCCCCGGCATGTACCGCGAGCTGTACCAGGCGATGCGCGATCAGTTCCCGAATCTCGTGTTCGAAGGCGAAGCCCCGGTGGTGATCCGCTTCAACGGCACCTCCGAGCGCCTCGGCCGCGGCCGCAAGCGCCGCGGCGCCACCGCCACGGTCGAAAAAAACGGCCGCGTGATCTTCCGCTACGAGCTCCCCAACGAGGTATACCGCGAAGGGACGGATTCGGCCGGGGCGTTCGTGAACGTGCTGGGCAACGCGATCCGGTAGGGGGCGTCCTTGAGGCCTGTGGCACGGCCCCTCACCCCGTCCGGCGCCTGAGCTTCTAACAAGACGCCCTGCGATTTGGATGGCTGACGCCTGTGCCACGCGCAGGCGCCGAACATCCCTCTCCCCGGCGGGGGGAGAGGGGCAACAAAGCTGCGTCAACAAACCTAACTTGTTCAAACCACAGATGTGTTGCCCCTCGCCCCTGTATAGGGGAGAGGGATGCCGGGCACCTGCGCGTGGCTGGTTCGAAGACCGCCGAATTGACGGGGATGACGGTAGAAGACCAGGTGCCCGGCGGGGTGAGGGGTCGTGCCTCAAGCCTTAAGTTGACACCATTGGGGCGTGAGCCTTGCGAACCAGCACGATCGGGGCGAGCCGCTCCGCGGCTTGCCTTACCGCCTGCAGTCACCCACGGCTCACGCCGTGGGCTACATTCTTTCGCCGCTCCGCGGCTGTGAGGTGGCCGGCGTCCTCGGGATGTGCCGGGACGCCGGCTGGCAGGAGTCGCTGGTCAGCTCTCCACGAGTGCCCGCAACTGACGCGATGCCACGGTGAGCATGGCCAGGTCGACGGTGGACGACGCGCGGAAGTCGTGCATGGTCTGGTCGACGCGCTCGACGACTCTCGGGCGCTGGGCGAGCCAGGTCTCGACCGGGTCGGCGCCGTCGGTCTCGGTGATGACCCGCGAGGCGAGCACGCTCTGGTAGATGAACAGGTCGTCGACCAGCGCGGCGAGGGCGGTCTTCTGCCACGGCGTCTCGGCGGCGACGTTCTGGCTGGCGCTGCGGAGGCGGTCGAGGGTGAAGCGCTCGCCGACGCCGAAGTAGACGCGGGCGACGTCTTCCACGCCGTGGGCGGCATCGCTCCGCGAGATGCGGATGATGTCCATGGCCGAGCTCATGACGTCGAGGCTGGCCACGCGCGTCGCCAGTGATTCGGGGATCTGGTCTTCCATCAGCTCGGCCTGGCGGACGCGGACGCGGCCGAGCATCGCCGCCGGCAGGACGGTGGTGAGGTTGTTCTGGATGGCCTCGATGCGCGGCCGGAGCTCGTTCACCGAGGCGGCGATGTCGAGCCGGTCGTACTTGCTGCGCAGCAGCCAGACGATGGCCCGTTCGAGCAGGCGGGCCACGGCGATCATCATCTCGAGCTGGACGCGCGCAGGCAGTTTGTTGTCGAGCGCTTCGATCTCCGACCAGACGGTGCGGAGGTCGAAGGCGTCGCGCATGATGATGAACGCGCGGGCGATGTCGCTGTGCGGCTTGCCGGTCTCGTCCTGCATCTGCCAGGCAAAGGTCGGGCGGACGCGGTTGATCATGGCGTTGGTGACGACCGTAGCGATGATCTCGCGGCGGAGGCGATGGCGCTCGATGGCGGCGCGGAAGCGGACGCGCAGCTCGTCGGGGAAGTAGAGCACCAGGTCTTCGGCGAGCTGCGGGTCGTCGGGGAGGTCGGTCTTGAGGAGGTCTTCGAAGAGGACCATCTTTGCGTAGGCGAGCAGCACCGCGATCTCGGGACGGGTGAGGCCGATGCCCTGGGTGTGGCGCTCGGCGATGGTCTCGTCGTCCGGTAGACCCTCGATCGCGCGATCGAGCTTGCCGGCCTTCTCCACCGCGCGCATGAAGCGGGCCTGGGTGTCGAGCAACTCCTCGGCAAGGGCGTTGGTGACGGAGATCGCCTGGGTCTGTTCGTAGTTGTCGCGCAGGACGAGATGGCCGACGTCCTCGGTCATCTCGGCGAGGATGCGGTTGCGCTCCTCGATGCCCGACAGCTCGGTGCGCGCGATGGCGTCGTAGAGGGTGATCTTGATGTTGACCTCGTGGTCCGAGGTGTCGACGCCGGCGGAGTTGTCGATGGCGTCGGTGTTGATGCGGCCGCCCGCGAGCGCGTACTCGATGCGCCCTTTCTGCGTGAAGCCGAGGTTCGCGCCCTCGCCGACGACCTTCACGCGCAGCGCGTTCCCGTCGACGCGGATGGTGTCGTTGGCGCGGTCGCGCGCGGCGGCGTGGTCTTCCCAGCTCGCCTTGACGTACGTGCCGATCCCGCCGAGCCACAGCAGGTCGGCGCTGGTGAGGAGGATCGTGCGCATCAGCTCCGACGGGGTGACGGTCTTCTTCGGCAGGCCGAAGAGGATGCCCACTTCCTCGGAGACGGTGATGGTCTTGGCGCTGCGCTCGAAGACGGCCCCTCCCGGCGACAGCAGCTCGGGGTTGTAGCCATTCCAGTTCAGGCGGTTGTCGAACATCCGCCGGCGCTCGGCGAAGCTGACCGCCGCATCGGGATTGGGGTCGACGAAGATGTGGGAGTGGTTGAACGCGGCCAGGAGGCGGATGTGCGGCGAGAGCAGCATGGCGTTGCCGAACACGTCGCCCGACATGTCGCCGACGCCGACGACGGTGAAGTCTTCGCTCTGGGTGTCGACGCCGAGCTCGCGGAAGTGGCGCTTGACCGCTTCCCAGCCGCCGCGCGCGGTGATGCCCATCCCCTTGTGGTCGTAACCGGCCGAGCCGCCCGAGGCGAAGGCATCGCCCAGCCAGTGGCCGTACTCGGCGGAGACGGAGTTGGCGATGTCGGAGAACGTCGCCGTCCCCTTGTCGGCCGCGACGACGAGGTATGGATCGTCGGAATCGCGGCGGACGACGTCGCGCGGCGGGACGACCTCCTCGCCGCGGAGGTTGTCGGTGATGTCGAGCATGCCGCGCAGGAGGGTCTTGTACGACTCGATCCCTTCCTGCTGGAACGTGGCCCGGTCGGGTGACGGGTTCTTGACCACGAAGCCGCCCTTCGAGCCGACCGGCACGATGACGACGTTCTTGACCATCTGGGCCTTCATCAGGCCGAGGATCTCGGTACGGAAGTCCTCGCGCCGATCCGACCAGCGGATGCCGCCGCGCGCGACCTTGCCGCCGCGCAGGTGGATGCCTTCCATCCACGGGGCGTACACGAAGATCTCGAACATCGGGCGCGGCAGCGGAAGCTCCGGCACCTGCTGCGAATCGAGCTTGAAGGAGACGTAGAGCTTCCGCACGCCGTTCGCGTCGCGCTGGAAGTAGTTCGTGCGGAGCGTGGCCTCGATCAGGCTGACGTAGAGCCGCAGGATCCGGTCTTCGTCGGGATTCGTCACGCGCTCGAGCGCGTCTTCGACCTGGGAACGGATGCCGAGCGACGCCCCTTTGCGCCCGAGCCCTGCATCGCCGATGGCGGGGTCGAAGTAGTTGCGGAAGAGCTGGATGATGTTGCGGGTGATGGCGGGATGCTTGGCCAGGGTCTGCTGGATGTAGGTCTCGCTGAGGGCCACACCGACTTGGCGGAGGTACTTCGCGTAGGCGCGCAGCACGACCACCTCGTGCCAGTCGAGCTCCGCGCCGAGGACCAGGCGGTTGAAGCCGTCGTTCTCGGCCTGGTGAGTCCAGACGCGGATGAACGCGTCCTGGAACTTTTCCTTGATCGGCGAAAGGTCGTCCTGCATCCCCTCGGCGTCGAGGCTGAAGTCGCGGATGCGCACCGGAGCCGTGGTGCCGTGCGGCCTGATCTCGTACGGCACCTCGGCCAGCACCTTCAGCCCCATGTTCTCGAGGCGGGGCATGATCTCGGAGAGCGGCACCGGCGGGCCGGTGTGGATGATCTTGCAGTGGAACTGGGTCTGGTCGGTGCGATGGCGGTAGAGATCGACGACCAACTCCCCCGTCGCCAAGACGTGCTCCACGTGACCGACGTCGTACAGCGCGGCGTCGGCGGTGAAGCGCTCCGCGTACGCCATGGGGAACGCTCTCTTGTAGCGATGGTGAAGGTCGATGCCGACTTCTTCACCCTGGGATGACGTGAGCGTGTCGAGCAGGCGGTCGCTCCAGGTGCGGGCGACGTCGCCGAGGATGGCCTCGACGCGGCGGATGTCGACGTCGGGAATCTGGCCGGGTGTGGTGCGGACGATGAAGAGGCCGCGCGCGAGGGCGGAAGTGGTGATCTGGTCGTAGACCTCGGTGCCCCGTCCCTGGAACTCCTCCTCGAGCACCTGCTTCGCCCGCTCCTTGAACTCGGGGGTATAGCGGTCGCGGGGGACGAAGACGTAGCAGACCACGAAGCGCTCGAAGACGTCGCGGCGGACGAACAGCGCCACGCGCTGCCGCTCCTGCAGGAGGAGGATGCCGTGGGCGATGTCGAACAGCTCGGCGTCGGTGATCTGGAAGAACTCGTCGCGCGGGAAGGTCTCGAGGATATCGACCAGGGCCTTGCCGTTGTGCGAGCGGGGATCGAGCCCTGCGCGCTCGAGGGTGCGCTTGGCTTTGAGGCGCAGCATGGGGATGTCGAACACACTGCGGTTGTAGGCGGCGGAGGTGAAGAGGCCGAGGAAGCGATCCTCGCTGATCAGGTTCCCCTCTTCGTCGTAGCGTTTGATGCCGATGCGGTCCATCGGCACGCGCCGGTGGATCACGCTGGGGTTGTTGCCCTTGGTGATGATGATCAGGTCTTTGGTGCGGGCGTACTGGGAGAACTCGGCGGAAAGGGGGCGGTCGCCACGGTCGACGGACTCGGGACGGATCTCGCTGAGGATGCCGCGGCCGGTCTCCGGAACGGGACGGAGGTAGTCGCCGCCGTCGCGGGTCTGGAAGGTGTAGCGGCGGAAGCCGAGGAAGATGAAGTTTCCGGCGTCGAGCCACTTCAGGAACGCCTTCGCTTCCTCGACCTCCTCCTGCGGCATCGGGAGCTTCGCCGTCTCGAGCTCCGCGATGTCGGCGGCGAGGCGCTCGCGCATGGCGCGGAAGTCGCGCACGGAGAGACGCACCTGGTGAAGGATCTGTTCGAGGGAGGTGCGGATCGACTCGAGCTCCTGCGGCTCGGTCTCCTGGTCGATCTCTACGTGCATGTACGACTCGCGAACGGAGTCGCTCGCCGTATGCGCGGTGTCCGTCACCTCGACTCGATTGCCGTGCGCGTCGCGCCGGGTGTTGATGATCGGGTGGAGGAGGAGGTGGATCTTGCGGTCGCGGCGGTGGATCTCGGCGCTGACGGAGTCGACGAGGAACGGCATGTCGTCGTTGACGATCTCGATCACGGTGTGCTCGAGACCCCAGCCGTTCTTCTCCTGGGCCGGGTTGAAGAGGCGGACTTTGGGAGTGCCGGGTGTGCGCTGCGCGCCGAATTCCCAGAGGGAGAGCGCGCCGCCGAGAAGGGTGTCGAAGGAGGTGTAGATCACGTCGTCGGGTGCGACGTGTGCGAAATAGCGGCGCACGAACTGCTCGACGCTCTCGGCCTGTCCGGCCGGAACTCGATTTCGAACTTCAGCCGCGAGCCGGTCGACCATGTCGACCTGGCGCTGTTCTGCGGTCATCGTCATGAGGGATGACATATCACATTCCGGGGGGTGGAGGGCCGGGGGAGGAGAGGGCCAAGGGCCGAGGGCTGAGGGAGAGGGCTGAGGGAGAGGGCTGAGGGCCGAGGGCTGAGGGCCGAGGGAGAGGACATGCCGCTGGAGGCGGCGAAAGATCTGTAGGCCCGCCCTTCAGGGCGGGTATCAGACGTCGCCAAAAGGCAAGCCCGCGAAGCGGGCGGCAGAACAGGGGGGCTCGCGGAGCACCTACCCTGTCGCCCGCTACGCGGGCTTGAGATTGCGGCGGCGGCTTTACCCGGCCTGAAGGCCGGGCCTACAGGTCTTTCGCCGCCTTCGGCGGCTTACTCTCGGCCCTCGGCCCTCAGCCCTTGGCCCTTGGCCCTTTCTCACGCCGGTCCCCACGCCAGGTACCTCAATCGCAACCCCAGCTCTCTCCCGTCGGAGGCGGGGTTGACGGTGCGGTCGATGGAGAGCTCCAGGACGTTGGGGAGGCCTCTCGGGGCGGCTTCGACGCGGTAGTCGCGCTCGACGTAGGCGTCGGTGGTGCGGAACTGGTCGACGATCCGGCCGTTGAGCCTGACGGTGATGGTGGGGTTCCGGGGGCTGACTTCGCGCGGGACGCCGAAGTGCATGCGCAGGAGGGTCCGGCCGCGGCCGGGAGGAAGCAGGGTGACGGAGCGGCCGCTCATCCAGCGCCATTCGTGGATGTCCATGGCCTCGGGGGCGTACCAGCCGGAGACGAACCGCGGCCGCGCTTCGAGGGGCTGGAGCTTGATCTCGAAGTAGTGGCGGCGGGCGATGTTCCAGAGGGTGCCGCGCTCGCGGCGGAAGACGAAGCCTCCCTCCCCTGTCCTGGTGATCTCGGCGAGCAGCCAGGCCGGCCGCTGGGTGGAGAGGGGCATGGCCCGGTCGTCGATCACGCGGATGTAGGGGAAGTTGGGCGTGACCAGGTCGACGAATTTCGACATGGTGTGGCCGACGAAGAGCTGGTGGCGGGCGGGGTCGACGTGTTGGGCGACGGCCCGTGCGGCGAGGATGGACGGTGCGATCTCGTTACGCACCTCGGTCATCGCCGGGACGGTGTAAATGGCAAACGCGGCGATGAAGCCGGCGGTGAGGGCGGTGGCGATGGTCTCGCGCTGCCGCGCCACTCGGCGGATGCCGTCGGCAAGGAAGATGGCGAACATCGGCTGGTAACCGATCGAGAAGCGGCTGATGCTGAAGCGGTCGAGCATCAGCCAGGCGAAGATCGCGAACGGGAGGAAGGTCAGCGCGTTCAGCAGCAGCGAACGGTTGCGCTCCCGGATCGCCCCGCCGATGGAGGCGATCACGAAAAGCGAGGCGATCACGCCGAGGACCGGCCACTGGTATTGCTTGACGAAGAAGCGGTCGAGCAGGCGCCAGAGCGGCGGACGGTCGGGACTTCGCCAGGAGTCGACGCGGGCGATGTAGTCGCCGTGCTCGCGGATGGCGCGCAGATACTCCTTCCACGAACCGGTCGCGTAGACCGCGCTGCCGAATGCTGCGAGGACGACGGTCAGGCCGATGAGGAAGGCGATGAGGATCTCGCCGGGACGGCGCTTGCGGGTCGCGTAGATGCCGGGGACGAGGCCGAGGAGGAAGTTCTGCGGGCGGATGCCGATGGCGAGAGCGAGGAGGAAGGTGCCGATGAAGTAGGCGTTGCGGCCACGTGAATCAGCATCGGCCCCGCGCAGCAGGTACGTCACGGCGAAGAGCACGAGCACGATCGACGGGATGTCGCTGAACGCACCGCCGCCGAAGAACCAGACGTTCGGGAAGAAGGCGAAGAGCGCCGCCGCGCCGAGCGCCACCGGGAAGCGCAGACGCAGCTCGCGGACGAAGAGGAACATCGCCGGGAAGACGAGCATCGCCGCCACGACGTTGATCGCCTGCAGGGCGTGAAAGTCGCTGCCGGCGACGAGCCGCACCAGCTTCGCCAGGCCGATGTAGACCGGGAAGCCGGGCGGATGGGGATGGTGCATGGCGACGTCGTAGTCGCGCATGCCGAGGAGAAAGAGGGCCTCGTCCCAGTCCCACATGGAGCGGGCCAGCGTGACGAAGCGCGTGGCCGCGCATAGCAGCGCAACGCACAGGACGATCGTGCGTTGACGCGCGGTCAGCGGCTCCGGTGGGACGGCCAGATTCAACGGCGCTTACGAACGCACGTAGGTCTGGTAGAACTTCCCGTCGCGCTCGGCGAGGCGCTTGAGCGGCTCGTTCGGACGGAAGCGTTTTCCGGCGCGCGAGGAGAGCTCGTCGAGCCGGGCCAGGATGTACGGCAGCCCCAGAGAGTCGGCGTAGCGCAGCAGGCCGCCGCGGAACGGCGGGAAGCCGGTGCCCATGATCATGGCCAGGTCGAGCTCCCCGGCCGTGGCGACGATTTTCTCGTCGAGGATCAGCGAGGCCTCGTTGATCATCGCCAGGAGCATTCGCTCCACGACCGCCTTCTCGTCGGCCGGATGCGGATTCCGGATCCCGAGGACCTTGTAGACCGAGGAATCGGGGCCCTTCCGCTTGCCGTCCGCGTAGACGTACAGACCTTTCCCGTTTTTCTTTCCGTGGCGGCCGTCGGCGTAGAGTTTCTCGACGACGGTCGATTTCTCCATCCGGTCGCCGAAGGCCTCGGTGAGGATGCCGGCGACTTTGGCGGCGACGTCGATGCCGACCTCGTCGAGCAGCGCCATCGGTCCCATCGGCATCCCGAAGTCGACCATGGCCTTGTCGAGCGATTCGATCGAGTTCCCTTCTTCGAGCAGGAACCCCGACTCGTTCATGTACGGCCCGAGGATGCGGTTCACGACGAAGCCGGGACCGTCGTTGCAGTAGACGACGGTCTTGCCGAGCCTGCGCGCCAGCGCGGCGGTGGTGGCCATGGCGACGTCGGAGGTCTTCTCGCCGCGGATGATCTCGACCAGCGGCATCTTGTCGACCGGATTGAAGAAGTGCATCCCGACGACATTCTCGGGATGCTTCGCCTGCGCGGCGATCTGGGTGATCGGGATGGTGGAGGTGTTGGTGGCGAAGATGGCGCCCGGCTTGGCCAGCGCCTCGAACTCCGCCAGCACCCGGCGCTTGATGTCGAGGCTCTCGACGACCGCCTCGATGACGACGTCGGCGCGAGAGAAGCCGCTCCAGTCGGTGGTGGCGGTGATGCGGGCGAGCTTGCGCTGCATCTCGCCGCGGGTCATCCGGCGGCGGTCGACTTTCTTCTTCCAGATCTTCGCGGCGGCCTTCATCCCGCCACCGATGGCGGTCATGTTGATGTCGCGCATCCGCACTTCGGCGTCGGTCTTGTCGGCGACGATCTGGGCGATGCCGCCGCCCATGATGCCGGCGCCGAGGACGCCGGCGAAGGAGACCTCGCGCGGTTTGGCGGCGATCGGATCCTTCTTCGACTCTTCCATCTGGAAGAAGAGGCGAACGAGGTTCTGCGCCACTTCGTTGTTGACCAGCGCCGCCGCCTCCTCGGCCTCGCGGGCCATGCCCCGCTCGACACCGGCCGACATGGCGTAATTCATCACCTCGATGGCCTTCAGCGGCGCCGGGTAGTTGCCCTTGGTCTGCTGCAGCACCGCCTTGCGGGCCTTGCTGAAAATGATGTTGCGCGCGAGCGGGTTGCCTTCGATGTAGAACTTCGTCCGCCCCTTCACCTTGCGCTTGCCGCGGCCGGCGTACTGCTTCGCCACCTCGAGGAGGATCCCCGGCTCGACCACGTCGTCGACCAGCCCTGCCTTCTTCGCGCGCTTTCCGTCGAGGGCCTTGCCGTTGAGGATGATGTCGAGTGCTGCCGGGAGGCCGATCAGCCGCGGCAGCTTCGAGGTGCCGCCCCAGGCGGGGAAGATGCCGAGCTTCACTTCGGGGAGGCCGATCTGCGCGCGCGGCGAGTCGGTCATGACCCGCCAGTCGCAACTGAGGGCCATCTCGCAGCCGCCGCCGAGGCAGGCGCCGTCGATGGCGGCGACGGTGACCTGAGGGAGCCTGGAGAGTTTGGTGAAGACTTCCTGGCCGCGGAGAACGTACGCCTTCGCCTGCTCCGCGCCGCTCACGGTCGTGAACTCGGTGACGTCGGCGCCGGCGATGAAGATGCCGGGCTTCCGTGACGCGAAGACCACCTTCTTCAGCTCCGGCGACGCTGCCAGCTCGTCGAGGAGACCGGAGAGCTCGAGCAGCACCGGGGAGGAGAACTTGTTCACTTTCTCTCCCGGAAGATCGAACCAGACGATGGCGAGCTCGCCCTGCCGCTCGATCGTGAAGGCGCGTGCGGAGGTCCGGGAAGGGGCTTCAGCGACCGAGGTCATGCGTTGACTTCCACCAGGTTCTCGTCTGCGTACATCTGGTCGATGAGTGCTTTGTACTTCTTGTCGATGTTCTTGCGCTTCACCTTGAGCGACGGCGTGATCTCGTCATCCTCGATGGTGAAGTCGCGCGGCAGGAGGACGAAGCGGCGGATCTTCTCCTGCCGGTCGAGGTTCTGGTTGAAGCGGTCGAGCTCCGCTTGGATCAGCGCCTTGATGCGTTCATGACCCACCAGCGCTTCCCGCGACGTGACCTCCACGCCGAGGCTCGCGGCCTCGCGCTCGAGTTTCTCGAAGTTCGGCACGAGCAGGGCGACCAGGAACTTGCGGCGGTCGCCGATGAGCACCGGCGTGCCGATGTACGGGGAGCTCTTGAGCAGCGCCTCGAGCGGCTGCGGGGCGATATTCTTGCCGTAGGCGTTGATGATGATGTCTTTCTTGCGGTCGGTGATCCGGAGGAAGCCGTCTTTGTCGATCTCCCCGATGTCGCCGGTGTGGAACCATCCCTGCGAGTCGATCGCCTGCGCGGTGGCCTCGGGGTTGTTCCAGTAGCCCTTCATGATGTGCGGCCCGCGGGAAAGGATCTCGCCGTCGGAGGCGATCTTCACTTCAACGCCGTCGATCACCGGACCGACCGTGCCGAGGCGGCGCCTGGTGGGAGTGTTCACGGCGATGACGGGCGAAGTCTCGGTGAGGCCGTAGCCCTCGAGGATCTCGACTCCGGCGCCGATGAAGAACGCGGCCAGCTCGGCCGAGAGCGGCGCGCCGCCGGAGACGACGTACTTCACATTGCCGCCGAGGCGGCCGAGGATCTTCGAGAAGACCAGCTTGTCGGCGACGACGGACTTCAGCTTCAGTCCCAGCGGCACCGGCTTCCCTTCGACGCGGTACGGCAGGCGGTCTTCCGCGACCTTCAACGCCCAGCGGAAGATCTTCTGGCGCGCCGGCGGAGCGGCGGCGACGTTGTCGAGGATGCGGGCGCGCATCTTTTCGAAGAGCCGCGGCACGGCGGCGAAGTACTCCGGCTTCACTTCCTGGAGGTTGTCCGCGACCTTGGTGACGTTCTCCGCGTAGGCGATGCAGCCGCCCTTGTAGAGATAAAGGAAGTCGACCATCCGCTCGAGGATGTGGGAGAGCGGGAGGATCGAGAGCGCCGTGTCGCCCGGTTTGAACGGCACGTGGTCGCGCACGGTGATCACGTTGCTGGTGATGTTGCCGTGGGTGAGCATGGCGCCCTTGGGGTTGCCGGTGGTGCCGGAGGTGTAGACCAGGGTGGCGAGGTCGTCGGGCTTGCGCGAGCTGCGGGACTGCTCGAACCACTCTTTCCCATGCTTCTGCTCGGCTTGTTTGCCGCGCTCGATGGCGTCCTTGAACGACATTACTCCCGGCGGCATCGTGGCCGGCGGGTCGCAGACGATGATGTTGTTGAGACAGGGGACGTGAGAGCGGATCTCGAGGACCTTGTCGAGCTGCTCCTGGTTGGAGCAGACGATGGCGACGGTACCGGCGTCGTTGAGGATGTACTCGATCTGCCAGCCGAGCAGGGTCGGGTAGACCGGGACGGAAACGGCCGAGGCGCAGAGCGCGGCAAAGTCGGCCATGGTCCACTCCGGGCGGTTCTCGGAGAGTATCCCGACGCGGTCATCGGCCTTCACGCCCATGTCGTTGAGGGCGTAGGCGATCCACCGTACGTTGTCCCGGAATTCCGGAACCGTGACGTCCAGCCAGCGGTCGCCGCTCTTGTACTTCATGATGGCGGGACGGTCGATCGCGACCGTCACCGCGAAGATGTCATTGAGCGTCCTGGGTTCCTGCATGCGTCCCCCTGCCTCACATCAAATTGCTGAGGAGGCGGATCATAGCAACTCTCGGAGGGAGAGAGCGCAGGGGAGATTCGAGGACGCGGGAGGACCGCTCCATACCAGCGCGTTGGGCGGAGCGGATCAGGGGCGCGGAGGGGTGATGTTGTCCTCCAGCGAGGTGATCGAGCCGAAGAACTTCTGCGCCTTCTTCAGCATCCGGACGATCTTGGCCCGAAGATCGTCATCGTGGTCGCGGCTCACCGCAGCGGTCGCGACCGGGGCGAGGGAAAGACACACGACAAGCGTCAGCGCAGCGACGCTCACACGGCGGTAACCAGTTTTCATACACCCTCCATCGGCTGTTTGGGTCAGGAGGGCGCGCCCTTACATCAGGGAGTGATTCTCAAGGGAGAATCCCTACCCTGAAGTTGATAACTTTTTACTCGAAGCGGTTCGGAGGGGGCGGTGCGAACAGCAGCGCGGGCTGCGCCGGCAGTCGGCGGATATAGTCGCGAACGCTGCGCACCAGCTTTCGATCTGCGAGGCGCAGCTTCGTAGCTTCACTCATGTAGGCAAGCGCGGTCAGGGCACGGGAGCCGTATCCTACGCCCGCCCTCTTGAAGGACTCGACGGCACGGCTGCAGATCGCCTCGACTTCGTCGTAACGCTCCTGCACCAGGAGCAACTCGGCCACTTCGAGCCCTGCCACGGTGGCTTCGCTCGTCATTCCGAGCTGCTCCATTTCCCGGCTGACGCGCTCGAGACGGACCTGAGCCTCGTCGAGGCGGCCGACATCCATCAGCATCGCGGCGACGTTCCAGCGGTTTCGTACGGCGTCGGTCGACGCGCCGAGCACCTCGAAAATATCAATGGCCATTTCGAGATACTGGACGGCCAGGTCCACTTTGCCGGCTTTCCTGGCCCAGACGCCGAAGTTCGCGAGCACACGAGCGTGCGTATCGAGATCCTGCGTGTCGCGGAGACGCTCGTCCAGATCGCACAGAATCCGGTGTGCCGGCTCGAGATCGCCACGGCCGAGGAGCAACGCAACCTGCGCCAGCCGCGCCGAGGCGTAGCGGGTCGTATCCTCGAACTGGTCGAAAATGCCGGCGCTCTCTTCCGAGGCATCCATCGCTTCGTCGAAGCGCTCGAACGCGCGATAGACCACGCCCTTCACGATTCCGAGCCGCGCCAGCTCGTACGAGTCGACGGCGCAGTCGCTGAAGTGCCGTTCCGAGACCAGCAACGCTGCTTCGGCATCGGAATAGCGGCCCGTGTAGTACAGCGCGTACGCCCGATCCCTCCACGCCGCGCCGCGCAAACGGGCCACCGTGTCCGAGGGATGCTCGTCGGCGTCGAGGAGATCCGCGACCTCGGTGGCTACGGTCATCATCTCCACGGCGTCGGGCGGCATCGTCACTACCGCGTCGTAGGCGCGGGCGATCAGCTTCCGCACCAGACCCGCGGTCCGCCACTCCGGGCGGGCGTGCAGGCGCGGGAGCCAGCTCTCGCGGCCGCCGGCGAGGAGCTCGGCCAGGATCAGCTCGGCCCGGGTGTCCTCGTCGACCATCCGGTCGGCGAAGGCGCGGAGGGTGGCGATCGTGGCCGGGACAGCCTCGGTGCGCAGCTCGCGCGCGTCCCAGACGTCGGCGTCGTGGAGCGAGTCCGCGATCATGCGGAACGACTCCAGCTTGCTCGCGCAGGGGATGCAGGACGGCAGGTGCGCGTCCAGACGCCCCCGGTTGCTCTCGAGGATGGAGATCAGGGCTTCTTCGTCGTAGTGCCGCTCGACCATGTTCTACCCGTCACTTCTTCACAGTCGTGATGTTGATGTAGATCTCGCGGACCCGCTTGAGGCAGTTGTGGATCAGCTTCTCCGCGTACCGGTTCGTCGTCTCGAGCTCGCGGGCGACGTCACCGGCCGAGCGTCCTTCGAAATAGTGGAGCCAGAGCGTCTCCCGGCAGCGGGGCTGCAGGTATTCGAGCGCCTGGCGGAGGGTCAGCTTCTTCGCGAACTCGTCGGCCAGGCCGTGCGAGCCGGGGTCGGAGTGCTCGTTGAAATCGTCCGGGAGCGACTCGGTGCGCGACTGCGCGCGCCAGAAATGCCGGCTGGCGTTGCACATGGCCGCCACCAGCCACGCGCGCACGTTCTCGATCTTCGTGCCGGTCTGCAGGTAGGAGAGGAAGACGTCCTGGATCAGGTTCTCCGCATCCCCGTCCGGGACGCGGAACTTGCGGCAGGCCACGTACAGCAGCAACTGCCGGTGCTCGAGGTACAGCGCTTCGACGTCATCCGCGGCGTTCGAGGGTGCCGGGGCGTTGACGGCGTCGGCCGCGCGTACCGGGACCTTTTTCTCGCCTCGCGACCGAGACGCCGAAGGAGTGACGTTGACTCCGTTCTGTTCGAGCACGGCAGCCTTCCCCTCGCGTGATTGCTCCGCGGACCGTTGGAGATTCGCTGATTTCAGACCCATAGCACGTTACCACGTTTTCTGCCTGAAGGGATTGTCGCGAAAACGGCTTCCCCCGCAGACGGCCGACCTGGATACGTCAACATTAACCGATGTGCGCCGAATTTTCCGGATGTAAATCCATCATCGCACGAACCGGCCCTTCGATGCTATCCTCCGCCGCCGAAGATGAACGCCGATCACAACCGCACGCTCGTCGACGAGACCTGGACCTCGTCCATCGTCCCTACGCTCGAGCAGTACATCCGCATTCCCAATCAGTCCCCCCTTTTCGACCCCGACTGGCGCCGCAACGGCTACATGCACCAGGCGGTCGCGCTCGCCCGTAAATGGGTGGAATCGCAGGGGATCGAGGGGCTGACGATCGACGTCCACGAGATCGACGAGCGGACCCCGGTCATCTTCATGGAGATCGAGGGGGACGCCTCCTCGACCGTCCTGATGTACGGCCACCTCGACAAGCAGCCGGCCATGGTCGGCTGGGAAGACGGGCTCGGCCCCTGGACTCCGGTCCTCCGCGGCGAGAAGCTCTACGGCCGCGGCGGCGCCGACGACGGCTACGCGATCTTTGCCACCATCGCCGCGATCCGTTCCGTCCAGCAGCAGAAGCTCCCCCACTCCCGGATCGTCGTCCTGATCGAATGCTGCGAGGAGAGCGGCTCGGTCGACCTCCCGGCCTACATCGACCTTCTCTCCGACCGCATCGGCACGCCGAGCCTGGTCATCTGCCTCGACTCCGGCTGCGGCAACTACGACCAGCTCTGGATGACGACCTCGCTCCGCGGGTCGATCGTCGGCAATCTCACCGTCGAGATCCTCACCGAGGGCGTCCATTCCGGCGATGCCAGCGGCATCGTGCCGTCGAGCTTCCGCATCCTGCGCATGCTCCTCGACCGGCTCGAGGACGCGAATACCGGCACCATCACCCCCGAGTGGCTGCACGTGGAAGTGCCGCCCGAGCGCCTCGCCGAGGCGCAGGCCACCGCGAAGGTCCTGGGGGACGAGGTGTGGAGCAAGTTCCCGCTGGTCGACGGCGCGGTTCCGGTCTCGAAGGATCCGCTGGAGCTGCTGCTCAACCGTACCTGGCGTCCTGCCCTTTCGTACATCGGACAGGCCGGCATGCCCGACCTGGTGCAGGGAGGCAATGTCCTCCGTCCGAAGACGTCGCTCAAGCTCTCGCTCCGCATCCCGCCGACTCTCGACGCCAGCGATCTCGAGAATCAGATGAAGGAGTTGCTGGAGAGCAATCCGCCGTACGGCTGCCGGATCTCGTTCGAAACGGAGAAGGGCGGCGCCGGCTGGGTGGCTCCTCCGATCGCGCCGTGGCTGGAGGAGACCGTCGAGCGCGCGTCGCAAACTTACTTCGGTAAGGGCGCGATGACGTTCGGTGAAGGCGGCTCCATCCCCTTCATGGGAATGCTCGGCGCGCGCTACCCGACCGCGCAGTTCCTGATCACCGGCGTCCTCGGCCCGCAGAGCAACGCCCACGGTCCGAATGAGTTCCTCCACATCGGCTACGCGAAGGCGCTCACCGCCTGCGTCGCGCAGGTGTTGATGGACGAGCGCAAGAACGCGTGATCGGTTGGCTGACGGGAAGACCGACGGGGGGCCTCCGGGTCGGTCCTCACCGAGCGGGCGATGACGAGCAGGGCGTCCGAGCGGCCGCGCAGCGACTCGACCGCGTTCACCGCGTAGAACGCCGGGGCGACCAGACGCGCGAGCCAGCGCGGAGTGCTGCGGGTGACGGTGAGGCGGTCGACGACCGTGGCGTTGGGGACGTCGGCAAGATGCGCCGCCTGCAGAACTGCGAACCCGTGCTCATCGAGGAACCGCCCCAGCGACGCCTCGTGGAAGTAGACCGTGTGCGGATACGCCTCGTCGCATTGCCATAACCGGCGCAGGAACGGTCCCGCCGGCCGTCCAAGCGTGTGCGCAATCCGGAAGAACAGCCCCTCGGAGGACGGGACTTTGATGACCCAGACGCCGCCCGGCCGCAGTTTCCGCCCGACCCGCGCCGCGAACGCCGCGAGCTGATCCGGCGGCACGTGTTCCAGCACGTCGAGCGTCGAGATCACGTCGAGCGACCCATCGGGAGCCGTGCCGTCGTCGAAGATCCCCTGCCCCACCGGTACGCCAAGACGCTCCGACGCTGCACGTGCCGCGATCGGATCCGGCTCGACGCCCGAGACGGAGAATCCCGCCTGTTGCGCCTCCTGCAGGACATAGCCGAAGCCGCACCCCGCATCGAGCCAGCGACCGCCAGGGATGATCGCCCGAGTCCGGCCGACGATCTCGACGGCCTGCTGCGCCCGCACCGCACCGATCGACCGCTCGTACGCTCCCGGATCGATGTTGCCGTACTCCGAGCCGCGGCGCTCCGTACGGATCTCGCTCAGGAGCAGCCCGCAGGAGAGGCACTCCGAGACCGAAAGGTCATGCAGCACCTCGCGCGACCGGAACCGCTCTGCGCCGCAGGCTGGACAAAGCACCGGTCGAGGATACGAAACCGGCAACGCCTCACCCATGTCCGCCGCTGTACCGCTTCTCCCCCGCCTCCACCCGCACCGGCAGGCGGTTCTGCTGCGGCGGCAGCGGGCAGGTGGCGAAGGGGGTGAAGGCGCAGGGCGGGTTGTAGGCCTTGTTGAAGTCGACGATCACCTTTCCGTCCGGGCCGGGCTTCTTCGAGTAGAGGTAACGTCCGGCCGGGTAGGTCGCGTCTTTCCGGGTCTCGTCGTTGAAGATGATGAACAGCTCGTCTCCCTCGGAGAACGGGTCGAGGCGGTACTCCTTGCCGTCGACCGTGAAGACGAGCGCCCCGGGCGCCTCGTAATCGGAGCGCATGCCGGTCACGTCGTCGATCGGGATCTTCCTGACCGGGGTGTACGGCTCCAAGCGGGCTTCCACGCGCCACTTAGGATCGATCGGGAAGTACTCCAGCCCCTGGAAGTGCGTCCGCGTCTCGGCCTGGGCGTCCTTCACCCGGAGCGCGAAACGGTCGCCGCGCTTGATCACGTTGAACCGGATCGAGCCGCGGTCGACCAGCGTCGGCCCCTGCTCATGCGTATCGTCCCGCAACGCGACCGGGGCCGTGACCGGCGCTCCGCCGATCGTCATCGCTCCCGACGGCTCCAGCGTGACCGTGTCCCCGCTGCGCGCCAGCCGGACGTCTTCTCCCGGCTTGAGGGTGATGTCGTTTGCCCCTTCGTTCAGCCAGTGGAGGCCGATCAGGGTGAGCCAGCTATCCTCGGCGCGCAGGCGCTGGTCGCGTTTTTCCTGCCACTGAACGACGTCTTCCTGGTGTGCGGAGTCCATGCGGATCAGGTCCGTTTTCGGCTCCTCCCGGCACGCGGCGAGCAGGACGAGAAGAGCGGCAACCCGTTTCATGCGGCTAGGATACGCGCGAGTGGTTTTCATTTCGCGAACAAGCGTGTCAAAGATACGTGGCCGAAGTCGCCCAATTTCCGGCTCGGGGAACGGAGCGTGACGTGAGCACGTTCGCGCAGCCCACTGACGAGCGGACGCTGCTGCAGGCAATCCGGCAGGGCGACCAGATGGCCGCGGAGGAGCTGGTCGAGAGAACGTACTCGGCCGTGTTTGCATCGATTTACCGGCTGTGCGGGGACAGCGATCTCGCGGCCGATCTGACACAGGAGACGTACCAGAAGGCATGGGCGGCACTGGCCGGTTTCGACGGACGCTCGCAACTCTTCACCTGGCTTTACCGTATCGCCTACACGACGTTTCTGAACCACGTCCGGCGTCCTCGGCGCATGACCTCGCTCGACGAGCCGGATTCTTTCGATGTCCCTGATGAGAGTCCGCGGGTCGATGATGTTCTGGCGGACGAAGAGGAGGCCGAGGGCCTCCGAAAGGCAGTCATGCAACTTCCCGAAGACCTGCGCTTCACCGTCACCGCGCATTTCTGGGGTGGGCTGGCTGTGAAAGAGATCGCCGAGATCGAGAAGATCACCACGGTGGCCATTCGCAAGCGATTGCACCGGGCCTTCTCGCTGCTCGAGACGATCCTCGATGAGGAAGTACGATGAACTCCAAACGGAGAGCTGACCTTCAGCGCAAACTGTCGATGGGAGCGGTCCCGAAGCCGCCCGCCGGTCTGGCGGAGCGGATCAAGGCCGACATCCCGAAGTACCTCGAGGCGGTCCCCGAGAGCACCGCGCGGGCGACCTTCTCCTGGTCCACCACTTTCCGCGTCGCCGCGTCGCTGATGCTGTTGATGGTCACCGCGCTCATCACTATGCGGGTGATGGAGCCCGCACGCGAGGGAGCACCGAGCCTTGCGCAGAATGAAGTACGGAAGGAAGAGAAGATGGTCCCGGCGGTCCTCCAGTACCGGACCCGCCCCGCCGCCGACGGCGTCGCCACCACCAGCACGCGCCCCGAGGCGCAGGTGGAATTGACCATCGAACAGCCGCTGCCGGTCCCCCGCACCGCGGCGCCGCAGCGGGCTCGCGAAGCGGATGACGAGGGCCTGAGCTACGAGCTCGCGCAGGGTGAGAGAAGGCAGGACGCGCGCGAGGAAGCCGTGGCCGGCAACCTGTCCGGACGGATCGCGCCGGAGCCTGCAACGCCGCCGGCGCAACTGGCGGATGCCGCGGCCGAAGCTCCGGCCCAGAGCTTCGTCGCGGAAGCCGCACCGGCACCCGCGGCCGCCGCACCGCCGCCTCCGGCCTCCGTCCCGGCGCAGGCCGCAACCATGGCCCGGACTGCGGAAAACGCAGCCGCGAGAAAGAGCGCCACAGGCTTCGCACCGCAGATCGTCGCCGAGGCACACGCCGGCTCGCTCGACCTCGAGACCCCGACGAGCGTCTTCGGGATCTCCGTCGATCCGGCCGTCTTCCAGTCGATCAAGAGCGCGATCGAGAGCGGCCGCCGCCCGCCGGCGCAGAACGTCAACGTCGACGCGGTGGTGAACTACTTTGCCGGCCCGCCGGTGCGCGCACCGCGGCGCGTCGGGCTGGAGGTCGAAGCCTCCCCCGCCCCCGTCGACGCCGGCCGGGAGCTCGCCATCCTCCGCTTCACGGTCGACACGCCTCGGGTGAACGTTCCCGCGGGAGGCTCGGCCCTCCCGGCGGCGAAAGACGCACGCGTCACGATCGACGTCAACCACCAGACGGTCGAGAGCATCCACCGCGTCGGCGGCTCGCCGGCCATGACGCCGGAGTCGGCGCTGCTGCACAACACCTCGGTCACCGGCCTGTACGAGCTGCAGCTCAAGCCGCGCCTCCGCCCCTCCCAGCGCGTGGCGACGGTGCGGCTGCACTATCGTTCCGTCGAGACCGGCCGCGAGTACACCCTCGAGAAGATCGTCCACGTCCACGATCTGGTGAAGACGTGGTCGAAGGCCTCCCGCCGCCACCGCCTCGCCTCCCTCGGCGCACTCTGGACCCAGACTCTCACCGGCACCTCCGGCGGCCCCGAAGTCGCCAAACGCGCCCAGGAACTGGCCACGCAGGACCCGGAAGACACCCGCGCCCGCGACTTGGCCAAAGCCGCCAGCGCAACCACGGGCGGGGGAAGGTAACGGATTGAGAATTGAGGATTAAGGATTGGGACTGGGACTGGGTTCTCTCCGTCCCCGGTTCCCAATCCTCAATCCTCAATCCTCAATCCTCAATCCCGTCCCCCCGCCCTACCGCTTTCTGCCGCCGCCGAATTTCCGGATCGACGCAAAGTGCACGTTGAAGTAGTTGGCGGCCGCGCGGATCGCGTTCCCCACCACTCCTCCGTCCTTTGCGGGGATGTTCTCCACCGCCAGGCGCATGTGCGGCGGAAGCTTGCTTCGGCAACGGCGGCAGAGAGCATTGCCTACCGTCTTGTCGAGGTCGCACCGAGGACAGCGGCGCTTCTGAGAGAGGTCGTTTACCTGGTCTTTGGTCAGATGCATCGCGATGCTATTTTGGCATAAATGGATAGCGATAGAATCCGGTAAATACCGGAGGGGCTTTGAACATGGGCCAGCGAGTCGAGTTTCCATCCAACGGTCACACCTGCAGCGGTTACTTCGCCGCTCCCGCCTCGGGCAAAGGTCCGGCCGTCGTGGTCATCCAGGAGTGGTGGGGAATCGTCGAGCACATCGAAGACCTGGTCGAGCGCTTCGCGGCCGAGGGATTCGTCGCCATCGCCCCCGACCTCTATCACGGCCAGACCACCAAGTCGCCCGACACCGCGACGAAGCTGCTGATGGAGCTCGACGCCGAGCGGGCCGTCAAAGAGATCGCAGGCGCCGGCGCGTACCTGCTCCAGCGCCCCGAGTGCACGTCGGGCAAGTACGGCGTGGTCGGCTTCTGCATGGGGGGCGCGCTCGCGCAATACGCGGCCACGAACGACGCAAAGAACGTCGGCGCGGCGGTCAGCTTCTACGGCGGCTTCAAGAAGGTCACGCCGAAGTGGGAAGACCTCGAGGCGCCGCTCCTCCTGATCTACGGCGAGGACGACCAAGGCGTGCCGGCGGAGCAGGGACGCGAGCTGCACGGGAAACTGCAGAAGCTCGGCAAGAACGCGGAGCTCGTGATCTACCCAAATGCCAACCACGCGTTCTTCAACGACACCCGTCCGGAAGTGCACAACCCCGAAGCTTCCGCCGACGCGTGGCGCCGGACGCTCGAGCTCTTCCGGCGTCACCTGTGATCCGTACCGCGGCGTTCGCCGCGCTGTTGCTGTTCTGCGTCACGCCGTGGTGCTCGCCGCCGGTCGCGCTGGCCCTCGGCCTCGCGTTCGCGCTGACCCTCGGCTCTCCGTTCAAGACGAGCACGGCGACGAAGGTCCTCCTGCAGGCCTCCGTCGTCGGGCTCGGCTTCGGGATGAACCTCGGCAAGGTGCTGCAGGCGGGCCGCACCGGCATCCTCTTCACCATCGCCACGATCGTCGTGACTCTCCTCGTCGGCTACGCCCTGGGGCGCGCCCTCGGCATCAACAGCAGCACCGCCCACCTGATCTCCTCCGGCACCGCCATCTGCGGCGGCAGCGCGATCGCCGCGGTCGGCCCGGTGATCGGCGCGTCGGACGAAGAGATGTCGGTCTCCCTCGGCACCGTCTTCATCCTCAACTCCATCGCCCTCTTCATCTTCCCGATCATCGGCGCGGCGCTGCACCTGACCCAGACCGAGTTCGGGATCTGGTCCGCCATCGCCATCCACGACACCAGCTCCGTCGTCGGCGCCGCCGCGGCATATGGCGCCGAGGCGCTGGAGGTGGCGACGACGGTCAAGCTGACCCGCGCCCTCTGGATCGTGCCGCTCGCCCTCGGGACGGCCTTCGCGTTCCACCGCCGTTCCACGCGCGTGGCCATCCCCTGGTTCATTCTCCTCTTCCTGGCCGCTTCGATCGTGCGGACCTACGTCCCGGCGCCGGAGCTTCTCTGGACCACGCTCGTCCGGATCGCGCGGATCGGCCTGACGGTGACGCTCTTCCTCATCGGCTCGGCCCTGACGCGCAAGACCCTCGCCTCGGTCGGCATCCGTCCGCTGATCCTCGGCGTGGTCCTCTGGCTGGTCATTTCGGCCGCGGGACTGTGGACCGTGCGGGCAATCGTGTAACAATCCCGCGACCCGATGGCATCCGCAGTACTCCAGGGAGACATTTCCGCCTTCCGTCTGCCGGATGTGCTCACCTTCCTGAGCACGACCCGCAAGAGCGGCACGCTCACGCTCACCAGCGCGGAGAAGCAGGCTTTCCTCTTCTTCGACGACGGTGCGCTGATCCACGCCGGCTCGAATCAGGAGCAGTTCCGCCTCGGCTCCGTGCTGATGCGCCGGAAGAAGATCTCCCGCGAAGAGCGCGACCGCATCGACTCCCTCATGGTGCGTGACGGAGGCCGTTTCGGCGGGCTGGCCGTGCAGGAGGGAGTGCTCACCGACGCCCAGCTTCGCGACTTTCTCAAAGTCCAGGTCTCCGAGATCGTTTACGACACCTTCGTCTGGAACGGCGGCACGTTCGCGTTCGAGCAGAGCACGATGCTGCCGTCGCACGCAGTGACGATCGCCATCGACCTCCCGAACCTGATCATGGAAGGAGCGCGGCGGATCGAAGAGTGGGAGCAGTGCCTGCAGCTCCTCCCCGACAGCAAGATGGTCTTCCGCGTGGTCGTCACGCCGCGCGACGAGAAGATCACCCTCACGGCCGACGAGTGGAAGATCCTCTTCCTGATCAACGGCGTCCGGACCATCGAAGACCTCTGCCAGGACTCCGAGGACGACCCGTTCACCATCTACCGCGTCCTGTACGGCCTCTTCGCCAACAAGCTGATCGAGACATTGCCGGAGCGCAACCTCGACGACTCGGCGACCGGGAAGGTGAACGCGGTGGCCGACGCCACGGTGCGCCAGCACACGCCGCAATTCGGCAGCGAGACCACGGTCGCCGACCAGGAGCACCCCGACGACACCAGCCTCCTGGTCTCGTCCGAAGCGCATCTCTCCTACGCCGACGTCGTCCGCCCCACGGTCGCCCAGCTCGAAGTGACGACGAACGGCACGATCATCCCGCTCACCGAGCAGGAGTACCTGCTCGGCCGGCATCGCGAGAACAACATCCAGCTCGTCGACCTCGGCGTCTCCGGCTTCCACGCCCGCATCTTCCGCGGCGCGGAAGGCTACGTAGTCGAAGACCTCAAGAGCCGCAACGGCACCTGGATCAACGGCGAGCGCATCACCCTCGCCACCCTCACCAGCGGCGACCGGCTGCACTTCGGTCAGACGGATCTGGTGTACCAGGTGCTGTTCGCGAACTGAGGTTCTCTGCTGCCGTAGGCAGCAAAAGATCTGTAGGCCCGGCCTTTAGGCCGGGTAAAAGGCGTGGATGAATTCGAGCCCGCGTAGCGGGCGACAGACGAGAAACCTGCAAACGGTCTTTTCTGTCGCCCGCTACGCGGGCTCACTTGGCGGGTGCTCGCTGTACCCGCCCTGAAGGGCGGGCCTACAGATCTTTTGCTGCCTGCGGCAGCAGAGAGTCAGCCGCCAATCCGCTCCGCCTTCATGTACGGTCTGAGCGCCTCCGGCACGATCACCGAGCCGTCGGCCTGCTGGTAGTTCTCCAGCACGGCCACGAGGGTGCGGCCGAGGGGGAGACCGGAGCCGTTCAGCGTGTGCACGAAGCTCGTCTTCCTGTCGCCGCGGTAACGGATGTTCGCGCGCCGCGCCTGAAAGTCGGTGAAGTTCGAGCAGGAGGAGATCTCGCGGTACGTCTCCTGCCCCGGCAGCCAGACCTCGATGTCGTACGTCTTCGCCGAGGCAAAGCTCATGTCGCCGGTGGAAAGCGTGACCACGCGGTAGTGGAGCTCGAGCAACTGCAGGATCTCCTCCGCGTCCGCGACCAGCTTCTCCAACTCGTCCCACGACCGCTCCGGCGCGGTGAACTTCACCAGCTCCACTTTCTCGAACTGGTGCTGCCGGATCAGTCCCCGGGTGTCTTTGCCGTACGAGCCGGCCTCGCTGCGGAAGCAAGGCGTGTAGGCGGTGAAGTAGACGGGGAGCTTCGCCGCGTCGAGGATCTCGTCGCGATAGATGTTCGTGACCGGCACCTCGGCGGTCGGGACGAGGTAGAGCGGCTTCTCGTGCGCCAGCTTGAAGAGGTCTTCCTCGAACTTCGGCAACTGCCCCGTCCCGCGAAGCGAGTCGGCGTTGACGATGTACGGCGGGACGACCTCGGTGTAGCCCTGCCGCTCGTGCACGTCGAGCATGAAGTTCAGCAGCGCCCTGTTCAGCTTCGCGGCCGCGCCGAGGAGGAAGGAGAAGCGGGCGCCCGTGACCTTGGAGGCACGGTCGAAGTCGATGATGCCGAGCTTCTCGCCGATGTCCCAATGGTTCTGCGGGGTGAAGTCGAAGGAGGGCTTCTTCCCCCAATGCCGCTCCACGCGATTCGCCAATTCGTCGGGACCGACGGGAACGGATTCGTGGGGGACGTTGGGAAATTCGAGCGCGAGGGCGTCCAACTCGGCCTCGATCGCGCCGAGGCGGTCGTCGAGCGTCTTGATCTCGTCGCCGACCCGCTTCATCGCATCGATCTGCGCCGAAGCGTCCTGCCTGTTCTTCTTGAGGGTGGCGATCTCCTGCGACGCGGCGTTCTTCTGCGCCTTGAGCGCCTCCACCTCCCCGATCGCACGGCGGCGCTCCGCATCCAGCTCGACGAAACGGCCGATGTCGACCGCCGCACCACGGTTCTTCAGCGCTTGGGCATACTGCTCTGCATGTTCACGAAGGTACTCACGGGAAAGCATGGGACGCGCATGATAACGGAGACGAAGCGCGGAGCGCCGACCGTCCTGCTCTGTCATCCTGAGAGGCAGGAACTGCCCTCCGCAGCCGCCGTAGGCGGCGAAAGATCTGTAGGCCCGGCCTTTAGGCCGGGTAAAGGGGAGACAAGCAAGTCCGCGAAGCGGGCGACAGAATAGGGTTTGCGTGTGACCTCTGTTCTGTCGCCCGCTTCGCGGACTCGCCTTCGTGGGGGCCGCACGACACCCGCCCTGAAGGGCGGGCCTACAGATCTTCCGCCGCCTACGGCGGCTGCGATAGCTCGCTACTTACAAATGAACGTGGTCGATTTCGTGTCAGTGCCTTACGGCGCGTGACCGGCTGCTCGCCGCGAGCGTGAAGTCGCCCGTCAAGACCAGCGCGTAGCTCTGCCGCGATCCGAACTTCAGGTCGAAGGCCGAGACGTCGATCATATAAACCCCAGCCGCCGGATCTTCGACCGCCACCACCTCGACATTGTTCACCCGGTCCGTGCCTCCATACGTCACGGAGCCCGCTCGGACCCGCAGATCCAGATCATTCACGAGCTGCGGCGCCGTATCGCTGATCCCGGCGATATGACCCGGCGGATCGGTCCAGACCAGCACCGCCTTGAACGGCGTGCCTGCCTTCACATTCACGCGGAGCGACTTCGACTCCCCTTCCGCCAGTCCCGCGCTCAGCGGAACGTCGACGACGTGCAGCCGCTTCGCATCGCCTGCCAGATAGAGCGCGTCGTCGAGCACCGGGAAGCCCCATCCCTGCTCGTGCGACGGCACCGGCAAGGCCGCGACCCTCGTCCCGGTGACGATGTCGCCGCGCCACGGCACGGCGCGCGCGGAGGCGATCAGCGTCGCCTTCAGCAGCGCCGCGCTGGGAGTGAAACGGTCGGCCTCATTCGCGGCGCCGCCCGGATAGAAACCGTCGGTGTAGTACTGCCGCACCAGCGCCGCCGCGGCGGCCACCGTCGGCGAGGCGAATGACGTCCCGTCCTGGCGGGAGTCGTCGCAGGTATTCGGGTCATCGTCAAAATCGCGCGCGCCCGACATCACCCGCGCCGGCGCCACGAGATCCGGCTTGACCCGGCCGTCACGCGCCGGGCCGTGCAGCGTGAAGTACGCCAGCGTGTCGTCGTCCTTGATGCCGGTGCGCGTCCCGCCGACCTGCAGCGTGTTCTTCGCGCTGCCGGGAGCGGAGACCGAGTTCCGCGGCGTGGCCGTCTTCGAGCCGAGGTTCCCGGTGTTGAAGACGATCAACATGTCGGAATGCGACCAGGCGAAGGCGTCGACATCGTACGCGCTCTGCGGGTAATTCGCCGTCGGCGGGCTCACCAGCCGTCCCTGCCGGTCGCCCCATGAATTCGAATGGATGCGCGCCCCCTGCCGGTACGCCTGCTCGAAAATTGGCGTCAGCTTCGCCGGACAGCCGGCCCCGGGAAACTGCGTGCAGAGATCGCCACCGACGTACCCGCCGTCCTGGATCACCAGTTGCGCGCCGGGCGCCAGCGAGTCCGCGTAATCGTGCGCGAGCGGCATCCCCCGGTCGCCCGCGGCAATGGCGGCGGTGTGCGTGCCGTGCCCCTGATTGTCGAGCGCAGACAGTCCCTCGCAGCCGGCCACCCCGGGATACTGGTCGCAGGAGAAGAGGAAGTTGTACGCAACGATCTTGCGGCGGGAGAGGTCGATGTTCTGCCAGGCCAGCCCGCCACCCACCGAGCCGGTGTTGAACGGCGGCGCCGAGTTGTCCCCCTCGGCGAAGAAGCACGAGCGGTACTCCGCCCCGGTATCGAGGACAGCGATGATCTGCCCTTCCCCCCGAATGCCACGGTCATGCAGCGGCGTCGCCCCGGTCGCCGACCCCGACTGAAGCGAGCGATACGAGACCTCATTCGCCGAGACCGTGGAGGCCAGAAGGAGGATCGCAAATAATTTGCGCATCGGGAGGGTGGAACGGGAGGGAGTTGCAGGTCATTCCGGGGTGAGTTGCCGATAGGCATGCCACAATCCTTACCCCGTGATCGTCCGCGTCGCCCTGGCCCTGCTGCTCGCGTTCACCGCGACGGCCAACCCCCGCCCGATCGACACCGCCGAGCGCGAGGCCGTGGCGGCCGTGGCCGCCTTCCTGGCCGAGGGGCCGGCGGCGCTCTACGCGCGCCTCGCTACCGATGCACCGCTCCGCGCGATTCCGAAAGAAGACGCCCTCCGCGAGCTCGCCGTCCGTACCGGCCCCACTTCCGGCGCGACCTGGTCGCTGCAAACGGTCGACGGCAGCCCGCACGACGTCGCCTTCCGGGTCACCTTTCCCAGCGGCTACGAAGACGGCCTGCTCTTCCGGATGAAACAGGAGGGCCCGCGCTGGACGATTCGCGAGCTGCTCACGCTCGCCGAAGAGCCGGACAGGCGGCCGCCGGTCGCCCGGACGGTCAAAACAGTGAGCTTCCGCGTGCCGTTGCTGATCGCCGCCGGCGTCATCGGCCTGATCGGAATCGCGCTCCTCTCCCGGCTCCGCATCCTCGCCATCGCCGCGCTGAGCCTCTCCGCGGCTGCACTCGCCGCCGCCTGGCTCGACCCCGTGCAACGCGCCGTCAACGAGCGACCAACGACAACGTTCGCTGAGTTGCGCGCCCTCCTCCCCCTGCGCGAGGCACTCGCACGCGGCGACGACGCACAGATCCCGGCCAACATCAGCAGCGACGCCCGCGACGTGGCCATCCTGTGGCTCCTCGAAAGCGGCGTCCCGGTCGACGTCCCCGGCAACGATCAGGACCCGGTCGGCGGCCTGCGCAGCGTGACGAAGACGCAGTCGGCGGAGATCGTCCGCGCTCGCATCGCTCTCTCGGAAGACAAAGAAGAGCTGGCCCTGCGCCATTTTGAGCGCGCCGTCGCCATGCGTCCGCTCCGCGACGACATCCTCGTCGAGGCCGTGACCTCCTTCGGCGGCGCCGCCGGCCAGCGTTTCCTCACCCCCGAGCGCGTCCGCGGCTCGCGTGACGCCGTCCTCTACTACGCGCGGGCAAAGCAAGCGTCCGCGAACGGCAAGCTGGCCGAGGCGCAGCAGCACCTCGCCATTGCCTGGGCCCTCCAGCCGATGGCACGCGAGGAGCTGGTCCGCGAGCCGCGCCTCTTCGCCCTCGTCCGCGACGCGCAGACCAGCTCCCTCGTCTCGCTCCTCTCCGCCGCCGAGCCGGCCCGGCGCAGCGAGTCGCTCGGGAGGACTCCTGTCGCGCTCCCCGCCGCCGCGCAGGCATTCGTCACCGGCGACCTGCTGCGCGTCGAGGTGAATGGCGCCGCACTCGAAGTCTCCGGCGGCGCCGCACTCGCGCCGGCGAACGCGCGTCTCGTCCCGGCAACCTACCGCCAGAAGCAGCAGGACGCGGCCGCGCTGCGCGACGCCCAGTCATTGCTCGAGCTCCCAGCGCGCGCCACGTCACCCGCGTCGCGGCGGCGCGTCGTTCGTGCCGCGCTCGCGCTCGCGAATCACAACCGCTGGCCCGACGTCGTCCGCCTCACCGAGGACATCACCCCGCGCACGGCCAGCGTCGCGCCGGACCTGCTCGTCCTGCGCATGCGCGCCCTGCTGCGCGCAGACCGGGTTGCCGACGCACGAGCCCTCGCTGAAGGGGACGCGGTGACGGAGCTCGGTCTCCGCCGGCAGGTCCCCGCGACCCTCCTCGCCATCGCCGACGCCATGGCCACTCGGGGCCAGTGGGACACGGCCATGTCGCTCTTCGGCACCGTCCGGGCGCAGGAATTCTCGAAGATCGTCGACACCCGCCGCCGCCAGGTCGAGCTGCGCCGCGCGCTCGTCGCCGACGGCAAGACCATCTCCACTGCCCACTTCGACATCCGCCACGACCCGTCGATGAACCCCGCCATCGCCAGCCGCATCGGCGACCTGCTCGAAGCGGAGATCGTCCGCCTGCAGAAGAAGCTGCCGCCGGTGCAGCCCCGCCGCGTGGCGGTGAACGTCCTGCACTGGGAGACCTTCCGCGGCGACGTCACCGGCAGCGATCACATCCTCGGCCTGTACGACGGCGAGATTCTTTTCCCCTTCGCCATCGTCAACCGCTTCAAGCCGGAAGTCGTGGCCATCATCACCCACGAGCTGACCCACGCCCTTCTCGCCCAGGCCACCGGCGACAACGCCCCCCGCTGGTTCCAGGAAGGGACCGCCCAGCGGATGGAGCTCGTCCCGGTCCACCCCAATCCGTTCGCCTCCACCGCCGCCGAGCAGGTCCTCCCCGTCTCCCTCCTCGACGCCATGATGGAGAACGCCACCGACACCTACGCCCTCGAGCACGGCTACCACGTCGCCCACGCCTTCATCCGCTTCCTCGAAAGCCGCAACGGCAACCGCGCCATCGCCACCCTCGCCGCCGAATTCGCCAAAGGGAAAAACACCGACGACGCCTTGCTCGCCGTGACCGGCAAATCGGTCGATGACTTGAACCAGGAGTTCCGCGCCTGGGGCTTCGCGAACAGCGGACCATTCACCAACGCGGAGCGCTTCCCCTACGACGCGCTCTACAGCCCAGGCATCGATCCGAGAATCCGCGAAGGCTTCAAGTGGGGCAAAAAGCCATGAGAAGTGGTTATCGGTTGTCGGTTGTCAGTTGTCAGAACCCGCCTCGCCTGGGCGGCACTCGCCGCAAGTGCCGCCCAGGTGAGAAGGTTCTGACAACTGACAACAGACAACTGACAACCGCTTCAGTGCACGAACTTGCGCCGGTTCCGGATGTAGTCCGCCAGGATGTACTCCCCCAGCCGGTCCGCGGAGGCGTAGAACGCCCGGCCGCGGTTGATCTTCGAAAGCTGGTCGACGAAGTTCACGAGCATCGGGTCGGTCGCCAGCATGAACGTCGTGATCGGGATATTGGCGCGGCGGCAGCGGTCGGCCTCTTCGAGCGTCCGGTTCACGATCTTCATGTCCAGCCCGAACGAGTTCGTGTACAGCCGCCCGTTCTCGTGCAGCGCCGACGGCTTGCCGTCCGTGATCATGAAGATCTGCTTGTTCGCATGCTTGCGCCGCCGCAGGATGCGCTGCGCCAGCTCCAGCCCCGCCTTCGTGTTCGTGTGGTACGGCCCGACCTGCACGTACGGGATCTCGGAGATCGGCACCTCGGTGGCTTCATCGCCGAAGAGCAGCACGTCGATGGCGTCCTTCGGATACTTCGTCAGGATCAGCTCCGTCAGCGCCAGCGCGACTTTCTTCGCCGGGGTGATGCGGTCCTCGCCGTAGAGGATCATCGAGTGGGAGATGTCGATCATCACCACCGTGGCGCAGCTCGAATGGTGCTCGGTCTCGAACACCTCCAGGTCGTCCTCGGTGATGCGGATGTTGTCCGCCGGGTCGCTGTGCTTCATCGCGTTCTGCAGCGAACGGATGGAGTCGATCGACATCGGGTCGTCGCCGAAGTGATACGGCCGCGTCTCCGTCAGCCGCTCCGTCCCCTGCCCCGCGTTCGCCACCGAGTGCGAGCCGCTCAGCGACTTCTGCAGCCCGCCGAAGATCTCGTCGAGCGCGTCGCGCCGGATCTGCCGCTCGCCGCCCGAGGCCAGCGTGAGATTCCCCTGCCCGTCCTGCCCGATGACGTTCTCCTCCATCAACTGCGCGAAGAAGGCGTCGAGGTCGACGTTCGGGTCGATGTAGCCGCGGTCCTGCAGCATCCGCATCCAGCGCATCGCCTCCTCCACGTCCCCGCCGGTCTGCAGCAGGAGGTGGTTGAAGAGCCGGCGCAGACCGAGCTCCGCGAGCAGGCGTTGGATGAGATCGGGATCGAGATGGGAGTACGTGGTACGCACGGGGTCAGGCTTCGCCGCGGGGGCGGTTCTTCCGCAGCTTCTCGATCCACTTCGCGATCGTCGGATTGTTCGGCATCTTCTCCTGCGCCTCTTCGGCCGCCTCGAGCGCTTCGCCGTCGCGCCCGAGGACGAGAAGGATCTGCACGCGCAGCTCGACGAGCGACTGGTAGAGCGCGAAGTCGGTCATGGAGTGCGTCGACATGAGGGAGAGGGCGCGGGCGACGAACTTGAGCGCGACCTCGGGCTTGGAGTCATTCAGCGCATCGGCAGCGAAGCGGTGCAGCATGCGCGGCGAATCGCCGAGGAACGAACGCGCGTCGACGAACTGCAGCAACGCCTCGCGGATCACCGTCTCCTGATCGGAGAACCATCCGTCGCGGATGATCCGGTCGATCTGACGGGAGAGCTCGGCGGGGATCTCCGTGGTGACTTTCGCCATCGGGAGGGATTGTACCGGCGATAGGACCAATGGGACCTATAGGACCGATAGGACTCATGGGACGAATGGCAGTTCATAAGTCCCATAGGTCCCATTCGTCCCATCGGTCCCATGAGAACTGTCCGTTCCCGGACACTCCATTCTCACCCGCGGACACAGCCATACCCCGCCAAACCACCCCAACCCCGTGTTTTCAGCCACTTAACCCACGGCAACCCCGTTGCGTTGAAGCCAGGCAACATGGACATCGTTCGCCCCTCCGGCAGCAACACGAAAAAACTGCGGCGGATCGCCACGGGGGGAGCGATCATCCTCGCGGTCATCGTCGCCACCGTCGCCTTCGCGCGCCTCAAGCCGGCGGCCCCCTCGGTCGACCGCGCCTCCGTCATCATCGACACCGTCGAGAGCGGTCCCTTCACCCGCGCCATCCGCGCCGGCGGCACGCTCGTCCCCGAGAACATCCGCTGGATCGCCGCCGCCACCGACGCCCGCGTCGAGCGCATCGTCGTGCAGCCCGGCACCGCCGTGCAGGCCGATACGGTGCTGATCGAGCTCGCCGACCCGCAACAGCAGCAGAGCGCGAGCGACGCCTCGTGGCAGCTCCGCGCGGCAGAAGCGGCCTACGAAGCGGCGCAGGCGGAGCTGACGAACGAGCGCCTCGACCGCGAGGCCAACGCCGCCCGCCTCCACGCCGAATACACGCAGGCCCGCCTCCGCGCGAAAGCGGACGCCGATCTCGAGAAGGCCGGCCTCGCCGCCTCCATCACCCGCGAGCTCTCGCAGACTACGGCCGAGGAGCTGGCCCGCCGCGTCGAGATCGAGAACCGCCGCGTCAGCGCCGTCGCCACCTCCCAGCGCGCGCGGCTGGCGACGCTGCAGGCGCAGGTCGAGCAGGCCAGGGCCCTCAACACCCTCCGCCGCCAGCAGACCGAGTCGCTGCTCGTCCGGGCCGGCATCGACGGAGTCCTGCAACAGGTCACCGTCCAGGCCGGCCAGCGCATCGCCGCCGGGACGAACCTCGCCCGCGTCGCCGAGCCGAGCCGCCTCAAAGCCGAAGTGCGTGTCGCCGAGTTGCAGGCGAAGGACGTCACCATCGGCCAGGCGGCCACCATCGACACCCGCAACGGCATCGTCAAGGCCCGCGTGGCGCGCATCGACCCGGCGGTCGTCAACGGCACCGTCGTCGTCGACCTGACCATCCTCGACCCGCTCCCCGCCGGCGCGCGCCCCGACCTCACCGTCGATGCCACGATCGAGCTCGATCGTGTTCCCCAGGCGATCTTCGTCGCCCGCCCCGTGGCCGTGCAGGAGCTCGGGAGCGGCACGCTCTTCCGCGTCGAGGGGAACGAAGCGCGGCGCGTGAAAGTCGACTTCGGCCGCGCTTCCGCCGAGTCGATCGAGATCCGCGGCGGCCTCCGCCCCGGCGACCAGGTCATCGTTTCCGACACCACCACCTACGAGCGGTTCGACCGCCTCGAGCTCGAATAAAAGGACGACCACGGCATGGCTGACACGACGCTGATCAAACTCGATTCGATGAGCAAAATCTTCTACACCGACGAGCTGGAGACGCACGCACTGACGAACATTCACCTCGAGGTCCGCAAGGGGGAGTACGTCTCCATCGGCGGTCCCTCGGGCTGCGGCAAGTCGACGCTGCTGTCGATCCTCGGCCTGCTCGACACGCCGACCTCCGGTTCGTACAAGCTCAACGGCGAGGCGATCGAATCGCTCGGAGCCGCCGACCGCGCCCGCATCCGCAACCGCGAGATCGGCTTCATCTTCCAGTCCTTCAACCTCATCGGCGACCTCACGGTCTACGAGAACGTCGAGCTGCCGCTCACCTATCGCCGCCTCGCCGCCCCCGAGCGCAAGCGCCGCGTCGACGCCGCGCTGGAGCGCGTCGGCATGGCCCATCGCCTGCGCCACTATCCGGCGCAGCTCTCCGGCGGCCAGCAGCAGCGTATCGCCGTCGCCCGCGCCCTGGCCGGCTCGCCGGCCATTCTTCTCGCGGATGAGCCGACCGGCAACCTCGACTCCAGGAATGGCGAGCAGGTGATGGACCTCCTCCGCGAGCTGCACCGCGGCGGCGCCACGATCTGCATGGTCACGCACGACCCCCGCTTCACCCGCTACGCCGACCGCTCCATCCATCTCTTCGACGGCCGGATCGTCGAGGAGACCCACGAGCGCGACGCCGAGCGGAAGCTGCACGAGAGCGGCTTCGCATTGACCGGAGCAGCAAGCTAGGAGGATTCGATGACGGACCTCATCCACGACCTCCGCTACGCGCTGCGCGCGCTCGGGAAGGCGAAAAGCTTCACCGCCATCGCCATCCTGACGCTCGCCTTCGCGCTCGGCGCCAACACCGCCATCTTCAGCGTCATCAGCGCCATCCTCCTCCAGCCGCTGCCGTACGCGCAGTCGGAGGAGCTGATGTGGATCACCGGCGCGAACACCCGCTGGAGCGACGGTCCGTTCTCCTGGCCGAACTACACCGACATGAAGAAGCAGTCGAAGGCGTTCGCGCAGATCGCCGGCTACAGCAGCATCTCGGCATTCCTCTATCAGGGCGCCGAGCCGGAGCGGCTGCGCGGCTCCGCGGTCACGGCCGACGTCTGGCCGATGCTCGGCGTGAAGCCGCACCTCGGCCGGCCCTTCACCGCTAAAGAAGACTCGCCCGGCCAGCCGCTGGTGGTGATGATCAGCTATGAGCTGTGGCAGCGCCGCTTCAACGGCAACCCGGCCGTGGTGGGCTCGCAGCAGCGCTTCGGCATCAACCCCCGCACCATCGTCGGGGTCATGCCGCGCAACTTCGAGTTCCCGATCGACGCGCAGAAGGCCGAGTTCTGGATGCCGCTCGGCGAAGACATGGACTCCGACGGCAGCGGCCGCGGCGCGATCTGGATGAACGTCGTCGGCCGCACCCGCGACGGCGTGTCGCGGGAGGCCGCCGCGACCGACCTGAAGACGATCGCCGCGCGGCTCAGCAAGCAGTACCCGGACTCGAACACTTCCCTCACCTTCAACATCGAGCCGCTGCACGACGTGATGGTGCGCGAGGTGCGTCCCGCGCTGATCGTACTGATGTGCGCGGTCGGGGTGGTCCTGCTCATCGGCTGCGCGAACGTCGCCAACCTGCTGCTGGCCCGCGCCGCCGTACGCCACAAGGAGATCTCGATCCGTTCGGCGATCGGCGCCACGCGCGGCCGGATCGTCTTCCAACTGCTCGTCGAGAGCGTGCTGCTCTCCGTCATCGCCGGAGCGGTCGGCCTGCTGCTGGCGACCTGGGGCGTCGACCTGCTGGTCGCGCTCGCGCCGGCGGAGATCCCGCGCGTCGACACCATCGCCATCGACCGCACCGTGCTCCTCTTCACCCTCGTCCTCTCGGTGCTGACCGGCATCATCTTCGGACTGGCGCCGGCGCTTTCGGCCTCGAAGACCAACCTCGTCGAAGCGCTCAAGGAGGGAAGCCGCGGCTCCACCGAAGGGCGCCGCCGCAACCGCGTCCGCAACGTGCTGGTCATGGGCGAGGTGGCACTGTCGGTGTTCCTCCTCGTCGGCGCCGGCCTGCTGCTGCGCAGCTTCCTCCGCCTCAGCGGCGTCAACCCCGGCTTCGACTACCGCAACGCCATCTCCATCGACCTGGCGATCCGTCAGTCCGCTTTCCCCAAAGACGAAGAGGTCGCGCAGTATCACCGCCGCGCGCTCGCGGAGCTGGCCGCGATCCCCGGCGTCACCTCGGTCGGCGGCGCGAACCACCTCCCTCTCGGCAATAACGAGAGTATCTTCACGTTCGGCATCGTCGGCCGGCCGCCCTACCCGCAGGGGCAGGAGCCGAGCGCGACGCACGTGCAAGTCACTCCCGGCTATTTCAGGACGATGGGAATCCCGCTCCCCCGCGGACGCGACCTCTCACCCGATGACAACGCCAAGGCGCCGCCGGCCCTGGTCGTCAGCGAGAGCTTCGTCAAACAGTACCTCCCCGGCGAGAACCCGATCGGCAAACAGGTCGCCATCGACGGCGGCAGCAGCGGCGGCATCCGGACCATCGTCGGCGTCGTCCGCGACATCCACTTCGTCTCGCTGGTCGAGGCGCCGAAGCCGACGTTCTACGTCCCCGCCCTGCAGGTGCTGACGCGGCGGATGCAGTACACCGTCCGCGCGCCTAACGCCGCCACCCTCGGGCCGTCGCTGCGCGCCGCGGTGCGCAAGCTCGACCGCGAGCAGCCGATCCTCGAAGTGCGAACGCTGGAGCAGATGCGCTCGGAATCGCTGGCCGGCCGGAAGTTCATGCTGGTCCTGATCGGCGCGCTGGCGACGCTGGCGCTCGTCCTCGCCGCGGTCGGCATCTACAGCATCATGAGCTACACGGTCACGCAACGGACGTCCGAGATCGGCATCCGCATGTCCCTCGGCGCGGAGGCGCGCGATATCTTCCGGCTCATCGTCGGGCAGGCGGTGAAGCTGGTCGGGATCGGCCTCGTGGCCGGAATCATCTTCGCGCTCGCCGCAACGCGGATCATGTCCTCGCTGCTCTATGGCATCACCGCCACCGACCCGGCCACGTTCGCGTCGATCTGCCTGCTGATCGGAGGCGTGGCGGTTCTCGCCAGCTATATCCCGGCAAGCCGCGCCACCCGCGTCGATCCGCTCGTGGCCATCCGCTACGATTAGCGCGCGGTACCAATGACGCGTCCAAAGATCCTCATCGGAGACGACCAACCCGACATCCTCGAGGCTCTCCGGCTTCTGTTGAAGCCGGAGGGCTACGACGTCGAGATGGCCTCATCCCCCGGCGCGGTGATCCGCGCCGTCGGCGCGCGCCAGTTCGACCTCGTCCTGATCGACCTCAATTACACGCGCGACACCACCTCGGGGAGCGAGGGGATCGAGCTGCTCGAACAGCTCCACGCCTTCGACAGCGCCCTGCCGATCGTGGTCATGACCGCCTGGGCCTCGATCGAGCTCGTCGTCGACGCGATGCAGAAAGGGGCGCGCGACTTCATCCAGAAGCCGTGGGACAACGCCCGCGTCCTCTCGATCGTCCGCAACCAGGTCGACCTCGGCCGCGCGCTGCGCCGCAACGAGCGGCTGGAGAACGCCATCGGCACGCCGAGCCGCGGCGTCGACATCATCGCCACCTCTCCGGCGATGCGGCCGGTGATGGAGATCGTCGCGCGCGTCGGCCCCTCGGACGCGAACATCCTGATCCGCGGCGAGAACGGCACCGGCAAGGGTGTCGTCGCCCGCGCCCTGCACGCCGTCTCCCGCCGCGCCGCCAAACCGCTCGTGACGGTGAACGCCGGCGGGCTCTCCGAGTCGATCTTCGAGAGTGAGCTGTTCGGTCACGTGAAAGGCGCCTTCACCGACGCCCGCAGCGACCGCACCGGCCGCTTCGAGCTCGCCGACGGCGGGACGCTCTTCCTCGACGAGATTGCGAACGTCCCGTTGCCGCAGCAGGCCAAGCTCCTCCGCGTCGTCGAGACCGGCGAATTCGAGCGCGTCGGCTCCTCCCAGACCCGCCGCGTCGACGTCCGCCTCCTCTCCGCCACCAACGCCACGCTGGAAGACGACGTGCAGGCGGGCCGTTTCCGCCAGGACCTGCTGTTCCGCCTCAACACCGTCGAGATCCGCATCCCGCCACTCCGCGACCGCCGCGAAGACATCCCCCTCCTCGCCACGCACTTTCTCCAATCCCACGCACAGCGCTACCGCAAACGGATCGAATCCTTCGATGCCCCGGCCATGAAGGCACTCCTCGACCACTCCTGGCCCGGCAACGTCCGCGAGCTCGAGCACGTCGTCGAGCGCGCGGTGCTGATGTCCACCGGCACCACCATCGGCCGCAGCGACCTCGGCCTCCAACCCCCCACCGAAGGCCGCATCGACGACATGAGCATCGAAGACGTCGAAGCGCTGCTGATCCGCAAGGCGCTGGTCCGCTACGACGGCAACGTCAGCAAGGCGGCAGAAGCGTTAGGGTTGTCGCGTGGGGCGCTGTACCGCAGGATGCAACGGTACGGGCTCTAGTCCTGTCATCCTGAGCCACAGGAATGTGCCCACGAGCGGCGAGCATGGCGGCGAAGGACCTGGGGGGAGGGGGTGGGATGAACGTGCCTCGCTCCCCCTCCCACCCAGGTCCTTCGCCGCCATGCTTGCCGTTCATGCGATAAATCCTGCGGCTCAGGATGACAGGCACAAGCAACCAGTAACCAGCAACCGATGTCTTACGAACGTCGCATCGTCCTGATCGCCCTAACCGCGCTCGTGCCGACCGCGGTGGC
Source organism: Thermoanaerobaculia bacterium (assembly GCA_035629865.1). GTDB lineage: Bacteria > Acidobacteriota > Thermoanaerobaculia > Gp7-AA8 > Gp7-AA8 > QHVT01. Next base: position 9,290 of record DASPHC010000018.1, on the reverse strand, counting down.
GGCGCTGTTGCTCGCGCTGCTCGGCGATTTCCAGGCGAAGGTGATCTGGACGGTCGTCTTTGTCGTGCTGATTGCGGCGTTCATCGCCACCTACTTTCTGCACGAGCAGCTCGTCTATCCCCTGCGCACGCTTTCGAACCTCATGACTGCGCTGCGCGAGGAGGACTACTCGTTGCGGGGGCGCAAGGCGCGCCGCGACGACGCGCTCGGCGACGTCATGGCCGAGGTCAACGCGCTCGCCGAACTGATGGAGTCGCGCAAGCTGGAGGCGGTCGAGGCGGCGGCGCTGCTGCGGGCGGTGCTTGCGCAGATCGACGTCGCCCTCTTCGCCTTCGACGCCGAGGGGGAAGTGCGGCTCGTCAACCCCGCCGCGTCGCGGCTGCTCGCGCTGCCGGCCGAGCGCATTCTCGGTGCGACCGCGTCGGAGCTCGACCTCGCCGATCTCCTCGGCGACGATGCGCCGCCCACCGTCGACCGTACCTTCCCCGGCGGCTCGGGACGCTGGAACGTGCTCCAGTCCTCCTTCCGCGAGCGCGGCGAGCCGCACCGCCTGCTCGTCGTCGCCGACATCACCCGCGCGCTCCGCGAGGAAGAAGCGGAAGCGTGGCGGCGCATCGTCCGCGTGCTCGGACATGAGCTCAACAACTCCCTCGCCCCGATCAAGTCGATCGCGTCCAGCCTCGAACGGCTCGTCACCCGCGACGAAATGCCGGACGACTGGCGCGACGACCTCGCCCGCGGCATGCGCGTCATCGGCACGCGCACCGAGGCGCTGACGCGCTTCACCCGGGCCTACGCACAGCTCGCCCGCTTGCCCGAGCCGCGGCGCAGCGACATCCGCCTCCGCGACCTCGTCCAGCGCGTCGTCGCCCTGGAGACCCGCGCCGCGATCGAGATCGCCGGCCCCGACGTCACCATCCGCGCCGACGCCGACCAGCTCGAACAACTCCTCATCAACCTCGTCAAGAACGCCGCCGACGCCTCCGGCACCGTCGCCATCCACTGGCGACAGAACAACGGCACCACCCTCCTCTCCGTCGAAGACCACGGTCCCGGAGTCAGCGGCACCGCCAACCTCTTCGTCCCCTTCTTCACCACCAAACCGCAGGGCAGCGGCATCGGCCTGTTCCTCTCCCGGCAGATCGCAGAAGCCCACGGCGGAACGCTCAGCCTCGCCAACCGCGAAGAGGGGCGGGGGGCGGTGGCGTGTTTGACGCTGCCGGCGCGGTAACCCTCACACCTTCCGCAGCACGTTGAACTTCATCAACTCCTGCCAGGTGATCGTCGAGTCGAGGTCCTCGCGGGAGAGCCGCAGCGCCTGGTGCAGGCCTTCCAGCACCAGCTCCATCCAGAACGCCAGCTCTTCCTTGCGGCTCACGTCCGTGTACTTCGACGCGACGTCCGCGAGACCCGGAACCTGGTGCAGCTCGCGGAAGTAGTCGGCGAACGGCTGCTCGTCCGAGACCGTGATGCGGTTCCCGGCCGCGAACCAGGCCAGGATCTTCTCGTAGCCCGGCTCCGCCGGAGCGGGTGCCTTCGGCTCCTCGCGGGCCGCCTCCTTCCGCTGCTTCACGCGGCGGCCGGCGAAGGCGTCGTCCAGCTCGTCGTGGTCGATGTCGCCGTAGCCACGGCGCTCGCGCTCGGAGCGCTGCGCGACGCCGGCGCGCTCGATCGGCGGGAACTTCGTCTCGAACAGCTTCGCCAGCGCCAGCCCGACCAGCCTGCGGGCCACGACTTCCGCCCCCTGCTGCTCCCCCTCGTACACCATCTCCACCTTGCCGGTGATCGCCGGCAGGACCATCGAAAAGTCGGAGAGCCGCGGGAAAACTTGTTTGTCGCCGGTCAGCGCCGCTCGCCGCTCGAGGTTCGACTGCAACAGCTCGACCGCGGCGATGGTCAACCGCGCCGAGACGCCGGAAGACTGGTCGACCAGCTCCGAGCCGCGCGCCACGAAGGCGATCGTCTCGACGAGATCGCGCACGTAGACCGGGATTTCGACCTGCGCCTCCCCGTCGCGGTCGAGCCACGCCTCCTGCTCCGTGATCCGCCGCGCCGTCTCGATCTTCTGCGGATAGTGCGTGAGGATCTGCGAGTCGATGCGGTCCTTGAGCGGCGTGATGATGTTGCCGCGGCTCGTGTAGTCCTCCGGGTTCGCGCTGAAGACCAGCACGATGTCCATCGGGATGCGCACCGGAAAGCCGCGGATCTGCAGGTCTCTTTCTTCCAGGATGTTCAGCAGCGCCACCTGGATGCGCGGCGCGAGATCCGGCAGCTCGTTGATGGCGAAGATCCCGCGGTTCGTGCGGGGGATGATCCCGTAGTGGATCACCTCCTCGTCCGCGTACGTCAGCCGCTGGTTCGCCGCCTTGATCGGGTCGATGTCGCCGACCAGGTCCGCGACCGTGACATCGGGCGTGGCCAGCTTCTCGCGGTAGCGCTCCTCGCGCGAGATCCAGGCGACCGGCAGGTCGTCCCCCTTCTCGGCGGCGATGCGGCGGCAGCGCTTGCAGGTCGGCTGCAGCGGCGAGTCGTTGATCTCGCATCCTTCGATCACCGGCACCCGCTCGTCGAGCAGCAACGTCAGCGAGCGGAGAATGCGCGTCTTCGCCTGCCCGCGCAGGCCGAGGAGGATGATGTCGTGCTTCGAGAGGATGGCGTTGTGGATGGCCGGGACGACGGTGCGCTCGTAGCCGTGGATGCCGGGAAAGGTCGTTTCGCCGCGCGAAAGCGCCCGCAAAAGATTGGCGCGCATCTCGTCTTTGACGGACCGGATGCTGTACCCGGAAGCGCGCAGCTCGCCAAGAGTGTGGATCGAGGTCATGGGGGCGGAGCGTACATCAAGATGTTGTCGGTTGTCGGTTGTCAGTTATCTGCCGGTCCCCGGCTTCGGTTCGATGTTCGCGAGTGCCGTCCAGGCGGGAAATGGCAGACAACCGACAACTTCAGGCCGCGCGTTCGGCAGTCCCCGTCCGCACTCCGAGCAATTGATCCAGATACGCCTGCAGGTCGGGTCCGTAGATGTCGCGGAGGCGGCCGTACATATCCAGCGCATAGGGCTTGCTGCCGCTCTGCGCGAGCGCGCTGTAGACCGTGGCGACGTTCCAGCCGCCGCTCGCCAGGAAACGCTCGATCGCCGGCATCCCCCCAGAACGCGTATCGGGCAATTCTACGGAGTTGGTTGCAGGAGAGTGATGAACGAACCGTTAATCCGCGTTCGGAGCAGGAGGCGGCGGCTCGGGCTCCTCGTCGCGGTTGAACTGGTTCATCGCCCGCTTCAGGTCCCCGCGGACAAACAGCAGCAACGCATCGACCGACCGCACGATGGCCCGGTCGACCACGGGCTGTTCTTCCGCCGAGAACTCATCCAGCACGTAATCGCGCAGCCGTCCCTGATCCGCCGACCCGATGCCGATCCGGAGCCGCGGGAACTGCTCGGTACCGATGCTGGAGATGATCGAGCGCATCCCGTTGTGCGTCCCCGCCGACCCGTTCGGCCGGATCCGCAGCCGCCCGAGCGGCAGGTCGATGTCGTCGTACACCACGATCATCTCCGTCGGCGTCTCCAGGTAGGCGTTGATCAGCAGCCGCACCGCGTCGCCCGAGAGATTCATGTACGTGAGCGGCTTCGCCACCATCACGCTCCCCCCCGCCACCCGCCCCGTCCCGGTGAGCGCATTCTTCTCGTGCCGGTTCACCTCGATCCGGAACTTCCGCGCAAACGCATCCACCACCTGCCACCCCACGTTATGCCGCGTCCGCTCATACTCCGCCCCCGGATTGCCGAGGCCCACGATCAGTCTCATGCGACCGCGAAGGGTACAATGCGGAGCATGGACGCGCTACCGGCCGAGATCACCGAAAAGCTCGACGCGGTGCGCGCCCTCTGCGAGAAATACAGCGTCAAGCGGTTGACCCTGTTCGGGTCGGCGGTGAAGGGGACGTTCGATCCGGAGCGGAGCGACGTGGACTTCGCGGTGGAACTGTTCCCGGTCGTCGATCCCGTTACCGAGGGCAGGAGATACCTGGAGTTCTGGAAGTCGCTGGAGCAACTCTTTGAGCGACGGGTTGACCTCGTCGAGCTCGCCGCGATCGAGAACCCCTACATCGCCTCCTCGATCCGGCACGCGCTCTACGAGGTATATGAAGCAGCGTGATGTTCGCGCGTTCCTTTGGGACATCGTGCAAGCATGCGACGTCCTCCAGCAGATCTCCGAAGAACGAACCTATGAGGATTACGCAACAGACATCCGTCTGCGATGGAGTGTGGAGCGGGGGTTCGAGATCCTCGCCGAGGCGCTGCGGAATATCCTCGATGCCGAGCCCGAGCTCGCCGGACGCATCACCGATCCTGAGGGCATCATCGGGTTCCGGAACAGGATCGCGCACGAGTATTGGCGGATTATGTCCGTCATGGTCTGGGGCGTCATGGGCTCGGATGTCAGTGTTCTGAAGCGCGAAGTGCGGGCCATTCTCGACGAGATGCCGCCGCCTGAGTGAGGCGCGTACAATGCGCCCATTGGACGCGCTACCGCCCGAGATCACCGAAAAGCTCGACGCGGTGCGCGCCCTCTGCGAGAATACAGCGTCAAGCGATTGACCCTGTTCGGGTCGGCGGTGAAAGGGACCTTCGATCCGGAGCGGAGCGACGTGGACTTCCTGGTGGAGTTCGAATGGCATCCCGATCCGCTGGAGCGCGGGCGTCGCTGGCTCGAGTTGTGGGAGGAGCTGAAGGACGTGTTCGGCCGGGATATCGACCTTTTGGTCGCATCACGTTGAAAAACCCTTTCTTTGCGCAGGCGATCGAGAACGCCCACGTCGATCTCTATGCAGCAGCATGAAGCCCGACTGCCCAACTTCTGGTCCCACTCATGCATCCCCTCGCCATAAAATCCGGCTATGGATGAGCGGCAGCGCATCGTCGTCATCGACGACAACGCGAACGATTTGCAGGTGACGCGGCGGTTTCTCGAGCGCCGCGGGTATAACGCGATTCCTGCAATCTCGGGCGAGGAAGGCCTCCGGCTGGCGCGGGCGCAGCTCCCGGATGCCATCATCGTCGATTACCGGATGCCGGTCATGGACGGGTTCGAGGTCACCCGGCACATCAAGGAAGACCCGGAGCTCCAGACCATCCCCGTGTTGATGCTGACCGGGTCGGATTCCGCCGAACATGTCGTCGAGGGGCTGGGCGCCGGTGCGGATGACTTCGTCACGAAGGGATCGGACATCGAGATCGTGGTGGCCCGCCTCCGGGCCCTGCTCCGGATGAAGGCCTACCAGGACCAGCTCCGGCGGATGAACAGCCAGATGACCCGCGACCTGCAGATCGCCCGGCGGGTCCAGGAAGCGCTCGTGCCGGAGCGGACGTTCGCCTCCCCGAAGATCTCCATCCGCTCCGCCTATATCCCCAGCGAAGTCCTCTCCGGCGATTTTTACGACTATTTCAGCGTCGACGAGTCGATGTACCTCTTCGTCGCCGACGTCTCGGGACACGGCCTCCCGGCAGCGATCCTGGTGTCGCTGCTCAAGAGCTACATCCACACCGAGGCCGCCAACGACCGGTCGCTGTCCGACTTCATGGCCCGGCTGAACGACTTCCTCTTCAGCGTCAGCCTCCCGACCCAGTTCGCCACCGCCGCCCTCTTCCGGATCAACGGCGGACGCGAGCTCGTCTACTCGAACGCCGCCCATCCACCGTTTCTCCTCTACCAGCGGGCCACGAAGCGGACGATCATCCTCGAGGAGCCCTCCAACCTCCTCGGCGCGATGCCGCACATGGACTTCGAAGAGCACCGGATCTCCGTCAACCCGGGCGACACCCTCTTCGTCTACACGGACGGCCTCACCGACCGGGTGGACGGCAGCGGCGATTTCTACTCCATCAACCGGATCGTGGAGGTGCTCGACCAGTCGCCCGATGCCGACCTGGCCACCGTCTACGACTCCATCTACAGCGACGTCAGCAACTTCGCGGCAACGGAAGAATTCAAGGACGACATTGCGTTCGTGGTGACGCGGTTCCATTGAGAAACGTCCCAGAACGGAATGAAGACCCTGCTCGCTGTCCTGCTCCTGGCCGGAGCCTCCCTTTTCGCTGCCGGCGCGCCGAAGCGCGAAGTCTTTCCCTCGGACTACACGCCGCAGTCCTGCGCTCCTTCGGCGGAAGCGGTCTGTGAGTCCTTCCCGATGCGGAAGATCACCGAGTTCGCCGCGGCGTTCCGCCGGTTCGACATCGACGGCAAGTGGGTCGACGACCACGGCGAGGAGATGCGCCAGGCGTTCCTGCCGCTGTGCGGGAAGATCGGCCACTGCTACACCGTCGCCCAGAACGACTCGGTCTTCTGCTGGGATCTGGCACTGGACGACTTCATGGCCACGTGCAACCGCTTCCCCGCCGGCTCCCGCGATTTCGACCAGTGCACGATGTTCGCGAAGACCTACTACATCGGACTCGGCGCGAAGCTCGACCTGCACAAGCAGACGCAGAGCTGCGCGGCGCAGACGCCCTCCGCGGGCGAGCGGACGCTGACCTACTGGATGACCCCCGAGACCATCGGCCCCGAGTACAACGGGAAGCTGACCATCTACGCCTTCGACGCCGAGACGAAGCTCCCCGTCAAGGCGAACGTCTCGATGGACAGCCTCAGCGAGCTTCGCTACACCCAGGGCCCCGTCACCACTGCCGGATACATGTTGCTCTGGGAAGGAAAACCGAAGCGCGTGCCGAACGCCGAGGGCCATCGCGACGTCATCGCCCCGACCGTGAAGCTCGAAGCAAAGGGCTACCAACCGCTCACATTCGAGATGCCGATGACCATCCCGAAGATGATCCTGGAGATGACCCCGGCAGCCAATCGGTTGAAGCGCGGTAAAAACAGCCTCACCATCACCGCCCGCGACGCAGAGACCGGCAAGCCGGTCGAAGCACGCGTCATGGCCGGCGACATCGTCCTCGGCGACACGAACAAGCCCCTCGAGCTCGAGATTGCCCGCGGAGAAAAGCGCCCGGAGATCTGGGTTACCTCGCTCTTCGACCGCTACAGCGACGTCGTGGTGGCACCGGCCCAGAAGTAGGGCGGGCTAACGTTTGAGTGAGGACACGCCGAGCTCAGCGGCTTCGGCAGTTACGCGCGGCGCCAGGCGAATGGGCCGGCCGCTCACCAGACCATCGGTATCGACAAATCGTCAGCGCGCAGAAACTCGATCGCGTAGGGTTTCCCTTCAGTGTCGTAGTCGATAACGACTCCCTCGGAGATTTCGTCACTGTCTCGATATTGACGCCCTTCGGCGAAGGTGACGACGAGCGAGTTGCTCTCGCGGTCGAATAGATATCTCATGATCCCGTTCGCTTTCGCGCAAACATATGATAGCGCTCCCTCGGAGATCCCTACTCGTCCTGCTCTTCCAGCAACTCCTCCACGTCCCGTTCCGCGAGAAGCTCCGGGGTAATCCCCGGATACTTTGCCGTCCCGTAGAACCACGCCGCGCGAATCGCCGGCTCATCCGGGAAGGCCCCCTCGTAGACGAAGCACTCCAGCGAGCGGAGGCGGCCGTTGTGGACGTGAACCGAGGCGTCGACCGGCGTGCCGACCCCTTCGAGCTCGATCTGCAGGTCGTCGAGGTGCAGGAGCTTCCGGTCGACCAGCGGCGCCGACGCCGGAAGCTCGAAACGGGTCACGAAGCCGGTGGAGGTCCGCTCGCGGTCGCGCACGGTGGCCACCGCGTACTGCTGGCGCAGCGTCTCCATCAACGGATCGTCGCCGGCGAGGAGACCGGTCATCACCTGCTGTTCGAACGTCTCGAGCGTCATGCGATGCGCTGCAGCAACTCGACGGCCTGCGGCTTCTTCTCGTAGCGGACGTCGGTCGCGGCGATCTTTTCGAGATACTTGCGCGCCTCGCCGGAGTCGTCGCGGCGGAGATGGCAGCGGGCGATCCAGAACCAGGTGTCGACCACGTACTCGTTCTCGCTGAAGCGATGCGTCTGCACGGCGCGCTCGAACGACGCCACCGCCTCCTCGTAGCGCTCCTGCGAGTACTGGATGCGGCCGAGATGCGAGAGGGCGTCGAAGTAGTCGAACGAGCTCTGGTCGACGTTCGCCGAGACGCGGCGGTAGAACGACTCCGCGCTCTCGTACTCGTGGCGGTCGAAATAGATCGCGCCGCAGAAGAGCAGCGCGTTGCGGAAAAAGTAGGAGTTGAAGAAAGGCTTGTTCTCGTCGAACAGGCCGAGCGCTTCCTGGAAGAGGTGCAGGGCCTCGTCGTGGTCCTGCAGGGCGTACGAGTTGAGCGCCTTCAACGCCAGCGCCTGCGCCGTCACGTTGTCGTTCGGCGAGTAGCGCATCGACTGGTCGTGCAGCTCCTTCGCCTTGGCGAAGTCCTGCTCCTCGTGCGAGAGATGGCCGAGGATCACGTACGACTTGTACTTGATGTCGTTCGCCTCGTCCGACTCCTCGGAGGCACACGCGGCGCTGAACCCCTCCCGCGCCTTCCCGAGCTCGCCGGCGTAGAGCGCGGCCACGGCGCGGTAGTAGATCGCCTCGAGGGAGGTCAGGACGGTGCTCTTCTCGCGTCCGGCGTCGTCGATGAAGCGGGTGACGAGCTGCGCCAGGAGGCGGTTCTCGGAGGTGGGGTCGACGATGAAGTTCTGCAGGTAGACGAGGCGATTCTCGAGGATGCGCATCATCTCCAGCATCGCCGTCACGCGCTGCTGGTTCTCAGTCGCCTCCTTGAACATCGACGCGAGCTGGCGCTGCAGCGACTGGTAGCGGGAGTCATATTCACGGATCGAGGAGTCGGACAGCTCGCCCGGCTCGTTCTGAAGTTTCGCTTCGAGAGCGACGCGCTGCTCCACGAGCTGGCGGAGGCGTGTCGCGAGGTCTGTGCGGTCGGCCATAGAATCAAAATACACCTGCAAGCAAGCGGGAGACCAGACTCAAGTTGCTGGTGGCTGGTTGCTTGGGGAGGTTGTCGGTTGTCGGTTGTCGGTTGTCCGAACCGGCTTCGCCTGGACGACAGGTGAGGTCGGAGTATCCCCATCCCTGTCATCGTGAGCCCCGAAGGGGCTCCGGAAATGAGCCGGGGGTGGCGCGAAGCGCTTACCCCCGGATACTAATTTCCGGCATGCCTCCGGCGCGCATGTGAGCGTTTGGTGTCGGCGACCGCATGAACGCGTAGCAAATTGAACCGACTCGGTGTGAAGACAGCATCATCCGCGCGGTAGCGCGGCGGGTGGGCGGTATGCTGAGGGTGGCGGGGAAAGAGAAAAGCTCCGGTTGACGCCGGAGCTTT
>DASPHC010000017.1:0-13821 GCA_035629865.1 Thermoanaerobaculia bacterium | reverse complement strand
CTGGAGCACCTCGACGCGGTGGATCCGCGCGGCGCTTGGGGGCGGGGCTGTCGCGACCGCAAGGAGATCGGTCACCTGCGAGAGCGCATGAGTTGTCTCGCGCATCGCGTCTTCGACCTCACGGCGCATGCGCGTGAGCTCGACCTCCTCGGGCGCCTCGTCCGAGCTTGCGGGAGTGCTCGCAAGGAGCGCGTCGGCATAGAAACGGTAGCCGCGGTCGGTCGGGATGCGGCCGGCCGAGGTGTGGGGCTGGGCGAGGAAACCGAGGTCCTCGAGATCGGCCATGACGTTGCGCAGACTGGCCGGCGAGAGTTGGAACTTCCCGCACTTGGCCAGCGTCCGGGAGCCGATGGGCTCGCCGCTGCCGATGTACTGGGCGATGATCTCCCGCAGTACCTCACGGGCACGCGGGTCGAGATCGGGGTCGAGCTGTTCGTGTCTCTGGGCCATTCGCCTGCTTAGCACTCACGCGGAGAGAGTGCCAGGCAGACTGTAGGAACAGGGAGAGGCGGTGTCAATATGCCGCTGGGGCGGGATAGGACTTATAGGACGAATAGGACCTATAGGACCTATGAGAAGTCATGGGGTCCATCAGTCCTATAGGTCGTATAGGTCCTATCAGCCTTACTCGGCGCGCCCCGCCTTCCCTTCCCGGATCGCCCGCTCCACCAACGCTTCGAACCGGCCCTCCACCACTTCCTCCTGCTTCTCGAGCTCTTTCTCGATGCGCTCCATCTCCTGGAAACCGAAAGGTTAGCCTGCCGTTCTAGAATGAGCCCGATGCGCCGCCTCGTCATCCTGCTGCTCCTCGCCCTGCCGGCCGGCGCCGTCACGGTCGACCGGATTGCCGCCGTCGTCGACCGGCAGGTGCTGACGGTGAGCGAGGTCGGGCAACTGGTGACGATCCGCTTTTTCGCCCGTACCGGCGAGGACGAGGACGATCATCGCCGCGAGGTGCTGGACGCCCTGATCGCCCAGGCGTTGCGGTTTCGCGACGTCGAGCGCTTCGGCGCGCAGGACATCCCCGCCGACACGATCGAGGCCCGACTTCTCGAGATCCAGCGCCGCTTCCCGGGCGAAGCCGAGTTCCTCGCCGCCGTCGCCCGCGCCGAGCTGACGCTCGACGAGGTCCGCGCCCTCGTGAAACGGCAGCTCCAGGTGGAGGCGTACATTCAGGAACGGTTCGCGCCGCTGGTGTTCATCTCCAACGAGGATGTCGCCGAGTATTACCGCACCACCTGGTCCCCCCAGCGCCGCGAGCGCGGCCTCGGCGTCCCGGCTCTGGACAACGTCCGCGAAGAAGTCCGCACCGCGGTGCGCTACGCCCGCCTGCAGGAGGAGATCGGCAAGTGGACCACGCAGTTGCGGGCCAGGGCGAATGTGGATGTGTATGCGTGGCGGTAGGGCGCACCTATCATCGAATCATCCGGCCGTACTCGTCGTGAAGTCCGATCCAGATCCACACAATTCCGTTCGAGCCATCCACGCCCACGGCACGATGGTGCAAGCCTACCCGCGCCGACCAATAGTGACGGACGCGCTTGAAATGTAAGGACGGATGGTGGGGATCCACCTTCAGCAATTCAAAGTTTTCCCGTGCAAGTTGCTGTAGTTCAGGGGTGAGGTCGTCGAAGCAGCGCCAGAAGCGTTTGGTCGCTCGGTGACTCAAAGCTCCGTCGTCTCGCCGCGCTCATCTTCAGCCAGAGCTTCGGCCGCGAGCTGGTCAAGCTTCCCGGCAGCGACATCCCGTTCCAACTGCCGATCCCAGAGTTCCCAGTCGTATTCGATGAACCAGCGACGAAACGCCGCCAGCTCTTCAGCCGTGAGGCTCTGAACTTCCTGCTCGAGAGATTCGATCTTGGTCATGCCAGCCAAAATAATACGTCCAGTCCTCGAATTTCATAACCCCTGTTCCCCCACCATCGCCAGAAACTCATCCTCGCTCAACACCTCCACCCCTAATGTCTTCGCCTTCTCCAGCTTCGACCCCGCGGCTTCGCCGGCCACGAGGTAGCTGGTCTTCGACGAGACGGAGCTACCCGCCTTCCCTCCCTCCCGCTCGATCATCTTGTGGATCTCTTCGCGTGAGTAACGGTTGAGGGTGCCGGTGACGACGATGGTCTTGCCGGCCAGGCGGTCGCCGGTGGCGGTGGCGGTGTGGGTGGGGGCGACGCCGAGCTGCTGCATCGTTTCGATGCGGGCGCGGTTGGCGGGGATGGAGAAATAGAAGGTGATGGCTTCCGCGACTTTGGGGCCGATCTCGTGGATCTGCACCAGCTCCTCGGCGGTCGCGTTCATCAGGTGGTCCAGCGACTGGCAGTGCCCGGCGAGGATCTTCGCGGCGCGCTCTCCGACCATCCGGATGCCGAGGCCGAAGATGAGGCGGGAGAGCTCGTTGGTCTTCGAGCCTTCGATCTGGTTGACCAGTTTCTTCGCCGACAGCTCGCCATGCCGCGGCAGGGCGGCGATCTGTTCGACGGTGAGGGCGTAGACGGAGGCGTAGTCGGTGATGAGATTCGCAGCCAGGAGCGCTTTCACGGTCTCGTCGCCGAGCCCTTCGATGTCCATCGCTTTCCGTGAGGCGAAGTGGGTGATCGACTGGAGGACGATGGCCGGGCAGCCGCCGTTGATGCAGCGGATGGCCACTTCGTCCTCGAACTGGTGCAGCGGCTCGCCGCACACCGGGCATTCCGTCGGGCGCGCAAACTCGACGGTTCCCACGGGGCGTTTGTCGAGGAGGACTTCGATGACTTTCGGGATGACGTCGCCGCCCTTTTCGACCATGATCGTGTCGCCGATGCGGACGTCTTTGCGCGCCAGCTCTTCGAAGTTGTGGAGCGAGGCGTTGACGACCTTCGTGCCGCCGAGGCGCACCGGGTCGAACTCCGCGACCGGGGTGACGCTGCCGGTGCGGCCGACGTAGACGTTGATGTTGCGGACGACCGTCTGCGCCGCTTCCGGCGGGTACTTGAAGGCGACCACCCAGCGGGGCGCCTTCGAGGTCGCGCCGAGCTCGAGCTGCTCCTCGCGGCGGTTGACCTTCAGAACGATCCCGTCGATCTCGAAATCGAGCTTGTGGCGCAGCTCGCGGATCTCTTCGATGAAGGCGATCACCTCGTCGAGCGAGGCGCAGAGGCGGCGCTGCGGATTGGTCGGCAGGCCGGCGCGGTCGAGTAGCTCGTAGGCGGCCCACTGCGACTCCACCTGCCGGCCGTCGAGCGTGACGACGTGGTAGACGTAGGCGCTGAGGCGCTTCTGCGCGACGAGCTTCGGGTCCTTCTGGCGGACGGCGCCGGCGGCCGCGTTGCGCGGGTTGGCGAGCTGCTCCTCCTCGTCCAGCCCCTCGTTGAACTTTGCGAAGTCGCGTTTGGAGATGTAGATCTCGCCGCGGACCTCGAGGCGCTTCACTTTTTTGTCGATCTTCAGCGGCAGCGCGCGCACGGTGCGGACGTTCGGCGTGACGTCGTCGCCGCGGACGCCGTCGCCGCGGGTCGCGCCGCGGACCAGCTCTCCGTTTTCGTAGAGCAGCGAGATCGACACGCCGTCGATCTTCAGCTCCGCCACGTACTCGACCTCTTCCCTGCCGATGCCGCGGAGGACCCGGCCGTGCCAGTCGCGCAGCTCGTCGAGTGTGTAGGTGTTCTCGATCGACAGCATCGGCGGGTCGTGGATGACTTGCGGGAAGTCGGTGATCGGCGCGCCGCCGACGCGGCGGGAGGGCGAGTTCGGGTCGTCGAGCTCCGGATGGGCCTTCTCCAGCTCTTCGAGCCGGCGCATGCGCTGGTCGAACTCGAAGTCGGTGATCTCCGGCTTCCCTTCGTAGTAGAGGCGGTTGTGGCGCTCGAGGTCTTTGCGGAGCTTGTCGATCTCGGACTTTGGACTCATACCGGCCGTGAAAGATACCGCGAGCGCTCCACCACGCGCTCGGCGAATTCGAGGGCACGGAGGTGGGTCTCGACGAGGGTGACGAAGTCGCGCCGGCCTTTGACGAGATTCAGGTTCAAAGCCACGAAGCGCATTCCTCGGGAGGTATCAAAGTAGACAATCATCCGGTCGCCGCCGATCATCTGCTCGGTGCCGCGGAGGTCTTCCCAGCGGATCGTGCGGGCCCGGAACTGGTGCAGCGGCCGGAGCGTGATCGCCGCGTCGCCGACCTCGGCGACCGGGCGGCGCGTCCCCAGCCACACCTTCAGGCCGCCCAGCCAGAGCGTACCGATGTAGACCCATACGAACGGCTCGCCGAGCCATCCGTAGCGCGCCGGCGGCGAGAGGGTCAGGGCCATCACGATCGCCACGGTAATGGCCGTGGCGACGGCGACGATGGAGAAGCCGGCCCGCCGGACCCAGGGACGGAAAGGGAAAAATCTCGTCTCCGGCGTAAGTCTTGTCTTAGCAATCATTGCGCGAAGGCCGGGGAAAGCCTACTCTTCTGGAAGCACCCATTCACCATGCTCCAGGCCGGTATGCCCTTCGCATTACCGGATGAGCCAGACGATATATGCCTGTACACAAGCTCGACGGTACCGGACGACGGATCCTGGTCATCGACGACGACCTTGCGATCCGCGTTCTCCTCCAAGCGGTGCTCCGGCGGATGAAGTTCGACGTCGAGCTGGCCGAGGATGGTGCGGCCGGTCTGGAGAGACTCCAGAACAACGGCGCGTTTGACCTGATCCTGCTCGACCTGATGATGCCCAGGCTCAACGGATACGAGTTCATCGAGCAGATCGGCGAGAAGCACCCCGAGGAGCGGCCGCACATCATCGTCTTCACCGCGGCCGGAAAGCGCGGCGTCGACAAGATCCCGCCGAACGCGGTCTGCAACTCGATCCTCAAGCCCTTCGACCTCGACACGTTCATCGAGATCATCTCGGAGTGCCTGAACCGGGCCCACCTGACCCACTCCGAATCTTCCACTCGATCTGCCGGATGATGCCGAGGATGATCGTGGCCTCGCGCGCGTCGAGCTCCGCCCGCGCCGCGATGTTCCGCAGGTCGTCGTAGATCCGGTCGGGGTTGTTCGCGTGAAGGAAGCCAACTTCGAGCAGCAGCTCCCGCGCGCGCTGGTGCATCCGCTCGATCGCCGCCGCATCGGGCAGGTCGCGCACCACAGGCGCCGGGACGATCGAGGAGAGCTCGTAGCAGAAGACGCCGGCCGACTGGGCGAGGTTCATCGTCGGGAAGGCGTGGTTGGCCGGGATGGCGGCGGTGTGCTGGCAGAGGGCCAGCTCCTCGGCGGTCAGCCCCCTGTCCTCGCGGCCGAAGACGAGGGCCAGCGTCCGGGCGTCGCCGAGCGTGGCGAACTTCTCCCCCAGCGTGCGCGAGGTGAAGCTCACCGGCGTGGTGCGCCCGCGCATCGAGGTCGTGGCGACGGTGAGGTGCGCGTCCCCGATGGCCTCGGCCAGGGTCGGCGCGAAGCGCGCCTGCGCCAGCAGGTCGTCCGCCCCGCTCGCCCACCAGCCGGCCACCGGCAGCAGCTCCGGATGCTCGCCCACGATCCAAAGATCGCCGAACCCGAAGTTCTTCATCACACGCGCCACGGCGCCGACATTGCCGGCTTCGCGGGGCTCGACGAGAACGATGCGTAGGTTGGGCATGTTCTTGTCAGCGCGAGAGCGTTCGCGCAACGCCTGAGGCACAGCCCCTCACCCCGTTCGGCACTTGGTCTTCCAACCCACTTGCCGTCGTGCGGACCGTGTCTGCGGCAGCCACACGCAGGTGCTGAACATCCCTCTCCCCGGCCCGGCGGGGAGAGGGGCAACGTACCTGCTGTGGTTGCGAGATTCGTTGCCCCTCTCCCCTCTTGCAGGGGAGAGGGATGCCGGGCGCCTGCGTGTGGCACGAGGAGGCCTGGCCGGGCCCGGAGCTCATGACATTAGAAGACCAGGCGCACGCCGGGGTGAGGGGTCGCGCATCAGGCCTCGACGAAACACCCTGGGGATGCCGCCTCACGCTAGCTCCCTCAGCGCCTGCAGCATCTTGTCGATGTGGGCTTCCGTGGTGCGGGGGTTCATCATGGTCACGCGCAACACGCGTTCTCCGCGGAGGATGGTCGTGGTGATCCAGGCGCGGCCGCTGCGGATGAGGCGTTCGCGGAGCTCGGCGGTCTGTTCGTCGTCGAAGCCGCGGCGGCGGAAACAGAGGATGTTCAGCTCCGGCTCGTGCACGGCCTGGAAGTCGTCCGAGGCTTCGATGCGCTCGTAGAGATAGCGGGTCAGGGCGGTCACGCGGTCCAGCGCGGCGGCGATCGGGGCCGAGCCCCGGGAGCGGAGGACGAGCCAGAGCTTGATGGCGTCGGCGCGCTTGGAGCACTGGATGGTCATCTCGCCGAGGTTCTCGCTGCCGGCGTGAAACAGATACGGCGCGTCAGCCTCGAAGGCGCGGCGGAGCCAGATGCCGTCGCGGACCAGGATCGTGCCGAGCGACAGCGGCATCCACATCATCTTGTGCGGGTCCCACGAGAACGAGTCGGCACGCTCGAGCCCGCGGACGAGATGCGACAGCTTCTCGCTGAGCAGCACTGAGGCGCCGTGCGCGGCGTCGACGTGCAGCCAGGTGCGGAAGCGGTCGCGGAGGAGGGCGATCTCGTCGAGCCGGTCGAACGCGCCGGTGGCAGTCGTGCCGGCGGTGGCGACGATGGCCATGACCCCGGCGTCGTCGCGGGCCTCCACCGCGGCCAGCGTTTCTTCCAGCGCGTCGACGTCCATCCGATGCTCGTCGTCGGTCGGCACCTTCAGCACGCCGGCGGACGGGATGCCCATGATCGCGGCGGCGCGGGCGATCGAGTAATGCGCGTCGGCCGAGGTGACGATCACCGGCTGCCTGCCGGCGAAGTCGTAGTTCCAGCGGGCGCGCGCGGCCATGAGACCGGTGAGGTTCGCCGCCGACCCGCCCGAGACCGCTGTCCCCTCGGCCGTCTCCGGATAGTGCGCCAGGTCGGCCAGCCAGCGCACGACCTCCTTCTCGATCATCGTCGCGATCGGGCTCATCTCCCAGACCGCCGTGGAGTTGTTGGTGAAGGAGATCAGCATGTCCGCGACCGCCGAGTCGAGCAGCGGCGGGCAGACCTGGTGGCCCATGTACGACGGATGATGCAGGTGGTTGGAGTAGCGCGTGACCAGGCCGGCCAGCTCCAGCGGCTCCGCAGGACGCGTCGGGTCGATACGCACCAGGTCGCGCAGCTCGCCGGCCGACGTCCACTCCACCACCGGCCCCTCCTCGACCTGCTCTACGTGGTCGAAGAGCAGATCGACGAGATCGTGGGCGAAGCGGCGTGAAGCATCGAAGGCGGTCATCGGACCGCGGATTCTACTGCTGTGGCCTGTCGTGCAACGGTGTGTGCATCGTCACGTGCTGGGTCTCGTTGTTGGTCACGCTGGCGAAGGCCCAGAGCCGGGCATCCTTTTCGAAGGACTCGACCGTGATGTCGACCGTCTCCGCGCCGGCCGAGGGGGCGAGATCGAGAGCGCGGAACGGCGGCGCCGGCTGGAGGCACGGCGTGGTCGGACAGACGATGGGCGACGCGTTCAGGCGCAGGCCGAACGCGAACGCCTTCCCGTCGTCGGTGCGCAGCGTTACGAGCACGAGGCGCGAGACGGTGACGTCGAAATCGTAAATCCGCAGCCGGGCCCGAAAGAGATCGCTGACCGGAATGTTGGGGAGGAAGATCTTCGAGGCGGTATCGCGCGCGCGGACGACCGGGATCTCGCTGCCGAGGTCCGTCGTGTTGCGCGAGCGGTCGAGGATGTGCGAGGCGTACCCGAGGTATGGCCCGGCGCCACGCGGGAAGTAGAAGAACGCGCCGCCGTCTGTGAAGCGATACGGGAAGTAGGCCTTCCTGCCGGGCGGGATCGCGGTGGGAAGCGGCTGGACGGGCGAGTCGGGATCGACGTAGAAACGCGGTTCGGTGTCGACTGTCACCGGCGCGTTGTTCTGCACCACGATGTCGCTCGCCCAGTCGGAGCCGTGCGCACCGGGGGCCAACACGGTCATCGGAAGAAGCACGCGCTCGTAGTCGCTCTCGGCCGGGCTGCCATAGCGGAACGCCTCGGTCAGGGTCAGCGTCTCGCTGCCGGTCGTCACCGTGACGTCGACCAGTCCGGCGGTGTGCGCCGGCGCGGTCACGACGATGTCGCCCCCTTCGACGGTATGCGCGTCCGTCGCCGGTACGCCGCCGAAGCGAACCGTGAAGCATGGAGGGGCCGAGCAACCCGTCGGATGCACTCCCCGCAGCACGGCCTCGGTCCCCTCATTGCCGAAGTTCGGCGCAATCGAGAACGGACGGTCGCGGACGACCAGGGTCCGCCTCCCCCACTCCCGGTTCACATCGCGAACGACCACTTCGTACGTACCGGGGAGGATGCGCCCGAGGAAAACGCGCTCGCCCCAGAACGACGGCGCGAGCGTCAGTCCCAATTGCGGCCGGAGCTCGATGGCGATCGTGCTGCCGTCGACGCGGATCCGCGCTCCCGGCGGACGGAGCCCCGACTCGCACGAACCGCGCAGGAGGACGTCGATGTCCTCCCCGTACAGCGGCTGCTCGGGCTCGATGACGAAGTCCGTGATCGGGCAGTCCGCGGAGAGAGGAAGGGCGAGGAGAATGAAAAGAAGCAGGAGTTTCTTCATGGGTTCTTGTGCTGAGGAGTGTAGAGCGTCACGTGCTGGGTCTCGTTGTTGGTGACGCTGACGAAGGCCCAGAGACGGGCGTCGCCGGTCTCGGACTCGATGATCACGTCGCCGAGCGCGGCGCCGGCCAGCGCGGGGATGGTCGAGAAGTCGAGGGCCGCGTATCCCGGCTCCGGCTGCAGGCACGGCGTGGTCGGGCAGGTGATGACCGCCGCGTCGAGCCGCAGGCGGATGATGTGCTGCTCGTCTTCGAGGACGTTGATCACCGTGACCGTCACGAAGCGCGGCTGCGAGTCCCATTCGTAGATGCGCAGGCGCGCGCGGAAGGCGGGGTCGAGCGGGACGTTGACCAGGCGGATCCGGTTCGACGTGTCGCCCACGTGCACCACCGGGATCTCCGTGCCGAGGTTCGTGCCGGCGCGGCTCTGGTCGAGGATGTGCGACGAATACGAGAAGAAGGACTCCAGTCCGCGCGGGATGTAGAGGAAGCGGCCGGCCTGCGATCCGAGCTCGCGGAACCGCGCCCGCCCCGCCGGCGGAAACGGCCCCAGGATCGGCGGCCCGGACGTGGTCGAGTCGGGGTTGAGCCAGAACAGCGGCGCCGTCTCCACGGTCAGCGGCGAGTCGTTGCGGACGATGATGTTGGTGGTCCAGTCGGAGCCGTGCGCGCCCGGCCCTTCGAACGTGACCGGGAAGAGGACGCGCTCGTAGTCACCGGCGCCGAGGGCGCGGCCGAAACGGAAGGCCTTCGGCGCGACGACGCTGTCGCCGATGGGCGTCGAGAGCGAGACGTCGACCAGCCCGTCGGCGTGATCCGGCGTCCGGATGAGGATGTCGCCCGACCGGTCGAAGAAGCGGGCCGCCTCGCCCGGAACTCCGCCGAACTTCACCTGCAGGCATTCGCCGAGACGGCACTCGGCCGGCACTTGGACGCCGCGCAGCAGCACCTCGGACCCCGAGGGACCGAAGCCGGGGATGACCGTGAACGGCCGCGGCTCGATGACCAGCGTTTTTTCCTGGAGCACGTCCCCCGCGGCACGCACGGCGATGACATACGTGCCGGCGTCCAGCGGTCCCACCGAAACGCGCGCGCCCCAGTAGCTGATCACCGGGGGGCCGTTCTTCGCGGCCTGGAAACGGATCTCGATCCGGTGCCCGTCGACGACGACCTGCGGCGCGAACGGAGGGCCGCCGCTCGGCCACCAGCCGTTCACCAGGACCTCGAACGTTTCCCCTTCAACGGGGCTCGCCGGGTCGAATTCGAAACGTTCGACGTACTCGCCGAACGAAGAGACGGCGCAGAGGAGCACGAACAGCAGGGGCAGGAGTCTTTTTGTGGCGGTCATGAAGGGTCGTCCAGTCGGGTGGGGTTCATCGGTTCTGGTGTTGGGGTGTGTAGAGGGTCACGTGCTGGGTCTCGTTGTTGGTGACGCTGACGAAGGCCCAGAGGCGGGCCTCGCCGGTCTCGGCCTCGATGATGACGTCGCCGAGCGCGGCGCCGGCCAGCTCCGGGATGGCCGTGAGGTCGACAGCCGCGTATCCCGGCTCCGGCTGCAGGCACGGCGCGGTCGGGCAGGTGATGACGGCCGCGTTGAGCCGGACGATGAAGTTGTGCTGCTTGTCCTCGAGGACATTGATCACCGTGACCCTCACGTCGCGCGACAGCGAGTCCCAGTCATAGATACGCAGGCGCGCCCGGAAGTCGGGATCGAGGGGGACGTCGACCAGGCGGATCCGGTTCGAGGTGTCGTCCTCGTGCACCACCGGGATCTCCGTGCCGAGATTCGTGCCGGCGCGGCTCTGGTCGAGGATGTGCGACGAGAACGAGAAGTACGGCTCCAGGCCGCGCGGGATGTAGAAGAAGCGGCCGGCCTGCGAGCTGAGCTCCGGAAACCTCGCCCGCCCTCCCGGCGGGAACGCGTCCCGGACCGCCGGCGGCGGCGACGGATGATGGTTGAGCCAGATCAACGGCTCCGTCGCCACGACCAGCGGAGAGTCATTGCGGACGGTGATGTTGGTCGTCCAGTCGGAGCCGTGCGCGCCCCGTCCTTCGAACGTGACCGGAAAGAGGACCCGCTCGTAGTCGGCCTCGTCGGCCGCGCGGCCGAAGCGGAAGGCCTTCGTCGCGGTGACGTTGTCGCCGATCGGCGTCGACACCGACACGTCGACGATGGTGTCGAAGTGCTCCGGCGTGCGAACGAGAAGCTCGCCCGGCCCGGAGTAGCGGACGGACTCGCCGGGAATGCCGCCGAACTTCACCTGCAGGCATGCGCCGACGGGGCACTCGGGCGTTACCGGGACGCCGCGCAGCAGGACTTCCATGCCGGCGCTGCCGAAGGTGGGGATCACGGTGAAGGGCCGCGCCTGCACTTCCAGAACCCGCTCGCCGATCCGGTCGCCCGCGGCGAGCACGGAAACGACGTAGATGCCGGGGTCGAGCGGACCGACGCGGACGCGCGCCCCCCACTCGCTGACTACGAGAGGGCCTTCATACGAAGCCTGGAAATTGATGTCGATCCGGCCCGCACCCACGGTCACACGCGGGGAAGCGGGAGGCGGCCCGCTGGGCCATACGCCGTGGAGCAGGATCTCCACCGGTTCGTTCTCGCCGGGACGCGGCGGATTGAACTCGAAGCGGTCGACGGTCCCACCGATCGCGATACCGGAGGTGGAAACGGTCGGGGCGCCCGGCATGAAACCGGCGCAGAGGAGCACGAACAGCAGGGGCAACACTCGTTTCGTCATCATGATGGTTCGTCCAATGCGTCCAATGGTGTGATCGGGTTGTACAGGTCGATGAGCGCCGCCCATGCCTGCATGTAGCGCGCACTGCGGACGCGAAAGCGGGAAACGGCGGGACGCGGTTCGCCGGAGCCGCTCTGTTCGGCGACGTAGACCCAGCCGCCGTGCTCGAACAGCATGATCCGCCACCCCTCGTCGCGGTCCTCGTACGGCTCGGCGAGCGTGCCGAGGGGGACGTCGGAGGGGACGAAGTGGCGCAGGTCGCGGTCGGCGTGATCCCACGCGGGGAAGCCGGCCAGCCTCCCCTGCGCGGCACTCGCGAATTCGATGTGCAGGTTGCCTTCCTCCTCCTCGGTGAGGTGCACGAGAAAGTCTTCGGCGACCGCGAACGATTCGAGGTCTTCGGGGTCGAGCATCATGGATGCGAACATGGGGCGCACGTTATCGCACCCGTGCGCGGCGGTGCCCCCGGAATTCACGGTTGCCCGCCCCCGCCGGTGCCGTCGGAGCTGACGATCGTCACCTGCTGGGTCTTGTTGTTCGTGACGCTGACGAAAGCCCAGCTCATCCAGCGAAAGTCGCTCGCGCGCGCGGTGGTGATGGAGATGTTCGCGCGCGATCCGACGCCGAGCGAGCGCAGGTTCATCTCGACGTAGTAAGGGGTCGCCGAGCAATCGCCGTCGCACTCGCGGCGGAGGATCACGTCGTCGCTGAAGCTCGGGTCCGGACCGTGCGGGTCGATGTTCAGCGTCGCGCCGGAGATCTCACCGTCTCCCTCGGCGAACGCATAGACGCGCAACCGGGCCCGGTAGCGCGGGTCGAGCGGCACGTCGAGCAGTGTGGCGTCGCCGCCGCGCACCATGTCGCGCTCCCGCACCACCGGCACTTCGCTGCCGAAGCTGTCCTCGTCATGGGAGATGTCGCGCACGCGCGACTGGAACGAAAGCGCGGACGCCTCGCCGCGCGGCACCAGCAGCGCCACCCCATGCGCGTACTCGCCGCCGTTGAACTTCCCGTACGCGTGCGGAGAGATCCGTTCGCCGCAGGGGAACGTCACGCAGACCAGCGGCTGGATGTTGTTGTAGTTGTCGATCGTGTACGGGTTCGGATTGGCGATCGACGTTTCCGTGCGCCACTGCGTGCCGCCCGCGCCCGTGGTGTCGAAGAGGAGCGGGAAGAGCACCCGCTCGAACACCGACGGCATCGGCGGATCGTCCCCCGGAGCGAAGTAGTAGAGCGAGTCGGGAGCGGGGTACTCCTGGCCATTTGCGGCGATCAGGTGCACGTCGACGAGGCCCGCGGCATGCGGCGGTGCAATCACGAAGATGCCATCCGCATCGTACGACGCCGGCATCTGGATGCCGCCGATCGCCACCCGGCACTGCGCGGTCGGGCAGAAATCCGTATCGTCGCTCGGCTGAGACGGAGAGATCCGGACGATCGCGCCGCCGATCGTCAGCGCCGCGCTCGGATGGACGCGGATCGGCGCGTCATTCGGGTCCGGCCGGACGACGAACGTCAGCGACTCCACCAGGACCGGCTCAGTCGCCCCGGACGCATGGACAATGACCACGTCCGCACGGTATTCGCCCGACGGCAGCGTTCCCTCCGGCAGCGGCACGATCATCGGGTCGGTGCGCGGCGGGCTGCACGGACCGAAGGTCATCTCGATGGTGATGACCGATCCATCCCGCTTGACGGCCTCGACGTTGTGGCAGGACCCCTGGAAGTAGAACGTGATGGGCGTATCCACCGTCGGCGCTACCGGCATCATCCAAAGCTGGGGAGTCTCGCCAAAGGCCGGCACACCGAAAAGAGCGGAAAGCAGCAGCAGGATCCGGGAGAACTGGGTCATGGATGACCTCCTCATGATGTCGCGACAGCATAAAGCGTATGCCGCCACGGCTTCAGAAGGAAGAAGTATTTGCAATTGGAGCGTGGACGATCCCAAACGCCGTTCGATCCCCCCTCAGCAAAGCCGAGCTAAGTACAGCGCCCCGGAAATAGGTGGCCGCTCTCTGGGAAAGAATCCGACAGGAGCCGCCGAGAGGCGGCGAAAGATCAACGGCCACTTATTTCCGGGGCGCTGTACTTCGGTGTAGCCAGCTGCCAACCGGATGGCGATGGCGGGATCGGCCATCCCGACAGGGCGTGACGCCATCGCGTTGGCCGGTCGTGCGACTCGGACGGCACTCCGACCCATAACAGTGGCTGCTTCTTCGACCTGCATGGCGGTTCATGTCACCGGCGTGGCTGCTTCTGCCGCGGCGATGGGTTGCAGTCCCGCTCCGGTGGCGAATCGGGCCACTCGGGTGGGTGAAAACTGCACTGCGGTGGCGTGTTCCTCCCATTGAGTTGGCGAAAGTCGCCACTTCAGTGGCAACTCTTGCCACTCGAGTGGCAGCTCTTGCCACCGAAGTGCGACGGCAACCCACCCGAGTGGCGGTTTCACGC
>DASPHC010000016.1:0-84471 GCA_035629865.1 Thermoanaerobaculia bacterium | reverse complement strand
CTCGATCTCCCGCTCCGGCTCGATCCTCGACGCCGTCGCGGCCGCGCGGGTGGCCTGGGCCTGATAGACCCGCATCAGCGAATCGCGGAACAGCTTCTCCAGCTGGGCGCAGGTGACCACCTCCCGCCCGTCGCGGCGCTCCGTTTCGAGCGCGCGCGTCAGGATGAGGGCGTCGATGATCTTCGGGCTGAGGGACAGCACTTCGCTCAGCTCGTCGCGGCGGAGCGTCACGTCCGTGATCGGGAGCATGATTGCTCCGCCATCCAACCGCTATGCCACTTCGATGTTCGTGGTCACCGGCGCGAACGATTTCTTGTAGATATCGATGATCGTCATCAGCAGCGAGAACACCAGCGGCCCGATCACCAGCCCGACAATGCCGAACGCCTGCATTCCGCCGAGGACTGCGATCAGCAGCGGAATTGCGGGGAGCTGCGCCTTCCCCGCCATCGCCCATGGACGGACGATGTTGTCGACCAGCGACACCGGCAGCACGCCCCACAGGATCATGAAGATCGCCTGCCACCACGGCCGCGCTCCCATCGACGCCGAGATCACCAGATAGATCGCCGCCGGTACCCAGACCGCGGCCGCGCCGACCATCGGAATCAGCGACAACAGCGCCGCCACCGCGCCCCAGAACGCCGCCCCGGGCACGTCCGCGATCGCCAGGCCGACGCCGGTCATCACCCCCTGCGCGAGGCCCGTGAAAAGCTGTCCGCGGAACGTCGCCTCGATCACGTCCCGGAACTTCGTCCGGAACTCCTCGTTGTAGCTTGGCGGCAGCGGCGAGAGAAGCTCGAGCTGCCGCACGATCGACTCCCCTTCCACATAGAAGAAGAACATCGACAGCAGCGCCAGCGCGAAGCCGAGCAGCGCCCCGGCGAGACCGCCGAGCATCGCGCCGCCGTGGCGCGCCACCCAGCCCGGCGCCTGGCGCATGGCCGGCAGGAGGATACGGTCCGGACTCAGCGTGGCGGGGTCGAAGTTCGGAGCCACCCGCTTGATGAACGACAGGTGCCGGGTCACGTCGATCCGCTTCACCATCGCCTGCGCCTCGCCCGATTGCAGTTTGTCGATGACCACGTTCGCCTGCTGCACCAGCAGCGCGCCGAGGATCAACGCCGGGATGACCACCACGAACGTGATCAGCAGCAGCATCACGATCGCCGCCCGGTTCGAGCTCCCCTTGGTCGTCATCCGCACCCGGCGGAAGAGACCGAACGTGAGGATGACCAGGATCGCGCCAAGGAGGATCGCGGTCATGAACGGCCAGATGATCTTGAATGCCGCGTACAGCAACAGCACCGCCAGCATCCCGAAAAAGACGACGCCGGTCAGGCGCCACTGCGGCCTTCTGTCGCCCATGATGGGAACGCCTGCCTCACCCGGCTCGATCATGCGGAACCTCCTTCGAAGACCTCGCGGCGAGCCGCGCTCGTGATGGCACTGACAATCGGATTCTTGATTTTGCGCTCTCCGGAGACGGCGTAGAAGCGCTCTTTCACTTCGGGCAAACGTCCGACCACCTTCACCCCGTACTGCTGCTCGGTCTCCCGCTCGATCGCCGTCGGCGCGGGAAAGATGCCGGTGCCGGCGCTGCCGAATGCGGTCATCAGCGCGAGGTCGTCGAAGATGCCGACGCGCCGCGGCGCGATGCCGGTCGCGTCCAGCCACAGCTCCAGCCCGCGCCGGAGCTGCGTCCCCTCGCCCGGCAGGAGCAGCGGGGCGCCGTCGAGCGATTGCGGGAACTGCTTCTTCACAGAATTCGCCAGCGCCGGGGCGGCGAAGAACGTCGTCCCGCTCTCGCCGAGAAGATGGTTGTATGCCCGCAGCGTCTTCCCCGAGGCAGGCGCGTCGGTCACCACCAGGTCGACCTCATGCTGGCCGAGCAGCCCGAGCAGGATCTCCGACGAAGCCTCGCGGCAGACCATCTCGATCTCCGCCGCCGCGGCGAAGGCGGGGCTGAGCATCCGCCAGGCGACGATCTTCGGGACGACGTCCGCGATGCCGATGGTCACTCGCAGCGGCTTCCCGGTCGGACGGTCGCGGAGCGTGTCGCGCAGCTCCCGGCCGAGGGCGAAGATCTCGTCCGCGTACCGGAGCGCCACCGTCCCGGCTTCGGTGAGCACGAGTCCGCGGCCCGACTTCTCGAACAGCTTCTCCCCGAGCGAATCCTCGAGCTGGCGCAACTGCGCGCTGATCGTCGGCTGCGTCAGATTCAGCTTCCGCGTCGCGCTGGCAATGCTCCCCTCGCGCGCCACGACCCAGAAATAGAGGAGGTGGTGGTAGTTCAGCCACTCCATCGGGCATAGAGTAAGTCAATGAATATCCAAGAAACAATCTATCCATTCTATGAATGAGCGGCGGGGAGATTCGTTAGTAAGATACGCCGCCTGATGGAAACCATCGCCTCACCACAGCTCTGGATCATCTTCAGCGTCTTCGTGCTGGGGATGCTGGCCCTCGACCTCGGCGTCTTCAACCGGAAAGTCCACGAGGTCCACTTCAGGGAAGCGCTCACCTGGAGCATCGTCTGGGTCGCCCTCTCGATGGTGTTCAACTGGTGGATCTACCACCAGTTCGGCAAACAGAAGGCCCTCGAGTTCCTCACCGGCTACCTGATCGAGAAGGCGTTGTCGGTCGACAACATCTTCGTCTTCGTCGTCCTCTTCGCCTCGTTCGTCGTCCCGAAGATGTACCAGCACCGCGTCCTCTTCTGGGGCGTGATCGGCGCCATCGTCATGCGCGCGATCTTCATCGGCCTCGGCGCGGCGCTCGTGGCGCGGTTCCACTGGATCATGTACCTCTTCGGCGCCATCCTCATCTTCACCGGCTTCAAACTGATGGCCGAAGGCGACGCCGAGCCGCATCCCGAGAAAAACCCTCTCTACAAATTCGCCCGGCGCCTCATGCCGGCCACCCCGGAGTACCACGGCAAAGCCTTCACCATCATCAAGGACGGCCGCCGCTACGCCACGCCGCTACTGCTGGTGCTGATCGCCATCGAAGCCACCGACGTCGTCTTCGCCGTCGACTCCATCCCGGCCATCTTCGCCATCACCACCGACCCCTTCATCGTCTACACCTCCAACATCTTCGCCATCCTCGGCCTGCGGGCCATGTACTTCCTCCTCGCCGGCGTCATCGACAAATTCCACTTCCTCAAATACGGCCTGGCGCTCGTGCTGCTGTTCGTCGGCGTCAAGATGGTCATCGCGGACTGGTTTCACGTCCCCATCCTCGCCTCACTGGCCGTCATCGCCGGCCTCCTCACCGTAGCGGTCGTCGCCTCGGTCATCTGGCCCAAAGCGCCGGACGTGGAGCTCGCGGACGTCGAGGGTGAGCTTGATGAAGATTAGCGAGACGTCGCTCCCCGGCGTCCTGCTCCTCGAGCCGAAAATCTTCGGCGACGACCGCGGCTGGTTCATGGAGGTCTTCAACGCGGATGCCTTCCGCGCCCGCGGCCTCCCCGACACCTTCGCCCAGGACAACCACTCCTATTCGACGAAAGGCGTCATCCGCGGCCTCCACTACCAGCTCGAACAACCGCAGGGAAAGCTCGTCCGCTGCACCCGCGGCGCCATCCTCGACGTCGCCGTCGACATCCGCCGCGCCTCCCCCACCTTCGGCCAATGGACCTCCGCCGAACTGACCGCCGAAAACCGCCACCTGCTCTGGGTCCCCCCCCAATTCGCGCACGGCTTCTCCGTCCTCACCGAAGAAGCCGAAGTCCTCTACAAATGCACCACCCCCTGGCACCAACCCAGCGACCGCACCATCCTCTGGAACGACCCGGAGCTGGGCATCGACTGGCGCATCGCCACCCCCACCCCCTCCCTCTCGGCGAAAGACGCGGCCGGAACACCGCTGAGGGAGGCCGAGGTGTTCGAGTCGTAACATCCCCCATAAGGGGTCGTCCGTCCTGCATCACGGGAGAGCAATACTGGACCATCGGCCAAGAGATCGACCTCGTCTCCCGACTACGTCGCCGTCTCCACGTCGAAGAATGGGACGTCGACACCATCGCCCGCCTCGTCCTCCAGTCCCTCGTCGAAAACGTCTTCAAAACACGGCATCGCCCGCTCGACCAGGCCACCACCGTCGGCCTCTCCCTCCGCCGCTGGCGCCGCACCCTCAGCCTCACCATCTGGAACGACGCCGCCACCGCCACCCCCCGGCCCGCCTCGGCCGCGGCCTCGCCTTCGTCACCCGCCGCATCCACGCCGCTGGCGCCGTAACGATCAAAACCCACGCGGCAGACCGCTTCCTCGCCCGCTGCACCATCCCATCGCCGCGAGCGACCTCCGCTGACCGCGCTTGACACCCCCGAAGCCGCCGTTTACGATGCGCCCCTCCTCGGGGAATGCAGTTCCCCCCGAGAGGGTTAGCAAGAATTCCTACGACGCGGGGTCGTAGTTCAGTTGGTTAGAACGCCGGCCTGTCACGCCGGAGGTCGCGGGTTCGAGCCCCGTCGGCCCCGCCAAAAGTCAACGCTCCTTCGCCGCCATTTGGCGGCGTTTTCGTTTCTGCTGGCAACCGATGAACCCGCTGTCCCGGCGTGCATCGGCTCGCGAGCGGCTCAAGCGAGACAAGCCGTAGACGTTGGGGTCTGTCCGGATCACCCCGCCGACGGGTCGCCGATCAGCAGCACGACGCCGAACAGGTGGCGGGGCGTGGAACGCCCTCGACGGGGAGGAGGGTTTGAAATTGGAGGATGATGAGGGGTTGCGAAGGAAATAAGCGATCTGCGACTGTCCTACTCTTGAGGAGAGCCGTCATGTCTGATGAAGCGCCCGGGAGCCACAGCGACGAAACCGGATATTCTCTGATTCTCACGCGCCAACCCGACTACAATCACGACCTGCTGCGACAGCATGTGTCTCCGGATATCCCGCCATTTCCAGACGAGAACACCATCATTCTCCCCGACGGCCGAATCATCATTCGAACACGTGCTGAGAAATACCTCCTTGAGGCGAGGCTATCCGCTTCCCTCGGAGCCGAGTTCAGAGAGAATTACGTCGTTGAGCTGGACCGGCGGCTCTATCGCATTCCGCCCGACAAAGACACGTCGCTCGTAACATCGCCTTCAGAAACAATGACATGGGGTCTAGACGCGATCGGCATCAGCAATAGCACGCGGTCGACCGGCGAAGGTGCGATCGTAGCCGTGCTTGACACGGGCCTGGCGTTCGATCACCCGGACTTCTGCGGGCGCATTCCACCTACTAATATCGGACTATTCTACGACAAGAGCGCTTACGATTCGACCGGGCACGGTACTCATTGTGCAGGGACCATCGCTGGTCGCACCCACAGCAAGGACGTTCCGCGTTATGGCGTCGCGCCCGATGCCACACTCTTGATCGGCAACATCTTCGATGGCGGTCAGTGCAGCGACTGGAATTTGCTTAAGGGAATGGTGTGGGCGAATTATCTGGGAGCGCACGTGATTTCGATGTCCGTAGGCGATCGTCCACGCCCAAAATACTCGGTCATTTTCCAGATCGTCGCCGAAGTGTTGTGCGCGTTCGACACCATCATCGTCGCAGCCGCCGGTAATGAAAGCGACCGTCAATACGGCTACGTCGGCCCGATCGTTCACCCCGCCGATTGCCCCGCCATCGTGGCAGTGGCAGCGGTCACTCGACAGGACGAAAAATTCAGACCTTCTCGCGCGTCTTCGGGGGGCGTGTCTTGTCAGCGCATGCCGACCCTTGCCGCGCCTGGAGTCGGAGTCTTCTCATCCTTTCTTACATCCTTCAACAGCACCGACGGAAAGGGTTATCGCCGCCTGAGCGGAACGAGCCAAGCGGCGCCGCATGTCGCCGGCGTCGCCGCGCTATTGTATTCACAGTATGGGTACAAGGGACAGAAACTCATCGAGCAGCTCACGGCCGACGTAGATCCCATTCCCGAATACACAGCACGCGACGTCGGCTGCGGTCTGGTGCGTGTACCAAAGTGACCGTGTAGGGCGGCGACAGTCACCGCCCCCAACCCACTATCATGGATCACTGCTGTCCAAAACAAGTGAGGCGGGCGACCGAGAGAGCCGGCAGATCAGCGATTTACGTGGCTTAACAGCGCGAAACGAGAACGACACCCTTGGATGCTGTCTCAAACAGCGAGTGAGAGCTGGAGGTCTGTGGGGCCGACATCGGGAGGCGTGAACGGATCATCGAGCCACTTGTGCAGGTCACGGTAGGTAAAGAGGTTGAGACGGATCATAGCCACCAGGTTGGACAGGGACCAACCCCAGCGCGAGCGAAGCTGCAGGAAGCGGAGCATGAGGATGGCGATCAGAGAGGTCCAGATCTGAAGGTGCAGCGCGTTCTCGGATGTGCCGACGAAAGTCTTGATGCGCAGGTTCTGCTTGATGGCCTTGAAGAACGACTCGATCTGCCAGCGCTGCCGGTAGATCTCGGCGATGGTGGCAGCAGCCAGATCCAGGCGATTGGTGAGGAAGACGTACTCTTT
This sequence comes from Thermoanaerobaculia bacterium, assembly GCA_035629865.1. Classification (GTDB taxonomy): domain Bacteria; phylum Acidobacteriota; class Thermoanaerobaculia; order Gp7-AA8; family Gp7-AA8; genus QHVT01. The sequence continues at coordinate 77,988 of DASPHC010000016.1, read as the reverse complement.
TCCCCTCGGGATCGACGAACTCGATCCTGCGGCGGACCGGCTTTTGGTCTACCTCGGCATGATGGGTGGTGAGCGTGATGATCTCGTCCCGGAGAACTCCTTCGCCGCGGACTGGCCTGCTCTCGACCACTTCATAGCGGCTGTTGTACAGGTAGTCGTTGTATCTGCGATCGAACACCACGATCGAGCCCGGCGGAAGCTCGAGCCGGCGAGCAACGTCGAGATCCACGGTCTTGCCATCGGTGATCACCGCGTACCGTGGCAGATGTCCGGCGTGGTCGAGCAGCAGATGAAGCTTGACGGCCCCCTTTGTCCTTCTGAACTCGGCCCAGTCGAACATCTCTGCACACAGGTCGATCGTGGACGAGTCCAGGGAGAGCTGCGGGCTCCGAAAGCGAAATTTATGGCTCGGCGCGATGGCGTGGCAACGCTCATACAGGCGTCCGAACACGTCCTGGTACAACTGCCACGGCCGATGCGCGGTCGCATACGCGAGCGTGGTTCGCTGGCGGCCGAGTCGACGCCGAGCTGCTGGAGTCGTCCTTCCGCGCTTGCCAAACCCTGCTCGATCTCTCGCAGCGACTGCGCGCGGCCAAGCTGACAGAAGATCATCGCCACGAACTGCGACCACGGCTGAAGCCCTTCGACCGCCGATCCGAGCCGTGCTGATCAACGAGCTGCTGAAACTCTGTACGAGGAACAAGCTTGAGAATCTGATGGAAAACGCTACAAAATCGCTGCACCGCCGGGCACCTCCGCGAGCTTCGACAATCCGATTCTAAGGAGATTCGGCGGTACTTTCCTCACCTTCGCTCAAAGCTGTTTTGGACAGGTGTGATCATGGATACGTACTGTTCGAGCATTCAACGCTGAGATGCTGTTCGTCGCTGTCGTCGCGACATTTCGGATACGCGTAGTCTTCCGTTCCTTGCGGACAAAGATCGGTGGGTGAATGAAGAGGTGAAGCAATCGTTTTCCGCGGAGAAAACAAATCGCCGTACCTTCCGAAATGGTTGCCCGGGATCATGATTCGTTCAAAATTCGTAATGGAAATTATGGCATTCTGCTTCAACTCGATAGGGCCTGAAATCCCAGCCACCGTGATCTTGCCCGTGGCCGGCGCGGTGTATCGAACGGTCCGCGCAACGCATACCGGAGGTCCGGCCGCCAGGGTTCCTTTGTTGCGGTACCAATCCTCGATGTCGTACACGCCGGCCGGGAGAATGACAAAGCTTTCCAATTCGTCGGCAGGATCGGCCGCGTATCTGCTTACTATGTTCGGATGCAGCACACCGCCCATGCCTCCCATGGCCGACAGCGAAGGGACGTCAACGAGACCGGTACGATCCGCGATCCCAGTTCCAAGAGGATTGAACCAGATCGTCTTGTTCCTCAGGTCGATACATTCGGTGCCGTCTGCGTCGTCGGGGGCCCCCCAGCGATGGCGGTTCGGCACCCGCAGGTAGGGAAAATGTCCCGTCTCCCTCATTAGCACGGCCAGATCGTCACCCGTCTCCCTGCGATCCATATGGCAAATCAATCCCATGAAACGAATGATCATTGTCCTTCTCCCTTCGACTATTAGATGGACTTCGAAGTTTGTTTTCTCACCGGCCGGAGCCGATCAACGTGTAGGCACTCCATACGCGCAACGGCTGTGATCGCTGAAGCCACCGCTGCGCCCGCCGCATCGCCTCGGCCGCCGGCACACCCGCGACTAGTTCCGCATGCAGAAGCCGCGAGAACGCTGCGCCATGTTCGTCTTCGACATTCCAGAGCGTACCGATCACGTTCTGAGCGCCGGCCGCGACAAAGGCGAGAGAGATCGTTCCGATGTCCGAAGGAGTTTCGGCCGGAAAAGCCGTCCGGCAACCGGCTAGCACGACGAGTTCCGCTTTGCACACACTGCGCGTGATCTGCTCCGCATCGACGACTCCAGAGTGTTCGCTGTCGGGCGCGAAGAGTAGAAACGACCTCATCGGATCGTAGCGGCTGGCCATGGCATGGGTGGCTACATGCACCAGACGCGCGGAAGGCAACATGCGCAAAAAGCGCGTCGCCGTCGCCCGCTCGCCTATCAGGAGATCGGTGCCGACGTAGCGCCGTGCCACGTCGCTCGCTTCGCGGGTCGCTACTGGCAACGGCTCTAAAGTAGGAAAATGAGTGCGATCAAAAGCTGGATTCCCAATGACGAGCGCTCCAGCCGCATCGCTTCCAGCATGAATCAACCCGCGGGCGAATACGCTCGCACTCGGCGCGCGGACCAGCGCAGCGCGCTCGACTAGACGTGTTCCGCCTGGCTCGCGCAACATGGCGAACGGCAGGGATTCCAGGATCGGGTCGAGCACGAGCACGAGCGTATCCGCTCGCGCGATCGAATCTGCGATCGGAGCGACGAGCAGTTCATGAAGTTCCTCCGCCAGCCGGTTCGCTCGTTCATCGTCATCGCTGTCGATGCAGTCCCGCAATTGCTCGATGCGCGACTGCACCCCGTCAATACCGGCGCGCGCTCGCGTAGCGCGTACACCTTCATGCTTGCTAATCGTGAAGACGAGCATTTCCTCGCGCAACACGAGGTAGGAGACGACAAGCGTGCGGGGAGGTAGGTGTTTCCGGATTTCCTCGGACGTCAGCGGCGCCGCGCTGACGCGGGTTAGATGCGCCAGACGCTCGAGAAGTGCCCGTCCCCTGCCCTGTTCGAGCACACCGAAGGCCGCCTCTTTCCGGCCGCGGGAGTCGAGCAAATCTGCAAGTTCATTCGCAGCTGCCGTGGCTGTAGAAAAATACGCATCCACGATGCCGCTGCTGAAGACATCCCTGCGCTGCGTGTCGGAACTCATTAGGGCGGCGCGATAGAAACGCTCCGCACTTTCGGGATCGCTGAGGCGGCGGGCGGCGCGCGCTCGCTCGAGCTGTGCATTGGGGAGAAAGACCGTTCGCTGCCGTTGCACGTGCGAGGCAAGATAGCGATCGAGAATGGCCGCCGCCGCCGCCGGATCACTGTCGAGAACGACAGTTGCCTCCGCGAAAGCGAGATCCTCCAGCGCAGTCTCGCGTAGCGCCGCGTCGCTCAGCGATAGGGCGAAGCGACGTGCGTCGGTGAGACGACGTCGAGCCTCTTGCGCAAATCCATCGCGATGCACGGCCAGAGCGCGCCACAGCATGGCGTTGACATGCGTCCGCGGATTGACGCGCAAGCGATCATCCGTCGCCAGAGCAAAAAGTGAAGCCGCGGCACCCCAGTGTCCTTCGATCGCTTCCGTGCGACCTGCAAGCTCGAGTGCGCGCTGAAGCTCTCCAAATGCCTCGTTCTTACTATATGAGAGGAGGGAAACCGATCGCAGCTTCCACGCTTCGATAGGACGGCCAAGCATCGCGTGGATCGATGCAACGCCATCACGCATCCGGTTGGCGTTCGCCCGCTCTCCGAGCCCAGTGAAGCTCACCAACGCTTCCGTGTACGCGTCGAGCGCGAGTGCCAATCGGCCACTCCGCGCACGGCTCACGGCCAGTTCCCAGCACAATTGGGCCCGCAAAGCCGCGTATTTCTCGGGAGCCGCCGCTAGCAGGTGCTCGATCTCGCTCGATGCCGTGGCGTCGCTGGCATCCTCAAGACAATTCGCCGCGTAGTAATCGGCGACCAGCGACATCGGACTTCCTCGAACGCGAAACAACTTCGCCGCGGCACGGAATCGCGGAAGCGATTCCATCACATGCCGTGCCGCGTACATCTGGCGCGCCTCGTCGTACATGCGGTGTGCCTCGGCAAGATCAGCCTTGCAGTTCGACGACGTGCAGTCATCGATTGCCGCGACGGCTTCAGCCAACAGCGCTTCTCTTCTTCGCACGCGTAGGAGACCTCCGATCGTGCGCGCGTCGGCGAGCCAGCCGTCCGCTTCGCGATCACGGCCGGCCGTCCTCTCACGTGCCCATCGGCCGAGAAGAACGGTTTCCCCGCGGCGTCGGGTCTCTTCAGGATGAGAGGCCACAAGCGGACCAAGCACGGACGGATCGCCAGCGTGAGACCGATTCAGCAATGCCAACGAATCGGGCGCTTTCCGAAAACTGTCGCGGAGCGCACCGGAGCGCTGTCTCGCTTCCCGTGCCCATTCCGAGACTCCGTCGACCTGCAGATAGGCATTCCACGCTGAGAGGGCGTGGTAATGGAGGTCGAGTCCTTCCAGAATGATGGCCCGATTGAACAGGGCATCGGGACTGCGAGGAGAGAGACGCAGCCCCCGATCGGCCGCGGCCAGCGCCTGCACTAGTTCGTGAGTATTGCCTTCCTCTCGGCCGCGCACATAAAGCGCGGCCGAGAGGTCGTTCCAGTAAGTCCACTCGGCTGGTGCCTGCCGGGTCGCCTCGCGCAATTGCTCGATGGCGCGTACCTTGCCAGCGATTACGCCTCCCACACCCGCGGCGTGAAGATCGCGGGCGTGCACCGCCTCCGCGCCCTTGGCATGCAGGAGCAGTGCGGTAGCGCGGAACACAGCGCGTTCGCTGCTAGAGTCCGCGTTCCCGATTCGAGAGGGGTTTCGGCCGTATGGAAAACGAGCTAAGCGCGCCTCAAGCGGTCGTTGTTGCGATTGCTCAGCCAGCACGATCAGTCGCGACAGTGGATCCCGCGTAAAGAAAATACACGTTCCGACGGATCCGACGACTGCGATCGCAACTGCCGCAAGAATGCTCGCCCGCCGCGACACCACGCTACCGCCGCCTTCGCGTGCGAGTTCCTCGTGCCGATGGATGGATACCATTTTCGTCAGACCCTGACGAACATACCTTAACGTATTCGCGGCGTTAAGAGACTTGCGGCATTCGATCTCGCAGTCGGACGGTGATACGCCGATTATCCAGCCTCCGGCTCAACTCGTAGCGCGGATCTTGTGTGGGTACCGATGTGGGGTCAGAGCTTTCTTTTCGTACGAAGAACGAAGCGCTGATTTCACACCTGCCCGGACGCATGACGCCCGCCGCCGTTTCCCCGGTGCATACTTGCCACATGGGAAAGATCGACGAGTTGCTTGCGGAGATGCGTCAGGAGCGGGAGCGGCTTCTGGGGGAGCTGGCGCGGGCGGAGCGGGTGATTGCGGCGCTGGAGGAGGCGGCGGTGGTCGCGGCTCAGCCGGAGGAGCGGGTGGCGATCGTGCTGCCGGGCGGGAGGACGGCTCCGGCGGTGCCGAAGGCGGCTCTGCCGCCGGGGATCGGGCCGTATACGCTGCTCGACATCTACGAGGCGACCTCGCGGTATCTTTCGACCGTCGATACGCCGAAGAATTCTACGGAGATCGCCGCCGCGCTGCGGGCCGGGGCTTCAAGACTCGCTCGAAGAATCTCGTGAATACGGTTCGGGTGATGTTGCGCCGGAGGGATGGCCGATGGACCGGGATTTCCATCACCAAGGACGGGAAGCGCTGGTTCGTGAAGCGGAAGGCGACGAAGCGACAGGCGCAGAAGACTCCACCGGCCGGGGGCACGACATAGACCGTCAGATGAGTGTGATGAGCGACCACAACCGTGTGATGCCTGATCACACCCATCTGTCTGCAACTCACACCAGTAATGTTATCGACACCACAGGTGTGACCGCTACTCAAACACGTCGGGCGGTGAATCACATCGGTGTGGCGCCAGATCGCATGAGTATGTCAATCAGCCAGATGAGTGTGGCTCATCGACATACTGGTGTGATTCCGGATCGTACGGATGTGACGAGCCATCACACACATCTGATCGGATCAGCGATCGATGCACGCGTGCATGGCGCGCTGACACAAGCAAGCATGACGGTGATGCCGGCATCGGTCGAGTTGCAAGGAAAACACGTTAACGCCGTACTTGTGCGGGTGACGCCCGATGCGCGGCGAGGCGTGCGATCGCGAGTGGCCGCCCCGCCGCGCAAATGAAAGGCTGACTACTCCTTCCGTTCGAGCTGTTGCAGGCGTGTCTGCATCTCTTCGATCGTCCGCTGCTGTTCCTGGATCACCTTGGTGAGCACGGCGACGACGTCCATCGAGGAGAGGCCCTTGCGGTCGGCGGTGGCGACGAGGTCGGGGACGTCTTCGGCGATGAAGCCGACCATCGTCTCGGCGGGGTTGGCCTTGTATGCGAAGGTCACGGGCTGCAGGGCTTTCAGGGCGTCGAGTGCGGTGTGGCCGTCGAGCTGGTGGACGTCCTGTTTCACGTTGCGGCTGGAGGCGTTGACCCAGTTGCCGGCGTCGAGGCGGGCGCCGCTGCTGTGGTGGATCTGGTAGAGCGGCGAGACGACGCCGAGGCCGATGTTGCCGGTGGTGTCGAGCACGAGGGTGTTGTAGGGGGCGGAGGATTTGATGATGAATGGGTTCTGCTCGTGGTTGACGTCGCGGACGTAGAAGTTGTTGTTGTTGGCCACGATGTCCCACGCCTGGAAGGGGGAGGCGCTCTGTTCCATGCGGATGCCCGTGGAGACGGGATTGGCGATGGTCAGGTCCCGGGCGGGAGTGGTGGTGCGCAGGCCGATCCGGCCGGTGCTGTCGAGGTAGAGCGCGTTGCTCGGCGTCCCGCCTTCGATCACCAGGGGAACGGTGACGGCGGTGAGGTCTTCGACGATGAACTTGTTCGCCCCGCCGCTGGCGGTGTCGTTCGCGCTCAGTTGCCAGTCGGTGCCCGGGAAGGGGGCGACCGAGGTGTCTTCGAACTTGAGGCGGGTGTTGTTCTCCTTCAGCTTGGCCGTGGCGAGGCCGTAGGACTCGGTGCTGGTGCAATCGAAACCGGCGCAGACGCCCCCCTGGGCGGAGACGTCGTCCGTGTAGAACGGGTTCGCGATGGGCCGCCAGGGCCGCGCCGCGAGGCCCTCGACCGCGTCCCCTGAAACGATCGCGCCGTTCGCGACCGTGAACGAGCCGGACTGCACGAGCGGCCCGGAGTCCGCCTGCCCGACGCGCAACTCGTACGCGTACACGCCGTCGGCGAGGCCGTGGAGCCGCAGCATCGGGTTCCGGCCGGCGGCGAACGTCTCGGTGACCACCTCGCCGTCCGGCCGTTGCACGGAGAGGAGGGTGTCGGCCGCATCGATCGCAGGATGCCATTCGATCGCTCTGGCGGTCGTGACGAGCCGTGCGGCTCGATGTTCGGCATCGGCGGCGAACGCGATGAGGGGAAGGAGTGCCGCAGCCGCGGCGACGAGGAGAGGGAGAGAGAACCGGGATGTCGAACGCATGTTGCCTCCTAAGGTCGAGAGAGAAATTCGAGGGGGCCGCAGGCATCGCTCGATGCCTGCCCGGAGGACGCTGGTGGCAGGGTTGAATATAGGTCCGGGACGATCAGACGCGCGTGAGCTGCATCACGTCGGCGCGCGACGATCCGCGGCGCGTGGATGGATGGCGCTCCCCGGCGGCGAGACGCCGCCGGCGCCGGGTGCTCGGGAGGATCGGGTTGGTTCCCTGCCATTCCTCGCATGGACAGCACTCGAGGAGCGCGTCCCGCAAGCCGAGGAATGGCAGACAACTGACAACTGACAACCGATCAACATCAAGGCAAGCGGATACGGACTCGCGGGGAGCCGTATCCCATCAGAACCGGAACTTCACCCCGCCGGAGATGATCAGGGGGTTGATGTCCAACGCGTCGTCCTCCGAGTCGCCTTCGCCGCGCGCCTCGTACAGGATGTACTTGCCGTCGACGAAGATCCCGAGGCTCCGGCCGATGTTCAGGTTGAGACCGGCGTTGACTAAAAAGTCGACCTCGTTCTCCAGATCGGCCGACTGGAGCTCGTCCTCGTCGATGAAGCCCGCTTCGCCGCTCACGTAGGCGACGCCTCCGCCGATGTAGGGGCTCAGCGTGCTGCCGCGGGCGAAGTGAAGTTGTCCGGTCGCCGAGAGGATGTCGAGGTCGAGCGTGCCCGCGTCTTCGGTGATGTCCTGGAACGACACCGTCAGGTCGGCGCCGAGGCGCTGGTAGGCGAATTCGGTCGAGAAGCCGCCGATCCAGAAGCGGTTGTACAGCACGCCATAGCCCATGTCCTCGTCGAACTCGATGTCGAACGAATCGAGGCCGTCGCGGATCTCGCTGTCGTCGAATTGCGAGGTGGAGATGAAGACGCCGAGCTCGTTGTTCTGGGCGAACGCGGTGAGCGGGAGCAGGAGAAGAGAGATAAGGATGACGGTCCGTTTGATGGTTCGTTCGATCACAAGGGCCTCCAGTGAACTGCGCTGCCATTCAGGCAGCCCACACGTCCTGCCAATCACATGCCGTCATCACTCAATCACGCGCGCAGCACCGTCCGCTACTTCTGCTTACGCTTGAAGTTCATCTCGCTCCGTCCCTGAAAGAGGGAGATCGAGGAGACGTTGCCGTCCGCGTCGCGGCGGAACTCGATCAGGATCCCGGAGCGATCCCAGAAGAGCGCGTCGAATCGTTCCGACGGTGCCCCGATGGGCTCGATCGGGAACGCATCCTGACCGGTCGCCTGCGCCTTCAACTGTGTCCCGTCGCGAGTCACGGCGATGTCCATCCCGATCTGCGGGAACGTGTAGACGCCTTCATACCGGGGCAGCGACTCCGGCGGCAGCTCGAGGCCCTGGAACGCCGGCACCTGCGCGGGGAGTCCGTAGGTACCGTCGGCGAGCAGCCAGAAAAGGCGGCCCATCGGGTAGTTCTGGCCATTGAGGGCGATGGCGATGGCGACGCGCTCCTCGGGGAAGTAGACGAGGTTCGCGCTGAAGGCGTCGATGCCGCCGAGGTGCGAATAGATCGTCTTATCGAGCCCGCGCTGCAGCGTCGAGACCACCACCCCTTTCCGCCTCGTGCCCTGCAGCGTTTCGGAGAACGGCGCGGTCATCTCGCGGATGCTGTTGCTGCCGATCAGACGGCCGTCGAACAGGGCGGTCATGAACCGCGCCAGGTCGCCGGGCGTCGACACGATCGCGCCCGCTCCCGCCGCCACGCTGAGGTCTTCTTCGGAATGCCCGGCCCACTTCCCGTCGTCGAACGTGTACGAGTGCGCCTCGTTGTCCGCCGGCTTCACGCGGCCGCCGAAGCGGGTGCGCCGCAGGCCAAGCGGCCGCGCGATGCGCTTCTGCAACTGCCGGTCGTAGGTGGAACGGGTGACCGATTCGACGATGTAGCCGAGGAGCACATAGTTCGCATTGCTGTACGAAACTTTTTCGCCGGGCGCGAAGTCGGGCGTCATCGCGGCGAAGCGCTCGACCATCCGGAGCTTCGTCTGCGGCTGGAGCAGCCACCCCTTTGCGTAATCGGCCGGGCCCGGGAAGTTGGGGATGCCGCTGGTGTGCGCGAGCAGGTGCGCGATCGTGATCCGGTCCGCATTCGCGACGCCGGGAAAGAATTTCGCGAGCGGCGTCGTCAGCGCCAGCTTCTTCTCGTCGATGAGCTGGTAGATCAGCGCGGCCGTGAAGACCTTGGTGATCGAGCCGATCCGGAACATCGTCGCGGCGTCATTCTTCGTCCGTCCATCGCGCAATCCCACCGCGCGCGAGTAGATCGTCTTCCCGTCCCGGGTCACCGTCACCGCCCCACGGATTCTGTCGTTCGACTCCAGGAGGTCGAAGATGCGATCCATCCTCTGCACATCGAACGGCGCAACCACTGAAGCGGCTCCAACCGGAATGGAGAAGAGCGCGAGAAGCAGGCAGAGAAGCGGGCGAATCAGTCTCATGTCTGCTTAGTACGAACCAGTTCGTAGATTGTTGCGGCTTCGACGCCGATTGTGCCCGCAACTCCTCATTCACAGCAGGATCGTGAACGCAGCGCCTCTGCCGGGGCCGTCGCTGCTCACGCGGACTTCGCCGCCGTGCATTTCCACCAGGTGCCGCACGATCGTGAGGCCGAGGCCGAGGCCTCCCAGCTCCGCGGTACGTTCCTGGCGATGCTTCTCGAAGACGTGCGGAAGCAGCTCCGGCGCAATCCCCCGGCCGGTGTCGCACACCACGATCACGGCGCGTCTGCCTTCCGTTCGCGAGCTGACCTCGATGAGACCGCCGGGTGGAGTGAACTTGATCGAGTTGGACAGCAGGTTGCCGACCACCTGCCGCAGGCGGGCCGCGTCTCCCTCGATCACCGGCACCTCGCCGAGCTGAGCGCGCAGCCGGAGGCCGTGGTTCGCGGCCAGAGGTTGTGCGGCCCGGATCGCCTCGTGGATCGAGTCGTTCACGTTCAGGCTGGTGACGTTCAGGGCGATCTTGCCGGTCGCGATCCGTGACGCGTCGAGCAGGTCGTCGATGAGCTGGGCCTGCAGGCGCGCGCTCCCCGCAATCGCTTCCGCGGCCTCCGTCGCCGTTTCATTCTGCAGCTCCTCGCTCATGAGGAGCTTCGACCAGCCGAGAATGGAGGTCATCGGGGTGCGCAGCTCGTGCGACACGGTCGCGAAGAAGTCGTCCTGGGCCCGATTCGCGGAACGGGCCTGGTCGTAGAGCGTCCGGTTTTCCTGTTCGATCCTTCGTTGTTCCGTCACGTCGTAGAACGAGACGACGCCTCCGACGATCGCCGTTCCCGCCGGATCGAGCACGGGCGCGCCGTGCACGCGGACCCAGACCGCCGTTCCGTCACTCCTCGCGATCTCGAACTCCTCGCCGTGCACGGTCTCGCCCAGAATCGCCCGCGAGAGCGGCCATTCGCGCGTTTCGACGGCTCTGCCGTCCGGATGGAATCCCGGGATGCCTCCACGGACCGGAACCGTACCGAGAATCCGTTCGGCCTGCCGGTTCCACATCGAGACGTGTCCGGACGGCGCGTCGGCAAAGATCACCGCGGCCGGGACGTGCTCGAGCAGCGTGGCGAGGCGGCTGCGCTCGGTGTGAGCGGCCTCGCTCGCGGCGCGAAGCTCGATCTCGCGCATCGTCGAGGCAGCGAGCTCCTCCATCACTTCGATCTGCAAGGTCGTCCAGACGCGCGCTTCGAAGTCGATGGCGCAGAACGATCCGATCGGCACCCCGCGGAACCGCAGCGGGATGCCGAGATAGGCGCGCACGCCGAGAGACTGAACGGTCGGCACCTCTCGGTAGATCGGGCTTGCGAGCGTGTCCTCGATCACGAGGGGCCCGCGCGAGACGAGCGCATAGTGGCAGAAGGTCGTCCCGGCGATCTCACGCTCGGAGGCCAGCGGTTCCGGGAAGCCGAAGCAGGCTTTGTAAAAGTCGCGCCCCTCGTCCACGAGGGAGATGAACGTTACCGGCGCACCGGTGAGCTTGGCCGCAAGCCGCGTCAGCCGGTCGAACGCTTCCTCTTCCGCCGAGTCGAGCAGGCCCGTTCCGCGCACGGCGGCGAGCCGCTTCGGGTCACGGATCGCGTCGAACGTATCGGGGTCTGAGAGAGCGGTCATGACCTTCCTGTCGATTTCCGATGGCAATGCCATGCAACCGGAGCGCCGCCAATCGATCGCGCGCGGACAGCCTGTCACGACGGGCGCACGCCGGAAGGGTCAGATTTCACCGCTCCCGGCGCCGCGCAGGCGTATGCTCACCGCCCTTCCCTTCCGCAAGCCGCAGGAAGCTCCGTTGAGTTTCCGGAGGAGATCGAGCCGGGCGCGGTGCGAGCTGCCGAGCCGCCGAAGGCGGCGAAAGATCTGCAGGGCCGGCGTGTCCCCGACATGTGGCTCGGACTTTTAGTCCGGGCCAGGGCATGCGGTGGCCTGAATGCCTCGTCACCACCCACGCATTGCCGCAGGATTCGGCAGTCAGACGTTCAGGGATGCTGCGGGTCCGGACTAAAAGTCCGGACCACATTTCGGGATCTCTTGCGCGTCAACTTCAGGCCTGTGGCACGGCCCTCACCCCGTCCGGCGCCTGAACTGCTAACAAACGCACTCCGATTGGGATCATCGACGCATGTGCCACGCGCAGGCGCCGAACATCCCTCTCCCCTACATCCAAGGGGAGAGGGATGCCGGGCACCTGCGCGTGGCTGGTTCGAAGACCGCCGAACTGACGGGGATGACGTTAGAAGACCAGGTGCCCGGCGGGGTGAGGGGTCATGGCACAGGCCTGAAGTTCACGCCATTGGCGGCTGAAGGCCGGGTCTACAGATCTTTGGCCGCCGTCGGCGGCTCCCCCTCGCCGTACGGGTATCATTTTCAAATGCCCACGTTCCGCGTCACGTTTCCTTCGCATTTCACGACTGGCCATCACCATTCGTATCTGAATGAGCTCTCCGACTTCGCAGATTGGCGCGAGCTCGAGCCGTCGGTCTATTTAGTGACTCCGCTGAGACGAAACACAATCGATCATGTCCGCGCCGATCTTCTGCGGCAACAGGACGAGCGTAGGCTTGTGTTCGTCGAAAGCGACGAGGCGTGAGAGCCGTGTTCAGGCTGACTCACCGCCGTTCGTCTTTCGGCGGCTTGAGAGTTTCGAGCACCGCCGCCTGCCTATCCTTATCGAGCTCGAAGAAGCTCTCTTCGAACATCTCTTGCGCGCGTGCTTCGATATCAGGACGAGCGTCGCTCGCGGACGTAGCTTCGGCATCCAGTCCGGGTACGACAGCCATGAGGATTCCCACCACACCCGCCATGAAGATATGGCCCATGCGTTCGATTCTGTTGCCCTGAGCATCGACAACGTGTCCATGCGCCCTGTATCCATCCTCTGCGGCCCCGTGCGCCTTATCGATGACTGGTGGCGAACCGTCCGGTGATGCCTTCTTCCCAACGTCGACCATTACTTTGTGGGTAGGAACCTGTACGTCCTCTCCCTCTTTGACTGATCGGACCATGTCATCGACTTCAACTCCCTTGCCCCACGTCTTCCGGCCCTTGGTAACGAGATCAACGAGCTTCCCGAAAACTTTCTTGCCGATTCGCCCATCCGGATCTGTCGCGTTGATCGGATTGGCGAGCACGTATGAATAGCGGTTCCAACTCTGAGGCTTGCCGAGATCCGCGCTTTCCCACGTCGGATCGACCGACAGGAACCGTCCCATCACCGGCTGGTAATACCGCGCGTGCATGTAATCGAGCGATGCGGAGTCGCGCTCGTGGCCGGTGAACTTCCGGCGCTCGCCGTCTTCCACGGCGTCCGGCAGTTCTCCGCCGAACGGGTAGTAGGTATGCCTCGCCAGCTCGGCTCCGCCGTTGCCGGTGGTGAGGCGGGGGGTGCCGAGGTGGTCGAGATGGAAGTGGCGGATCTTCTCCGGGGACGGGACTTCGGCGGCGAGGAGCTGGCCGCTGCCGGCGTAGATGTAGTCCTCGGTCCATTGCCACGCTCCGGCACCGTCGCTCGCGAAGCGGCGAAGGACGCGGCCGGCCGGGTCGCGGACGGTCCAGTCGGCGCGGTGTCCGCTCGCTGTGGCGGTGAGGGTGGCGAGCCGCTCGTCGCTCGCGGAGTAGAGATGGAGGCGCCTCACGCCGTCGACCGTCGAGACGGTGACGGTGTTGAGGGCGTCGTATTCGAACGATCCGCCGGGGGCGATCTCAACGTTGCCGGCGAGGTCGTGGCGGGTGACCATGTTGTTCGGCGCGCCGGTATCGGGCTCGTGGGTCAGGTTCGCCCAGTTGTTCGCCGGATTGACGCCCGGCCTGATCGCCAGCGCGGCATTGCCGTCGGTGGTGATGCCGCGGATGTTGCCGTAGCGGTCGTAGACGAATTCCTGCTCATGGCCGCCGGCCGTCGCCGTCCGGAGGCGACTGAAGGTGTCGTACGCATACGACTCCCCCGCGGCCTCGACGATGTTGCCCGCACCGTCGTAGCGATAGACGCCGAAACCGGGCACGGTCGCCTGTGCGGCCGATGCGGCGAACAGTGAGGCGATGAGAGTCAGAAGGTTCAGTGTGCGTTTCATGATTGCGGTTCCCTGCGGCTCGCTTTTCGTGCGGATGAAGTCCGTCATGGCCGGACGGCACCCCGATCCATTTCGCGCAGAAACGGTTCGAGATCGTTCGGGTCGTCGATGTTCTCGAGCTCATAACCGGCCTCGTTCGCGAGTGCCGCTGCGAAGGTCGTACACTGCTGGCCTTCTGCATAGTCGTGATTCTGTCGGACATTCGGTACGGCCTCGAGGAGCTCCTGCGCCCCTACCTGGCGGTTGGCGTGAACCACGCCGAGGACCACGGCCCCGCTGTCCGGCGAGAAGGCGTTCGGCCTCCCGTTCACAGGCGTCCGGATATCGTGCGGGAAGTGACGGTCGTCGGTGTTATTCCAGAGCCGCGATCGAACGAGGGCGGTCTGTGAGCTGAGGTCGGCGTTGCGCGCATTCGTACTGTCGAGAACGATGATCTCCCCTTTTTTCCCCGACTGGACGTAAGTCGCAACGTGGTGACCTCCCTTCGCCGATTGGATCACCAGGACCTCTCCTGGATTGACGGTCACTTTCTGTTTTCCCCATCGAATCTCGTCGAAACCATCAGGGTCGAAGAAGTTGAGAGGGCTGTTGCGTGCATAGGCATAGCGATTCCACTTCTGAGGAAGTGCAACTGCTTTCTCCCAGTTCCGGGCGCGATCCACCGACAGAAACCGTCCCATCACCGGCTGGTAATAGCGGGCGTGCATGTAATCGAGCGACGCGGAGTCGCGCTCGTGGCCGGTGAACTTCCGGCGCTCGCCGTCCTGGATGGCGTCCGGCAGTTCTCCGCCGAAGGCGTAGTACGTATGTCTCGCGAGCTCGGCTCCGCCGTTGCCGGTGGTCAAGCGTGGAGTACCGAGGTGGTCGAGGTGAAAGTGGCGGATCTTCTCCGGAGCCGGAACCTCGGCGGCCAGCAGCTGGCCGCTGCCGGCGTAGATGTAGTCCCCGGTCCATTGCCACGCTCCTGCGCCGTCGCTCGCGAAGCGGCGAAGGACGCGGCCGGCCGGGTCGCGGACGGTCCAGTCGGAGCGGTGGCCGGCCGCCGTGGCGGTGAGGGTGGCGAGCCGCTCGTCGCTCGCGGAGTAGAGATGGAGGCGCCGAACGCCGTCGACTGTCGACACGGTCACGGTGTCGAGGGCGTCGTACTCGAACGATCCGCCGGGCGCGATCTCCACGTTGCCGGACGGGTCATGGCGCGTGACCATGTTGTTCGGCAGGCCGGTGTCGAGGTCGTGGGTCAGGTTTGCCCAGTTGGTCGCCGGATTGACGCCCGGCTTCACCGCGAGCCCGGCGTTGCCGTCGGTAGTGATGCTGCGAATGTTTCCGTAGCGGTCGTAGACGAATTCCTGCTGATGGCCGCCGGCCGTCGCGGTCTGCAGGCGGGCGAAGGTGTCGTACGTGTACGACTCCCCCACCGCCTCGATGATGTTTCCCGCGCCGTCGTAACGATAGGTGCCGAAACCGGGCACGGTCGCCTGTGCGGCCGGCGCGGCGGAGAGTAAGACGGCCGCAGTGAGAAGACTCCGTGTGCGTTTCATGATTGCGGTTCTCCCCTACGGGACGCTGATTCCCATGTCGGTCGAGCAGCCGGTGCTGGTTCGCGTGACGCGGACCCAGAAGCTGGCCGGGGCCGACGAGAAGTAATACAGGCTGGGGTCGTTGACAATCATGCCGCCGGAGGTGTTGCCGACCGCGCCGGCATACCAGGCGTAGGTGACATACGGCTGGTCGGCCGTGGCGACGTTGGCGGTGAGCTTGTAATAGGTGCCGGTCGGCTGGGTCTTCGAGATCGACCATACGTCCGGCCCGTTGATGACGCTGATCTGGACGTGGTTGCTGTAGGCCGTGGCATTGCCGCTGGCGATCTGGCACCACACCTCCATCGGGCCCGTGGCCACGACGCTGACGGTGGGACTCGTGCCGATCTGCTCGGGAACGGAGCTGCCCTGGAGCAGCCGGTACCAGCGGTACGTCAGCGCACTCCCGTTCGCGTTGACGGAGTAGCTCACGGTCGAATTCCTGCAGACCGTGGTGCTGGCCGGACTCGGCTGCGAGGTGATCTGGGGCATGACGCTCTGCAGGGCGGCCACGCTGTCGGCGGTGCCGCAGGTGCCGGTGACGCGGACCCAGTAGGAGCGCGTGGTGACGGGGGTGATGGTGAGGGTGCTCGAGTTGGTGCCGACCGGGGTGGCGGTCACGCCGGAGCTCCCCTCGTACCACTGGTACGAGAGGTTGTCGCCCGTCGCCTCGACCGCGATGATGGTCTGGGAGCTCTGGGAGTTGACGATCTGGCTCTGCGGCTGGAAGGCGATCGCCGGCGGGTTGCAGACCGACACGGTCGCCGTCTCGCTGTTGACGCTGTTGGTCGTCCCGCACGCAGACGCCGAGGTCTGGACGCGCACCCAGTACTTCGTGGTGGCGGTCAGCGCGGGTGTCGTGTACGACGGGCCGGTCCCGACGGGCGTGGTGGTGACGCCGGTATCTCCTCGGTACCACTGATAGCTGAGGGCGGGTGTGCCGGTGGCGGCGACAGTCAGCGTGCGCGTCGTGCCGCTGTTGATCATCGCGCTCTGCGGCTGCGCGGTAATCTTCGGGTAGCAGACGAGGACCGTGACCGCCGGGCTGTCGGCAGTGCACGACGACTGGGTCGTGCGCACCCAGTAGCGGGTCGTCTCCAGCGGATAGACGGTGATGTTGCCGACGTAGCCGGCGGGAGCGGACGTGTCACCGCTCTCGCCGCGGTACCAGGTGAAGGTCTCGCCCGATGCGCTGCCGCTCACGAACAGGGTGACGGCGGCGCCGCTGACGCTCGTGTTCGTGCCGATGTTCACCGTTCGCGGCTGGCAGACGGTGAAGACCGCCTGCGCGCTGTCGCGGTAGGCATTGCCGCTCCAGACCCGCGCCCAATAGATGGCGTCGGCGTTGAGCGGAGGCGTGGTGTACGACGCGGTCGTGGCCACGCGCGTGGTGGTGCCCGCGCCGAGGTACCACTCGTAGGAGAGCTGCGTCCCGGTGGCGGCCACCGAGAGCGTACGCGTGGATCCCTTCGTGACCGAGCCGCCGGCGGGCTGGGTCGTGATCGTTGGGGCGATGCTGATCTTGGCGGTATTGCTGTTGACGGCGCCGCAGCGGCCGGTGACGCGCACCCAGTAATCGGTGGTGGTCGACGGAGAGACGACGTGAGACGGGCCGGTGGCGCCGGAGAGGGGCGAGGTGGTGGTTCCGCTCGTCCCCACATACCACTGGTACGTGAGATCGGTGCCGGTTGCGATGACGTTGAGGGTCACGTTCGTGTTGGGATTGACCGAAGTGCCCGGCGGATGGCTGGTGATGCTCGCGGCTTTGCACAATGTCACCGTCGCGGCGCTGCTGTCTTTCGCGATGCCGCACGTGCCGGTGACGCGCACCCAGTACGTGGTGTCGGCGTTCGGCGAGGCGGTGTAGCTGCTCGACGTCGCGCCGGAGATCGGCTGGGTCGTGGTGCCCGGCTGTCCGATGTACCACTGGTAAGTCAGGGCGCCGCCGTTGGCGGCCACGGAGAGCGTAGTCGAGGCGGATGGATTCGAGACCTTGTCGAGCATCACCGCGGCGGGCGGCTGGGTGGTGATGGTCGGGACGCAGACGTTCACGGTCAGCGTCGGCGTATCGGCATAGCAGCCCGAGGTCTCCGAGACGCGCACCCAGTACTTCGTCGTGGAGGTCAGGGAAATGCTGTGCGAGATATTCGTCGCCCCCGGTCCGGAGAGGAGCGTCGAGCCGGCCACGTCGCCGGAATTGCCCTGGTACCACGTATACGAGACGTTGTAATTGCCGCTCGGGGTGACGTTGAGATAGAGCGTCTGCGGCTCGCCCTGCGCGACGGACGTCTTCACGGAGCTGTGCCACGAGACCGTCGGCCGCGTGCAGAGCGACAGCGTCGCCGTCGTGCTGTCGCGATAGGCGTTCCCGCTCCAGACGCGGACGGAGTACGAGGTCGTGGCGGTGATCGCCGGCGTGGTATAGGACGTGTTGGTGGCGCCGCTGATCTCGGTGCCGTTCAGCATCCAGGCGTAGCGAAGCTGCGTCCCGGTCGCGGCGACGGTGAGAGTACGGCTCGTTCCGGACATGACCCAGGAGCCGGCCGGCTGCGTGGCGATGGTGGGCGCGATGCTGACCTTGACGGTGTTGCTGTTGCTCGCCGCGCCGCAGCGGCCGCTGACCTTCACCCAGTAATCGGTGGTGGTCGATGGAGAGACGACGTAGGTCGAGCTCGTAGCGCTCGGAACGGGCGACGTGGTCACGCCGCTCGCGCCGACGTACCACTGGTACGTGAGGTCGGTTCCGGTGGCGCCGACCGAGAGCGTGGTGTTGACGTTGGCGTTGGCGGTAACGCTCGGCGGCTGCGACGTGATGGCCGTGGCCCTGCACATCACCACGAGCGCGGCCGTGCTGTCTTTACTGACGCCGCACGAGCCGGTGACGCGCGCCCAATAGGTCGTGTCGGCGTTCGGGGAAGCGGTGTAGCTGCTCGACGTAGCGCCGGAGATCGGCTGCGTCGTATCCCCCGGCTGGCCGATGTACCACTGGTAGGTCAGCGCTCCGCCGTTGGCGGCCACGCTGAGCGTGATCGAGGCCGAAGGGTTGGAGACCTTGTCGAGCATCACCGTGGCGGGCGGCTGCGCGGTGATGGTCGGCACGCAGACGCTGACGGTCAGCGTCGGCGTATCGGCGTAGCAGCCCGAGGTCTCCGAAACGCGCACCCAGTACTTCGTGGTCGCCGTCGGAGAGATGCTGTGCGAGATGTTGGTCGCCCCCGGTCCGGAGAGGAGCGTCGAGCCGGCCACGTCGCCGGAATTGCCCTGGTACCACGTATACGAGACGTTGTAATTGCCGCTGGGAGTGACGTTGAGAGAGAGCGTCTGCGGCTCGCTCTGAGCGACGGACGTCCTCACGGAGCTGTGCCACGAGACGATCGGCCGCGTGCAGACGGAGAGCGTCGCGACCGCGCTGTCGCGATAGGCGTTGCCGCTCCAGACGCGGACGGTGTACGAGGTCGTGGCGGCGATCGGCGGCGTGGTGTAGGAGGTGCTCGTGGCACCGCTGATCTCGACGCCGTTCACCATCCAGGCATAACGGAGCTCGGTCCCGGTGGCGGCGACGGTGAGGGTACGGCTCGTGCCGGACATGACCCAGGAGCCAGCCGGCTGCGTGGTGATGGTCGGCGCGACGCTGACTTTGGCGGTGCTGCTGTTCACCGGAGTGCCGCAGCGGCCGCTGACTTTCACCCAGTAATTCGTGGTGGTCGACGGAGAGACGACGTAGGTCGAGCTGGTGGCACTCGCCACGGGCGAGGTGGTCACGCCGCTCGTGCCGATGTACCACTGGTACGCGAGCTCCGTCCCCGTGGCCGTGACCGAGAGGGTCGTATTGACGTTGGCGTTGGTGGTGACGTTCTGCGGCTGACCCGTGATGGCCGGGATACGGCAGACGCTGACCAGCGCCGCGGCGCTGTCTTTCGAGTGGCCGCAGCCGGTGACACGCACCCAGTAGCTGGTGTCGGCTGCCGGCGAAATGGCGAGACTCGCGGCTGTGGCGCCGTCGACCGGACTGGTCGTGTCGCCCGTGGCCCCTCGGAACCACTGATAGGTCAGCGGCCCGCCGTTCGCCGTCACGGTGAGGGGCGTCGTGGCGCCGCTGTCGATCATGACCGGCTGCGGTTCCGCGGTGATGGTCGGGATGCAGGGATCGATCGTGAGCGCGGGAGTGTCGGCATAGCAGCCGGACGGCTCCTGGACGCGGACCCAGAAGGTCTTCTGCACCAGCGGCGCGGTGGTGTGAGAGATGTTGGTGGAGCCGGGGCCGGAGAGGAGCTGCGAAGCGGCGACGTTGCTGGCCGGCCCTTCATACCAGGTATAGGTGAGCCAGGTGGCGGTCGTCGGCGAGACGTAGAGGGTCTGCGACTCGCTGACGGCGACCTGCGTGCGCACACTGGTGTGCCACTGCACGGCCGGCGAGGTGCAGACCCTGACGGTCACGGCCTGGCTTTCGACCGAGCAGCCGCCGCTGGTGACCAGGGCCCAGAACGTCGTGTCGGCAGTGATGGGCGGCGTGGTGATGCTTTCGCCGCTCTGGACGAAGTTCGTGGTGTCGCCGGCGTTGCCGCGATACCAGCGGATCTGGTCGCCGCGCGCGGCGGCGATCGTCAGCGTGGTGGTGGTACCGGGCATGACCTCCGGCTTCTGCGCCACCGGCTGGGCGGTGATGCTCGGGCAGACGCTGATGAGAATCTGCTGGCTGTCGGCGTACCGGTCGGGCGTCGTGCCGTAGCAATCGCTGGTGACGCGGAACCAGTACTGCGTGGTCTGGTTCGGCGAGGTGACGTAGACCGGTTCACTCGACACCGGGGCGCTGACGTCGCCGACGGCGCCGATGTACCACCGGTACTGCAGGTTGTCCCCTTCGGCGAGGGCGACGAGGCGATGCGTGTACGCCGGCGTGCGGCTCTCGTACACGGTCGGGTGCGGCGCGATGACCGGAGTGCGGCAGACGTATACCGTCACCGCGGCGAGGTCGATCTCGCAGCCGCCGGCGCGGCTGACGCGCACCCAGTAACGGGTGGTCTTCGCCGGCTGGGGATGGAAATCGGGGGTGGAGGTCTTCTGCGTGACCGGCTGCGACTCGTTGCCCCGTTCCCCTTCGAACCATTGATACGCGAGCGTGGAGCCGGTGGTGGTGGCGTTGACGGTCAGCGACGCGGTGTCGCCCTCGTCGATCGACGCGGTCTGCGGCGCCTGCACGACCTGGATGTCGTCGCAGGAGGTGACCAGCAGCTTCGCCGGCATCGTCGTGGCGGAATGGCAGCCGGGGCTGGCCACCTGGGCCCAGTACGTCGTCGTCTTCAGCGGCCGGACCGGGTAGATCTTCGAGTGGAACACCGGGCTCGGTGAATCGGACGTGAACCAGGCAAAGTACGTCGGCTCCGGGCTTCCGAAGGCCTCGAACGTCAGGTCGCGGGCGGTATCGGCCTTGATCTCCGCCGATTGCGGCTGCACGGTGATTTGGATCGGCGAGCAGCCGGCGACGGAGCTGGTAACCGTCGGACTATCGGCCGTCGTCCCGCAGGGCGACGTCGCTCGGACCCAGTACGTCCCGACGTCTCCCGTCGGCAGTGTGAGGTCCGCCCCTTCGGCGTAAGGCTCGCGCGTGTCGCCGGAGTCGCCGCGATACCAGGTGAAGGTCACCGAGGGCCACGGGCTTTGTGCGCGGAACGTACGGCTGCCGGCCGGGTCGTTCTCGGTGATGGCCTGCCGGTTGACGCTGAGTGGCGGAAGCGGGCAGACCACGTCGTTGTAGAGGAACATCGAGAGGCGCGCCGACGGCGAGCCGCAGGGACGCGACACCTCGACGGTGACGGTCTGCGTCGTCTCGACGGGCGGCGTGTACTGATGATTCGTGAACAGCGAGCCGTCCGCGCGCAGCAGCGGATTGCCGTCGACGAACCAGAGGTACTGCAGGTTCGCCGGATCTTCGAGGCCCGGTCCGTCGGGGTACGGCAGCACGGAGACGTACAGCAGGCCCGGGCCGTTCTGGCCGACCGCAATCTCGGAGGCGGGGTACGAAATGATGACCGGGGTCGGGCAGGAAGCGTTCGCCGCGACGACCTGGACGACCTTCACCAGCCGCTCCGCGGCGACGCCGCCGCTGCAAGCGCCTTCGACGCCCGCGTAGAAGCCGAGGGTCTTGCCGATGTCGGCCGCGGTCGCGGTCCAGGTGAACCGCGGTGTGGTGCCGGCGATCGCGGCCGGCGGATTGCCGCTCCAGGAGCCGCCCGTCCCCGCGGTGACCTCGGCGACGCGCCACTCGTAGGCGACGAACGAGCCGTTCGCCAGGACGTCGAGCGCCAGGCTTTCGCCGGGTGCGATCCGGTACGGATCGCCGGTGTAATCGTGCTGCGGCGCGGCGATCGACGCGTTGGTGCAGACGTTCGCGGCGACGGTGTTGGTGTCCTCGACGCAGCCGGGCAGCGACGACGTGACGCGGCACCAGTAGTAGCTGGTGTGGGAGACGTTGGTGATCTCGAGGACATTGCCGGTCTGGCCGGGAAGCGGTCTGCTCGTATCGCCGCGGATGCCCTCGTACCACTTGAACGTCGAGTCGGCGGTGGCAACGACGGTGAAGCGGGCCGTCCCGCCGCTCTGCACGATCTTGTCGACCGGCTGGGTGAGGATCGGAGCGCAGACGTTGACGGTGACGAGCACCGAGCCGGTCAACGCCGCGCTGCAGCCGTGCGACGCGGCCGCGGTGATCGTGTATTCGGTCGTCTCCTGCGGGCTGACGGTGCGCGTCAGCTCTTCGGTCGCGACATCCGTGATGGTCTGGCCGTCCGACCAGGTCGCCGTCCAGGGAGTGGTGCCGGTGAGGCGGGCGCGGATGGTGGTGCTCTCTCCGCGCAGGATCGACTTCGGCTCGTTCACGACCGCGACGGCCGGCGCCGCGATGGCCACGCTTCGCGAGACCGCGTTCGCATGGCAGTTCGTCTTGACCGTCAGCGTCACGGTTCCGGAGCAGGAGCTGCTGGTGAAGCTCACGCTGTTGCCGGCCGGGTTCGGCGTCGTGAACGCGCCGTTGGTGATGGTCCACTCGTACGTTGCCGCGCCGTCCGGGATCGAGGCGGAGGCGACTTGGCCGGGGCGGATCTCCGCGGGGGCCGCGATGACCGGTGGCACCGGCTCGCAGCCGGCGATCGTCACGGTGAAGACGCGGCTGTCGACGGTGCAGGTGCCGTTCATCGCGCGCATCCAGAACTTCGTGGTCGCACGCACGGGCACCGTGAGGTGGCTCGTCGTCTGGCCGGAGATCGGCGTAGTCCCCTCCCCTTCGTACCAGGCGTAGCTGGTCGCGCCGGTGACCGGGACGGTGATGTCCGCGGCGGCGTCATAGGTAACGCTCTTCTCCGCCGGCAGCGCGCCGTCGTCGATCCGGAAACCGGAACAGAAGTTCGACACCGAGGTCCGGTCCGGACGGGACATCCCGTGCGCGGCGACGTGCTGTTCCCACAAGGCGCCGGCCGAGCCGTCGGCATTCCGGCGCTGGATGGAGCGCGGCAGGCCGTTGGCGTTGTAGAGAATGCCGCGCGAGACGGTGTACGGCGCGACGGCGGTCACATACCCGTTCTCGAACGACGTCGTCACCTCGCGGTCCGGCGCGCCCGAGGCTCCGCAGCCGGCGCAAGCTGGATACGTCACCATCTCCACCGC
The DNA here is from genome assembly GCA_035629865.1 of Thermoanaerobaculia bacterium. GTDB lineage: Bacteria > Acidobacteriota > Thermoanaerobaculia > Gp7-AA8 > Gp7-AA8 > QHVT01. Next base: position 54,982 of record DASPHC010000016.1, on the reverse strand, counting down.
GCCGAGGGCGTCGTATTCGTAGCCGTCGGTGAAAGAGGCTCCCTCGAATCCGGCAGGACCGGTCACGTCGGTCTTCTTCGACGAAAGCCGGCCCCCCTTGCCTGCATACGAGAACGTCTCCGTGACCAGGACCGGCTCCTGGAAGTCGCTGTGATGATTGTGGCGCGTGGCGGTCGAGGTCTTCCCGAGCCCGCGGACGCCGGCGTCATACGTGAAGGATTTCAGCGGGAGGTCATGGGTCGCGTCCGTGACCGTCTTCAGCCGCTCGGCGCTGTCGTACTCATAGCGGGTCTCGATCTGTTTCGCGTCGAGCCTCGAGACCATGTGGCCGCGGGCGTCGTATTCGTATTCGGTCGTACCGCTCTCGGGATGCTGCTCGGACACCAGGAGCCCGGCGCCGTCGTAATCGAAGATCCTGCTCTGGATGCCGGCCTCGATGCGCGCCAGCCGATCTCCTTCGTCGTATTGATAGCTGGTCAGCTCCCCGGCCTGGTCCTGGAGCGTCAGCCCCTCGCGGACCGCGACGAGCCGCCCGTGGATGTCGTAGCTTTCCTGGGTCGAGACCGGCTCCTCCTGCGATTCGCCGGTTTCGATGGAGACCGTCCGCCTCGTTTCCGAGGTGCCGGTATAGGTGAACGTGGTCATCCGCCCGTCGGGCTGGGTGAGCGTGGCCGGACGGCCGAGCGGCTCGTATGCCGTGATCGTCGCGGGAGTGTCCGCCGGAATGCCGGCATAGCCGCCGCCCGATGCCGGCCGGGCGACGAAACGCTTCTCCGGCCGCCCGAGCTTGTCGTACGAAGAGCCGGTGACCGACCACTGGCCGTCCGCGAGCGGCATCCGCTGCCGCTGCTGCACGAGCCGGCCGAAGCCGTCGTAGTAGTAGCGCACGTCGGTCAACGTCTGGCCGTCTTTCTTCTGCTGCGCGGTCACGGACGCCGCCGGATGGGAGTCCGGGGTGACGACGTACGTGTACTCCGTCACGGCGTCATCCTCCGCGGCGACCGTGCGCAGCTGGCTCCTCGGGTTGTAGTCGAACGCCGTCTCGACTCCGGCGGTGTCGCGGCTGGCCGAAGGCAGTCCGGAACGGTCGATGGTCAGGTCGAGCGACTTGAACGCGACGCCCGAATGCTGCGTTGAGCTCCGGACGCCGAACTCCCACTCGTGGGTCAGGCTGTATCGCCGCAGCGACGTCGGTCGCTGGGCGACATTGCAGGTCGAGAAGCTTCCGGCGAGCGGATGATCGTCGCCACCCCAGTACTCCTCGAAGTCGGCGCCGCCGTCGTTGTCGGTGTCTCTCCACTCGACGAGCAGGTCGCGGCTCGGGTCACCGTTGCGGCGCACCCGCTTGCGCTGCAGGAATCCGGTATTCGTGTCGAAGCAGAAGTCGGTGCGCGAGCTCTCCGTGCCGAACGTCGTTTCGGTATACGAGAACGTGCCCGTCACCCACGGACGGTTGACCGGAAATGCCGCGGTCCGGGAGAGGCGGTCCGGATTGAAGGCGGTCGTGGTCGTCTTCGCATCTCCGCCCGACGGCTTTCGCACGGTCGTCGTGCGGAAGTTGCCGAGGCCGTCGTAATCGGTATGGTCGCTGATGACGTCGGAGACGACTACCGGCGTCGCCGTGCCGCCCTGGTAATGAATGACGCGCGTCGACTCGAGGCGCCACTGCAGCTCGCCGGATCGGCCCTCCGCCCGCGGCTCGTACACATAGCGGACGTAGGTCGCACGGATGGCGTTCTTCAGCGGCTCGGTGTCGACGATGGTCACGCCCGGCGGGTAGACCACTTCGGAAAGCGACCGGCCGTCGCCGTCGGTGTATCTCCTGGTGAACGGCTTGCCGTAATCGTCGGCCTTCCAGAACTCGTGGTCGAAGACCGAGACTGAGAAATAGCTGGCCGTCCGGTTCCCGAGCGGATCGGTGACGAGATTGCGCATCTCGCGCATCCGGGGGTCTTCGTGCGGGAGCTCCTGTTCGTGCGGCGAAAGGATCGGTACGTACTCCCACGCGGCATGAGCGGCCGCCGCGTTGGGCATGAACAGTTCCCGCTTCACCACACCCCACGATCCGGCGAGAAACGGGACGTCCGTGTGATGCTCGACCGGCTTCTGGTACTCCCCCCAGGTCCAGCGGATCCGGCCGCCGGTCGGCAGCGTCGCCTCACCCGGCAGCCCGGCCTCGAACGACGATTGTTCGTAGACGAACGAGTAGCTGGTGGGCTCCTCGGACGGTACCGACGGATCGACCGGCAGGTCGATCCGGTCCAGCACCGCGACCGGCGCCTGCTGGCTGTATCCGAAACAGTTCTCCGACCAGTCCGGCCGGGCCACGAGCTTCTCGGTGTAATGGAACTTGTACACCGCCTCCACGCCGCCGAAGGTCTCCAGCGTCACCGTGTCGACGACGAGGTGCGGACCCTTGTCCCAGTTCGTCGGCTTGAAACGCACCACGTGCCGGCGGCCGTGGTTGTCCTGCAGGACCCAGTCGACGAGGCCGGCGACGTCGTTCGCTACGTACGAGATGTCGAGGAAGTTCGCGGCATGGGCATTGGTGATCCGCACCGGCATCCACCAGCCGACTCCGCACGACGGCGGCGCGAACGTATGCACGGAACCGTCGGGAAACTCGATGATCCGGGTATTCGTCGCCGGATCGAATTTCATCCGGAGGAAGCTCCGGTCCTGTGTGTACATCACGTCGTCCGGTACCGCGGATTCCGTGGCCGGATCGTTGTGGAGGGTTTCGTAGAATTGATGCTCGGCGCCGTCCGGACTTTCGTAAGTCCAGCCGTGGGAGACGCGGGACGCCGGATCCGAGGGGCCGGAGAGGCGGCCCAGCGTCAACGTCCAGCCGAGGCCTGCATTGGCGGCCATGTGCGGACGGGCGACGGTCACGCCGTCCTCGCGATTGCACTCCCCCACTGCCTGACTGGAGACCGAGCCGGAGTGCGGCGAGAAATCGCCGTCCTGGTCCCACACCACCTCGTTCTCCCACAAGTTGGCGTTGGAGTGGAGCACGAGTCCGTAACTGAGCCCCTCGGCGATCGGATAGCGCGGTCCGATGGGGATGGAGATCGTCAGGTTGCCGTTGAAGGCGTTGACGGTGTCGATGTCGTGCGAGAAGTAGACGTTCTCGGCGTTGAAGCCTTTGCGCTGGTCGACGCTCTGTTCGGCGACAGCCGCCGCGGCGGCGAAAAGCGAGAGGAGGAAGAAGGCGATCTTTCTCACGGCGCCACCTCGAAGATCCGCGCGCGCAGTTGATGGGGATCGAGCAGCAGCAGCTTGTCGCCGGCCTGAATGGCGGCCGGCAGGTCGCCGCTGGCCGTAAACTTCGCCAGCGTCGCCAGCACGATCTCGATCCGCCCGTTCGGCGTTCCGTCGCCGTCCGCACTGCTGCCGTCGGTGGCCGTAAACGTCCACGAGCTGCCGTTCGGACGGACGTAGTTCCCGTGGATGATGCCGCTCGTGACGGTGAACCGGGTCGCCCCCGCCGCGGCGGTCACCTCGATGACCTGCGGCGACAACGGACAGCCCGACCGCGTCTCCAAGAGCGTCCACGGCTCGTCCACCGCGGCCACGGCCCAGACGCTGTAGAGCGGATCGAGCTTGAACCCGAGATCGTACCCGCCCTGCCCGTCCGCCGATGCCAGCCCGCGCACGATCCGCAACTGCGCGTTGTGCGCAGAGTTGTCGCGGCCCATGGCGACCCAGGTAAAGCGCGCGCCCGGCGTCGCTCCCTGAAGCCTTACATCAGCACCACCGAATTGAAGAGTCGGAACGTCGCCGTACGCTGCCGCGGCCACACTTCCGACGAGGAGCACGGCTGCAATCGCCAGTCTCACCGGTTCACCTCGTCCTAATTGTTTTGTCCGTAAAAGAAGCGGTCTTACGACCGAGGACGGGCGATCTCCGGCGATATGAGTACGCGGGGAAAAACTATTTCGAGAGGCTCTCGATGAGGAAAAAGGCGGTCCCTCGCCGCCAACGGCGCGTAGGGCCCGGGTCAGCCGCGGAGCGGCGAAAGATCTGTAGGCCCGGCCTTTAGGCCGGGTTTCACAAGCGCCCCAGGTGAGCCCGCGTAGCGGGCGACAGAACAGAACGTCTGCGCGGGGTCGTGTTCTGTCGCCCGCTCCGCGGCTACCAACGTCGCGCAACGCGTCGATCAAGCGTATCTTCAGTTGCAGAAGGAGAATCGCATCTGATGCCGGACATCATTCGCATGACTGATTCGGAAATCCGCGGCAGGCTGCTCTCCATGCCGGACTGGCAGCTCAGCGGAGACGCGCTCGAGAGGCAACTGCGGTTTCGCAACTTCGTGGGCGCCTTCGGCTTCATGGCGTCCGTCGCGCTGGTCGCGGAGCGGATGAATCATCATCCGGAGTGGAGCAATGTCTACGACACGGTCACGATCCGCCTCACGACACACGACGCCGGCGGAGTGAGCGAGCGCGACTTCGCGCTCGCAGCGGAGATCTCGAACCTTTATCGGGGATAGAGGAAAAAGGCGGTCCCAATCAGCCGCGGAGCGGCGACAGCATGTAGCCCCGGGCGTGAGCCCGAATGGCGGCAACTTTAGGCCTGTGGCATGACCCCTCACCCCGCCGAGCCGGGGAGAGGGATGTTCGGCGCCTGCGCGTGGCACATACGTCGAGGATCCGAATCGGAGTGCGTTTGTCAGAAGTTCAGGCGCCGGACGGGGTGGGGCTGTGCCACTTGCCTAAAGTTGACACTCTTTCGCCGCCGCCCAAGTCCGCGCAAAACAACTATTTTGACAGGCTCTCGATCACCACGAACGGCGCCCAGTGGAACGGGTGGCGCCAGCGCGGGTCGCGGCGCAGGGCGGTCATGGCTTCGCCGAGGGCGTCGGGGGCACTCGCGCCGGCGGTGAGGCGGCGGTGGAAGGCGACCATCAGGGCGGCGGTGCTCGGCGAGCTGACTTTCCACTGGCTCACCACCGTCGTCGGCACGCCGGCGACGAGGAATCCCCAGCTCAGGCCGACCACTCCTTCTCCCGCGGTGACTTTCCCGCGCGCGGTCTCGCAGGCGGAGAGGACGGCGATGTCGGCGCGGAGGTCGAGCTTCGCGATCTCGCGCGCTTCGAGGAGACCGTCTTCGAGCGGGTCGTTCCCCGCTGCCGCCAGGACGACCGAGGAGAACAGCGGCGCGCCGTCGTCGAGAATGCTGTGCGCGGCGAGGTGCAGGACGCGGAAACGCTCCGCTTCTTTCTTGAAGAAGGCCTCCCTCGCCTCCTCTCCCACCCGCACCACCGCGTCCGGGTAGAGCGGCGCGATGGCCCGCGCTTCGGCGGCCGCTTCGGGCAGGCGGCCGAGAGGCTCGCTCCGATAGAGCGACCGCGTCGCGCCGGCGGTGACGGCCTCGATGCGCGGATCCGCCAGCGCCAGGAGCGTTCCGCGCGCGGCCGGAGCCTCGCGGCGGGCGTTGCCCGCCGGAATGAGCGACGGCGAGTACGCGACGACGGCCCGGTCGGCGACGTGCTTTCCGTCCCGTCCGACCAGCGCATGGAAGGGAAGCCTCCAGAGGATGCCGTCCGGCACGACGCGGAGCGAGCGCGCCTCGGCGAGCGCAGGCGCGGCCTGGCCGAGGAGAAGCTCGTACAGGCCGCGCGCGCTCTCGCGGTATTCGAGATCGCGCTTCTCCAACGCCGTGAGAAAGGCGATGACGCGCGCCTCGAGCTCGGCCCGCGCGACCGGAATCCGGTGGACCGAGATCTCCCCTGCCCGTACGACGAACAGCAGCGCCGACTGCTCCCCGACCACGGCCTCCAGCGCCACTTCGCCGGCCCGTACGATCGGCTCCTCCGGAAGCGTGTCCAGACTCCCCGGCCTGCGCCCGCCGAGCTCCGGATGGCGAAGATGGAGCTCCGCGCGAAACCGGCGCAGCGCCAGGCGGACTTCGTCGCGCTCGCGCGTGAGCCGCTCCAGCGCCTTCGGTTCGCGGTTCGCGAGCACGGCGCGGTTTCGCTCGGAGAGCTGCTGCTCGAGCTCCTCCTCACGCTTCTTCTCGACGGCGTCCAGTCCCTCCGACAGGTCGATACGCCCTGCCTCGAGCGCGTCGCGCAGCGAGCGCGCGCGCATCTGCTCCGCGATCAGCAGGGCGTCCCTGGCGCAGCCCTGGTCGACGTAGAGATCGAGCAGCTCGCGGTACGGCGCCAGCCGCTCTGCAAAGAACGCCGCGCGATTGGCGTCATCGCCTCCCGGCCCGAGCCGTTCCTCTTCGACGAGGTCGATCGCGGTCCGCCAGGCCGCCTCGGCGTCCTGCGCGCGGCCGGCCGCACGCAGGGCCCGCCCTTCCACGGTGAGCGCGCCCGCGAACGATCGCGGCTCGATGATGCGCGTCATCCCGTCCGTCATCCCGCGGAAAAGGCGGGCCTTGCGTGCGTCGGCGATCGCATCGTCGAGCCGGCCGGCCGCGAGATGGAGAGCCGCGCGCTCGGTGAGGACGGAAGCCGCCAGCTGCCGCTCGTCGGCCGTCCTGGCGGCGTCGAGAGCCCACGCCAGAGACTCCGTGGCGCCGTCGAAATCGCCGTTTTCCCGTTGCATCGTGGCCAGCAGCAGCCGCATGGTCGCCATGGCCGGCGGGGGGAGGCAGCATTTCCCTGTCTCCAGAGCCTGGTCGAGCAGTTCCCCGGCCGCCGCGGTCTCCCCCCGTTCGGCGTCGAGAGCCGCGAGGTTGAAGAGAGCCATGGCTTGCTGGGCGACACCGCCCAGTTCGCGCGCCCGGTCGAACGCCCGGAGGTACTGCGCCCGTGCGACTTCGCCATTGCCGAGTTGCTGGTGGATCGTGCCGAGAGTGAACGCGGCGTCCATCGCACCGAGAAGCGTCGGGTAGCGCGTCACTACCTGTTCGTGCCTCTCGGCATAGGCGAGTCTCTCGCGCAGCCTGCCGCGGCGTCCTTCGATATATCCGGCCATGGTGAACGCGCGGCCCGCGATGGCAGGATTGTCGATCCGGTCCGCGAGCTCGCCGGCGCGGCGCAGCGTCGCCACCGCTTCGTCGACGCGGTCCGCGACCCAGAGGGAGATCCCCAGCAGGTAGGCGCTTCCGACGAGGATGTCCGGATTGCCGCTCGCCTCGGCGAGAGCCATTCCCTCCTGCGCCGGCGGCACCGCCTCGTCCCCCTTCCCCTGAATCGCCGGCACATACGCCAGCATCTCCAGCGCCGCGCACTCTGCCCTCACCAACCCTCGCGTCCGCGCTTCCTCGCGAGCCCATCGGATCGCGGGCAGCCCCGGGTCGCCCTGATCGCTGGCCGCGTCGACCAGCTCGACGAGGAAAGCAGTCGGATCGATCTCCGGCCGGAGGATCGCTGCTTCGAGCTGCTCGGGCGGAGCGAGGGCGAGGCGCAGCGCCAGACGGCGCTCGAGCATGACGATCGACGAGATGGTCCCCTCCGCCGCCAGCTCCAGGCTCCACCAGCGCGGCATCGGGACCGGACGGCGGCGGCCTGCCGTGACGGCCGTCCCTTCGAGCTCGACGAGGAGAAACGTGGCGCCGCCTTCCTGCTCCGTCCCGGCGGCGCGCCGGCTGGTGACGACGATCTGGTCGTGCCCTTCGATGAAGAAATCAGCGCTCCCCGATCCCCGCGCGCTCGACACGCCGAGCGCCTTCAACGCACGTGGCTGATCCTGCATCAGCGCCTCCGCAAACGCCGCGGCGGCCCGTTCCGCCCCCGGATCCGCTCCGGCTGGAACGGACAGGAGCAGCGCCATCAGGATCGAGCGGAACATGTTCATGAGGCTGCCGTCGGCACCGTGGCGCGTCACCGGCTCGACCCCCGGACGATCGTCGACGCATCCGCGTCGCCGGCCGCCGCCGCATCGCGCAACGCCGCTTCCGCTTCCGCGCGGAGCCCGGCTCGCGCATAGAGTACGGCGTGCAGCAGGCGGTCGTTGGGATGCTCCGCGAGCGCCTGCTGCACCGCGCGATGCTGCGCCTCGCCGGCGATCCGGAACATCGCCTGCGGCGCGGGAGGCGCCGGGATGATGTCGGTCGTTCCGCCGCGCGTCACCTTCACCTGCCAGACATACGTCCGGCCGCGGCGCAACGCCTGCTCCGGCTTCCAGCGCGCCACGTCGAGCACGGGACTGCGCGCGACGACTTCCTCTTCGTCGAAAATCGAGACCCCATACGTCGCGCCCTCCACCTCCGGCCACGTCAGCTCGGGACGCGGATCGTCGACGACGATCCCGGCCGGCGCGATCCCCGCCTCGGCCGTACCGCCGCTCCCGCGCAACACGTCCTGCGGAGAAGTCAGCAGCGCGAGATCGGCCGGGTACGGAAGACGGCCGCTCCCGGCCGCCGCCGCGATCCATCGGTTCCACTCCGCATCGGCGTAGACAGGGCGCACCGGTTCCGGCTGCGGCTCGGGCTTCGGTTCCACCGCGGTGGTCGTGGTGGCCGTCACCACCGGCGGTACCCGCTCGACCGGTGCAGCCCGCCGCTCTCGAAACACGTTCAGCGCGGAGAGCAGCAGCATGATGCCCGCGAGCGCGGCGGCGAGTGCGAACCATCGCCGCGAACGGCGCACCGCAGGACGTTGCGGCGCTGCCGGAGCGCGGAACGCGCGCAGGTCCGCGACCTCGGCGCGGCAGACGGCGCAGTCTTCGAGATGCGATTCCACGACGTCGCGATCCGCCGGGTCGAGCGTTCCGTCGACGTACGGCATGAGCTGCCCTTCGGTGTCGAGATGCGCGGCGTCCGCGGGTGCCGCGACCATCTGCCGGAGCGCCGCGCGATCGTCTTCCGCGTCGGCCGGTGTCCGCCCCGCGCATTCCGCGCACATGGCGATGTGTCGAAGGACGACGATCAACTCTCCCGGCTCGAGCTCCTGCGATTCGAAGCGTCGCAGCGATTCGGCGGTCAGGTGTCCGTCATGAAGCAGTGTCATCGGGCCATCCTTCGGGAGAGACGCTCGCGCGCCGATTTACGGAGATTGATCACCTGCTGCCGGGTCACGCCGAGGAGCGAGGCGATGCGGTGATCGTCGAACGGCAGCTCGTTCCAGACAGCCGCGAGCTCCTCCGGCGACATCTCCACCGCCGCCGCCACCTCGTCGAAGCCGGCAATGCCTTTCCGGACGAATACGGAGATGACGTTCGTCGACTCGCCGCTCCGGAGGTTCAGGAGCAGCGCCTGCCGCTGCCGCGGCCGCAGCTCGCGCACTTCGCGCCAGAGCGCACGCACGGTCTCCCGCGTTTCCAGGTCGTCCGCCGTGCCGGGGAGCGCGCTCGGCTGGTCGCCGATGGTCTCGGTGGAAACCGGCGCGTGATCGGCGACGTTCCAGACCTCGGCGAAGAAGGCGACGAGGCTCTCGAGGAGGACCGGCCGTCCGGCGGCTGTGAAGACCTGCAGCATGGCCTCGGCGACCTGCCGCGGATCGTTCCCGGCACCGGAGACGCGGACGTTCTCGCTGCCGATCTCCGTCGCCGCGCCCGCCGTTTCCCGCCACGCGCGCAGTCCGCAGACGACGGCGCCGTCCTGGGTCCAGAGCGCGAGCCGCGCATCGTGCCGCAGGGTGTAGCGGAGACGGTTCTTCAGGCGCGCCCGGGCCGGAAATGCGGTCCGGAGATGATCGTGGACGGCGTTGTACGTCAGCGCGGCCACATAGCTCTCGAAATCGAGGACCACATCCTCGGGCGATGACGCGAGTGCCCGCAGCTTCCGGACCAGCCGGAGATTGACGTTCGAGGCGACGTCGGCGGCGTCATGATCGGCCAGTCCTCCCTGGGAGGATCGGAAGCGCGACAGGATGGCGCCGACCAGCGGTTGCACGTGCGTGACGATGATGCACTCGATCTCCCGGTCGATCCCCTCCCCGCCCGCGCGCAGGAGCGGATCAAGCCGAGGATCGTTCAGCTGGACGAGATCGTCGGGTTCGGACCCGGACATGGAAAGCGTGCCTAGTTTAGCCGACGATGCGCGTCCTGCCGTAAAGACGGGTGAGGGCGGTTCTGTATTACTGGACAACGGACAGGAGACGACGGGAGGCCTCCGGGTTATAAAGCTTCCATGACGCCGAAGATTCAACGTCCCCGGCGCGCGCGCCGGGTCCTGCTCGTCCTCGGGGTGCTGCTGGTCGCGACCGTTCTGGTGCTGCTGTACTCGACCGAATGGCTCGTCTCGCTGGGCGGGTTGCCGGAGGGAGCGCGTCTCGAGCGCGTCCGTCGTTCGCCGCAATATGCGAACGGCAGGTTCCGCAACGTGGAGCAGGCACCGCTCACCTCCGCGTCGAACCGGGAGATGCTGCGGCGCCAGTTCTTCGGCGAAGAGCAGCGCGAGCCGGTGCGTCCGATTCCGGTCGTGCGCGCCCGGCCGGCCGAGGCAGCAGAGCTCCGCGCGACGTGGCTCGGCTGGTCTTCCGTGCTCGTCGAGATCGACGGACGGCGCGTCCTCACCGACCCCGTCTGGAGCGAACGCTGCTCGCCTTCGACGCTGGTCGGGCCGAAGCGCTTCCACGCCCCGCCGATCGCGCTCGCCGACCTGCCGCCGATCGACGCCGTCGTCATCTCCCACGATCACTACGACCACCTCGACATGCCGGCCGTCCGCACCCTCGCCGCCCGCGGCACCCGCTTCGCCGTCCCGCTGGGCATCGGCGCGCACCTCGAGCGCTGGGGCGTCGCCCCGCGGCAGATCACGGAGCTCGACTGGAACGAGAGCGTCGATATCAACGGCCTGCACATCACCGCCACCCCGTCGCGCCACTACAGCGGACGCAATCCGCGCCACAACAACAAAACCCTCTGGGCCTCCTGGGTCGTGAAAGGCCCGGCCCATCGCTTCTACTTCAGCGGCGACACCGGCTACTCCGAAGCCTTCAAAACGATCGGCCGGCAGCACGGCCCCTTCGACCTTACGTTGATCAAGATCGGCGCCTACGACGAGACCTGGGAAACCATCCACATGGACCCCGAGGACGCCGTGCGCGCACACGTCGACCTGCGCGGCAGAGTCATGCTCCCCGTCCACTGGGCCACCTTCAACCTCGGCTTCCACGCCTGGCGCGAGCCCCCCGACCGCGCCGTCGCCGCGGCGCGCAAGGCGGGTATCACGCTGGTCGTGCCGAAGCCCGGGGAAGCGGTGACGGTCGGCGCGGCGATGCCGGCGGTTCAGGAGTGGTGGTGACGGTCATTCACGCAGGGCCGAGGGCCGGCGCCGCGTTCGTCGGGGCAGGGCAGAGATCGTATCGGCCGCCGAGGCGGTCGGCGATCGGCAAGAGCGCGTGCAGTTTGGATGATGACCGCTCTTCACCGGCAACCTTCTCCAGCGCTTCTTGCCAAAGCGAATGAAGCTGGCCGGACGGCAGGGCGACGAGGCGCGCCGCAAATGTGCCGAGGGCGAGATCGCGCTTTTCGCCGCTGACGCGCCACACGTTGTCCAGCGCCTCCGCGAGAACAGAATCCGGCAGGTGAGGCGCGATGGCGATCCAGACTTCCGACCCATTCCGGACGTAGCGGTCCAGGACAGCGGCCCGCACGACGGATGCCGGAAACGGCGACTGCCGGCGTCCCCAGCTTTCGATCAGATATGGTGCGGCAGTGGCAAAAGCATGATGCGTGAGCGAGCTCCGCACGATTTCCGCGCTTTCGCTTTCCGGCAGATAGGGGACGAGTTGGAGAAGCACCCAGGCCTGAACGACCGAGCTCCCCAGTCTTTCGATGATCTGTTTCGCCTCGATGAGCACAGGCTCCCGCTGCTCTTCTGAGAGACGGTCGAGACAGCGAAGAAGCACATCCGCACTCGCGGTCTGTGCCAGGACGTCGAGTGCCTCACTGGCGGTTGCCGCCTCACCCATGCCTGCGCCGGATCGGATGGCGCTCGCAGCGCGGCGCAATCGCCTCTCGAAGTAGGGGTGAACCTGCGTCGCGATTGCCTCCAGAGCCGCAGCTCGCCCGGCTGATTCTCTAAGGGAGAGGATCGCTATGAGCGCCCGCCCCGCCGCCCGGACGAAGTCGGGCCATGAAAGGCGGGAGAGCAGGCCCACCAGAACCGCGGACTGCTCGGCGGGGGCGAGAAAGTGGCCGGCAGCTTCGACCGCTTCGTCGAACATCCAGCCGCCGTTTGCCTGAGCGATGCGGAGGAGCACCCGCGCTCTCATCCGCCGCGGGAGGAAGGATGCGGCATCGAGGACCAGTTTCTCCGGGGTCGATCCGGACCGGATCGTTTTACGGATCAGCGTCGACAGCCGTTTCAGAAAGCGGGGTGGAGACGAACCATCGGCCCTCATCTCCAGGCCAGGAGGAGCCATCACCGGCCATCCGTCAGGATCGAAGAGGAGCGCCTCGGCCGCTGCGGCTTCCGGGAGGCGCGGGATCACCGCCCGGAGGATCGGCGCGATGTCGGTGCCGCGTTGCAGCGTTGTGGTCCAGGCGAGAACATCCCGAAGGAGCTGCTCCGGAAGCTCGGGTGCAATTGCGACGACGAGGTCGCGCGGCAACTCCTCGACATAGCCTTTGAATCCGCCCGACCGGATGAACGCGATCCCTTCAGTCAGGAGGCGCTCTCGATCGGTTCCTTCCGAGAGAAGTGCGGTAGCGAACAACGTCTCGGCCTTCTCACGCGGATCGGGGGGAATACGCCTCTCCAGGAACTGCAGCGCCTTTGCCTTCACACTCCCTGGTCCCGGAGCTTCGTCCGGTTCGCCAGTATCCGACGCCGTTTCGCGTCTTGGATAGATTGTGGCGGAGACGCCCGTGGCCAGAAGTGAAGAGACGGCTTGGTCGAGCTGCGCTGAGGTGAGCCGCGGCGCAAGCGCGTCCAGCGCCACGGGTGCCCCACCGCTCGCCAGCGCCGCGGCCAGCGCACGGTTCACGAGTGCGTCGGGTAGCAACGGCACGAGCGCCGCCAGCGCCTGGTCTTTGTCGTATCCCCTCCAGAGCTTCTCCACTTTGGCAAGCGCGCTCTCCAGGCGTACGGGTTGGCCCTGCCAGATGGGGAGGAAGGCGCGAAAATGAGAATCCCAATTCCAGTCCTTCGACAGAAACCGCTTCTCGGCGTTCCGAAGGAACTTCGGCGGCAATTGCGGAATCAGCTCCGGCAGGACCTCTTTGAAGTCCCAGGAGTACATCGTCCCCGTCGCCTCCAGGGCCTCACCGGCCACGCTCTCCAATTCATGGCCTTGAAGACAGGGAAGGACGCGGGCGAGAAGCAGCGCGCGACCACGGCCCTTCGTTTTCGTTCGGGCGTATTGCAGAGCGTCGTGGGCGATGCGGGCACATTCCTCGGGAGAGACGAACCGCGCCAGACGCAGGCGAAAAACCAACCTCTCGGTTTCCCCGTAGAGCTGCCCGGCCGCCTCTCTCCCCCGCGCCAGCAGGGTTTCCCGTTCCGCCGGCGGAACGAGCGGAATGAGGGCGAGGAGGAGCTCCGACCAGTCCTGCTTCGGATCGGCGATGTCCAGGAAGGCGAGAACCTCGGCGAGGAGATCCGCGGGGAGCTTCGGCACCAGGGCGGCGAAATCGCGCCCCTTGCTCCAGGCGCGCTCGCGCACCTGCGTCAGGATGGCTTGGAGAAGGGCGCGGGGAAGATCGGCAGGAAGTTCTGCGAGAGCTTCCGCATTGCTCCAGCGCGCTGCGGCCACCGCCCCGTCGAAGGCCTTCTCGCGAAGCGCCTCCGGAAGCAGGGGGAGCAAGTGCGCCATGGCCAGAAGCCGCTCCCCGGCGTTCACGATCGCCGACGCATACCGGAACGCGTGCTTCGGCTCCCACACCCCTTTCTCCACCAGCGCGGCCTGCAAGCGGGGTCTGACCAGCCCTGCCAGCTGCCGAACGGACGATATCAGAAGCGCGCAGCGCGCTTCGAGCGTCACCGTTGCAGCGGGCTCATTGCGCGCGATCGCAGCTTCCGATGCGGCTTCCGCCGCGGCCCAGACCTGGTACACGTCGCTCAAGTACCCGGTCAGATCCTGCGTCTTTTCATGCACGGCATACCAGGCGTTCTCCTCTCCCTCTCCTCGTTTCCACTTCGCCAGAAGGAGCCGCGAGAGATCGGCCAGACGTCCCGCGCTTTCGAGATGAGCGACGACGTGACGTAGCGCGTAACCACCATCCAGATCGCGCCGGGCGCGATCCTGGAGCCCTTCGAGGCCTGCATCCAGGCCGCCCCACGTCTCGAGCGCACGGTCGGCGATGCGATTGTGTGCGGCGGCCGTCGCTGACACGAGCTCGTCTGCCAGCAGCTGTTCCGATACCGTGAGCCGGGAGGAATCGGCGCGTCCTTCCAGGAACTCGCGGAAGCTGGCGTGATAGCAACGGTAGCGGCGCTCGCCTCCCGTGCTGCCGGCCAGGAAGGGACGCCATTCCTCGAGAAGGCGGGCCACGCGCGGCGTTTCCGGGATTCCCGCGAATGCGCACAGCAGAGACGCCGATACCTCCTCCTGCGCGGCGGCGAGGGCCGCAAGCAGCGGGAGTTGCACCGTGTCCCAGTCCGAGCTCGCCCGGCGCGCTTGCCAGTATTTCGCGTAGTACGCCCAGAGGCCCCAGGGCAGCGCCTCCAGATCGAGAGGCCGGCGCTCGCCGCGCTCCAGCTCTTCGAGGACGTAATGGAGATAGATCCACACACCCTGACTGCGCTCGATGAAGGCCGAGACGAAGTCGGCCGGCGCGATCGCACTTTCCGCGAGCAGGGACGCCACCCGCTCTCCGCGCGCGACGGTCTCGAGGAACTCTCGCACGTCGTCCAGGTTCGATGGAGCGGCGGATTCCAGGCGGACCGGGCGCCAGCGCGGAGTCTCGATCTCGAGGGTCACATGGACAGGGCGCTTCGACACCACGAGGTACACACCCGAGGGGAGCACGCGCGGCAGTCCCATTACGTTGTGATCGGAGAATGCCGCCGATTCGTCCAGGCCGTCTACGACGATCACGATCTGCTGGCCGGGTGACGAGCGGTCGCGACTGGCCGCGGCGGCGAAGAGCAAGCGCTCGAGGAAATCGGGACGGGAGACTTCCAGCGGCGCCCCGGCCATGTCCGGTTTCCATCGGAACACGATCTGCGCGGCAAGACTCTGCAAGCCGTAGCGAACGCCATCCTGTCCGCGAGCGAGCTCGACGAAGTGTTGAATCCACCGGCGCTCTTTCGCCAGGTGGGCGAGGAATGCTGTCTTGCCCAGTCCCGCGTCGGCTTCGAGAATGAAGTAGCCGCGATCGGCGCCGGCCAGGAAGTCGTCGACCTCTTTCCTCAACCACTCGCGGCCGGTGAAGCGGGCGAGATCCAATCGCTCATAAACCGGTTCAGGGGAAAGGTGAGCGTTGGCAAGATCCGCCGCGAACCCAGCCTCCCGCATCGCCGGCTTGTAGACGTTCTCGACGAGCCAGTCATGGAGGCCGGTGGCTACTTTGAGGGCAAGGTCGTCGGGAGTGGTGAACTCCGAATGCGTGGTCGCGATCCCGTCCATGAACTCCTGGAGGCGCGCTTGCTGACCGGGGTCGCTCTCCATCCAGACCGGCGCCTGTTTCCGATAGACATGCCGCGGAATGCCGAGAGCCCCCGCGTGGTGGTATTCGTCCTCGGTGATGCCCGAGCCGAAGCGGCCCGCGATGATCCCCACATAGAGCTGGCACTCATCCAGTTTGGCGATCGAGACGTCCCGGGGCGTGTCCTCCTTAGAGCCGAAGTACTCCATCCCGACGAACTGCGTTTCGCGCAAACGATGCAGCGCCGTTTCGACGGCCCGTCGCTCGTCCAGAAGATCGTGCCAGGTGGAGCTGACGAAAACCCGGATGACGCCTGGATCGCCAAGGCGGCTCTCTTTTTTCGTGAAGGACATCCGCGCCGTCAGAGTACGGAAGCACGTCCGGTCCGTCAAAACTGATGGCTGGTTGCGCTGTCAGGCGGCGCCGTTCCGCGGCTTACGCTACGATGAAACCGGTGTCCGCTGTGCGGAAGAAGGTGCATTGATGTTGCTCGAGCTCGTGGTGATGATGGCCATCGAAACCGACCAGGCCGCGGCGGCTGTATGCGCGAAATTCGCGAACTATCAGGCGAAGCAGAAGGGGCCGGACGCGGACGAGATCGAGCTCGCGGAGATGTTCGCGAACGGCAAGGCGGTCAAGCGCGACCTCGCTGCCGCGACGCACTTCGCCTGCAAAGCCGATATCGCCGCGGCGGAGCTGTGGGGCATGCTCGATCACCTCGAGCTGATGCGGAAGGACGGGACCGGCGAGCCGCTCGACTTCTGCCAGCACGCCACCAGCGGCACGGGCAGCCTGCGCTGTGCGTTGCGGCGCGACGAGGTGCTCCGGCCGGAGCTCGCCGTGCGGTACGAGAAGGTCCGCACCCGGTCGGACCAAGCGAGGACGGCGCTCGACGCGCTGCGCAAGCGCGCCGATGCATTCGTCAAGGCCGAGTCGCACTGGCTGACCGAGCAGACCCGCGGCGGGACGATCTATCCGTCGATGGGAGTGTGGACGCTGCTCGAGGGCGAAGAGTCGTTCGTCAAAAAGCTCGAGCAGTATTCACGCGAGCGCGCCCCCGCCGCCTCGGCCGCGGAACTGGAGAAAGCCGACGCGGCCCTGAACGCCGCCTACCGCGAGCGCCGAAGCGGAATGGAAGCGCCGGAGCCGGAGCATCTCCGGGATGCGCAACGGGAGTGGATCGCCTACCGCGACGCCTTCATCACGTTCTATGTCGAGCGCTGGCGCGGAACCGCACCGCCGGACGCGCTGCGCCGCGAGATCGCCGCGCAGCTCACGCGCGGACGGACCGGGGAACTGCTCGGGGACAGGTAGAGCGGCTTCAGTCGCTCCCGATCCACCCACAATAGGAAGAGGTTCATCGCCAGCAGCACGGCGTTCACATACCAGGCTGTTCGCCAGCATCGGCACGAGCATCACCGCGCCGTGGGTGGCAAAACGCTGGGCCTTACCGGCAGCGTCCAATAGCGTCGGATCGCCGGGAAGAAGACGGAAATCGGGACGCCGCGCTTCAGCAGCGCGTCAGACCTGGAGGCGCTTCCGTAGTGAAATCCGAGGACGGCGTTATCGCTGCCGAGCAGCGGAGCGCCTGAAGAAGCGATGCCGCGGGTGGCGCAGCGATAGCGCAGCTCTTCCGGAAGAACCTCGACCACCTCGCATGGCGTGATGCTGAGCGGCCTTCCCTGCTCGTGATGGAGCATCGACGCGCGCTCCCCGACGCGAGCCGCACGCGTGCGATTGCGAATCGGCGCGTAGACGCGTCCGGGAGAAAGACTGATTTTGATCAACGCGAACTTCTTGTCGTCGTCATGGAAGACAACCGACTCCACCGGATAGTCGCGCCGCGTGCGCGCGCCCTCGCTGGTGTATCCGAGCCGCAACACGAGGGGCCGCGGAGCGTTTCTCACGCAGAAGGCAGCCGTCACCGCCACGTCGTTGCTGATCAGAAACGCCGTGCACCTCGGTTTGCCATCCGCGATCAACGAGCCGACCGCGCTCGCGCCGTATTGCGGACGAACCGGCGGCGGCTGTGTGTCGGTCGGCGGCTGCGTGTCGGTAGGCGGCTGCGTGGTCTGCGTGACTGTCGTCTCCGTGATGGCCGTCTCCGTGATGGTCGTCTCCGTCACGGGCGGCGGCTCCGCGGTGGTGGTGGCCGCTGTCGTTGCCGCCGTTGTAGTGACGGCCGTCGTCGCGATCGTGCCGGTCACCGGCTCCTGTACGACGTTCGGCGTGCGTTTCGATTTCATGACGATCGCGGCCACGATCAGCAGCACGACGATCACCGCGACCGGGATGAAGTACGCCGGCTTGATGCGCGACGGCGAGGCGACCGGCGGTGCCGAGGTTCGCGGTGCGGCAGCGACCGGAGGCGCGACGCCCGGTCTCACCAGCGCCGCGACGGACGACATCAAGTCCTCCGACTGCTCCGTCGTCGTGCCTGCTTCCCAGTCCTTGAGGTTCGCGGTGTGGAGGTGGCTGAACTCAAGCGGAAGGCGCGAGTCGTCCAGCAACACCGGCACGAGAAGCTCGCGCGCCGCACCGTCTGCTGCCTCGTTCCGCACCCATCGCGACTTCAGCGAATGCGCGGACCACAAGACGATCACGCACCGCGCCGCGGCAATCTCCCGTTCGATCACCTCGGAGAATGATTTGCCGACGACCATCTCGCGGTCCCACCAGACGCTCCACCCGCGTTCCTCGAGCGCGTCGGCGATCTGGTGGGCCGGCTCCCGGTCCTCGCGTGCGTAACTGATGAATATGCCAGCCAATGCGGAACATTGTACGCATTCAGTCCTTCGCTGCAGACTGGCACGTGGCCGCCTGTGGCGGTTCGCTGCCACGGCTGAAAGACGCCGGTTCCGGTACTCATCCGAAAACCTTCGTAGCTCGGACCCGTAGTCAATCGCCATGAAAGCATTGGCCGTCGCAGCGCTCGCACTCTGTCTCCCCGCTACACACGCACTTGCCGCTATCGCCACCTATGTCGTGAGTTACTCGGGAGGAAAGACGGTCGACGTACGCGCGCACCTTCCGGCGGGTGACGGGCGTCTGCTCATCGGGCAAGGGGGCGGAATCGATCATCTCCCCGCTCAGTGGGCGACATTCGCGAAGGACATTCGCGTGACGACGGCCGGCGGCATGGCGGTCTCGGTCACCGCTCGAGGCGCCGAGGGGTGGAGCCTCTCGACGGGTGACGAGATCGACGTCCGCTATTCGGTCGATCTCGCGTACGCCATCGAAACATGGCCGGCCGGGAACGAGCAGTCCGGACGGCGTTTCGCGGACGGTACGCTTTTCACGCGCACGAAGCCGCTGTTTTTCTACACGTCGGGCGTGACCGATGCGTCGGTCGAATTCGACGTGCCGAAGGGCTGGAAGGTCGCCGCGCCGTGGACGCGGCGCGGCGACAGCTATGAAGCCGCCGGTGTCCGGTCTCTGACCGAGAATTCGATCGTGCTCGGGCGCTTCCCTTCCACCGAGCTGCGTGTCGGCAACTTCGACGTCACGGTGGCGACGCCGGGGGAAGAGCGGCCGCCGGTGAAGCTCGCCGCGGCACTGCGGCAGCTCGGCTCGGAGGCGGGGCGGCTGTTCGCCGGGACGCCTCCCGGCCGCTACGTGCTGACCTTCTTCCGCGCCGGCGAAGAGGATGGAGAGTCGTACGAGAGCAGCGCGGCACTCACCTCCCCGCTTCCCTTCGACGACGCGAGCATGATCGTCACCGGAAACACGGTCGTGCACGAGCTGTTGCACCACTGGTTCGGCGGGATGATCGCGCCGGTGGAACATGACTCGATCGCGTGGTTCACCGAAGGCTTCACCGAGTATTACGCGAACGTGATGCTGTCGCGCAGCGGCGCCGTCCCTCCCCGCTTGATGCGCGCGAAGCTGACGAACATGGCCTCCGGCTACCTCTACTTCATGAATTCGTCGCTCTTCAAAGGGGTGACGCTGGCGGACGCGGTGCAGAAGAAAGGCGCCTACCGCTTCGGGGTCTACAACGGCGGGTGGGCGGTGGCGCTCTCCCTCGACGTGATGCTGCGGTCGGAGTCGCAGGGGAAGCGTTCGCTCGACGACGTCGTCCGCCTGCTCTTCACCCGTTTCGGGCAGACCGGAACGCCGATCGCGGAGAAGGACATCATCGCTGCCGCGAGCGAGGTCGCCGGCCGCGACCTGCAGCCGTTCTTCGATCGCTACGTGCACGCGCGGAACGATCTGCCGCTCGCCGAGACGCTGCAGAAGCTCGGTCTGGAGCTGCGTGGCCAGCCGTACGCCGGCGACATGTACTTGGTGGAAGTGCCGACGCCGTCCGCGGCACAGCGCGCGCTCCGCACCTCCCTGCTGGGGGCGGAATGAGGCCGGAGCTTATGGCTAACAAGAATCCGACGTAGCCGCCGGAGGCGGCGAAAGATCTGTAGGCCCGGCCTTTAGGCCGGGTTTCACAGGCGCGCCCCAAGCGAGCCCGCGTAGCGGGCGACAGAACAGAAGTCTGTGCAGGGTCGTGTTCTGTCGCCCGCTACGCGGGCTCGAAAAATTCTGCCCACGCGTGACCCGGCCTGAAGGCCGGGCCTACAGATCTTTCGCCGCCTTCGGCGGCTACCGCAAGGTCAGCGGCCACCTGTTCGTGATCTGCCCGTCCTCGGCTTCGTGTTGAGGTTCGCGAATGCCGTCCAGGCGAGAAATGGCAGACAACTGACAACTGACAACCGACAACTGCTTTAAGCCAATCAGCGCCGCCGCCCGTGGCGGCCCGCCGGAGGCCTCCCGGTCGTCTCCGCTCAGTCGACGGACGCCAGCTGGAGCGCTTTGACGCCGTTCTTCTCGATGACCTTTCCGCGCACAGTCACTTTCTTTCCGGCCTTGCCGGCGACCTTCTCCTTCACCGAGACCGGCTTCTCGTTGACGAGGAGATAGAGGGTGCCGTCGTCGGCGAGAAAGCCGGCCGGGACGTCGCGGCTGAGGCAGGCGTTCGAGCAGCCGGCGTGCTCTTCGCCGTGCGCGCCACGGCTGATGTAGCAGTGCATGTCGACGATCTCGCCGGTCATTGTTCGATCAGGGGTTTTCCCGGCGGTCGCGGGCTCGTCCGCGGCGATGCCGGCGAACGCGAGCAGAAAGAGAAGGAGTGCCAGTGCGATGCTTTTCATGGCCCGAATATGCGTCTGTTCACAGGTTTGCGTCCATTAGAAGTGCGTTAGATCGGCGTACGATGAGGATTAGATGACCGTGATCCGGTTCGGCCCGTTCGCGCTCGACGCACAGAGCGGAGAGCTGCGCCGCGACGGCGAGGTCGTGCCGCTCGCGCCGCAGCCGTTTCGTCTCCTCTGCGCGCTGGCCAGCCGTCCCGGCGAGCTGGTGACGCGCGAGGAGCTGCAGCAGCAGGTCTGGAGTCACGGGACGTTCGTCGATTTCGACCGCGGTCTCAATTTCTGCGTTCTCCAGGCCCGCACCGCCCTCGGCGACGACGCGAAGCAGCCCGCGTTCATCGAGACCCTCCCCCGCCGCGGCTACCGCTTCGTCGCCCCGATCGGTCCTCCGATCGAATCTGCGCCCGGCCCCCCGGTCGACACTGCGCCCGACTCTCCGCCCGTCGTCGCCATTCCGCGCAGACCGCGCCGCCTCGCGTGGCTTCTCGGTGCCGCCGTGCTGGCCGTGGCCGTGCTCGTGGCCGCGTTGCAGCGAAACGACGTCGCCGCGTCCGGCAAAACGATGATCGCCGTACTTCCGTTCGAAGAGCTGTCGGGCACCGGCGGCACGTCCTTCGCGGATGGGATGACCGAGGAGCTGATCACGCATCTCGGGGCGCTGCAGCCGCGGCGGCTCGGAGTGATCGCCCGCACGTCGATCCTTCGCTATCGCGGCACGAAGAAAAGCATTCAGGACATCGGACGCGAGCTCGGCGTCGCGTATGTCGTCGAGGGGAGCGTGCGCCGCGAGGGCGATCGCCTGCGCGTGACCGCGCAACTCATCGACGCGAGCGATCAGACCCACCTCTGGGCGGAGTCGTTCGACCGCAGCGGCGCGGGCGCTCTCGCGATCCAGCGCGAGGTCGCCGAGCGCATCGCGCACGCGCTGAAGATCGAGCTGCTCGCCGACGACGCGCTGAGCGCGAAGAACCCGGCCGCGCACGAGGCGTATCTGCGCGGACGTCATCTCTATAGTGAGAACAGCACGCCCTCGTTGCTGGAGAGCGTCCGGGTGCTGCGCGAGGCGGTGCGGCTCGAGCCGGCGTTCGTGCTCGCCCACGTCGCGCTCGCGGAGTCGCTGCATGCGCTGGCGATGCGCGAGCGTCTCGATCCGCGCGCCGCCGGCGAGGAGATCCGGGTCGCGGGCGAGCACGCCCTGCGCCTCGCGCCGGGCTTCGCCCAGTCGCACGGCATCGCGGCCATGCATCGCTTCTGGTACGCGTGGGACTGGGATGCCGCCGAGGAGAGCTACCGCCGCGCGATCCGCCTCAACCCGAACGAGCCCGGCGCGCTGCACGACCACGGCTGGCTGCTGATCACGCGCGGCAGGTTCGACGAAGGGATCGCCGAGATCCGCCGCGCGCAGGAGCTCGATCCCGTGTCGCCGCGCGCGAACATGCACGTGGCCTGGGCCTACATCTACACCCGCCGCTACGCCGACGCGGTGCGCGAGTCGCGCCGCGCGCTTGCCCTCTCGCCGGGCTATCGCGAGGCCTATCGCTGTCTCGAGCATGCGTATGAACTGAGCGGCGACGAGCCTTCCGCGCGCGCGGCGAGGCGTCTGCACGGCTCAACGGAGTCCGCGATCGATCCCGGGCGCGATCCGTACGGCGCCGCGGTCGCGTATCTGCGCGTGAACGATCGTGACCGCGCCATCGCATCGCTGCGAATCGCGAAAGACGAGCGCAGCGGCTCCTTCCCGCTCGCGGGCGCCGACCCGAAGCTGGCCGCGCTGCACGGCGACGCGAGATTCGTGGAGATACTCGAGAGCGTGGGGCTCGCGCCGGTCAGGCCACCGGCTCGGTGAGGTACTCCAGGGCGTCGAAAAAGGGCGGCCTCGCGGCCGCCCTTGCGATCCTGCCTCCTAGATCGGGCAAACCGGCTGGCTGGGACCGCCGCAGGTCTTCACGAGCCGCCACGTGGTCGTGTGTCCGCCCTCGTTGTCCGTGACCGTCAGGAACACGTAGAACTCGCCCGCGTCCATGTAGGAGTGCTGCACGATCGGCGAGGTGGTGGCCACGGCGTTGCCGTCGCCAAAGTCCCATGAATACTCGACGATCGACCCGTCCCAGTCGCGGCTCGCACGCGCGTCGAACGTGTACGTAGTGACGAAGTACGAGTAGCGGAACGACGCGGTCGGCGGGTTGTTCGGCGGACTCGACTGGGCCTGGACGGAGAGAGGTGTGGAGACGAGAAGAGCGACTGCGAGTACCGCTGCCAACAAACGAGTGTGTTTCATTACAGCCTCCAAGAGATGAATTTTTCGAGGCGCGCCGAAACTCTGCCGCGCTTCATTCGTCATGGATGTGAAAACCGCCGCGATGTTCTGATGGCCAAATAAAAAATCCGGCGCTACAACGTTCATGACGTCGATGCTCCTCGCTCCCCTGCTCCTGGCCGCCTCTCTCTCCGCTCCCGGCTTCGTCGGCGCGTTCGAGCGCGCCGACACCGCCCGGCTCGACGCGCTGCTGGCCACGCAGCCGTTGCGCGACCGGATCCGCGTCCGCAGGCTCGCGCTCGACCCACGGTACGCCGTCACCGTCACCACCGGCGAGGATCGCCTCTGCCTCGACGTGCGCGACCGCGGCGGCATGCTGGTCGAGCAGCTCGAGATCGACCTCGACGACGGGCAGGTGCATGCGGCCGGAGCCCTCCCACTGCCGCGCGCACGCGATCTCGTGCACCGGGGCGGCGAGTTGCTGGCGGAAGGGAAGTTCGACGAGGCGGTCGCCGCGCTGAATGCCGCCGCCGCCCTCACCACGCACGCCCCGACGCGCGTCTCGATCCTCCAGGGCCTCGGTCACGTCGCCTACCTGCGCAACGACATCGACTCGGCCGCGCGTCACTTTCAGGAGTGCCTCGAGGTCGCCCGTCAGGCGAACGATCCGCGGAGCATCGCCGTCGCCCTCGAGGCTCTCGGCACCGTCGACCGTTTCCGCGGCGACCTCGATCGCGGCGAGGAGCGCATTGTCGACGCGCTGCGCTACTTCGCCCTGACCGGCGACCTGGTCGCGTATGCCTCGACCCTCGGCTCGCAAGCGAGCGTGCGCAACGCGCGCGGCGATTACCGCGGTGCGCAGGCGCTGCACGCCGAGGCGCTGGCGCTGGCCGAGGAGATCGGGGAGCCCACGGCGCGCCTCTTCTCGACGATCAGCCTCGGCATCAGCGCGCGTTCGCTCGGCCGTTATCGCGAGTCGGAGACGCTGCTGCGCCGCGGATTCGCGCTGGCCGAGGCCGACCGCGAGGAGCTCGGCATCGCCTACTCCTACGCGAACCTCGGCCCGACCCTGGCCGCCCTCGGTCAGTGGCCCGAGGCCGTGCAGGCCTTTCACAAAGGCCTGGCCCTGAAGGAACGCCTCGGCCGCGGCGAGTCGATCATTCTCGAGCTCTCCAGCCTCGGCGAGATGTACCGCCGCCTCGGCAACGACGAACAGGCCGCCGCGCAATTCGAGAAGGGGCTGGCCCTGGCCCGGAAGGCCGACTTCAAAATCGAGATCGCCCGCGGGCTGCACAACCTCGGCCGCTACGAACAGGCCCTGGCCATCGACCGCGAGATCGGCAACCGCGCCGGCATTGCCCGCGACCTGCAGAGCATCGGTCACGCGCGGATGACGGCCGGCGACCATGCCGCGGCGCGGCGTGCCTTCGAGGAAAGCCTGGGCATCGCCGAGGAGATCGGCGCGCGCGAGCCGGCGACGCGATTGCTGGCCATGCTCTCGCAGCTCGATGGCTCGATCGAGCCGGCACGCCGGGCCTTGACCATCGCCGAAGACCTCGGCCTGCCCGAGCATCTCTGGTATGCGCACCTCGCCCTCGGACGCGCGCTCCGCCGCGCGGGACTGCTGCGCGAGTCGCGCGCCGAGCTCGAACGGGCCATCGCCGTCGTCGAAGAACTGCGCCGCGACGTGCCGGGCGAGGAATCGGCGCAGCAGCAGGCCTTCGAGCGGCTGGTCGAGCCGTACCACGAGCTGATCGCGCTGCTCGTGCAGCAGGGCGACCGCGCCGGCGCGCTCGAATACGCGGAGCGCGCGAAGGGGCGGGTGCTGCTCGACGTCCTGCAGAACGGCCGGCCCGACCTCGGCGGCGTGCTCACCGAGGCCGAGCGCGCCCGCGAAGCGGAACTGACGGCGCGGCTCGCCGCACTCAATCGCAGCGGCGCGACGAAAGCACTGCGCGCGGCCCGGCTCGAATACGACACCTTTCTCACCGCCGTATACGCCGCGCATCCGGAGCTGCGCGGGGAACGCGGCGAGGTCGCATCGCTGCACGCGCACGAGGTGCCGGACGACTTCATCGAGTTCGTCGTCACGAAGGACCGCACCTTCGTCTTCACCGCCGCGAGCGTCGGGACCATCGAGATCGGCGAGCGCGCGCTCGCCGCGGAGATCGCGCACTTTCGGGAGTTGCTCGCCTCGCGCGATCTGCTCTACGAGCCCGCCGCGCGCGCTCTCTACGACCGGCTCCTCGGCCGCGCCGCGCGGCCATTGCGCGGGAAGGGCGCGATCTGCATCGTGCCCGACGGTCCACTCTGGGAGCTCCCCTTTCACGCGCTGCAGCCGGCCGCCGGAGAGTTCCTCATCGACCGTCACGCGGTCTACTACGCGCCGTCGCTGAGCGTGCTCCGCGAGATGTCGCCGCGGCACCGCGCGACCGCCGGAACGCGGCTGCTCGCGTTCGGCAACCCGATCCTTCCGGGCAAACGCGCCGGCGTCCATCGCGACGAGCCGCTCCAGCCGCTGCCGCACACCGAAACGGAGATCCGCGCCATCGCCGCGCTGTACGGCGCGAACAACAGCCGCCTGCGTTTGCGGGCCGATGCGCGCGAGGAGCTGGTGAAGAAGGAGGCCGGGATGTTCGACGTGCTGCACTTCGCCACGCACGGTATCCTCGACGACCGGAACGCGCTCTACTCGCGGCTGGTCTTCTCCCCTGCCTCGACACCCGGCGAAGACGGATTGCTGGAGGCGCGGGAGATCCTGCGCCTCCGTCTGGGCGCGCGCCTGGCCGTGCTCTCCGCCTGCGAGACCGCACGCGGCCGCGTCGGCACGGGCGAGGGACTGATCGGCATGTCGTGGGCGCTCTTCGTCGCCGGTGTCCCTTCGACTGTGGTGAGCCAGTGGAAAGTCGACTCAACCAGCACCACCGAGCTGATGATCGAGCTGCACCGCAACCTGCGCGCCGGGCGAAGCCACGCCGAGGCACTGCGGCGCGCGGCGCTGAAGACGCGCGCGAAACACCCACACCCGTTCTACTGGGCGCCGTTCGTGGTTGTCGGCAGCGCGCGGTAATCGCGCCACGCCCGAACCTGTTCGAGCAGATCCGCCGCGCCGGCGCGCGCGAGGGCCTGTTCCGCGTCGTCCAGCACCCCGCGATTGGCGAGGGCGATCCCGCGCTCCCGCGCGTCGGAGATCGCATTCAATTCCTCCGCGATTTCCGCGGATGCGACGTGAAACCGCGCCTCGGCAGCGCCCGGCCCCGGCGAGAGAACCGAGTCGCGTCCGATGCGCGCCCGCACCTGCCACGAGTACGTACGGCCGCGCGGCAGCGGCGCATCGGGACGCCACGACGGCACGGCGCTCGATCCTGTCGCGGCCACGTTGCCGCTCTCCGCGTCGGCAACCGCGACCTCGTACGACGCCGCCCCGGCAGCGGGCTCCCAGCGAAATTCGGGGCGCTCGTCGAGCACCACCGTACCGATCGGAGCGCGCAGCGCGAACGGCGCTTCCGCGGACGGACCGCGCAGCACGCGCGGATCGCCGGCGAGCGTGGCGACGATCGCCGGCTTCATGAGCGCAACCGTCTGCCGCGGCGGTTCCGGCACCGGCCTCGGCGGCGCGGTCTCGACCACCTGCGGCGCAACGCCGTCTGCATCGCGCCCGAGCCACCATGCACCCGCGAGGGCCAGCGCGATCAGCACCGCGGCCGCGGCCAGCCATCGTCTCGGCGAGGGCGGCCTCGCGCTCCCTTCCGCCTCGATCGCCTCGCGCATGTCTGTGAGATCGCGGATTTCGCCCCGGCAGCGGTCGCACGTCGCGAGATGCGCCTCCGCCACCTCGCGATCGATCGCCCCGGCCCGTCCGTCGACGAACGCCTCGGACTCCTCGTACGTCAGGTGCGCGTGGTCGCGCGGAATCGCCACGGGCGCCGCGGCGGCCCGCACGAGCTCGAAGCAAAGGTCGCACGCCGCGACGTGCGCGTCGACCTCGAGCAGCTCCGCCGGCGCGGAGGCGCCGCGGCGATAGCGGTCGAGCTGTTCGGCGGTCGGATGCATGCGGTTCATCGCGGGCCGCGTCCTCTCGCGGCGGATACCAGGTCCGCCGGCGCCGGAAAATCGGTCTCTCCGCCGGCATTCTGCCTCACGCGGGCCTTCTCCATGCGCCGCAGCCGCTCGCGGGCGAGACTCCGCAGCTTGATGACCTGGCGCTGTGTCGCGCCGAGGAGCGTGCCGATCTGCGCATCACTCAGCGGGAGGCCGTTCCAGAGCTTCGCCAGCTCCCCGGGCGGCATCTCCACAGCCGCCGCGATCTCGGCGAGTGTCGCCGTACGCGTCAGCGGCAGGAGACTGAGGCACTCCCGGCCCTGCACGTCCCGCAGGTTGAGCAGCAGCGCCGCGCGCTGTTTCGGCGCGAGCCTGCGGACGTCGGCCCACAGTTCCCGGAGCGAGACGCGCAGCTCGAGCATCGAGTCCGCCGCCGCTCCCGGCTGCGCCAGCAACTCGAGCGGCACCTCCACCACGCGCTGCTGTTCGAGACCGATCAGCCGGGCCATCGTGGCCACGAGCGTGTCCAGATCGAGCGGTCCCCCCAGCTCGCGGAACAGCGCCGGCACGAGCTTCACGATCTGCGCGCGATTCTCCGCCGAGGGATCGCTGCAGGCCGCGAGACAGAGCTCTTCCGCGCGCCCGTCGGCCCGCGCCTCGCGCCCCAGCCACGCGCGCAGTCCGCAGACCATGACCCCGTCCGCGGTCCGCCAGATCGCGAGCCGCGGATCGTGGCCGCAGAGGTACTGAAGCTGATTGCGGAGACGGTTGCGCGCCGGGAAGTGCCGGCGCAGCCGCTCGTGGCAGCGGTTGTACGCGGAAGTGACGATGTAACGGCGCAGGTCCTCGATCGGCGGCTGGGTCCGGTCGTCGCGCAGATCGCGCAGGCGCCGCAGCAGATCGGTCAACGTATCGGCGACCAGATCCTCCGCATCGCCGGCCGCGGCAGGCTCGCGGCAGACCGACCCGACCACCCGCCGCACGAGCGGCAACGCGACCTCATCCAGGATCCGCGCGAGCTGCCACTCGGCCTCGGCATCGTTGCCGGCCAGGTATGCGTGCAGGGCCGCGTCGGCGGATTCGTGGGGCATGCGGTCCGGACGATTATCGGCCGCGGGCGCAACGCCGCCTGTGTCGGTACGCGCACGTTCCTCAAAACAAGGCGTGTTGCGCTTCGACACCGCTGCGGCGCAATTTGCGCTGGCTGAATGCCGCGAGACTGAGGAACAGATCGCGCGTACCGGTGATGATGATCGACGGCGGGAAGCCGGTCAGATCGCCCTCAAGCGGTGAGAGCAGTGGCCTGTCCAGCGGAACGTCCGGGTGGCCAGTCCTCGCGCTGTGGGGAGGCATCCGAGGCGGCAAAGATCAGGGGCCGGCCTTCAGGCCTGATGGAGTCATTCAAGGCAGACCGCTGTTTCCGTCATCCCGAGCGGAGGGAACAAGCGGCGTAGAGAATCGACAGCCGATCACGGTGGGAGAGCCGGCCACCTATTTCCGGGGCGCTGTACTAAGCGCTGTTCGTTTATCTGCCGGTGCGCTACGCCAGAGCGTCGTCTCGAGCGAACGATGGCTCAACTCGAATGATCAATGATTCAGATCGAGTGATTGAGGACTCAACTCCAGTGATCGATGCCTCAGCCTGAGCGAACGATGCCTCGACCCAACTGATCGATGAGTCCGGGCGCCGCAGGTGTCGGTCAGCCCTCCGGCCTGTCACCCTGGAGGTCGCCGGCACACGCAAGGACGACCGAAGGGCCGCCGGCCCGGCACGACCGGCAGCGTTGAAGACGCCGGCGCTCCGTCACGAACATTCTGATCCCTGAGCGGCAGACGTCCGCATTCGCACGTGCGGGATCGCGCAAAGTTTTCACCGCACCCGCAACAACCGCGTGCGTTGTCTCGTAATGCACACCCATGACACTTTCCATTCGTAGCCTATCGAAAACCTATCCGAACGGCATCCGGGCGTTGAAAGGGATCTCTCTCGATGTTCCGCCGGGGATGTTCGGGTTGCTCGGGCGCAACGGGGCCGGCAAGTCGACGTTGATGCGCATCCTGGCCACGCTGCAGGAGCCGGACGAGGGGACGATCCATCTTGGAGAGCTCGACGTCATCCGGCAGAAGGAGCGCGTACGCGAGACGCTCGGGTACCTCCCCCAGTCGTTCGGCTTCCACCCGCGGGTGCGGGCGGAGCGGTTGCTGGATCACTTTGCCGTCCTGAAGGGCCTCGTCGACGCTGGGTCGAGGCGCGAGGTGGTCGAGGCGCTGTTGCGGCGGACGAACCTGTGGGACGTGCGCAACCAGCGCGTGGGCACGTTTTCGGGCGGCATGCGCCAGCGCCTCGGCGTGGCCATCGCGCTGCTGGGGAATCCCAAGTTGATCATCGTCGACGAGCCGACGGCGGGGCTCGACCCCGAGGAGCGCGTGCGGTTTTTGAATCTGCTGAGTGAGATCGGGGAAGCGAGTGCGGTCATTCTGTCGACGCACATCGTCGAAGACGTCGAGGAGCTGTGCAGCAACCTCGCGATCATCGACCGCGGCGAGATCCTCCTGGCCGGCGCGCCGGCGCGCGTGATCGCGGAAGTGCGCGGGCGGATCTGGCGCCGCTCCGTGACGCGTGAGGAGCTCCCGGCGCTCGAGGAGGAGCATTCGGTGATCTCGACAAAGCTGCTGGCGGGACAGACGATCGCGCACGTGTATGCCGAGGAGTCGCCGGGGGCCGGCTTCGAGCCCGTCGAGCCCGACCTGAAGGACGTCTACTTCGCGGTCATGAGCGGTCACCGCGGCGTGCGGGCGGCGGCATGAGATTCGGCGAGGTCTTTCGATACGAATTCGCGCACCGCCTCCGCTCGATCTCGACGTGGCTCTACGCCGGGTTCCTCTTCCTCATTGCCTTCTGGGTCATTCATGTCGCCGTCACCGGCACGAACCCGATCCACGTCAACGCGCCGCAAAGCCTTGCCGAAACCACGGCGCTCTTCTGCGGGTTGTTCAGCATCCTCGTCACGGCCGGCCTCTTTTCCGATGCCGCCATCCGCGACCGCGCGGCCGGCATGGACGCGCTTCTCTTCACCACCCGCCTCCGCCCTGCCGAATACCTCGGCGGCCGCTTCCTGGCGGCGCTGGCGATCAACAGCATCCTCGTCTTCGCGATCCCGATCGGGCTCGCCCTCGCCACGAAGATGCCGTATCTCCCGCGCGACGCGTTCGGCCCGAACCATCTCGCGGCGTATCTGCAGCCGGTGCTGCTCTTCCTCCTGCCGAACCTCGTCCTGGTCGGCGCGATCCTCTTCACAATCGCCGCCCTCACCCGCCAGGTGATTCCCGTCTACCTCGGCGCGATCGCGATCTTCATCGGCTACCTCGTCGCCGCGAGCTACTGGAGCGGCATCACCAACCCGATGCTCTCCGCGCTGGCGGACCCGCTGGGGATCAACGCGCTCAAGGCCATGGCGGAGTATTGGACAGCGTCGGAGCGGAACACACGCCTGATCGGCTTCCCGTCGATGCTGCTGTGGAACCGGCTCCTCTGGTTCGCGATCGCAGCGGCGTTGTTCGGCGTCCTGCAGCGCACGTTCCGCTTCACGCAGCGCAATGAGAAAGTTCGCGGCAGCAAGACCGTGGACGTGCCGGCGGAGGGACGATATTCCGGAGCCGTGCCGCAGCTCCGCGGCGTATTCGGTTCGCGCACGCGCATGCGTCAAACACTGGCAGTGACGCGCCAGTCGCTTGCGGAAGCGATGTCCGGCCGCGCGTTTCCCGTGGCCTTCCTCGCGGCGATCGGTCTGGTCTTGCTCTGGGGCTGGAACATGGGCGAGACCATCTTCGACACGATCACGTGGCCGGTCACGCATCTCGTCGCGGAGATCGTGCTGTCGGAGCGCGCCATCCTCATCCCCTGGCTGGTCATCGCGCTCTACGCGGGTGAGCTGGTCTGGAAGGACCGCGAGACGGGAGCAGCGCAGATCGCGGACGCGGCGCCCGTGCGCACGAGCGTTGTCCTGCTCGGGCGTTTCCTGGCGCTCGTCGCGCTCATCGCGCTCTTCCAGCTCGCGTTCATGATCGGCGGCATCCTGCTGCAGGCGCTGCAGGGCTACTACGACTTCGAGCCCGGCCTCTACCTGCGCATCCTCTTCGGATGGAACCTCGTCGAGTACGTCCTGCTCGCGGCCTTCGCGATGACGGTTCACGTGCTCGTCAACCACAAGTACGTCGGGCACGTCGTCGTGCTGCTGGCGACCGTCTTCAACTCTGCCGCGGAGTACGGAATCCACCACCTGCTGATCTACAACGGCGGGCCGGCGCTCAAGTACTCGGAGATGAACGGCTTCGGGCCGTTCGTGACGCCGTTCGTCTGGTTCAAGCTCTACTGGGCGGCGTGGGCGATGCTGTTCGCGGTCGTGACGATGCTCTTCTGGGTCCGCGGACCGGAGCTCGGGATCCGCCAGCGGCTCGCCACCGCGCGTGCGCGTCTCACCGCGCAAACCGCACGTATGGCCGGACTCGCGGTCGTGCTCATCCTCGCGTTCGGCGGATTCATCTTCTACAACACGAACGTATTGAACGCGTATCTCCCGCCGCAGAAGGCGGGATTGCCGCAGGCCGAGTACGAGCGCCGTTACGCACGATACGCGGACCTGCCGCAGCCGGTCATCGCGGGAGCAGAGCTGCGCTTCGAGATCTATCCCGAAGCGCCGGCCGTCGACATGCGCGGCTCGTACCGGCTCGTGAACCAGACCGGCGTGCCGATCCGCTCCGTGCACGTCGAGACTCCGAGCGGCCGTGACTACGAAGTGCGATCGATGAAGTTCGACCGGGCCTCGAAGGCCGAGCTGCTCGATCCGGAGCATGGATACCGGATCTTCGCGCTCGAGCGCGCGCTGGCGCCGGGCGAGTCGATGCAGTTCTCGTTCGACGTGGCGTTCCGCCCGCGCGGCTTCCGGCACGGTGGCTGGCAGACGAAGGTCGTCCGCAACGGCTCCTACTTCGACCGGCTATTGCTCCCGTTCATCGGCTATCAGCCCGGGTTCGAGGTGTCGGGTGATTCCGAGCGGAAGCGCTACGGCCTGCCGCCGAAGCCGTCCATGCCCGGACCCGGCGACGCCGCGGCGAGGCGGTATTGGAGCCCGTTCCGCAATGGCGATCGCATGCACGTCGAAACGATCGTGGGCACCGCTGCCGATCAGATCGCGGTCGTCCCGGGCATGCTGCGCCGGAGCTGGACGGAGAACCCTTCGACAGGCTCAGGGCAGGCTCCCCGCCGCTACGTTCACTACGGATCGCGGATCCCGGAGACGTTCGCCGCGTCCGTGTTCTCGGCAAAGTACGCGGTGGCGAAAGGCAAGTGGAAGGATGTAGGACTCGAGATCTTTCATCACCCGCCGCATCGCGCGAACCTTGATCGGATGATGTCCGGCATGCAGTCGTCGCTCGACTACTACACGTCGGCGTTCGGGCCGTATCCGTATCGCGAGTTCCGCATCGTCGAAGTCCCGCCGTACAGCATCAATGGCCGCGCGTTCCCCTCCGCGCTCGCCCTCGCCGAACAGAACTTCATCACCCGCACCGGGCCGGGCGTGGTGGACCTGACGTTCTTCGGGACCGCGCACGAGGTCGCCCATCAGTGGTGGGGCGGACAGGTCCGGCCGGCCTACGCGAAGGGACGCGGGTTCGTGTCCGAATCGCTCGCGAACTACAGCGCCATGCTCGTCACGGAGAAGGTCCTCGGACCCGCCGAAGCGCGTCGCGTCTACGACTTTCAGATGAACCGCTATCTCCAGACCCGCGGCGAAACCGGCAAAGACGTTCCGCTGCTCGAAGTCGACGACCATCCCCACGTCTCCTACGGCAAAGGCGCCGTGGCGCTGTACACGCTGCGCGAGCACATCGGCGCCGAGGCCGTCAACGGCGCCCTGCGCCGCTTCCTCGAAAAGTACCGTGGCTCAGGACCGCCGTATCCGACATCGCTGGACCTCTATGCGGAGCTCCGCGCCGTCACTCCGCCATCGCTCTACCCGCTGCTCACCGACCTCTTCGAGACGATGACCCTGTGGGACGTGAAGACCCAGAGCGCCGCCGCCCGTCGCCTGCCCGACGGCAAGTACGAGGTGACGCTCGAGGTCATGGCGCAGAAACTGAGGGCCGACGGCATCGGCCGCGAAACCCCGACCCCGATGAACGACCTCCTCGAGGTCGGCATCTTCGCGCCGGGGAAGGATGACCCGATTTACCTGGCGCGCCACCGTATCCGCAGCGGCAAGCAGACCATTCGCATCATCGTGCCGCAGAAGCCGTCACGCGCCGGCCTCGATCCGTACCGCAAACTGATCGAGCGCGAGCGGGGCGACAATTTAGTTGACGTGGAAACCGGAGCGGGTGATCGAGGGGGTGTGTGAGGCGGGGTTGCTGCGTTATGCCGGTCGATGTTGCCCCACGATCAGACACCATTTGATCCGCGGCCCGTTCCATGATCCCGTGGGCAGTCAAATGTTTACGGACATTCGACATACGTGCGACCACGCACCAGTCCGGAAGGATCGGCGACGTCGGCACAGTCGCTGCGCACGATGCGGTCCAAACCGTTTGCGCAATGGTCGAGCAGCGGACCGCGCGGAATATCGGTCCATTTGGTCAAGCTGCGTCGAGCCCATCGCCGCGAATTTGCCGGTCGGATGGCGCATCACGAACGCCGGCGGCATGGCGTTGTGGCTGGCGTGATGGCCGACTTTGTAGAAGGTCGTCTTGGCCAGCAGCGCCGACCACTCCGACGCGTCGCTCGCGCAGGTGCTCGTGCCGTCCATCAGCGACGCCCAGAACGACGTGCTCGACAGCGTCCGCGGCGTCGGAAACGTGGATCGCGCGCAGGTCGGCGGAGTAGGAAATCTCCGGCCGGTGGCGGATGAACTCGCCGGACGAGCCGGTGCTCATCTCCGTGTTGTTATCGATCGATTTCAGCCCGCGCCGGCGACGGACGAAGCGGAACAGAGAGTTGCACAGATTTTTCTGAACGGTAAAGCTCATACGGCGCACTCAGCGGTTCGTAATGCGTGCCTGTTTTTGGGAGAATCGTGGCGTGAAGCTTTTTCTCAGCCACATTGCCGAGGAAGCGGCGATCGCGATCGCTCTCAAGGCAGAGCTGGAGAAAGCGCTGCCGGTGTCGGTTTTCGTCAGCAGCGCAGAGTTCCGCCCTGGGCAACCGTGGTACATGCAGCTCGATGATGCGATGAGGGGAGCGAAGCTCGTCCTCGTGCTCTGCAGCCCGGTATCGGTACAACAGCCGTGGATCCTCTTCGAGAGCGGCGCCGGATGGGGAAAGAGCGGCGAGGTGATTCCGATCTGTCATGCCGGAATGCGGACCGAAGACCTGTCGCTGCCGCTCAAGAACTTCGAAGGCGTCGATCTTGACTCGCCCGCCGCATGCCGCCAACTGGTAAGGGGTCTCGCGAGCCAGTTCCATCTGGAGGTCAGGCCGGAGTTCGATCCACAGGCGATGTTCGACGCGGTGGCGCCGCCGCTGCCTCAGCGGCAGAACATCGTCGGTATCGACGTCGCGCATGGACAGAGCAAGTGGGGACGCGGCTCGATTTTCGAGCGTTCGGGTGTACGGCTGTTGCGCAAACGCGACGATCTGCTCAGCCGGGATCTGTACGAACTGTCGGGACTGATCGTCGGTATGCCGTTCAACCCGCTGATGGACGCCGACGTTGCCTCCGCGATCGAACGCTGGGTGCACGCGGGCGGACGTTTGTTGCTTCTCGGCTATGAGCTTGGCGATCGCCATCACGGCGGGAACTTGAATGAGTTGTCGCGGCGCTTCGGGATCCACGGGAATACTGACATCGTGGGGCCGGCGGATTTCCGAGGGACGAAGCCGTACAACAAGCCGGTGAAGTGCGTGTACGTGCAGGAAAAGCTGGAGCCGGTCGAGCTTACGAACGTGCAGACACTCTCGGTCGAGCCCGGAGGCGTCGAGTGGCTGCGCGCCGGTCCGAACCACGTGTTCCGGCCGTCGTTCAACTCCGTCGAGTATCGCGAGGGACGACTCCTTCAGCCGAGCGGCGCGAGTTTCGATCGCGAGGTAGACGCGAGCCGCGCGGTGTCCGTCACCGCGCCGCGGGGGTTGTGCGGCGATGGCAGGGTCCATGCGGTCGGCACGTGGATGTTGAGCGCGGAATACACTGAGACGCTTCTCCGGTGGCTCGCTACGGGCGAATGGCGAACCCCCAGGGTCCGTCCTCCGTCCTGATCGTCGTCGGGATCCCGAGAGTCACTTGAGCGTCAGCAGGTAGGCCGCGATGTCCTTCGTGTCGAAGTCCGTCAGGCCGATCGGCGGCATGCTGCTGTTCGGATTCATCGCCGGCGGGTCCTGGATGTACTTCACGACGTTCTCGGGCGTGTTCTGCACCGTACCGAAACTGATCGTCGGCTGCGCGGCGACGCGGCACGAACGCGACCCGGGCGAGCGCGGAAAGAGCGCTCAGCGGCGCCGGATGCTCACACAGCGGCGTGGCACCGCCGAATTTGCACGCCCCGTTCCGGTCAGTGGGACGGCGGCCCATCGCCGTCTCCTCGGCTGCGGTGTTGACGGAGCCTTTCGGGCGCGCTGGATGGGTGCGTGCTCTACCCATCACCGGCCGCGGCGCTATTTTTCAGTTCGTGGTGCGAGCAGGTTCTTGATCTGATCCGCGGTAACACCCAGCAGGAACAGGGCAACGAGCGCCGGGACGAAGTCCAGTTTCGCCAGCTGGTCTTTTGCGCCCGCCACGAGACTGAGAAGGACGACCAGCAACGCGACGCCGAGGCGGATTAACTCGATCCGCGTCCTGGTGCCGACCACGTCGTCCTTCTGCCTGGTGACGGTCAGTTCAACCGGCTCGAGGCTCACTAACGAATCGTTCCGGTCCTTGATCGCAGCCTTTACATTGAAGGTGCCTGCATGTCTGAAATAGTGCGAGACACGCCAGCCGTACTCGTGAAAATCGTCATTGAAGTCCCACTGGCAGGAGAGCGTCCGCTTTGCCGCGGACGAGTTCAAAGTGGGATCATTCAGCTCCAGCTCGAACGAGACCAGCGCATTCACGGTCGGCCGCTCGGGATGGAAGGACACGTGAACCTTCTTGTCCTGGAGCGCTTTCTTCAATTGCTCGGGAACTTCTGCCGCCTCGCGCATCTGGCGGGCCTGGCCAATCGCTTCCTCGAACGCTTCGATCGAGTGCGCCTGCAGAAGCTTGAGAAGTTTTGGCTGCTCGGTCTCCGGTACGCTGGCGGCGACCTCCATCTTCGTGACGGCATAATCGAGCTTCCAGAAACCGACCGGCCAAGCGACGTCCTCCACCTTGGCGATGTCCAGTGCCGGCGCCAGGGAACCAACGGCAGCGACCAGCGGCTGGAGCTCCTTCTTGCGCCTCTGCAGCTCGACGGCGCGTGCCAAGACTTCCGCGATCAGCTTCGCATCCTCGGTAGCCGTGCCAAGAGTTTGCTTCGCCTGATTCACCTGCGCTTCAACGGCCCGTAGTTCTTCCTCCGGCAGCTCGCCCTGCTCCAGTTGCGCGGCCGATTTGTCGAGCAGTGCTTCCATGCGTCGTAGGACCGTGGGGCCGTGAGTCGTGCCGCTTTCCCATTCGCGCTCGATCTGGAGCAACATATGTTCGATTTTCTGGATCACATCGATGTGGCGCTGCAGCACTTTCGCCTGCTGCTCGCACTCGGCGGCGAGAGCCAGAAAGTCGAGGCTGAGCACGTTTCTCGAATCGAGGCGGGCCCGCAGTTGGTTGCGCTGAACGCTCAGGAGCACACGCAACGTCGACGGTGTGCGGCGCAGCTGATGGATTCTGGCAGTGAGGTCCTCGATCTTTGCTTTGACGTTGATCTTCTTCAGCATGTTCGGGACCCAGTAGCTCAAATAGAGAGACGTAAGACCGCCGAGGAGGAGCAGGAGCAGAATCCAAGAAATTTGCCTGAGATCGCGTCCGGCGCCGACGCCCGCCGTACGCTGCAGTTGTAACGGGATGTCCTTCGAGACCCAGTACTCCCCGATGCGGGACGGGCTTTGCGGCACGGCGCGGAGAAGCAGGCTCGCCTGCGACTGCGGCGACTGCAACGTTCCTTCCAGCGTCTGCAGAAAGCTGCCGCGCTCGCGCGGGAGATTGATGTCGACGGTCGCGTTCGGACGAAGCAGCGGGACGCGTCCGCCCGCGAGCTCGCGGTGGCCTTGGCGAAGCGACCAGTCAAACGAGTGGGTCACCGGGTCGGGGTTGAAGAGCGTGAGGGTTGCCGGTTCGTCTTGAACGCGCTGGATCGGAAACGGCTGCTTCGAGTCGAATCCAAGCGGCGCGACGTTGAACGAAAAGACTCTCTTCAGCACACGCAGCTCGCCGATTCGCGCCGAGCCGTTGCGCAGTTCGGCCGTCGAATATCCCGGCTCCGTGACGTTCGACAGCTCGACCGTGACGGGAACGGTCTCGCCGGCGGCAATTGGCTCGGGGACGGGCGGGAACTTCGCCGCGGTCATAAGCGGCTCCTGGCGTTCACTGACGAACGGACCGGCCGACAGTCGTAGCTTGACCGGGGCGTTGCCGCTGTTGCGGATCGCGATGGTACCGGTGGCTGCCGGCGTGTCCGACGCGATGACAATCACTCCTGGAGGCACGATTTCCAGCCCGCCGGCGGCGTTCAAGGACGCGGCAACTCCCAGAAGTGTGGCCACGATGCCTGCGTGCAATCGATTGCTCATGATGGTGCCCCTTGAATGGGAGGGCCGCGTTCGCCCTGTTCCCTACCCGGCGTAGCCGGAACCAAGAAACAAGTACGAGAGGTGCGGTCAGAAATCCTTGCTTTTCTGCGGTCAGGGGCCGGCGGGTCAGAGCTTTCTTTTTCATCCAAAGAGCGAAGCTCTGACCCCAATGGCCCCTGCCCTCAAAACACCTTGATGGTCTGCAGCCATTTTTCCACGAGCGCAGGCCATTCCGTGGTGATGGGATCAGACGTTGGACGCATCCCAAATGCGTGACCACCTCCGGCATAGAGGTGCATTTCGACGGGAACGCCCACGTCATTCAGAGCCAGACCATAGGCCAGAGAATGCCGGACATCATCCGTGGGATCGTTCATGCTGTGAATCAACAAAGTTGGCGGGGCGTGCGCGCTGATCTCGACCCACGGAGAAAGCTCGAGGCTCGCCTTGGGACTGGTCTCATCCCACAGATGTCCCGGATAGAGAAGGATCGCGAAGTCAGGACGCGAAGGCTCACGATCCGCCTCGTCTACCGGTTTGTACTCGAGCTTCCCGGCGTTGCTCACCGCCGCGGCAAGGTGCCCGCCGGCAGAAAAGCCGATCACGCCGATCTTGTGGGGGTCGAGGCCGTAAGAAGACGCCCGGTGTCGTAGCAAGCCAATCGCACGCTGCGCGTCTTGCAGGGGAAGCTGCACCTTCGGCGCATCCTCGACGCCGTCGTGACGCCATGCTTGCGGAACCCTGTATTTCAACAGGACGCAGGTTGCGCCCTGCTTCACGATCCAGTCGCAGATCTCGGTCCCTTCGAGATCCATGGCCACGGCCTTGTATCCGCCACCCGGCAACACCACGATCGCAGCGCGGGTATTGCGCCCCTTGGGCGGGTAGATCGTCATGGTCGGACGCGAGACATAGGTCGCCCAGGTCCAGGGGCGTCCCGCAACCAGCCTGGAACCGTTGCCGACTTCTTCGGGCTTGTCGGACTCGGGTCTTTGAATGGCGAGCCCCTCGGGCCACAGGGGCACCTGGTTGCCCTCGGCGGCCGGCTCCCACACCATCGGCCGCGAAACCTTCTTGATCCCGGTTGGAGCGCCGGTCGCTTCGCTCGTCTGGCCAGCGGTAACGCCTGCACCGAATGCCAGCAGGACGATCGTCACCACAAGTCGGATGGTCTGCATGCTTAGTACCGCTCCCCGGAAATAGGTGACCAGTCCTTGCAGGCGGCGACGGGCCATCTGCTTCGTTGTCGCTCCTCCGCGATGGCCCCGCATCGCCTCGTCGCGACGCCTCGCATCTGGCCCGTCGGCGCCAGCAATGACCGGCCACCTATTCCCGGGGAGCGGTACTGAGGGAACTGCGCGAGAACCAAGGGTCCGAAGTCCACCATGAGCCTCTCTTGTGACGCCCAACGGCCGCTGCTGGGCTGATGCTACTCCCTGGCAGCCGCATGATGCGGTGCCTCGGCATAGTGCCGCGCCAGCACGTCGTCGCCAAAGTCGCCCTGCGGATTCCGCCAGACAGTGTGGATGTGGTTCCCGCTGTCCTCCGTGTTGTCGTATTCGATCAGCACCGTCGGACCGTGAATGCGGTAGTAGTGCCGCTGCCCCGGCTGCGCGCCGCCTGCCCACGCGAAGTGCAGGTTCTCGATTCCGGCGCGCCGGATCTTCGCGATCTCGGCGTCTGCCGCCGGCTGCGGCGCATTCCGGACGTAGACGGCCACGAGCTCGAGCAGCGCCTGTCGCTGCCGCTCGGTCATCGCCGAGGCGGGGAGGCCTTCAAACCTTTGCAGGCGAAAGGAGCGATCCGTTCCTGTGACGATGTCGGCCGGCGCACGAGCGCTGATGACCGCCCGCGCGCGCTGCGCGGTGTCGAGCGACTGCAGAAACGCGCGCGCGTGGTGCTCCTCGTCGCGCAGCAGCTGCCATCCGGCGCGAGCACCGTTCGGCACGCGGGCAGGGTTCGCGCCGATGAACATCGGTGTGTACGACGGACCGCGCGGCGTATGGCTGACATTGAGCGAGAGATGATGCCCTTCGAACCGCCAGCCCCACGGCAGCGCGGCAGGATCACCGAACAGCGAGAACGAGTACCGCGCCGGGTCGCGGAAGCGGCTTCCTTCCAGCCGGCCGAGGATCGGTTCGAGCTCGATGACGCCCGCCGCCTTCCGGTACCCGGCGGGCCCGAGGTTTGCGCGCAGGAATGCATGAAACAGCGATGTCTGATCCCTGTTCAAGTCGCTGTTCAGGTCGCCGAGGGGAAGGCCGCCGCGTGACCGGGGAACGTAATGCCAGTCGAAGCGCTCCTCATCGCTGAAGCGCATGAGCGCCTTCTGACGCATTGCCGGAGAGAGCGACGAGAGAAACGTGCGGAGCGGATCGTCAGTCGTCGCCGCGGCGATCAGCAGCAGCGACGCGGCAGCGATGACGGATCTCATGGCGACAGACGGGCGACTTGATATTGCGTGGCGAGCGCAGCGTCCGCGACGGTGAGCGCGATGAGATGCGCATCGACGCCCGCTGGACCGAGACTCGCGTTCACGATGACCGCAACGGCGATCTCCTGCTCGGAGAAATACACGAGAGAGCTCTGGAAACCGGCGATTGCGCCGGTGTGTGACGCGGCCGGCTGCCCGAGCATTTTGCCGAGGAACATGCCGAGCCCGTAAGGCGTGAGGGTGTTGTTGGTGAGGCGTGCAGGGGTGGTCATCGTCGCGTACGAGGCAGGGAGCATGACCCGGCCGGTTGCGAGGAGGTGCGACCAGCGAGCGAGATCGGATGCGGTGGAGCAAAGCGCGCCGGCCGCGAACGGAACCGACATGTCGATTGCCGGGATTCGCGTCCACTTCCCCTGGAGTACGCCGTAGCCGTCAGGCCGCGGCAGGCCGGACGTTCCACACACGCCTGTGTCGAGGAGCCCGAGCGGCAACGCGAGCTCACTCTGAACAAAATCGGCGAAGGACCTCCCTGTGATCGACTCGATCGCGTAGCCGAGCAGCCTGTAGCCGGCGTTGCTGTAGCTGTACTTGCTGCCGGGGGTGAACGCGAGCGGCTGCCCGTTGATGAGCTGGATGGACTGCTCGCGCGTGAGCGGCGAGTACTGGTCGGCGGGCCCCCCGGTCACTCCTGAGGTGTGGCTGAGGAGGTGCCGCAGCGTGATCGTCGCTCCTCGGGGGTTGAACTCCGGTACGAACTTCTCGATGCGATCGTCGAGTGTCAGGGCCCCGCGCTCGGCAAGGCGGAGAATCGCCGCTGCTGTGAATGGCTTCGTGATCGAGCCGACCTGCAGCACCGATCGCGGTGTTGCGGCAGTCGCGCTCTCCCGATCGCTCATGCCGAAGGCGGCGGAGTAGAGGATGCGGCCGCGGTGCGACATCGCGATCTGAACCGCCGGAGCTCCGGCCATCAATGCAGCTTCGGCGGCCTGACGTGCCGCTGTCACGATGGCCACTGGCGCGGTGGCCGCTGGCGGATGCTGCACGGCTCGCCTGCGCGCCGCCGCGGCGACAGGCACGTGTCCGAGGATTAGAAGCAGGGCGAGGAGTGCTCGAGTCAATGGATCGTCCCCAATCTCGCGGCGCCGGAGATTCGCGCCCTCACGTCTGGTGTATCGCGCGATACAGAATTCGGACTGAATGTAGCTGGTTTTGGAGTCACGACTTTCAGCCGTAACGCAACGGTTACCGGGCCGGTTGCTTTTGGTCACAAATGAGGTCGCCAAACGGCGGCTCTTCAACCGCAAGTCTTACCAGAGTCGCAGGGACCGGCGGGTGAGTGCACCGCGGGTGCATACCTTCGTACTTTTCGGAGCGCAACAAAGTCTTCGCGCCGTCAACCGCGGGCCACTCGACATCCCGGTGAGCGGCAAATGCCACGACGAGGGTTGCATCCGCCGCAGAAGATAGAAGGTCTGACGCCGACGCCCCCGATAGAAGGTCTGACCCCGATGTCGCGGGAGTAAAGCGGGCGGGGCTTGTTTGCTCGACAGAGGCTCCTGCAGCGGTCGCGTCGCCCGAAGCAATGTCACTTAGATGCTATCCTGCATCCTACGTCGGTATGTCCGGTCTGGTTCCCTCAGATCCTCAAGTTTCTCATTCAGCCCCGCATAGCGTGGACACCGGCATCTCGCTCACGCGCGCCAGCATCGAGCTGCTGATCCTACAGTGGTACACGCCTTCCCCGGTGAATGCCGCGAACGGCGCGTGGATCCCGGCGGCGGACGAGGAGATCGCGTACAAGCGTGCATTGCTCGAGGCCGTAGCGGAGACGTTGCGCGCACGCGTCGCTCCGACGTTCGTAGTCATCCCCGAGCTTTCGTTGCCTCTCGCTCTCCTTCCGGACGTCGAGAAGTTGATCGACACTACGGCTAAGCCGCTGGTCGTCGTGGCCGGGCTGGAGCACATGTCGCTCGACCGATATAACGATCTCCACCGCTCGTTCGATGGAGCGACCTTGCCGGTGGACGCTTCGTCGGGTCGTCGGATCAACGCGGCAGCCGTTTGGATCGCGACGGACCAAGGCACACGGCGATACCTGCAGCTCAAGCGCGGCCCTGCCGATATTGAACTTCAGACCGTCATGCGCGGCGCCGAGTCATTCGTGTTCCGATCTCCCGACCAGCACGAAGGCCGCCGGCTGAACTTCGCGGTGGCGATCTGCGCCGACTTCACAAACAAGGACGAGGTGCTGCGGATCCGGCGCGACATGGGTACGTTGAACGACGTTACCGCGCTCGATCTGATGTTCGTGCTGCAGATGAATCCGAATCAGAACGCAGTGCAGTTCCGGACGAGCGTGGCCGCGTTCTTTGATGCTCCAGTGACAGGAATGGCAGAAGAGGCGACGCTGATTGCGACTGACAAGAGCATCATCGTCTTCGCAAATCAAGCCCGCACCGGGGCGAAAGAAGAATACGGTCGGTCTACCATTCACTTCCGGTTCGACCCGGGAGCGCTGCGCCGCGCGGGTGTTTCACGGACGTTCTGCGTCGAAAAGCACGACGGGCACAATCATCTGTCTGCCGTTTTTCGGGAGGACGGACCGGCCGCATACCTGGTCGAGTACGTCCCCCTCCATCGGCGTAATCCAGGACAACCCGGCAGCACGGAGCCGCCCCTCCTCCGCCGTGCTCTATATGCCGATCTGCGGACGATCGCTAAACAGCTCGAGTTCCGAGAGATTGAGCCGGTCACCCACTGGTTGATTGACTCGTGGACTCGCGACCAGAAGCTCATCGCCCACGAGGCCGAGAAGAACTTTCGAGCATCGGCTGCGAAAAAGGAAGCAGCACTCAACTCCTGGACGCGAGCGTGCGCAGCTGGTATCGCTTGGTGGAAAGCGAGGCTCGGCGACGACAACGTCGCGCGCCACCACCTCGGCATCGTCGCTGGCTCGCTCGACGCGTCCGATCCGCGCGAGTGGTCTTTGACAACGACCGTCCGACTCTTCTTACGTAACTTCGTACTGGTCAGTCTCGGTACGGACCGTGCGTTCGCGCTGTGTGCGACTCCCCTCGGGAACGTGACGTCGGCGGGAAGCGACATCGCCTTCGTTTCTGGGCATCATCGCTGGACGTGGGACACGACGGTGAACGAGTTTTACGACGGTCGGCGAACCGCGCTGGATACGGCGACGAAACCCCCGACGGTCGTCCTGCAGGAGACGTTGACCGACGTGCAGTCCGGCACGACATACGAGTTGCCGCCGCTGATCACCGAAAGAGAAGGCATAGACCCTGATGACATCACGGCCGCACCGCGCCTCCGCCACATCAAAGTGATCAGCGGGAACGTGCTGTACGGCTATCTTTGCGAAGCGGAATCGCACGAAACCGCGGCGTCGGTCATCGCTGCACGAATTGACGAGGTACTCCGTGATTGAGCTGGACGTCAGGCGCGCCTTTGCAGCAGAACGGTGGAAAGAGATCACACGTGAGGTGCGCGGTTGCACGGCTGCATTCCTCAGCAGCGACATGCTCATCGCCGTTCTCGCAACGTCGAGCGTCGCCGAGGCTGCGGTCGAATACCCACAGGTGCAACAAGCGCTGAAGGAAGCACGCGTGGAGTTGCAGCGACCGATCGACGCATACCTGCTGCTCGTAGTTCCGAGCGTCTCGGCTGATGATTATCCGCACGTCCGAAAGGCACTTGACGATCCGCTGATTTGCCGCAAAGCGGTCATCGAACTCGGTAACGCCGACCCATCGAGCGCACTTCTGCGTCAGTTTCCCCTGCTCGCCGATACGCCGGAGGAGTCGCCGCAAGTAACGCACGACGTCGTGCGGGAACCCGGACCCGAGGAACTCGACCTCCTCGACCGGAATAGCGCGGAGAACATCGTCGACGATTTGCTCGCGACCGCGCGGAACGTAGAAAGAGATAACCCGCAATGAGTTCTCTGAAGATCGCTGCGCTCGACATCCACAACTTCCGCGGCATCCGCCGAGCGACTATCGATTGCAACGCAGACGTCGTCCTCATTTATGGCCGCAACGGTGCCGGGAAGACGACGATCTACGACGCGATCGAGTATGCGCTTTTTGGATGTAACCGGCGACTCGAAAACCTCGCCAAACGGTCAGATGATAAAGACTGGCAAAGCTGCCTGCCGAACGCGCTTGGCGACGGATCATTCGACATCGGCCTGCAATTTCAGAGCGGCGCAACGATCGAGGTTCATCGTGCCGCCGACGGCAGCGACAACGGATCGTCCTGGGTCAACCACTCCAACCGACGCGACTTCATCTACAGCCGATTGATGAAGGACACCACGCGCGGCAGACGCAGCGTCGCCGCAATGCACGACCTCGCCCTCTCGACACACCTCCTGCTGCAAAGTGAGATCGCAGGGTTTGCCGCTTCCGGCACTCTCGACGGCGAGAAGCTCGCCGCGCTGACCGGCAGTGGCTACATCGAACGGTGCCGTGGCAAAGCCGCAGACGCGCTGAAGTACGCACGATCGCGTTACAAGACGAGCGTTGCTCAGCGCGACGAGCTCGTGCAGAGGCGTGAGGAGGCACTCCGCCGCTTCAACCGTATCGCCGCGTCGTTGGCTCGACGTGACGAGTTGCTCGTTGAGATGAGACCGCACGCTGTTCACTTTCCGACGGTGGCGGCATTGACTGTCGCAGCTCCCGCCACGGAGTGGGCGCGGATTCTCGCCGACGTTCGTGCGGCGGTCGCGACAGCGGCCGAACAAGTCGGGCTAGTGCGCGCTCTATCCGACAGTCCGCCCGAAAGCGTCGACGAAACGGCGCTCCGAGGTTCTCTCGCGGCGCTTCGGGAGTTGATTGACACAACCGAATCGCAGCGATCATCGTGGGTACAGCAACTCGCCTCGGCACACGCAATTCTG
Organism: Thermoanaerobaculia bacterium; assembly: GCA_035629865.1. Classification (GTDB taxonomy): domain Bacteria; phylum Acidobacteriota; class Thermoanaerobaculia; order Gp7-AA8; family Gp7-AA8; genus QHVT01. The sequence goes on along the minus strand of DASPHC010000016.1, from coordinate 10,028 downwards.
GATGATGCGACGCGCTCCCAAGCAGCGCGCGCTCAGCGCCACGCCTCGGCGGAGAAGCTGCTTTTCGACGCCACACGACTCCGGGAACTTGGACAGGAGCTTCCGACGTTGGAAGCGGCGCGACACGAAGCTTCCGTGGCGGAAACGAACGCGAAAGATGAGGAGAATAGCGCCGCAACTGCAGCGGACACGGCGTCTGCCGCGCTCACGCAAGCAGTGGACGCCCATGCGCGGCTACATGCGCAACGTTCGCACGTCGCCGCGGCGGCCGACTCGCATGCACGTGCGGTCGGCGAAGAAGAGCAACTCGAACGCGACATCGCGAGCGCTCGCGCAGACATGAGTCGTGTTGCGCTCGAAGCCGAGCAGGCTCGATCAACGGCCCGCGCAGCGCGCGACGCATTCGACGAGGAATTGCAACGCTTCACCAACATTGCGCCAGACATCGACCGACTCACGACCGAATTGCAGGCACTCATACACAGTGAGTCGGATTGCCCGCTCTGCGGTAGCAACTTCGGATCGCCTTCTGCGCTGTCCCGTGCGATCGTCCAGCACGGCCAAAGACGAACCGCGACTCTCGACGGCGCGCGCCGAACGTTGGACGCGCGCCGGCGGGAGCAGGATCGGCTCGAAGGCGCCGCGAGCCGAGCAGATGCCGCGTTGGCCGGTGTCACGGAGAGATTGGCGACACTCGAATCGAGTCGGTCTCGCGCCCGCGCCGCGCGCGAGAATGCTGCAGAACAGCTGTCGAAACTGGCGAACGGCGACACAGACGTCGCGCGAACCTTAACGGATGTGTCGGCCAGACTCGGCGCCGCCTCCGCGCGCGTCGACGAACTGCGCCGCAGTTCGACCGACGCATCGGCTCGTCTCGCAGCGGGGCGCCTGACACGTCAGAATGCATCTGCTTTTTTGAGATCTGCCGTGTCGGCGCTCCAAAACGCGCAACGGAAGAGCGCCGTACTCGAATCCGACGTGCGTCGGGCCGCCGCAGAACTCGGCGTCGCGCCCGAACTCGACGCGATTACGAATGTGGTGTCCAGTCTCGACGAGGAACTCCGGGCGGGGCGCGAGAACGCGGCCGCGCACACCACCACGGTCCGAGCAGTAACAGACGCGCTGACTCGCGCCTCGGAAGATCTCTCGAACGCTGAAACGCGGCACGAGTCGGATCAGCGGCGGCTACACGAAGCGATTCGCCGCCGAGAAGTCCGGACACAGCAACTCGCCGTATTAGGCCTCCCAGCCGCAGCGTCACGTGAGGACATAGAGCTGGTGGGTGTCGCCGCGCGAGAGCGACAGGTCCGTCTGCGCGAACTCGCTGGGATGATGTCCGAGCTAGTAGACATCGCGAACTCTGGCACCGTCGGCGACTTTGCAGTCGCGAAACAGGAGCTTGAGAACTATGAACGCGACGCGCTGGTGTCGCAGCGTGAGCTGGACGCACTTACCTCCGTCGGCACTACGCTCAACAGATGGGAATCGTCGTTGCGACAGCGCGTCGAGGCTGCGGTTCGTGATTTCGTCTTCCCCCGCGCTGCGGAAATCGAGAACACGTTTCGTTCTCTCGTCGCCGACCCCCTCCGGTTCGAACGGATCTTGGTCGACCATGACACGAGTCAGGGCCTGCGGCTCGGACTCGTCTTCCGCACTCTCACCGTGCCAAGCGGCTCCCCGGAGTTCTTTCTCAGCGCGGCGCAGATGAGCGCGCTCGCGCTCGCGATCTTCCTTTCGCTCGCGCGGTCGCAGACGTGGTCGTGGCTTGACACGATCCTGCTCGACGACCCGGTGCAGCACCTTGACGATTTGGATTGCTTGGCTTTGCTGGATGGGTTGCGCAATGTCGCGAGGCACTCGCGCTCGAAACAGCTGATCATCTCGACGTGTGACCGATCGCTCTACCATCACATGATCCGCAAGTTCAGCTTGACCTCGGCTCCGGCCGAATCGACGCTCCTCGCGATTCGCTTGGAAGAGGATCTCGCGAACGGCGTCCGGCTGCATTACGAAGTCGATAGTAGAAGCGGTGGCCCGAACTCGGTAGCGGGCGCGTCCAGCACCCGCTGACGTCGATTGAAATCGGCGCAGCTCCGGTGTGGGCGTCACGAGATCACCCGGGGCCGCGTCTCAACATCAACATACCTGTCAGGTAACAGAGACCGCTCCGCTGTTGCGCCCATCGGACGGCAGACGATCGTCGCCACACGACTATCTAGAGGAGGCCGGCGTAGCCCGCTACATGGCTTTACTTCAGCACGAGCTTCCCGAGATCCTCCTTATCGAAGACCGACACCAACGCGCTCACCTTGCACTCCAGCGCGTGGGCGAGTCGGATCAACGTGAGGAGGTTCGGCACCTTCGTCCCGCGCTCGATCGAGCTGACGTGATTCTGCGGAATGCCGGTCGCTTCAGCGAGCATGACTTGCGTGATTCCGCGTTTCCTTCGCAGGTCACGGAGGCGTTCACCGAACAACGTACCTGCTGATGTCAGCTCTGCCAAAGAGGCTGTCTCCCCTTGACTTTGTCGCGACGTGAATATATGCTTAAGGTCATAGAGACAAGGTGATTGATCATGCTCGACCCAGCCCTCATCCAACGCATCCGCGCCATCTTCCTACATCACGAGTCCCGCGTCACGATGGCCGACGCGGCGGGCATGCTCGGGTGGTCGCGCGCGGAGATGAACCGCGCCATCCGCAACGGCGAGATCGAGGTGGTCGAGACGTGCAGCGGAAAGCGAATCGAGCTGCGGGAGCTGGCGGCGTACGCGCTCCAGCAGTGGCCGTTGACGTCCATCGAGGAGGCCCTCGGGCGCGACGCCACGCTGATCCTCCCGCCCGCGTTGCGGACGCGGAAGCTGACGGTGCGGCTGCCGCAGTATCAGATCGGAGCGTTGCGGGTGCTGGCGGGTGACGGGCGGGAGTCGGTCGACGCGATGCTGACGCGGATGTTCGAGGAGCTGACGGACCTCAATCAGGAGCGCCTCTCCCGTCTCATCCCCGGCCTCACGGACGCCATCGCCTGGCCTGAGGCAGGAGAGGGCGACCGTACCTGCTGAAGCAACCGACCTGGAGGTAATCCGCAATGTCCTCACGTCTATCCGACGCCATCCGCCGTCTTCCGGCGCTCAGCCGTCCGCGGCGTCGCCGCGTTGCGAAAGTGACGAACCGGCCGGTCGAGGCTCGCAAAGAGGCGCAGGCGCGGCCGGCGCGGGCGCCGTATGTCCTCACGCTGTCGTCGCGGCGCATCGTGCGGCGCACCCTCCCCGAGGCGGTCGTGCCGTATTTGCGAATGTCGGGGCGGTGGCTCGAAGAGCATGGATTCGCGATCGGCTCGGGGGTGCGGGTGGTGGTCGAGCATGGGCGCGTGACGCTGCTCAGCGGCCGTGACGAGAGGACTGACGAGAGGCCTCCGGCGGGCAGCGCACGGCGCTGCACCCGTTGATTGCTGCGCCACCGCCGACATCGCGACCGATCGTGTTTACGCCGGAAGCGCCCGCGTAGCGCCAGCAACAAACGGGTGCAGCGCCGTGCGCTGCCCGCCGGAGGCCCCCGGTCGGTCCCCCTCGCCCACGCGGATCGCGTCAGGTCCGGGGCTTTGTCACTGCATCGTGACGCTCGCGCGGCCCTCGCCCACTACGCTTACTCCACATCCTGCATCGCGAGGGCGCGAATCTCCGGCGCCGCGATCTTGGGAACGATCCAATGACTCGAGCACTCCTCGCCCTGCTTCTGATTCTCGGTCACCTTCCTGTCGCCGCGGCGGCGAAGAGGCGAGCGGTGCAGCCCCCGGCAGCGCCCGTCGTGCCGACGGCCCTCGTGACAGCGGCACGTCAGGCCGCCGAAGCTTCCATGGCGGCCGGCGTTCCGGCGGTTCAGATCGCGGTGTCCCACCGCGGCCGCGTCATCTACTCCGAGGCATTCGGCGTGACCGACAAGGAGAGCGCGACTGCCGCAACACCGCGATCGGTGCTGCAGATCGCCTCGGTCACGAAGCAATTCACAGCAGCGGCGATTCTCCGCCTGGCCGAGCGGGGGGCCCTGACACTCGACGATCGCATCGAGAAGTTCGTACCCGAGCTCAACCCGCGAGGAGCGACGATCACACTGCGGCGCCTCCTCAGCCACACGTCGGGCGTTCGTCGCGAGTGGTTCCCACCCGGGCCGCCGTGGCTCGACCTTACCGCGCCGGTCACGCGTGAGCAGACCATCAAAGGCCTGAACAGCGGGCAACTACTCGATTTCCCGCCTGGCAATCAGTGGAGCTACAGCAACGCCGGCTACATGCTGCTCGGCCTGGCGATCGAATCGATCACGGGCATGCCGTTCGCCGATTTCATCCATCATGAGTTCGTGTTGCCGCTCGGGCTCATCGACACCGGCGTGTGCGGAACGTCCAACCTGCCGCTGCCTGAAGGTTACGGCCTACCCGGAGCGACGTGGATGCGAATGCCGGCACTCCACACGTCGGTCGTCTTGTCGGCCGGTGGGCTTTGCTCGACCGCATCCGATCTCGCTCGCTGGTCGCACCTCCTCGCAACCGGCCGCGTCATGCTGCCTGCCTCGTACGCGACCATGACCACCCCCGCACGACTCGCAAACAACACCGTCGTGCCCAACGGTTACGCGCTCGGCGTGGGAACGCAGAAGACGCTGGGCCATCCAACCGTGGGGCACGGCGGCGACATCTATGGCTTCCAGAGTTTTCTCATCCATTTCTCCGATCAGGACATCGCCATTGCGGTCGTCACGAATGCGTTCCCCGCCCCAGCCGGCGGCAACCCACAGCTCATCGTGATCGCCGTGGCGAACGCTGCGCTCGCCTCGCTGTAGCGAATCATTCGTCCAGGGCTGAGCGTGCGCGCAGGAACGAAACGCGGAGACGACGATAGGCCTCCGGCGGGCCGGTGCGACCGGCGGCGCTTGTTGGCCTGGCCTGACCGCACGCCTGTCTACGAAACACGTGTTTGCGCGACGAGATGGGCACAACAAGCGCTGCCGGTCGCACCGGCCCGCCGGAGGCCTTCGGTCGTCTTTCGTTGTAAAGGGCGCGGCGGACGTGACAAACCGGTGCCGCGTGCCGCCACCGCTTGAACTCGTCAGAACCATTGACCGCCGGCGTCGTAAGAACAGTCAAGAACCCTGCATGCTCCGACCGAGGCTCCTCCTCTCCGCCATTGCTGTGGTCTGTTTGTCGGCGACTCTCTACGCCGACGAGCCGTCTCACGTCAAAGTTGCGCTGATCCCGGAAGTCCGGACCATCGCCCCCGGCGCGCCGTTCTGGGTGGCCGTCCGCCTGAACATGGACCCGCGGTGGCATACGTACTGGATCAACCCGGGCGACTCGGGCGCCCCGACGGAGATCAAGTGGAACCTTCCGCCCGGTTTCGAGGCGGGGCCGATTCAGTGGCCCCACCCGGAGCGCATTGAAGTCCCGCCGCTGGTCAGCTTCGGGTATGAAGGCGAGGCTGCCCTCCTCGTCCGGATCACTCCCCCGCGCGACCTGAAGATGGGGGAACGACTCACCCTCGGCGCGCACGTGAGCTGGCTGGAGTGCGAGGAGCTGTGTCTCCCCGGAGAAGCGACGGTCAGCGCCGTCGTCCGGACGGGACCGGATGTCGAAAACGACCCCGCCCACGCCCAATTCTTCTCCGAGGCACGCGCCCGGCTTCCGCTCGATTCGGCCGACTGGAAATTTGCGGCGGGCCCTGGCCGCGGCTTCGTACGGCTGACGGCGACGCCGCCCCCCTGGCTGAAGGAGACCGTGGCCGAGGCGGCGTTTTTTCCGGAGAGGAACGGCCAGTTTTCGAATGGACGCAATCCGTGGGAACGCGGGGACAGCGCCTACGTCATCGATCTTCCCCTGTCGGACGAGTCGACGGCGACGGTTCGCCGGCTGACCGGCGTGCTCGTGTCGAAATCGGGATGGCGGGGGCCGGGATCCGAGCGCGCCATCCGAGTGGACGTTGAAATCGGCAGGGAGATCGCCGGCAACGCGGGCGCCACCCCTGGCGCCGCGGCGGGTGTCTCCGGCCTCGCGGGCGCCATCGGTCTCGCCTTCATCGGGGGACTGCTGCTCAACCTGATGCCCTGCGTGTTTCCGGTCCTTTCCATCAAGGTGCTCTCCCTCGCCGGCCAGGCCGACGCGCCGATGGGCGCCCGGATGAGAAACGCGGGCGTCTACAGCCTCGGCGTGCTGGTCGCTTTCTGGGCCCTGGCCGGCCTCCTCATTGCCCTGCGCGCGGGGGGCGAACAGCTCGGATGGGGGTTCCAGCTCCAATCGCCGGCGGTGATCGCCGGCCTGGCGTCGCTGTTCTTCCTGCTCGCCCTCAATCTTTTCGGCGTATTCGAAGTCGGTATGTCCTTCACCCGGCTCGGTGCCAAGAGCGGCGACGGTCTCGGCGCCTCCTTTTCAAACGGCCTGTTGGCCACGATCGTCGCCACCCCGTGCACCGCCCCGTTCATGGGCTCCGCCCTCGGGTTCGCGCTCACGCAGCCCGCCGCCGCCGCGCTGGCGATCTTCACGTCGCTGGGAGCCGGGATGGCGGTGCCGTTCGTCGCGCTGGCCGCCTCCCCGCGGCTGCTCCGGTTTCTCCCCCGCCCCGGCGCCTGGATGGAAACGATGAAGCAGGCGCTCGGGTTTCTCCTGGCGGCCACCGTGGTGTGGCTGGCGTGGGTGCTCGGCCAGCAGACCGGGTCCGACGGCGTCGCGATGCTTCTGGCGGCGCTCGTCGTACAGGCCGTCGGCGCCTGGGTCCTGGGCAAATGGGCGGCCATGACCCGGAGCGCTGCTGTTCGAACGGCGGCGGCAATCGTGGCGGCCGTTCTCATTGTCGGCGGCGCGGCGGCAGCGGTGAAGCTGGCCGGGAACGGCGAGCCTCCAGCGCGCGATGCGGCCGCCACGGAAACATGGGAACCCTACAGCGAGGCCCGCGTGAACGAGCTGCGCGCAACGGGCCGGCCGGTGTTTGTGGACTTTGGCGCCGCCTGGTGCCTGACCTGCCAGGTGAATGAGCGAGTGGCCTTGTCGGCCGCGCCGGTTCTGGCGAAGTTCAAGGAGAAGAATGTGGCGACGCTCAAAGCGGACTGGACGTCCCGCGACCCGGCTGTCACTCAGGCGCTCACGAAATTGGGACGCAGCGGCGTCCCCACATACGTCTTGTACTCGAAGGATGCATCGGCCCCTCCCCGGCTTCTCCCGGAGGTCCTCACGCCGACGCTCGTCATCGACGCTTTAGACAAACTCTGATCACGCAGTACGAAAGGACCTGACATGAAGAAAGCCGTGATTATCGTGATTGCCGTCGTCGTTCTCGCCGGCCTCGCCTGGACCATCGCCGCCAAGGTGGGCGAAGCCGAAAAAACCGAGAACTTCGCCAATGCGTTGAAGGAGCCAACCGTCGGAAGCCCGGCGCCGGCGTTGACGCTGACCGACACCAGGGGAAAGCAGCACAACCTCGCCGACTACAAGGGCAAGCACGTGGTGCTGGAGTGGGTCAACTTCGGATGCCCGTTCGTGAAGAAACACTACGAGAGCGGGAACATGCAGGCGACGCAGAAGAAGGCCGTCGACAAGGGCGTGGTCTGGCTGTCGGTGTGCAGTTCGGCTGACGGTAAGCAGGGCCACATGGATGCAGCCGACTGGAACGAGGAGATCGCCGACAGGAAACTGTCCTCGACGGCGGTGCTGATCGACGAGAGCGGCGCGGTCGGGAAGACCTACGGCGCGAAGACGACGCCCCACATGTACGTCGTCAACCCCCAGGGCGTCCTGATCTACAAAGGCGCGATCGACGACAAGCCGAGCACCAACCAGAAAGACATCCCGGGTGCAAGAAACCACGTTCTTGCCGCTCTCGACGAGTCCATGGCCGGCAAACCGGTGTCCATGGCCAGCACAACGCCCTACGGGTGCTCGGTGAAATACAAGTAAGCGGATTCACCGCAGAAAGCCCCTCTTCGGCCCCGGCCGGAGAGGGGCTTTTTTACAGGTGGGCATGAAGAGCCGCGCGATGCCGTCGAGGCATTGCTTCCCGGCGGTTACACGTCTCCGGTGCCCGACCTGAAGATGCCAGGCGTACCGGCGTCGGGACGCCACTCCTCGGTCACCTGGCGAAGGCGGGAGAACGCCGGCTCGGCGAGCGTCTGCTGTACGACGTCGCGCGTGTTGGACGGGGTGTCGAGAAATCCGAGGAGGAGGGAGCGCGGACCGATCAACGGTTCGCCGCCCGCCTTCGCGTGCCGCCTGGCCGCCTGCACATCCGCACGGTCGTACCAGTCGAAGTCGACGAAATGGAGCTTGTTGCCTGCCCGATCGCGCGGCTGGTACGCGCGGAACCGGTCGAGCAGCTTCTCGATCTGCTCCGCCGCGGCCGACTCGAACATCCTGCGCGCGAGGCTTTCGCGCGGCCCGAGGAGCGCCAGAAGCAGATGCGGCGTCTTGAACTCCACATCAGTTTCGCGGCAGCGCTGCTTCTCCAGCTCCAGCAGCGCCTCGAGGTTCGGATCGAGCGGTGGCCGGCTCCTCGGGAACTCATGCAACAGGATCTGCTGCAGATGTTCGCGCAGCAGGTCCTTGAAATGAGCATCGCCGTCGTACGTGAAGGCCAGCGCGATCCTGCCGATCCGCTCGCGGAACTCGGCCACTTTGAGCAACTGCTTCGCCGCGTCCACGTTCTGCGGCGGCACGATCGGCGTCCTGCCGAAGTAGAAGAGGCATCGCGGCCGGCGATCGCGCTCCCAGTGATCGAGCGCGTAATCGAACTCCTCCTCGGTGCCTGATTCGGCCACCCCCGACGGCGTCCCGAAGCGCTGCCACATGATGCCGACAAACAGGTCGGCATCGCCGATCTGGTTGAAGATCACCTGTTGCGCGCGGCCGACGTCCGGCCGTGCATGCGTCTGCCAGCGCACCGCTTCCAGCGCGTATCCGGCATGAGAGGCGATGCCGCGATTGAGCTCGTCGACCACCGCCACGACGTGGTCGCGCTCGCGCTGCACATCGCCAGGTGAAGCCACGAAGAGTTTGAGCCGTTCGACGGTCTGCGGCAGCATGCGGGCAATTATGGTCGTTGCGGCCCGCGGACCGAAACTACTGGCGGCAAAGATCAGGAGCCGGCCTTCAGGCCTGATGGAGTCATTCAAGGCAGACCGCTGTTTCCGTCATCCCGAGCGGAGGGTGGGTGGGCGTGAGGGAGCGGTGGGATCTGTACGGCGGAAAGCGCTCCGATGAACGTTGGATACTGGCCGCGCGACGCCTGATTCTCACTTGGGGCGGTCCAGATCCCACCGCTCCCTCACACCCGCCCACCCTCCGCTCGGGATGACGGGAGGGACAAGCGGCGTAGTGCTGTTCGTTTATCTGCTTGGTTACGCTATACCGGAGCGTCGTGGAGCGGACGATGGCTCAACTCGAATGGTCAATGATTCAGATCGAGTGATGGAGAACTCAACTCCCAGTGATCGATGCTCAGCCTGAGCGATCGATGAGTCGACCCGGACCGATCGATCAGTCGACCCGGACCGATCGGTGGGTCGACCCGACCAGTTGATCAGTCGATCCGAACCGATCAATCAGTCGATCCGAACCAATCGATGAGTCGATCCGAACCAATCGATGAGTCGATCCGAACCAATCGATGAGTCGACCCGAACCGATCGATCAGTCGATCCGAACCGATCGATGAGTCGATCCGAACCGATCCATCAGTCGATCCGAACCGATCGATGGGTCGACCCGAACCGATCCATCAGTCGACCCGAACCGATCCATGAGTCGACCCGAACCGATCGATCGGTCGACCCGGACCGATCCATGAGTCGGCGGAACCGATCGATGGGTCGACCCGAACCGATCGATGGGTTCGGCCGACTCATCGATGGGTAGCCGCCACCGCCGCAAAACTCCGGCATGGTCATCGGCGGAAGTACCGCACTAAACGGCAAGATATTTCGCTTGACAATGGGCACGATCGGACGCATCTTTTCCCACGATGACCAGACCGGGCTCAGCACGTGCGCCGAAAG
>DASPHC010000015.1:0-88205 GCA_035629865.1 Thermoanaerobaculia bacterium | reverse complement strand
CCCCATCCTCCCCTTCCGCGACTTCAAAGAGCAGTGCGAAAAGGAATACCTCGAAAGCGTCCTGCGCCGCACCAACTGGAACTTCGTCCAGGCCGCGCGCCTGCTCGACATGCAGCGCACCTACCTGCACCAGAAGATCGCGGCATTGCAGATCCCGAAACCGAAGCGGGTGGGGGAAGAGGAGGAAGAGTAAGGCCGAAACGGAGCGCCGGTCTTCGACCGGCCGGTCCGCCGACCTTCGGTCGGCAGGCTCTCGCGGACAGCGTCGTTGGAGGACAGCCGGCCTCCGGCTGGCTTGTCCTCCTCATTCACGTTCAGCGCGAGAGCGGCCCGCGAGGACGTGGGCGGACCGGCCCACGGCGACGTGGGCGGTCCGGGGCCGGCGCCTTCGGCGCCGCAGAGAAGTCTCCGCCGCTCCGCGGCGAAGCAAACGGACCGCCGACGTCACCGTCGGCCGGTCCGCCCACGTCCTCGTGGGCACGCTCTCGCGCTGAACGTGAATGGAGTACGTTTCCCATCAAGGATAGGCCAGCAATCCCCGCACTCCCTAGGCACAGGCGCCATGCCTATGCTGCCGAAGGCAGCAAAAGACCTGTAGGCCCGGCCTTTAGGCCGGGTTTCACAACGCGCCCCCAAGTCAGCCCGCGTGGCGGGCGACAGAACACGACGCAAACGATCTCTTCTGCCGCCCGCTACGCGGGCTCACCTGGCGCGGCTCGTTATACCCGGCCTGCAAGGCCTCCACGGCTGCAGGCGGCGTGCGACGCGACGGAGCTCCGATCACACGCTTGCTGCCTATTCACATTTATAGCCGCACTTCCGTCTTACAGGCAGGCCCAGTCCATACAAGGAGGCAGGACGATGAGAAAAATCGCGCTGGAAGAGGCATTCACCGCGCCGTCGACCGAGCCGTACCTGGAGATCACGCTGAAGGCGGTCGACGACAAGGACAAGCCGGGCTTCATTCGCCTGCTGGAAGACTCCGAAGCACGAATTGCCGCGATGGACGATGCCGGCATCGACATCTTCGTGCTTTCGCAGACGAGCCCCGGCGTGCAAGCCGAGAAGGATGCCGCGGTTGCGGTGCGGCGGGCACGCGAGGCGAACGACTACTTACACGGGCAGATCGCATTGCATCCGGATCGGTACCGCGGGTTCGCCCATCTTCCGATGCAGGACGTGCAGGCCGCTTCGGACGAGCTGGAGCGGTGCGTGAAGGACCTGGGCTTCGTCGGTGCGCTCATCAACGGCAGCACGAACGGGATCTATCTCGACGACGCCTGCTACCTCCCCTTCTGGGAGCGGGCCGTCGAGCTCGGCGTGCCGGTTTACATCCATCCGGCCGACCCCCTCGTGCAGCCGTACGTCCTGGAGGGATATCCCATCATGCAAGGCGCGCTGTGGGGATGGAGCATGGACAACTCCTGTCACTTCCTGCGCCTGCTCTTCAGCGGCCTCTTCGACCGCCTGCCCGGGCTCACGATCATTCTGGGACACATGGGAGAGACGCTCCCGTACTTCCTGTGGCGAATCGACTCGCGCTACAAAGCGACCACTACCTCGGACAAGCCTCCGCTGAAGAAGGAGCCCTCCGACTACTTCCGCTCCAACCTCATCATCACCACGACCGGCGTCTGCCAGGATTCCGCCCTGCAGTGTGCCCTGGCAGAGATGGGCGAGGACCGCGTGCTGTTCTCCGTCGATTACCCCTACGAGGTCACGCAAGAGGCGGCCGAGTGGATCGAGCACACTCCGTTGACGGATACCCAGCGTGAAAAGATCTGCTACAGGAATGCAGAGCGCGTGTTGAGGCTGGACGTTCCGGCCCGGGCGTAGAGGGTGTCGTGCGATCCTGTCACGTTTCCCGCCGCTTCCGCGATCCGTCGAGATCCGTGAACACCATCCGCCGGGTCATCGTCAGCGCCCCACCGTTTCGTCGCGCCGGCGCTCGCCTTCGCGCCGCTCGTCGTCGTCCGCGATCGCTTCGGTCACCACATCGCATAACGCGCTCTCAGCGTCCTCGCCTGCTTGTTTCGCGAGCAATGCGCGCAGCGCGGGCGGGGCGACGAAGGTCGTGATCATCACCATCAACGCAACAGAGCTGTAGAGGCCCGTCGAGAGCAGTCCCGCGGAAAGACCGAGCTGCGCGAAGATGAGACCCACTTCCCCGCGCGGCACCATGCCGACGCCGATCACGAGCTTGCGCAGCGGCCGTCCGAAGGCGGCGTAGCCGGCGAGCAGCTTTCCGACGATCGCCACGAGTGTCAGCAGCATTCCGATCACGAAGAATTGCCGCGTGTCGGCGTTGAACGGATTCAGCGCCTTGAGGTCGACGGCTGCACCGACCGACACGAAGAAGATCGGAATGAAGAACTGCGCGACGTCGTACACCTCGTGCTCGATGTCCCGTCCCCGGTCCGTTTTCGCGAGCACCAGACCGGCCGCGAAGGCGCCGATGATCAGCGCCGACCCGGCCAGATCCGCGAGGTAGGCAAGGCCGAAGGCGAACATGATCGACGCGAAAAAGAGCGCTTTTCCGACGCGCACGCGTGCAATCAGCCCGATCAGTCTCGGTGCCAGCACCGACCCGGCGATGACCGCGAACGCGACGAACCCGAAGGCGACGGCGAAGATCTTCGTCACGCCGAGCGCCGTCAGCTTTTCGCCCGCCGCCACGGCGCTGATGACCGTCAGCAACACCAAGCCGAGGATGTCGTCGATGACCGCCGCGCCGAGGATCACCTGCGACTCGTCACTCTTCAGGTGCCCGAGGTCCGAGAGGACGCGCGCCGTGATGCCGACCGACGTTGCGGTCAGCGCGGCACCGAGGAAGACGGAGACCGTGGTCGGATAGCCGAGCCACGCGCCGACGCCGTAGCCCGCGGCGAACGGCAGCACGACACCCACCGCCGCGACGGCGCCCGATGCCCCGCCGACCGACAGGAGCCGATGGAGATCGGTTTCGAGACCGATGAGGAAGAGGAGAAGGATGACGCCCAACTCCGCAAGAACGTGCAGCAGCGGATCGTGGGCGTCGATCAGATGCAGCCCGGAAACACCGATGACGATGCCACCGACCATTTCGCCGAGCACTGCCGGCTGCCCGATGCGCTCCGCCAGCTCGCCGAACAGCTTGGCGGCGGCGAAGATGACCAGCAATGCGACCAGGAGCTCAGAGATCCCCATCGAGGACCTCCGCTCGGGAGACGAAGATCGAGCCTGACGACCGGATGCGAAACTGCACCGCGTACCTCCTCACGAGCGGCGGCCCGACCGCTCGACGTCTCCTGCGAGAAGGACTTCCCGCACCCGATGTCGCGACATGTTAATCCACGTCACGGCTCCGATATTGCGCGGCCGGTCGTCACCCTGATCGTCCCCTTCCGTCATCCTGAGGCACGTCAGCCAAAGAACCAACGTGTGCGCCACGCGGAGCGACGGACCGCCCACGTCGCCGTGGGCCGGTCCGCCCCCGTCCTCGTGGGCCGCTCTCGCGCTGAACGTGATGGAGTAGGACAAGCCGGCCGCAGGCCGGCGCTGCGAACAACGCTTTCCGCGAGAGACTGCCGACCGAAGGTCGGCGGACCGGCCGGTCGAAGACCGGCGCTCCGTTATCCGCCGCCGAAGGCGGCGCCCCGGCAGACGCCCCCCTGCCGGCAGGGTCCACGTCATGGTGTCAGAGCGTGGGGTCAGAGCTTCGTTCTTCGCGAACGAAGAAAAGAAAGCTCTGACCCCACGCTCAGGCCTCTCTTCACGGTCTTTGCACTGTGGCGTTCTACGCATTCGTGCACCATTGGCAGGAGCGATGGCGCGCCCGGCGAAGCTGCGGCCAGGCCGCGCGTAGTGGAGGTGGAAGGATGACGACGCAGGTGAAGGATCGGCCGGCAATGATCCAACAGCGGGCGCTGAAGCGCACGGAGGGAAACCCCTCGTGAGCATGCAGCACACGATTCTGCTCGCGCTCCTGATGGCGGCGATCGCAGTCGTCAATGCGAGCCTCATGGCGTGGCTTTGGCGATTCCCCATGCAACCCGACCCGACCGGCCGCAATCCGAACGGGGTCTCGACCGCACCTCGATTCGGAGTGAATCTGCACCGCGGGCTCGGCTACGTATTCGTGCTGGCGTACGTGGTGCTCCTGTTTGAGATGGTTCCACGGATGTGGAGCTTCCGCGTCGCCACCGCATCGGGGATCGCGCATGCAGCGCTGGGACTCGTGACCGGCGTACTGCTGGTCGTCAAGATCGCCGTGATCCGGCGCTTTCATGCGCTCGGACACCGGCTTCCGTGGATCGGCGGAACGCTGGCTGCTACGACGCTCATCGTCGCGGCGTTAGGGGTCGTGCCCGCCTGGACCGTGATCCAGCCGCTCGCGTCACTGTCACCCGACCTGGCACAGGGCCGGGCGATCGTCTCGCGCAAATGCAACCAGTGCCACGGTGCGTCCACGATCGCTTCCGAACGCGAGGACGCACGCAAATGGGGCCGCATCACGCGCGAGATGCAGCGCTTCTCCCGCACGATTCCGGGGAAGGATCCGATCCTCGACCACGAGCGCGTGCTGGCTGCGGCGTACCTCGCTTCTGCCCTGGGGAAGCTCGAAGACCACGATGCGGAAGAGGACCGCGAAGAACGTGAAACCGAGGACGACAAGGGGCGCGCCGATGACCGCCGCGGGCGGGGTGGGCGGGGACGACGTTAGACCGTGGAGACCGCACCATGCTCCAGCAGAACGCGTCGATCACCTACGACGCCTTTCTCGCCGCCATCGAAGCAGGAGACCGTGCCGCGTTGACGCGAACGTTCCGGAACGCCGAGGTCCTGCAGGTCGATGCCGAGATGCCGGTCTTCTTCTGGATTGCCGACCGGAGTCGCGCGCTCATGGTGGTGCAGACCTTCGGCGGCCAGGACGAGCACGGGTTTACAACCTCGGATCTCGCTTTGATCAACGCTCTGCTAACGACACGGGATCGATATAGCCGTGCAGCAGACACACCAGCGCCGTAACGAGATGGCCCACGTCCGTGGGGTCAGAGCTTCGCTCTTCTGAGAAAAACGAAGGTCCGGCCCCGTTCTTCACCCGCTGCAGCTTCTCATGACACGTGTCCCGGAGGGACGACAAGACGGTAGCCGGTGGCAAGCGCGAAGCGCACGGCCACCGGATAGCCGGCCCTTTGATGTGGCGCCCCCGGTCAACACCACGACCTGACCTCCCCCATCACCGGCCGCTCCTCCGCCCCTAAGAGAACGTACCCGAAAAACCAACGCTTGCATCACGCGGAGCGCCGGACCGCCGACGTCTTCGTCGGCGGGTCCGCCTGGCCGGTCCGCCCACGTCACCGTGGGCACGGCGGCGTCTCGCCGCCGGGGCGGGGGAACCAGGCAAGTGGGAAAGTGACACGCGAGAGCGTGCCCGCGAGGACGCGGGCGGACCGGCCGACGAGGACGTCGGCGGTCCGTTTGCTTCGCCGCGGAGCGGCGAAGGACTTCTATGCGCCGCCGAAGGCGCCGGCCCCCGGACCGCCCACGTCGCCGTGGGCCGGTCCGCCCACGTCCTCGTGGGCCGCTCTCGCGCGGCACTTCCCCACTCGTCTACGCCCCGGCCAACAGTTTCGCCAGTGCCACAGCCTGTTCCCGAATCTCCGGAATGGCGGTGGACTCCCACAGGGAGGGACGGCGCAAGGGGCCGAGTGTGTAGAGCCCTTCCACCGCCCGCCCGTCCGTCCCGAGGAGGCACCCCCGGTCATCCGTCTCCACCCCGAGCCGGAGCGGATCCGGCACGAGCCACCCCGCCCGCCGGAGCTGGACCACCAGCGGCAAGTCGAGGCGAGCGTAGTCGGAGGCGGGGCCGGTGCAGTTGATCACCCTCGCCACACGCAGAGTCTCGAAAACCGGGGAACCGGTGGGACGCCACTCCACATCGAGACCGGGACGCAGCGCGACCACCCGCCCGCACAGCACTTTCGCTTCCAGCGCCGCGAGCACCTCGGGGGCGGCGCGGTGGCGATGGACGTCCCAGAGGGTCTTCAGGTGACGCAGGAACGACGCCCGCTGCCGCAAACTCCAGCCGCGCCAGATCGCGGCCGTATGCGGGCGGAGGCTGTCGATGGCGGGGCGCCACTCTTCCTGACCGCGCACCCAGCGCAGGGCCCCCCGAGGAGTGGCAAAGGCGGGAGGAACGGCGGCGAGCGGACGCGGCGTCACGGCCGCGTGCGGCTGCGGCAGCCAGCCGTGACGCGAGAGCGCGTAAATCGGCCCGCGATGCCCTTCATGCCGCAGCGCCACCGCGACGTCCACCGCGGTCAACCCGCTGCCGAGCAGCAGCACCGGCGCATCGGCATCCAATCCGATCGCCGCGCCGGGCGCCCACGGATCGCGGACATACTCGACCGGCGCGTCCTCCCCCAGCCCGAGCGGATCGGACGGCGGCAGGTTGCCGAGTGCGAGGACGACGTTCTTTGCCGCCACGGTCCGGTGATCGCCGAGATGCACCATCCAGCCGCCGCCGCCCCTGCCATCTTCACGTTTGAGCCCCACCGCCGTCCCGCCGACGCGGGTCACCCGCGTGTACGTCGCATCCTCGGCGAGCAGCGACGCCAGGTAGTCGCCGTACAGCGCCCGCGGCGCGAACGTCCCGGCGTGTGCGTTGGCGACACGGCCGCGCAGCCAGCGGAGGAAGTGCTCCGGATCGTCGGAGAGCGCGCTCATCCGCGACGCCGGAACGTTCAGGAGATGCGCGCCGTACGGTGTCCCGTAAGCGAGCCCGCGCGCGGCCCGTCCACCGGCCTCGATGAGCGCGCCGGCTGCCCCTTCGCCGGCGAGGCGGGCGAACTGGACCGCGGTCAGAGTCCCGCTCGCACCGGCTCCGATGATCGCGACGTCGTAGCGCGTCAACCGCGCCTCGCAGGCTTCTTTGCGGCCGGCTTCTTCTTCGCCGGCCCCGCCTTCGTCAGCTTCCGGCTCTCTTCATACTTTTCGATGAACTGCTCGGGAGATGTGGCGGCGATGACCTTTGCCACCGCGTCGGGGACGAGGTCGTCCAACTGCTTGAAGCGGAGGCACGACTTTCCAATGTCCAGCTTCTTGCCGGCTTTGGCGTACGCGGCCTTGAGGCCGTCCTCCTTCTCCGGGTCGCCATACGCGCTCATCAGGTAGAGGGCGTTGTAGTTCTTCTGGGCCGCGAGGGCCGTGTAGCAGAGGGGCTGGCCGTTGTAGGTGTCGGGGTACCGGCTCAGCGGGATGCCCCAGCAGATCATCCCGAAGGTCACCATCTCTTCGTAACCCTTCGGGATATGTTTCCGTACAAAGTCACGAACCATCCGGATCGTTTCCCGGCGGTCCTCGGGAAGCCCGGCCAGATATTGATCAACCGTCACAGCTTTGCTCTGCACCATGCGCAATAGTGTAACGGCGCATAGAATGCGCCCGTCAATCGCAGGGAAGTACCTCACGCAGCACCCAATCAGACAAGGAGGAATCCGATGAAGAGAGTGATGTTACTCGCGTCGCTGCTCGTGCTCGTCGTGACGAGCGCCGCCGCGCAGGACCTCGCTTCGTTCGAGAAGCGAACGTCGATGCGGAAGCTCGACAACGGCCTGACCGTGATCATCACCGAGCGCCGCGATGCGCCGGTGTTCTCATATGCCACGTTCGTCAATACCGGATCGGCCCAGGAAGTGCCGGGGATCACCGGACTGGCGCACATGTTCGAGCACATGGCCTTCAAGGGCTCGGACAGGATCGGCTCGAAGGACTGGCCGGCGGAGCAGAAGGCGCTGGCGAAGGTCGAAGAGGCCTACGCCGCGTACGACCGCGCCAACCGCGCCGCCACCAACCGCGACGAAGAGGAAGTGAAGCGCCTCGACAAGGCGTGGAAAGACGCCATCGCCGAGGCCGACAACCTGATGGAGAACGACCAGTTCTCCGAGATCGTCGACCGCGCCGGCGGCGTCGGCATGAACGCCTACACCTCGTCGGACGTCACCGCTTACTTCTTCTCGCTCCCCTCGAACCGTTTCGAGCTCTGGGCGTACATGGAGTCGGAGCGCTTCCGGCAGCCGGTCTTCCGGCAGTTCTACAAGGAACGCGACGTCGTGATGGAAGAGCGGCGCATGCGGACCGAGAGCAGCCCGGTCGGCCGCCTCGTCGAGGAGTTCCTGGCCACGGCGTTCACCGCCCATCCGTACGGCTTCCCCGGAGTGGGCTGGCCGTCGGACCTGCACAGCTTCTCCGCCACCGACGCCGCGGAGTTCGCGAAGAAGTATTACGTGCCGTCGAACATGGTCATCGCCATCGTCGGCGACGTGAGCCCGGCCGAGGCCTGGCCGGTCATCGACAAGTACTTCGGACGGCTGCCGAAGGCGCCGCAGCCGGACACGCTCCGCACCGTGGAGCCGGAGCAGAAGGCCGAGCGTCTGGTCATCCTGCGCGACCCGGCCCAGCCGGTCTACCTGGAGGGCTACCATCGCCCCTCCTCCCTCCACCCCGACAATGCCACGTACGACGTGATCTCCATGCTGATGTCGAGCGGGCGGACGTCGCGGCTCTACAAATCGCTGGTGCGCGACAAGAAGATCGCCGCGAACTCGGCCGGCTTCAACGGCTTCCCCGGCGAAAAGTACCCGAACCTCTTCACCTTCTTCGGCTTCACCACCCCCGGCCACACGCCGGATGAGCTGGCGGCCGGCATCGCCGAGGAGATCGAGAGGCTGAAGACCGAAGACGTGCCGGAGGCCGAGCTCCAGTCGGTCAAGACCCGCGTCAAGGCGGGCCTGCTCCGGCAGCTCGCCAGCAACTCCGGACTGGCCGAGAACCTGGCCAACTACCAGACCCTCCGCGGCGACTGGCGCGAGCTGTTCCGCGAAGTGGAGCGCATCGACAAGGTCACGGCGGCCGACATCAAGCGCGTCGCCAACACGACGTTCAAACCTTCCAACCGGACCGTCGGGAAGATCGAGTCGACGCCGAAAGGAGCGGCGAAATGAAGCGATTCCGAATGAACGTACTGTCCGCGGCCCTGCTGCTGATCGCCGCCCAGGCGTTCGGGCAGGTGAACAGCCACACCGAGATCAAGACCCCGCCGCTGCGGAAGTTCTCCATGCCGCAGCCGAAGCGCATCGCCCTGGCCAACGGCATGGTGATCTTCCTCCAGGAAGACCATGAGCTGCCGCTCATCAAGGGCGGCGCCATCATCCGCGGCGGCAACCGCAACCTCCCGGCCGGCAAGGCCGGCATGGCCGGCATCTACGGCCAGGCCTGGCGCACCGGCGGCACCACCACCGTCTCGGGCGACAAGCTCGACGAGATGCTGGAAGCCCGCGCCGCGCGCCTGGAGACCGGCACCGGCGGCGATACCTCGAACGTCGGCATGGACGTGCTGAAGGGCGACTTCGACACCGTCTTCCCGATCTGGCTCGACCTGATCCGCAACCCGGCTTTCCCCGAGGAGAAGATCACCCTCGCCAAGACCCAGGCGAACGCCGGCATCTCCCGCCGGAACGACGAGCCGGGCGGCATCCTCTCCCGCGAGGTGACCAAGCTCGGCTACGGCGCCGACTCGCCGTACGCGCGCCAGCCGGAGTACGCGACGATCGCCTCGATCACCCGCGACGACCTGCTCGCGTTCCACAAGCAGACCGTCCACCCGAACAACATGATCGTGTCGTTCATCGGCGACTTCGACTCCGCGAAGATGGAGAAGCGCCTGCGCGATACGTTCAGCTCCTGGCCGCGCGGCCCGCAGATGACGAAGCCGGCCGGCGGCATCACTGCGGCCAAACCCGGTTACTACCTCGTCGTAAAGGACGACGTGACCCAGGCGAACATCGCCATGGTCCATCCCGGCATCGAGCGCAACAACCCCGATTACCCGGCCCTCCAGGTGATGAACGAGATCTTCAGCGGCGGCTTCTCCGGCCGGCTGATGCAGACCCTCCGCTCCCAGCGCGGCCTGACGTACGGGGTCGGCGGCGGCGTCGGCTCGAACTGGGATTATCCCGGCCTCTTCCGCCTGCAGATGGCGACCAAGAGCGGCACGGCCCTCGAGTCGGTCGAGGCGCTGCGCGGCGAAGTGGTCCGCATGATCGACTCCCCTGCCACCGCCGAAGAGCTGGCGCTGGCGAAGGAGTCGATCCTCAACGCGTTCGTCTTCACCCTGGACACGCGCGAGAAGGCCCTGCAGCAGCAGGTGCTCCTCGAGCTCTACGGCTTCCCCGCCGATTACTTCACGAAGTATCCGGGCCTCGTCGAGAAGGTCACCACCGCCGATGTGGCGCGCGTGGCGAAGACCTACATGCATCCCGATCAGCTGGCGGTGCTGGTGGTCGGCAACGAGAAGGATTTCGAGAAGCCGCTCTCCTCCCTCGGCGCGGTCACGCCGATCGACATCACCATCCCGGAGCCGCAGACCAGCTCCGGCAAGTCCACCGCAGCCGCTCCGTCCGCGTCCAACTCCGAGGGGACGGCACTGCTGCGCAAGGTGCAGGAGTTCGTCGGCGGCAAGGCAGCGATCGATGCCGTCAACGCGTCGCGCATCGCCTCCACCATGAACCTGCACACGCCGCAGGGGGCGATGACCGCGGAGACGACCACCGTGCTGCAGTACCCGAGCACGATGCGCCAGGAGATGGTGCTGCCGATGGGGACGATGACCACGGTCGTCACTCCCAGCGCGGCATTCATGATCACGCCGATGGGAACGCAGGATCTCCCCGGCTCGCGCAAAGACTCGGCCGTCGCAGACATGCGGACCGACTTCTTCCACATCCTCAAGAGCGCGGACAACCCGAAGTACGTCTTCACCGCCGGCGGCACCGAGAAGATCGGCGACACCGACACCCGCGTGCTCGACATCTCGCCGGACGGCGGTACGGTCCGCTGGTACGTCGAGCCGGCCACCGGCCGCATCGTCCGGACGGTCCGTCAGACCACGGCCATGGGCGGCCCGGCCGAGATGGTCACCGACTACACGTCCTGGAAGAAATTCGGCAACCTGAACCTGCCCGCCGCCGCGACGGTCACCCGCAACGGTGAAAAAGCCGCGGAGATCACGGTCGGCAACGTCGAGATGAATCCGGCGGTGGACGCGGCTTCGTTCACGAAGCCGGCGACGCCGTAAGAGTGTTTTCCTCGGGTTCCCCGGAGGCTGCTTCGGGGAACCCCCCTTTGGATTGAGGATTGAGGATTGAGGATTGAGGATTGGGAGCTACGGTCAAGGCTCCCCTCCTTGTCATCCTGAGCCAGAGGAACTGCCGCAAGGACGGGAAGCATGGCGGCGAAGGACCCGGGCGCGTGGGGGCACGCAGCGCTCCCCCTCCCGCCCAGGTCCTTCGCCGCCATGCTCTGGGCACGAGGACCATCCCTGGGGCTCAGGATGACATGTGTGGCCCCGTCATCCTCAATCCTCAATCCTCAATCCTCAATCCTCAATCCTCAATCCAAATCCCCGTCACCCCGCCGCCGGTGGCCCGCCCGGCCGCTGCGTCTGGATCTCCTTCACCAGGCGCATCAGCGTGAGCGTCATCTCGTGCAGCGAGTGGATCACGCCGACCTGAAACGCGGTCGGCGGCTCGCCTGCCGCACACGCGCAGTAGTTGCACGGACCGCCGCGTCCGCCATCGTGGTGGTCGATGATGTGGCCGCACGCACAGGAATCTTTACCGAGTTGCATCATTTCCCTCCCTGATTGCTGCTTAAGATAACGTGATCCATGGCCCGACGTCTGATCCCTTTTCTCCTCCTCCTTGCCGCCTGCAGCGGCAATCCGCCCCTTTCCTGGCCCGACATCGAGAAGGAGCGCGATGACGCGCCCGACCACGCCGCGGAGTACTACTCCATGCGCCGGGCGGGAACGGACGACATCCCCGGCAGCCACGCCCGCGCCCGGCTGGCGATGCGAGCCATGGCTCATTACTCGACGTCCACCGACTCCTTCGCCGACCGAGGCCGCACGCCCATCGCCCAGGCAGCCGGCGAGCGCCCGTTCGGCAGTTGGAAGTTCCTCGGACCCGGCAACGTCGGCGGGCGCACGCGCGCCCTGGTGATCGATCCGGTACAGCCGGAGACCATGTTCGCGGCCGGCGTGTCGGGCGGGATCTGGCGCAGCCGCAACGGTGGCACGAACTGGACGCCGGTCGGCGACGACCTGATGAACGTCGCGGTGAACACCCTGGTGATGCACCCGGCCGACCGCAACACCCTCTACGCCGGCACCGGCGAGGGCTACTTCCGCGAGGAGGTTCGCGGCACGGCGCTGCCCCTGCGGGGCAACGGCATCTTCGTCACCCGCGACGCCGGCGACACCTGGACGCAGCTCGCCTCCACCGCCAACGAGAACTTCCACTGGGTCAACGACCTGGTGATCAGCCGCCACGATCCCTCCCGGGTCTACGCGGCGACGCGGAGCGGGGTCTGGCGCTCCACTGACGCCGGCGCGAACTGGACGAGGGTCGTGCCGGTCACGGTGACGGGCGGCTGTCTCGAGCTGGCCTCGCGCACCGATACGAACGGCGATTCCATCTTCGCCTCCTGCGGCACGTTCGAACAGGCTACGGTCTACCGCAGCGCGAACGCGGAAGGGAGCGCGGCATGGGAGCCGGTGCTCACCGACGTCAATATGGGGCGCACCACGCTGGCCATCGCGCCGTCGCGGCAGTCGACGATCTACGCCCTCTCGGCGACGAACGAGGCAGGGCCGCTGAATCAGGGACTGCACGCGGTCTGGCGCTCGGACAGCAACGGCGACGCCGGCTCGTGGAGCAAGCGCATGACCGGCAACTCCACCGAGGACGTGCTCGGGCCGCACCTGCTCACGAACCTCATCACCGTCGACAACAAGATCTGCGGCACTCCCGGCAGCAGCGAACCGCCGCTGACGATGGGGTGGTACACGAACACCATCGCCGTCGACCCGGTCGATCCCGAACGCGTGTGGGCCGGCAGCGTCGACCTGTTCCGCTCCGACGACGGCGGCCGCACCTGGGGCGTCGGCTCTTACTGGTGGGCCGATCCGGACCGCTACAAGTCGTTCGTGCACGCCGACCAGCACGCGATCGTGTTCCATCCGCAGTACGACGGGACCACGAACAAAATCGCCTACTTCGCCAACGACGGCGGGGTCTTCCGCACCCTCGACGCGACCGCGGCAGTCATCACCGGGACTCCCTCGGTCTGCGAGGAGAATGAGACCGCGATGCGCTACGAGGTGCTCAACAACGACTACGGCGTGACGCAGTTCTACCACGGCATGGTCTTCCCCGACGGGCAGCGCTTCATGGGCGGCACCCAGGACAACGGCACGATCCTCGGCCACATCGACGAGGGGCCGAACCGCTGGGTGCGCGTCGCCGGCGGCGACGGCGGCTACGTCGGCGTCGACCCGATCGACCCGCGCTACGCCTACGCCGAATCGCAGAACGGAAACTTCTACCTCTCGCGCGACGGCGGCCGGCGGTTCACCCCCTTCAGCGCCGGGCTGGCGGACCAGTTCCTGTTCATCACCCCCTTCGCCGTCGACCCCAACCGCTCCCGCGTCGTCTGGCTGGGCGGCACGCAGATGTGGCGGATGGTCGACGGCCAGCGCTGGACGCGGAACAGCACCGTCATGCCGGCGATGGTCTCCGCGATCGCCGTCGCGCCGGGCAACTCGAACCACGTCCTGGCCGGGACGCGAGGCGGCCACATCGCCCGCACCAATGCCGCGACCACCAGCGGCACCGGCACCGAATGGGCGTCCGTGCAGCCGCGCGCCGGCTTCGTCGCCTCGATCACCTTCGACCCGTCCGACGCCAACGTCGTCTACGCCACCTACGCCGGCTTCGGCGGCGGCGCGCACGTCTGGAAATCGACCGACGGCGGAACGGTGTGGACCACGCTCGACGGCACCGGCACCGGCGCCCTCCCCGACATCCCGGTCCATTCGCTCGCCGTCGACCCGACCCGCCGCGAGCGCCTCTACCTCGGCACCGACCTCGGCGTCTTCGTCTCCCTCGACGGCGGCCTCACCTGGGCCGTCGAAAACAGCGGCTTCGCCGCCGTCGTCACCGAGGCCGTGTTCATCGGCCCAGGCGCCAACGGCCCCGCGGTCTACGCGTTCACGCACGGGCGGGGGGCGTGGAGGGCGGAGCTGGTCGTCGGTGGTCCCAGGCGCCGGGGGGTGCGCAAGTAACACCTTCGGGAAGCTGATCGCGGGCTCGAAGCGGAGCACCTTGCGGCGGTTCACACCGCCGCCCTCCCTCACGGATACGTCGAGTTCGAGCAGCCGGCTCCTGCGGTACAGGTCACGTCGATGAACGGGAGATGGATCTCCTGCGGGACCTGGGGGACCAGGGGAAGCGTTGCGGCGGTGAGGTAGTGGATGAGGAAGTCGACCGCGATCGCTTCGCTCCGGGGCCCCGTGTCCTCGTTCGCGATGATGATCGTTGTACCCGGCGGGAGGGGGATCGAGCTCGGCGGGTCCGTCCCGAACGGCTCCATGACCAGCGTCAGCGTGTCCGTCGTATCGACGTTCAGCATCGTCGTCGCCGCGAATTCCTGCGTCAGCGCCGCGGAGAGGGTCCCCATCGTGACGTCGAAGTACGCGGAGGCCAGCGCCGGGTCGCTTTCCAGCACCACCGCGCCGGACGGCGGACCGAGCGGCTCGAGGTCCTTCATCAACAGCGTCAGGTTCGGCAGGAGGCCGAACGTAGGCAGCGGGTTGAACGGCGGAGGCGCGCCCCGCGAGGTCAGGAACATGCGGGTTCCCGAGAGAAGGAGTTCCTGCGTTGGTTCCCCGGGCCTTTCAATGACCATGAGCGCCCGATGCTCGTTGACCGGGATTCCGCGGACACTGCCGCCGGTCGAAAACGAGTTGACGACGACGGCTCTCCACGGTCCGGGCAGTTCGGGGACGGTGGTTTGCGAGACGAATGTGCAGATGCCTGTGAAGCTGATCTGGACGCTCATGACGGATTCTCCTTTCGAACCGGAATTCTTCTGGTGAGGAGTGCGACGGAACGCCACGCGGTGCGCGCTTCTCCGCGCGCCTCCGCCGCCAGGGACTCGAGTTGTGCGAGACGGAGGGCGTCGGCGGCACTGACGCCCTGCGCGAGATGGCGATGCACCCGGCCGAAGATCGCCCGGGCGTCGTTGTCGGGAATCGGGACGAGCGTGCCGATCACGTCGCCCGCGCCGGCGGCGAGAAAGCCGCCGCCGAGGCTGAGCGTCCGTGCGTACCGGGAACGCGACGCGCGCAGCGTCTCGCACGCCGCGAGGACGACCACCGGGTCGCCGTGCAGCGACTGCGCGGCCACGCGCCTCCACGACACCCGCTCCGCCATCCCCTGCCGCGGGCCGGAAAAGACCATCGCCGCCTCCCCCGCGCGCCCCTGCGGCTCGGCGTGACCGGAGATGTGCACCACGTCGGCGCGCGACGCGGCGTCGATCACCGCGCCGAACGTCGCCCGCACGCCGCCGGCGTCGATCGACTGCCGGTAGTACCGCGTCAGCTCGTCGAGCTCGGCCCGGCTCGCCGGCAGCGCCGCTTCCCGCAAGCCGCTGCCGACGCCGACCGCCACGATCGTCTCCGGAATCGCCGCCGGCTGCCGCACGAGCGCGCCGGCGCTCGGGGCCACCGCGACCGGCAGCCGCTCGACCAGCCGTTGCCGCGACGTCGAATCGATCAGGGCCGCGAACGGAATCGCCTCCAGCAATGGATCGGCGACGACGATCAGCCGCCGCGCGCCCGCGAGCTGCGGTGCGGCCGGCCGGATCAACACGTCGTAGAGCCTGCGCGCCGCATCGCCGTCGCCCCCGCACGCCGCTTCCCCCAGCGCCGCGAAGTCGAGTCCGTCGAGCGGTTGCCGGTGCACGGCCGCATCCGTCGCGGTGACGTGAAACGCAACCAGTTCCCGATCGAGCAGCACCAGCTCGACGACCGTCGCGCCGCTGCCGGCCAATCGCTGCTGCAGCGCGCGCAGGTCGCCGCCCGTGCCGGCCGAGAGCGACCTCTCGCTGAACGCGAACGCCGCCGCGAGGTCGCCGCGGTCGAGGCTGAGGCGGATGGCCTCGCGATACAGTCCGGCGCCGGCATCGTGCACGCCGGTGCCCGCCACCGCCGCCGCGAAACCGGCGCGATGGCGTTCGTGCACGGCCAGGCCACGCTCGACGTCGCGCAGTGCCGCGTCGCGGTCGCCGAGCCGGAGCAGGGCCCGTGCACGCAGCAGATGCGACTCCGGTACGAACAGCGGCGCCCCGGCGCGAAGATAGCCGTCGATCGCCTCGGCGAGCGCCGCCGCCGCCGCGCGCGGATTGCCCGCCACCTGCACCGCGCCGCGCGCGAACCGCACGTCGGCGAGGGCGCGTTCCCGCATCGCCGGATCGGCGATCCGCCGGACCGCCGCCTCCGCCTCGCGCACGTCTTTCCACGCGGCCGGCTCGTCGCCGAGCTCGGTCTTCAGCACCGCGCCGCGCATCAGCGCTTCGGCGAGGATGGCGTCATTGCCGGCGACGCGGAGGGCGGCCATCTCCAGCTCCGCGAGCGCACGCGCCGCGTCCAGCCGGTCGCGCCGCAGTTCCACCCGGACCGCGCCGCCGATGCCGACCGCGAGGCGGTCGACGCGGCCGTCCGCGGTCAACGCTTCGAACGAGCGGATCCGCGCCGCCCATCCTTCGTCGGGGCGTCCGAGCGAGACCAGCGTGTCGCCGAGCAGCGTCTCCACGAAGGCGAGATAGGCGCTTTCTCCCAGCGTGCGGAACGTCTCTTCCGCCGCGGTGAGCAGCGGCAGCGCTCCTTCCCAGTCGTCGTCGTTCATCGCGCAGAGCGCGAGCTCCCAGCGCACCTGCGCGCCGAGGGCCGCGTATTGCGGGCGCGCGTCCGCCTCGGCGAGCAGCATCTCCAGCTCGCGACGCGCGCCGGCGACGTCGTTCTGGTCGAAACGGGTATTCGCGGCGTAGTAGCGCGCCACGAGAGCCATCGGGTTCGCGGAGGCGGAGAACAGAGCGGCTGCGCGGCGCAGGCCGGGCCCCGCCGCGACGGGTGCGCTGCGGCTGTAGGCCAGCCGCGCGTTCCGGTAGAGAACATGCGCCGCCGCCAGCGCCGCGCGCTGCTCCTCCCCTGCCGCGTCGATGTTCGCGACGGCGTCGCGCAACAGCGCTTCCTTCGCGAGCAGCACCTCGCCGATCGCACGCGCGATGGAGAGCTGGCGCGCCGCTTCGGCGCGGTCGCCGCGCTGTTCCGCCTCGGCCCAGCGGCCGAGGTACTCGGTCTCACCGAACGTGCGGGCCTGCTGCGGGAACTTCGCGACCAGCTCCCGAACCGTCTTCGCGTCACCGCCGATCGCGGCCCGTTCGAGCCGCGGCTGCTCGTCGCGGAACAGCGATTGGCCGCTCTTCGACGGCAGGCGTTGCAGATGGGCACGCGCCTCGGCTGCCCAAGGCGACGAGGCATCGAGTGCGAGATAGTGCTCCCACGCCTCGCGCGCGGCGGCGGTGAGCCCGAGGCGCTCCCGCGTCAGCGCGCGGTTGAAATGCGCCTCGGCGAGACCGGGATCGAGCGCCACCGCGCGGTCGAGCGCCGCCAGCGCTTCCGCGTAGCGCGACGGCTCGTTCGCATACAGCGCCGCCGCATACTCCGCCGCGCCGACGTCGTTCCACATCTTCGCGTTCGACGGCTCCCTGGCGGCAGCGGCCCGCAGACGCACGACGGCATCGCCGGCCCGCTCGACGAGGACGAGCCCCGTGCCGGCCGCCTGCTGCGCGCGCGGCGACGGATCGCGATCGGCCTGCTCGAGCAGCTCGCCCACGGCTCCGGCCAGCTTGTAGCGGCCGGCATCCTCTGCGGTCGCAGAGGCGCGCATCGGACCGCGGTACGGTGCCCAGGCGAAGCCGCCGGAAAGGCGCGGCTCGACCGTGCGCCCGTCGCGCGGCGCGAGCGCCACCAGCCGCGCCGCCGGCGCCTCGGGATTCCGCTCGCGGATCCACCATCCGCTCACACCCGCCACGACCAGGAACACCGCCGCCGCGGTGGCGAGCCAGAGCGTTCGCGGCCGGCTCTGTGCCGCCACGCGGTCGTTCGCCCCCTCGAGCGCCGCCGTGCAGATGGTGCAGGTATCGAGGTGCACGAGCACGTCCGGGATCTCGCGGCGCTTCAACTTCCCTTCCGCGAAGGCAGCCAGCGTCTCCGCATCGGGGCACAGGGTGGTTCTGGTATCGGTCACGGCGAATCCCCGGCTGTCACCGGCTCCTCATCAGGTATGGAATGACGAATTCCGGCGCTTTCCATCAAACCGAAGTCGAGATCGGCGGAGCTCGCCGCGGCGATCACCGCGCCGGCGTCGCGGACCGAGATGCCGCTCCGGACCAGCGCGCGGCGGAGGCGGCCGAGGAGATCCTCCAGACGGCGGTAGAGCGGTCGCTGCGGCAAGCGGGTCATGCGCGAGATGTCCGCGACCGACATCTCCGAGACGAACCGCATCCGCAGCAGCGTCCGGTCCTCGGCGTCGAACGTGGCGAGCGTCTCGCGGACCACACACGCCGCCCGTTCCGACAGTCGCCGTGCCTCCGCGGCGAGGAGCGGCCCGTCCGCGCTCTCCGGGGCGACGAGTACGTCTGCCGTCGCTTCGTCGATCTCTGTGACCGCCGGGCGGCCCGGCCGTTCGGGAAGCCGGGCCAGCATGGCCTCGGCGGCGGCGCGCGTCAGCGCGGGCTCGATGCTCTGCACGAGCGGCAACGCCTCCTCCAGCGGCCGGTGATCGCGGCGCACCAGCGTCTCCAGCAGCACCCCGGCCGGCCCCATCCGCGTCGCTTCCGTCGAGGGATGCCAGCGTCCGCGGTCGTGCATCCGCTGCGTCGACAGCAGCCGCTCGGCGACGACCGTCAGGTACGTGCCGAGCGACGCGCGCCCTTCGTACTTGCGAAAGACGCCGTAATCGTCCTCGATCAGGGCCAACTTGACCTGCGAGGCGAAGTCTTCCGCATCGGCTCCGAACACGCGCCGGCGACGGCATACGCGGTCGACGACCTGGTCGACAAGCGTCAGGCTCGCGTGAAACACCTCGCTGGGGTCCATTGCTGAATCGGGGGCAGTTGGATGATATACCTCCGTCGTCATGGCGTTCCGCTAAAAAGAGGCGCCGCGTCCGCGGCACCTCTCCTCTCGTCGAGCTGACGGCATGGCTTGCGTCTGCCGTCTGCTACAGCAGGTTGTAGCCGACCGCGCCGGCGGCGCGCATGAAGACCTGGGTGGTCGCGCTGCTGTCGAGCGTGACGACGATCGTGTTCGCCCCCGCCTGCAGCAGCGAGGCGCTCACGTACCAGGCCACGCCGTAGAAGTTGGGGTTGTGGGGGTCGAAGCCGGAGACGATGGCCGTACCGTTCACGGTGATCGTGATCGGGCAGTTCGACTGGCCGCCGGTGGTCGACGAGCAGAGCTCGTAGATCAGTACCGCGCCCTGCTGCGACGGAAGCTGCAGGTTGAACTTCATGAACCCGCCGCTCTGCAGGATCGCCCACGTCGAGAAGTCGGACCGGTACCCGGCGCCCTGGTAGAGGGGGAGCGAGTAGTTCGCGGTCGCCGACGGGTGGGGGACGTTGAAGGCGATGGTCTGCAGCGGGATGGTCGGTCCCGAGGCGGCGACGACGGCGGCGGCAGGGGCGGTACCTTTGACGGAAACATGCTCAGCGCTCATGGGGAATCTCCTTTTCTTTCTCTCACTCTGCGTTGCGATTGCCGAAGGGGAAGTGTGCTTGCTTCAACAGGAGTGAATGACGAGGCAGGAACTTTTCCGGACTTTTTGAAGGAGAGATCCGCGGGAAGGTTCTTCGCCGGCAACGCAAAGCCCCCCGAGGGCGGCCGGACTGAAGTCTAAGGAGCGCCGGTCTTCGACCGGCCGGTCCGCCGACCTTCGGTCGGCAGTCTGAGGGGAAATCCTCCCCAGAGCCTGCCGGCAGAATGCCGGCGGACCGGCCGGTCGAAGACCGGCGCTCCTATACCCGCCCTGAAGGGCGGGCCTACAGATCTTCCGCCGCCTACGGCGCCGCGTTGAAGATATGCGCGGACCAGGGCGACAGCATTGTCCATGAGCGGCTATCGTAGCGTCTCATGACCGGCGACTACGACCTCCTCGGCTTGATCATCGCCGCGCTCGGCGGTGCGGCGGTCGGTCTGGAACGGGAGTGGGCGGGACACACTCGCGGATCCGACCGGCGTTTCGCCGGGATTCGCACGTTCACCCTGCTCGGAGGACTGGGCGGGTTGGCAGGACTGCTGTGGATCAACGGTCTCACGTGGCCGG
Organism: Thermoanaerobaculia bacterium; assembly: GCA_035629865.1. Classification (GTDB taxonomy): domain Bacteria; phylum Acidobacteriota; class Thermoanaerobaculia; order Gp7-AA8; family Gp7-AA8; genus QHVT01. Next base: position 67,938 of record DASPHC010000015.1, on the reverse strand, counting down.
CGGTCATCCTTCTCCTCGGACCAGTGGCCATCGTCGCAGCGGCGTACTTCGTGGGAAGCCGGACGGACCTCGACAGCACGACCGAGGTGGCCGCGCTGGTCGTCATCAGCGCGGGGTTCCTGGCCGGCACCGGCGGCTGGCAGATTGCCAGCGGCATCATCGCCGTCACCTGCCTGCTGCTCGTGGAGAAATCGCGTCTTCACGGGCTGGTGGCGCGCATCGACGACGTGGGGCTCCGCGCCGGCGTGCACTTCGCGGTAATGGCGTTGGTGGTGCTGCCGCTCCTCCCGAGCGGACCGTTCGGGCCGTGGGGAGGAATTCGTCCGCGCGAGCTGTGGGCGCTCGTGCTCTTCTTCTCGGGCCTGAGCTTCGTCGGGTATGTGGCGCGGCGCATCTTCGACACGCGGCGGGGATACCTCGTCGCGGGTGCGCTGGGCGGGCTCATTTCGTCGACGAACGTGACCTTCACGTTCGCCCGGCTGAGCCGAGCCGACACGACAGCAGCGCGCGGGCTGGCCTTCGGCGCCGTTGCCGCCAACGCGCTGCTCTATCCGCGCGTGCTCATCGCCACCGCCGTCCTCAACTTCCCGCTGGCAGCGCCGCTCGCACCGTATCTGATCGTCCCGTTTCTGATCGCCGCCGCGGTTGCGCTCATTGGATTGCGATCGTCGAAGGACACCGGCGAATCCGCTCCCCCACCCGCCAACCCTCTCCAACTCGGCGCCGCGCTGCAGATGGTGGTCATCTTCCAGGTGGTCCTGATGCTGGTCCATCTCGCGCGGAACCAGTGGGGAGAAGTCGGGCTTTTGAGCTCGGCCGCGGTTCTCGGCCTCACGGACGTGGATGCGCTCACGGCCACGATGGCGAGAAGCGTCACCCGGACATCGCCGCTGGAGGTTGCGGCCCTGGCGATCGCGGTGGGCGTGCTTTCCAACACAGCGATGAAAATGGCCATCGCTCTGTTCCTGGGACGGAGCCAGTTTCGAACGATCGCCGCCGGAACGCTGGCGCTCATGCTGCTCGGCGGCGGCGCCGCGATGGCGCTGCTCCTCATGCGGTCGTAGGTCTGAGCCGCGTCGCAATCGCATTCTGAATGACGCCGGCGATCTACGCGTTGGCGAGCGCGGCCCGGAAATCGCGCACGGCTTCGTCAGCGTGTCGCGGTCGAGCATCGAGGCGAGGAGCTCGAGATCCAGGTCGGGAAAGAGCCGGCTGCGCTCCGCCGGCACGAGCTTCCCGGCGCTCAGCACATAAATTTCAATGATGCCCTTGCGCCAGTACCACACCTCTTCTACGCCGAGCTTTTCATAGATCGCCAGCTTGTCGATGCCGCCGTGCGTCCATTCCACCTCGATGGCGAGGTGCGGCCGCTCCCGCTCTTCCGTGCCGAAGATGTAGCACTCGTCGGGCTCCGCTCCCCGCCGTTTCGCTTTCTTCTTGATCGTCCAACTGCCGACCGCTTCGAACTCGATTCCGCGATCGGTACACCATGCCTCGAGCAGGCGTCCGATGCGGGACTTGATGACTTCGTGATCCCGGGAAGGACTCATGATCTCGACTTCCCCCTCGAGGTAGCTGATCCGGGGAGCGGAGTGATCGCCGCGCATTGCGAGGAGGCGTTCGTAGTCTTCCCACGAAACATCGTGCAGGACGACGATCGAATCGGCGTCGGTCGTGTCGTCGTGCTTACGTAGCGCCGCGGCCATCGACATGACCGAAAGTATACCGCCGCGCAGGAGCGCTCGTGACGTCAGCCCTCACCCGCGTGCCTCGCTCGACTCTCGTCCATATGCGGGAGTAGGCTCGCCGCGATGCAACGCGAGATCGCGGAACGACTGCAGACGATTGCGCCACCCGGCTCCTTCGCCGTCCAGCGCTCCGCGCCGGCAGAGGCACTCCGCATCGACGTGAAAGGCGTCGGAGCGCTCGAGCTGCCGCTCGCGCCGCGGACCGTGTCGCGCCTCCGTGCCGTGGCGAAGCCTTCGGGGTACGGACTGCGCGACCGCACCGTATACGACACGAACGTTCGCGACAGCCGGGAGATCGCCAGGAGCCGCATCCGCATCGACCAGCGCCGCTGGAACGCGACGCTGCTTCCGCTGCTGGACGACATTCGCGCCGGCCTCGGCCTGGCCGAGGGCGTCGTGCTGAAGGCGGAGTTGCACAACATGCTGCTCTACGAGCGCGGCCAGTTCTTCAAGTCTCACCAGGACTCGGAGAAGGCCGACGGCATGATCGGGACGCTGGTGGTCACGCTTCCGTCTTCATTCCGCGGCGGGGAGATGACCGTCGAGCAGCACGGCGAGGTCATGGCGTTTCGTGGCAGCCGCAGCGACGTGCAACTCGTCGCCTTCTATGCCGACTGCCGGCACGAAGTCCGTCCAGTCACCGGCGGAGCGCGCGTGGTGTTGACGTACAACCTGCTGACGAAAGGCATCGCCGCGGCGATGCCGCCTCAGGTCGAGCCGCCTACGCTCGATGCCCTTACCGATGCGTTGCAGCGTCACTTCGAGACGCCGCTCGGCGGCAGGTTCGGCGGCGAGGCGGCGCCGCCCGACCGGCTCGTCTACCTGCTCGACCACGAATACACCGCGCGCGGGCTTCGATGGGATCTTCTCAAGGGCGCGGACGCGGCGCGCGCATCCGCTTTGCGGACGGCAGCAGAGCGTCTCGACTGCGAGGTCTTTCTTGCACAGGCGGACGTTCACGAGACATGGGAATGCGGGAGCGATCCGGACGGCTGGTATCCCTCCCGCCGCCGCTCGTGGCGCGACTCCTGGGATGATTTCGACGGCGACAACGATCCTGAAGACGACGTGGAACCGATCCCGACGGATCTCATCGACAGCGACATCGAGCTACGCAACTGGGTCGCGTCGGGCTCGAAAAAGCCTGCCGCGATCTCGTCGGCGGTCCGCGACGAGGAGCTCTGCTACACCCGTCCCTCGGCGGACATGAGCCCGTTCCAAAGCGAATACACCGGCTTCATGGGGAACTGGGGCAACACGCTGGACCGGTGGTACCACCGCGCCGCCATCGTGATGTGGCCGCGCGTGCGCACGTTCGTCATCCGTGCCCGCGCCTCGGCTTCGTGGGCGCTGAGCGAGGTGGTCCGGACGCTGCAGCGCGGGAATCAGGAAGACGCGCGGCGAAAGGTCGAGAGTCTCCTTCCGTTCTGGAGTCACACCGCCCGCTTCGCGCCCGAGCCGCTCATCCACGACGCGCTGCGCGCGGCGGCGGGCGTCGCCGATCCGCTCATCGCATCGCGACTCCTGGCCCCTCTTCCGCTCGAAAGCCTCGATCCCGAAGCGGCGTCGTCGTTCGAACCGCTCCTCCGGCAATTCGGTCTGCAGTGGAGCGAGGACGTGCTGGCCGCGCTCCCGGTCGCGCAGGGCGACGCGCATCGGAAATGGCTGGCCATGCTTCCGCGCATCTGCGAGGAGCTCGCCGAGGCCGGCGAAGCCGGATGGTCGCTCGCGCGGTGGCTCGCCGTCCGGCAGTGGGAGTGGATCGAGGGCGAGCTGCGTAAAGCGGACGCCGACCCGTCACCGTCCCATGCGAGCGGGGCGCTGAGCGAGCTCGTTCCGCCGCTGCTGAACGTCCTGCGGACCACACTCGCAATCGGCGCATTCGACGTGCAGGAAGCGATCGTCCGGCAGCTCGCCGCGACGCGCACGGAACGCCGGGTGGACTTTCTCACGACGCTCCTGCGCGCGGAGTCGAGAGGCGACGCGGACCTCCGCCCCGCGCTCGTCCCCCTTCACGAGCTCTGTGTGGAATCGCTCACCGCGTGGCTGAGCGCACCGCCGCGGGAGCCCGGAGACTGGTCCATCCCCGCGGAGCTCGGCTGTCGCTGCGACCGATGCAGGACGCTCCATACATTCCTGATCGCGCGCGAACGCCCCGTCCTGGAGTGGCCGCTGGCGAAGGAGCACCGCACGCACGTTCATCAGATGATCGAACGGCACGAACTGCCGCTCGACCATCGCACGCGCCGCACCGGCCGCCCGTACACGCTCGTGCTCACGAAGCGGGACGCGCTGTTCGCGCAGGACGCGGTGCGGCGGAAGCGGTGGACCGAGGATCTCGCGTGGGTGGCGGATGTGCTACGGGGCGATGCAGCGAGCTCGCGACGAGAATGATCGTCGTCGCGGCGCGCGCATGAGTCGGTCCTTGGCCCACTGGCTCTTTTCGCACGACGCGTGAAATCACGGCGCCACAGGCGTGCTGGCGGCGCGGCTCCAGAACCCCTACGCTCGGCGAGCGTCACGGGGAACGCCGGCGATGTCATGGCTCGTCGTCGCCGACCCGATCGTGCTCGCATGAGTGCGACCGATCAGTACTTAAGCGTGATACCAAGCGACGTGGAGCTAGTCTCTGTGTAAACCGGGGGCAAGTGACCGTTCAGATGAGTAAGTGTGATGGCTGCGAAGCCAAAATCCCACTGCAGATCGCCGCGAAAGAAGTCGCGGTGCGATGATGTAGTCGTGATCAGCGTCCCGGCGTTCAACGTCAACTCGTCAGTGAACAGGTGCCGGTCCGTACGTTCGAGTGAGAGGCGAAGATTGTTGAACTCGACCATCATGAGTACACCTGCACGAGCGCGCACAAATTCTTCACCCTCGACCTCCGGCGAGATGCTCTTCGTCTTTTGCCCCATCTCCATCGCCACAGTCGGGCGCAAGGTGAAACCCCAATGAAGCTGGAATGGATCGCGCTTCTGTCGAGACGCGACCAGCCGCCGGTGCTCCAGAGGCTTCTCTAGAGCTGTAATGCGAGGTTCCCACGCGACATCGAATCCGATCTCATGATTATCTAAGTCACGGTCGGTGCGAAAGATCGGCGCGAGAAGAATATTCTGTTGCGAGAAGAACCCTGGTGCTCCTGACGCAGTCGGCGGATTGAAGTAATAGCGAAAATCGGCAGCGAGACTTGCCGCGTTAGGAGCCTTGGACAGTGTGTTACCGACGATCGCATCAAATGTTGGACCAATCGTCCAGTTTCCAAGCGCAAATGGATAATGTAATCGTGTGTCAAGCTTGTACTTGCGCTCCGACTTGACATCGTCCGCATCGATGCCAGCGGTGATCCATACCCGAGCCGCGTCACGTGTCTTCGGAAACGCTGATGTCGCGACGCTTCCGGACGCTCCGACTGGTTTCCCATCCCAAGTGTCGATGCCGGCGATTGTGAGATCCAGCTTTTTTGCCCGCGGCAAATTACCTAGACGGATCGTGTGAAAGAACGGGCCAGCGCTCTCGACCGAGATCACCCGCGTTGGATACGGTCGATTAAGTTGTGCCGGGTCACTTACGGCAATCTTTTTAGCTAGATCAACGTGTGTGGCGAGATCGTCCGCGAGCGTCTGCGCCGTGACGGACTGATAAAAGAATGAGTTTGGCTGATCCTCGGCTGGCACCGCCGTAACCTGCGGCTTGATCTGAAAGTCCTTCCTTCCCGCGCTCTTCGCCGTACCTGGATTCGCCGGATCCGGCACAAGATAGTCCGCGGCTACCAAGAATAGCGATTTCAAATTCTGAGGTTTAGAGTCGAGCGCGACAGTCATCGTGTTGTCTTGATTCACGACGACTTTTTTCACCGCTATTCTGGTGTCGGCTTGTGTTCGATCCTCGACTCTGAATCGAGACGCACACAATTGCAGCGTGTCGCACTCGTTCGCTTTCGCGATCGTTTCGACGCGGTCGAGCGATACGACGAGCGTTGTGTCATCGCGAAAGAACGTGACCGGCTGCGCAGCCACCACCGGAGCAACGAAAATCAGGATCCAAAACCGCATCGTACTCATCGTCGCTCCTCTTAGCCGAGCGGGCACAGCCGCGAGATTATCGACCCTACCGTCGTCGAACAGCTCATCCCGAAGGATGCGCCCAGAAGGTTCCGCAGCACGTTCACTCGTGCCTGTGTGCATGGCGTGTTCACCGACAGTTGTGCGAGCGTGTCGCTCCCGCTCTGCACATCGCCGCCACCCCACTGCTCGATCGTGGAAATAACTTGCGCCGGACATCCGTCGTTGGCCTCGGCCGCTGCCATCAGCGCTGTTTTGGGCAAATCGAGGCTAAGTAGCGCGTTCACTGGCATCGATCCGAGTCGCTGCGGTGAGAACTTGGCTTTCTTGGACGCTCCCCCGGAGGCTTTCTTCGACGCTTTTTTCGAAGCTTTCGTCGTCGAGGCTTTCTTCGTAGAGGCTTTCTTAGTTGTGGCCATCACTCTCCTCCTGATGCGTCAGAGGGACGCACGCGGCCATTTCCCCGGAAGCATCGTTTTTAACCACCGTTTTGCGGCACCGGCTGCCGTTCCGCCCCGGTTCGAGCGCGACGCATGAATTCGAATGAGTCGCTGGGTGGCCGCGTTGTCATTGCTGGCAAGCGAACCAGGGCGGCCCTACCTAAGGGAGAGACTCGTAAGGCCCGTGCGCACGAGCGGTTGGAGAGCGGCGACACGAGATTGTCGGAGAATTGTCCCTCTCACGGATCGAATCAGCAGGAGGTCCGACATGTGGAAGATAAACCCGCGCGGACCAGCGCGACGAACGCCCTGCTCGGCTCTCGGAGGAAGTCTCGCGTTACATATTCGCGGCGCAGATCTTTCGAGAGTTCTTCGGTCGTGATCTCGATCATGACACCGCTAAGGCAACGGTGGCTGAGTACAACTCGGCTATCGTGAATTTGCGCGCCCATGAGTACGTGAATCGAGAAACTATCCGTAGATATTGGTCTGATCAGACCGCGCGACAGTTTGATGACTTCATGGCGGAAGTTCGTCGCGTCGACAATGTCGCTCACGCAGTCAACGACCCATTGATCAGGTTTATCTCCGATCGGGCGAAGCCGACGGTACTCACGGATGCGAAGATCAAGACCGTAGCGGGGCAGATGGCGGCACCTCTATCGCAACTCTGCCGATCCGGCGAGGCATTGCTCTTCTCGCTTTCAGGTGTAGGCGTGCCCTCAGACCGGAAGAGCTGCGAGTGACGGAATGGGGCTTTTCTGTGCGGCTAATATTAATTTCGGCCGCCGCGCACATCCGTTGGAACACGACGTGAGGTTGCCGCAGTGTTGTTTTCCGTTTTTCCGGTCAGGGGTGCGGCGGGAACTTCGCGCCCGGTTGGTTCGGCCTTTCGTCTCATCGTTCGGCTCCGTTCCTCAGTGGATCACCGCATCGACGTCCGCCGCCGCCCCGCGTCGCGCGGCGACGCTGAACATCGCCGCCTCCGTCTTTCGTTCCGCGTCATCGGACCGCCTCGGCTTCCGGCCACGGGTCCCGTCTTCCGACGCCGCCTGCTTCGCACCCGGCGCCACTGCTCCGCCGCCGCACGGCGAGGTGGCGAGCGGAGTCTCCGGCCAAGCCAGCGCCTCCGCGAATCCGGGCACCTCCTGCGACAGCCACTCGGAATGCACCGACAGCAGATCACGCAACTCCCGCGCGAGGACGGCGCTGACGGTCTCGCCGTCGAGGGCCGCAAGCCGCTCAGCGCCACGATTCCCATGCGCGGGATGCGCACCTCCAGCTCGGTGAGCCGCAGCAGCTCCGGCAGCGCCTCGGCCAACTCCGCGCCGAGGGCCTCCTCGACCACCTCCTGCGACCAGAAATCCATCCCGAACGAAACCAGCTCCGCCCACGGAGGGAACGGAACCTCAGTCAGGAGGCTCTCGCCGAGCGTGCCGCCATGAATGCCGACTTTGCCGGCTTCATCGAGCGCGGGGAGAACATCCCGACGCTAATGACGATCCTTCAGCTCGCCCGTGCGCTCGGAGTGCAACCGTCAGTCGTCATCGAAGCCAGCGATGCCTCTCAACATCTGAGATGACACGGTCCAACCACGCAGCAGGTCGGCGGCTACGTCACCGCGGCCGGTCGAGTCGATGTGATCGATCCGCACATGGTGTGCAGCACCGCGCGGACGAGCTGCACGATCGTTGGGGTGTAGTCGACGACGAGAGCGCGCGGGCCGGCTGACTGCACCGATCGATCTTCTATTCAACGGCCTGGTCGAAGATCTCGGCGCGTGCCGGCGAGGCGAAGCGCACCAGGTGCTGCATGCCGCCGCTATCCTCGATCTCTACCGCGACCGATGGCCTTAACCTAGCGCGACGCGCCCTGTTATTTGTCATCCTGAGCCGCAAGGACTTTGTCAGCGGGCAGAAAGCATGGCGGCGAAGGACCCCCTGCCGAAGCACGAGCAGCGTTCAACTGAAGGGGGTCCTTCGCCGCTATGCTTCCCGTTCCTGCGGAGATTCCTGCGGCTCAGGATGACAAATCACACGAGTTTCGACGCTAAAGTTAAGGCCATTGGGCCGGTCCGCCCGACGTCTCCGTGGCGGCGTGCAAGTAGGAAAGCGTCGCGCGAGAGCGGGCCCGCGAGGACGCGGGCGGACCGGCCGACGGTGACGTCGGCGGTCCGTTTGCTTCGCCGCGGAGCGGCGAGGGACTTTATGCGCCGCCGAAGGCGCCGGCCCCCGGACCGCCCACGTCGCCGTGGGCCGGTCCGCCCGCGTCCTCGTGGGCCGCTCTCGCGCTGGACGTGATGGAGTAGGACAAGCCGGCCGGAGGCCGGCGCCAACAACACTTTCCGCGAGAGCCTGCCGACCGAAGGTCGGCGGACCGGCCGGTCGAAGACCGGCGCTCCGTTATCCGCCGCCGAAGGCGGCGCTACGAACGGCCGACGTCGCCGCCGGCCGGTCTCGCCTTTAGGCCGGGGCACGTGCGGGGGACCGGCGAAAAGGTACCAGTCCCCCGTCACTCACGGTCAGAACCCGATACAGATCGGGTTCCCTGAGATCGCGAAGCAGAACTTCGGACAGGCTCCGTCGCAGACGTCCCGGACGGCGAAATCGAGGCTTCCGGATTCGGTGTCCGGGACTTCGGGACCGAAGACTTGAAATGGCTCGATGCCCGCCGCCGACACGTTCGCAAACCCCGGTCCCAGCCTGTACGAACAGCGGATTTCCGCGGTGTACCCGCCGCTGACCGGCCGCACCTGCGCCCAGTTCATCAGGATGAACGGCCGGATGAGGTAGGTCCCCGAAGCGGGGACGTCGAAGACGTATTTGCCGTTCGCGTCGGTCTGGGCCCAGTACGTCATCGTCCCGGCACCGTCCTGCGGCTCGGCGACGATCGCCTGTCCGCTCACCGGCGGCTCGCCGGGATCGCGGAGGCCGTTGAGGTTGCGATCTTCGAACACGAAGCCGGTCAGGCGGAAGACGCATTCGCTGAAGTTGCCGAAGTTCGCCTGCTGCGTGAGGCCGGCGCCCCAGGGAATCTGGACGCAGGGCTGCGGCGAGGTCCAGAGGGGATGGGTGGTCTCGCAGATTTCGTTGTCGTACGGATAGACGTCAAGACAGTACGCGCCGTTCGTGTCCGTCGTCGCCGAGACCGGCGGGGTTTCGTTGGTGGAGATGACCCAGCCGCCCACTCCCGGCTCTTCCGGATCGGAGACGCCGTCGCGATCGAGGTCGTGGTATTTGCGGCCGCAGACGCGATGGCAGATCGCCGCGACCGCCTCGGCTTTGTAGTTGTTCTCCGCCACCATCGAGCCGGTGCGCTCGCCGGTGATGCTGCCGGCCGGTCCGGGGAGTGAGCCGGTCGGATTCGGGCTCGTCCCCGTAACGCGCAGGCTGGTCCACGTGACCACGGCCTTGTTGAGCAGCTTCGCGCAGTCCTCGCAGCCGGCCCGGGCGTTGGCCCTGTAGACCAGCGTCACGGTCGCTCCCGGCGGCAGCGTCGCCTTCACCGGGAATGCGGCCGGTGCGGCCGGCGAGAGCACTGCGCCGCCGGTCAGCTGCGGCGGATTGATGTTGAGGAGTTGCAGGCACTCGCCGAGGATGTCGTTGACCGCCACCTCGAAGGCGGTGGAGCCGCCGACGTTGGTGATGGTCAGGGTATACGTCGCGCCGATCGACGCGGCCGCGAGGGTGACGCTCTTGGTGACCTTCAGCCGCGGCTCGACGAGCTCGGTCCCCACTTCGTTGCTCTGCCATTCATTGGCCCAGAAGTAATTCGGCATCCACGGCGGCACGTTGTTCGGGGGCACGCGGTTCCACGGCACGTTGGCCACGCGGGCGTTGAATTCGATCACCAGGTATTCGCCGTTCGGGTCGTTCTCGCCGTTCACGACGTTCTGGAACTTGAATACCGGATCGTCGCCGGCGTCGAAGACGTTGTCCGCTCCGGCGCCGCTGATGATTGATGCCGGCACGGGGCAGGTCATCTTCACCGATCCCGGGACGCAGGTCGGGGTGAGGCCCTTCTGCAGCGCACAGGCGGGAGTGATCTTCAGGGAAGTGTCGGCGACGACGGCGAACTTCGCCGTTCCGTCGTTGAGGAACGCCAGGCTGGGCGGGAGCGTGTCCTGGACCACGAGGTTCGGCGTCTGCCCCTCCGGCAGGGTGACGATCAGACGGAACCGGACGGTCTCGCCAATGGTCACCTGCGGCGTACCGCTGACGGGGTTGTTCCCGGTGAGCGGCTCGGAGGTGGCCACGATGCACTTCTCCACCTTCGGCCGGACGCAGAGCTCGGCGCTGTCGGTGAACGGACCGCCGAAGCCGGCCGCCACGAAGTCGGGTCCGCCGGGCGCCGCCGCGTAGGCCGCGAGCTTCGCCGTGTTCTTGCAGCATCCCCACTGCGCGCCCGCCGGCACTTTGGCGTTGAAGCTGATGACGATGATGTTCTTCCCGCTGGTGGGGTGATACGGGGCGAGCTTCGGCACGGTGATGGTCGGGAACGCCGCTCCGGCCGCGAGCACCGCGCCGGTGCCGTCGGTCACCTGCAGCGAGCCGGCCGCCGGCTGCAGGCACGGCGGGATGCCGAGGTCGGAGATCTTGATGTCGTAGGCGCCGGCCAGGCCGGTGCCGTAGTTCTCGACCACGATCGCGTACGTGATCACGTCGAAGGCGTCGGCGGTGGCGTTGCTGGTGATGGTCTGGATCGGGTTGAGCGACGAGATGATCGGGGCCTTGAACCGCGGCAGCACGTTCGGGGCGAGCAGCGGGTCGTGCCACCCCACGGGACTCGGGCTCTTCGGGTTGAACGTCGAGGACGGAGAGCTGCTCGCCACGATCCCCTTCGAGATCCGCAGTGCCGGCTCGGTGAGGATGAACTTGGCGATCGCCACCTCGCACTTCTCGGTGCCGTAGGAGTTGTACTCGCACTCTTCGACCACGTTCGTGAAGTGCAGGCCGTCCGCGAACGGGGCGTTGGAGATCTTCTTCGAGAAGACCAGGTCGATGGTCGCCGGCTGGTTGGTGACGCTGTGGAAGGGCGGCAGCATCAGCTTCAGGTGCTGGTCGGGCGGCTCGATCGTGACTTTCGACGGCGTCACCGGTCCGGCCGCGCTCTGCACGCAGAACGTGTCCGCCACCATGGCCGGGCATTGCTGCACCGGCGGGGCGGTGAACTGCAGCAGCGGCTTCGGCACCCAGTCGCGGAAGGTCATCGTCTGCGCGTCTCCGGAACGGACCTGTTTGCGCACCCGGAAGGTGATGGTGTCGCCGGCGGCGAACTTCGGCAGCGTCGCCTCCGCCACCGGATCGGGCGGCACGATCAGCTTGCCGTTCCGGCCGACGACGTGTTTCGACAGCGGCCCTCCTTCGACGCTCTTGCAGTCCTCGCTGGCGTCCTCACACGGATCCGAGACCGACACCGGCGTCTTGGTGAGCGAGTACTTGCGGCCGATGAACCGCACCCGGTCATTGAGCGGGTCGTCCTTCCCGACGAAGAGATCGTCGGGCGCGATTCCCTGGACCGGATTTCCGGCGTAGTGCGGTCCGAACTGGAACTTGTCGTCGATCGTGACCGTGTAGACGACCTTCCCCTTCGCCGCGGTGAACGGCGCGCTCCCGATGGCGTGCCCGCCGGTGAGCGTGTTTCCCGGGAACACGCCCGGCTTGAGCGCGCCCAGTGCGGTCGAGAGGTGGATCGTCAGGAGGGAGCCGCCGAGGGCGGTCTTGCAGCCGGTATCCCCCTTCGCGTTCTTCCCCACCGTGTAGGTCCCGCCCGGCAGCGGCACGGAAGCGATCGACCCGAAACGGTCCGCCACGGTGAGCACCGGCGCGCCCTTCAGCGTCAATCCGTCGGCCATCAGGTCGCGGAACATCAGGTCGCCGAGGCGGAGATAGTCGTTGACCTGGAACTCGAGCGTGCAGGTCAGCGTCGAGCCGGGGATCACGCCGTTCGGCCCGGGCGTACATTTCTTCTGCACCGCCAGCGAGCGCACGTTCGGGGTGGCCTCGCCTTTGGCGAAGACCGGGACCAGGTCGTCGCGGAAATCCTTCGGGTCCCATTCGGCGGAGAGCGTGGCCGTGTTCTTCGGCGCTCGGTTGCAGGCGGACGACGCGGTCCAGGCGGGCTTGTCGTTGCCGAAGAACGTCAGGTTGACGGTGCCCGGGGTGCTGAGCTCCAACCAGGTCACGGTGACGCAGTTACCCTTCAGGACGACGCTCGTGGCGGGCGGCGTGGCCGTGGCCCCCACCAGCGTCAGCGACGCCGGCAGGCAGTCCGTCACCTTCACTTTGAACAGCTTCTGTCCCGGCGGGACGGCCACGTTCAGGCCGAACGGAGCCGGGAAGTTGGGTCCGGCCACGGTCTCCTGCTCCGGACTCCCGAACGACTTGGTAATCGTCGCCGCCGCCGGGATGATGACTTTCTCGATCCAGGGCGCGATCGCGGGCGGATCGCTCCCCGAGTCGTTCTGCGCCGTGGAGCCGAGGGCGAAGCCGGTGCGGGCCTGGACCACCAGGGGAAACCCAACGTCCGCGTGGTCGTGCACCCCGAGGGAGAGCACCACCTGCACCGGCGGCTGGGTGTCGTCGAAGCTGCCGTACGGCAGGACGATCGTCACCAGCATTGCTCCCGGCGGCACGATCACGTCCGGAACGCCCCACGCCTTGAGGGGATGCGGGAACGCCGGCCCGCCGCTGCCGCACGGCGCGCTCGGTCCCTGCACGGTGACGTTCAGCGGCGCGTTCGCCGGCTGGACGCCCGCCAGGACGGCCGAGCCGAACGTCACCCCATCGCACGGTCCGTTCTGGGCGATGCCGTCGGCGCCGTGCCGCGGAATGATGACGTCGATGAAGGGCGCGTACTGCGTCGCGCCGCTCTGGTCGAGCGTCAGGGTCAGCTCGAAGCTGGTCCCGAGAACGACCGTCCCCGGACCGGTTGCGGTGAGCGCCGGCGTCGCGTGCGCCGGAAGGCAAACGAGCAGAGAGAGAGCCGCCAATGCGAGCAATCGCCGGGACATCGTTCCTCCTTGGGTGATTGGACCTTATGAGAGGAGTGTCGCCGCGGCGGCATATCCCTACCCTCGGCGGATCGGCTACACTGCGCGCGAATTGACAATCAACGGAGGTAATCCCATGGATCCCGTCCAGACTCTCGATGCCCGCATTTCGGCCTGTCACCTGCTCGACCATCCTTTCTACCAGCGCTGGACCGCCGGCACGCTGACGCGGGCGGAGCTGACCGATTACGCCGGGCAGTATTTCCACTACGCCATGGCTTTCCCGACCTTCGTCAGCGCCATGCACGCGCAGACCGAGGACATCGCCACCCGGCAACTGCTGCTCGAAAACCTGATCGAGGAAGAGCGCGGGCCGGAGAATCATCCGGAGCTGTGGCTGCGCTTCTGCGAGTCGCTCGGCATGGACCGCGAGGCGGTCAAGGGCGGCACGGCGAACGACGCCACCCGCACCCTCATTTCGACGATGAAGTCGCTCGCCCGCGACGGCGCCCTGCATGAGGGGCTGGCCGCGCTCTACGCGTACGAATCGCAGATTCCGGCCGTGGCCAAGGCCAAGATCGAGGGTCTGGCGAAGAACTACGGGATCACCGCCGAGCGCGACATCGCCTTCTTCAGCGTCCACATGGATGCCGACGTGGCCCACTCCCAGACTTCGCGCGAGATCCTGCGCGACCTCTGCGACACGCCGGAAAAGGCCGCCCAGGCCGACGCCGCTGCCACCCGCACCCTCACCGCTCTCTACGGATTCCTCGACAGCGTCAGCGCAAACTGATTCAATGCCGTCGGGGCGGACCGCTTCCGCCCCGACAATCCGCTGCCCCTGGAGCCCCCATTGACCCCGACCCGCCGGACCCGCGCCACAGCGCTGCTCGCTCTCCTTCTCTCTTCCCTTCTGGTCTTCCCCGCCGTGGCGGCGCCGAAAAGGCGCGCCGTTGCCAAGCCGTTCATCGACGCCTCGACCCCCGAGGGGTGGCTGCTCCTGAATGCCCGCCTGCTGGCGAGCGCGGAGCAGGTGCCGTTCTGGTGGGACCTCGAGCCGCTGCGCGGGATGGTCGGGGACGCCACGATCGTCGGCCTCGGCGACGGGACGCACGGCACGCACGAGTTCTACACGGTCAAGCTGCGCGTGGTGGAGTATCTGGTGCGGGAGATGGGGTTCGAGGCGGTCGCGTTCGAGGCTCCGTTCCCGCTCTTCAACCGCCTGAACACGTACGTCCTGGGCGGCGCCGGCGATCCGCGCGCGCTGCTCAGCGAGGTCTCGGCCCGCTTCAACTATTTCTTCTGGAAGACCGAGGAGATCCTGGCGCTGGTGGAGTGGATGCGCGAGTACAACGCGCATCGCGGAGACCGTCCGCCGGTGGAGATCGCCGGCGCCGACATCTACGACCAGGTGACGGCGTGGAAGGACGTGGTCGCGTACCTGCGCACCGTCGATCCCGCCGCGGCCGCGCAGGCCGAGCGGGAGTACGCGTGCGTCGGCGAGCAGATGCTCGGCACGCAATGCAGCACGGAGACGACCCGCGTCATCAACGTGCTGGCCCCCCGCGAGGCGGAGCTGATCGGGAAGTCGTCCGCACGCGCCTTCCACGACGCGCTCCAGAACGCGCGGGTCGTGCTGCAGACGCAGACGCTGAGTCACTTGGCGCGTGACGCGAACATGGCCGTGAACATGCTCTGGATGCGCGATCACCGCGGCACGTCGGGACGGGTCATCTACTGGGCCCACAACGAGCACGTCACGAAGGGTCCGTCCGAGCTCGGGATCAATCAGACTCCTGCCGGCGAGCACCTGGAGCAGGCCCTCGGCAGCCGCTACTTCGCCATCGCCACCATGACCGCGGCCGGCTCGTACACGCAGTGGGAGCAGAAGCGGCCGGAAGAGCCGTACCTGCCGGTGGTGAAGACGTTCGCGGCGCTGCCGGAAGGGGCGTACGAGACCTACTTCCGCCTGCGGCGCATGCCGTACCTGCTGATTCCGCTGCGCGGCACGCTGCCGGACTGGCTGACCGGACCGGCCCGCTGGAACAGCGCCGGCGTGTCGTCCGACCCGCAGAAGCGCCCGGCCTCACTCCCGGAGAAATTCGACGCCGCGATCTTCGTCGACACGACCACACCCACCCGCCTGTTGCCGTAGGACGTCTTCATGTTCCGCCACGCCGCCGCGCTGCTCCTCTTGCTCGCTGTCGCGCTGGACGTGCCGGCCGCGCGGAGGCGTGCGGTCGGTGCGCCGGGCGGCGAGGCGTTCCGGGTCGAGCCGCTGCACTCGGTGGAGCTGGTCGCAGACACGTCGGATCTGGCGTCGCTGCGGTCGATCGCCGGCAACGCAAGCATCGTCGCGCTCGGCGACGCCACGCATGGGACGCACGAGTTCTACACCGTCAAGCTGCGGCTCGTCGATTTCCTGGTGCGGCAGATGGGCTTCGACGTGCTGTCGCTCGAGGCGCCGTTTCCGATCACGGAGCGGCTCAATGTCTACGTGCAGACCGGCGAGGGCGACCCGCGCGCGATCCTGGCGGAGCTGAGCGGCCGCCTTCACTATTACTTCTGGGACGTGGAGGAGCTGCTCGCGGCGATCGAATGGATGCGCGCGTACAACGCGCATCGCGGCGACGCTCCGCCGATCGAGCTCGCCGGTGCGGACATCTACGACGAAGGCGGCGGGGTGGCCGGTGTGCTCGCCTACCTGCAGCGCGTCGACCCGACCGCCGCGGCATACGCGGAGATCCAGTATTCCTGCGTCCTCGCCGGCCAGCGCACCAACGGCTGCGAGGAGGCTGCCCGCCGCGTGTACGACGCACTGGCGGCGCGTCCGGAGAGCGGAACGCGCGATTTCGAGGACGCGCTGCACTACGCGGCGGTGGTCCTGCAGAACTTCGACCCGCTGATGTACGAGCCGCGCGACCGCAACATGGCGGCCAACCTCCTCTGGATCCGCGAGCACCGCGGCCGCGCGCGCAAGGTCGTCCACTGGGGCCACCAGGAGCACGCCGGCAAGACCGAGTCGCCCTACGTGCGCGGCCGGACGATGGGCGTGTTGCTGAGCGAGCAGCTCGGCAGCGGCTATGTCGCCATCGGCACGCTGACGGGAAGCGGAACGTTCCTGCAGTGGGAAGTGCTCGCGGAGGACTGGGTGCGGACCGTGGAGAGCTCGTTCCCCGACCCGGAGCCCGGCTCGTGGGAAGAGCGCTTCCGGCAACGCGGCCACGCCGCGATGCTGGTGCCGTTGCGCGGCCTCGCCGGCGAGGCGACGTTCCGCACGGCACCCACCACGCCGGGATGGACAGCGATCGCGGGCTCGCTGTCGCAGAAGCTCGACGCGGTGATCTACATCGACCGCACCACGCCGACAAAGCCGTGCGCTACACTCATCCCACAAACGACAACGGATCTATGACCCTGGGCCTCCGGTTCCGCGCCGCAGCGCTGCTCGCTCTTCTCTTCGTGACCCTCACCGCCGCGGCGGAGCCGAAGCGGCGCGCGGTATCGAAGCCGTTCATCGACTTCGCTTCGCCGGAAGGATGGCTGATCGCGAATGCCTATCCACTGGCGTCGGTCGAGCCGGTCTCCTACTCGTGGGACCTCGAACCGTTGCGGGCGATGGTCGGCGACGCCGCGGTGGTGGGCCTCGGCGACGGGACGCACGGCACGCGCGAGTTCTATACCGTGAAGCTGCGCGTGATCGATTTCCTGGTGCGGGAGCTGGGGTTCGACGTGGTCGCGCTCGAGGCGCCGTTTCCGCACTGCAATCGCCTCAATGATTACGTCCAGGGCGGCGCGGGCGACCCGCGGGCGCTGCTGCGCGAGCTCTCCGGGCGCCTGTCGTACCTCTTCTGGAACACCGAGGAGACGCTGGCGTTGATCGAGTGGATGCGCGAGTACAACGCCCACCGCGGAACGCGTCCGCCGATCGAGCTGGCCGGCGCCGACATCCACGACCAGCTCGAGGCGTCGAAGCACGCGGTCGCGTACCTGCGCGGCGTCGATCCAGCCGCCGCGGCCACGGCCGAGCAGGAGTACGGCTGCATGGGCGAGCGGCTGTACACCTTCAACTGCACCGCACAGGCGACGCGCGTCTACGACGCCCTCGCCGCGCGGGAGGCGGAGCTGGTGCCGGTGACTTCGGCGCGGGAGTTCCACGATGCGCTGCAGTACGCGCGCGTGGTCGTGCAGTCGCAGTCTTATTTCAGCGCCCGCGTGCGCGACCGGAACATGGCCCTGAACGCGCTCTGGATGCGCAAGCACCGCGGTGCGTCCGGCCGGGTGATCCTCTGGGCCCACAACGCCCACCTCACCCGCGGCCCGTCGGAGCTCGCCCAGACCGACGCTCCTGCCGGCGAGAATCTCGGGCAGGCCCTCGGCGACCGCTACTTCTCGATCGCAACGATGACGGCGAGCGGCTCTTACACGCAGTGGGACAGCCGGACGCACGTGCCGAAGGTGACGACGTTCCCGCCGCTGCCGGAGGGGTCGTACGAGGGGTACTTCCGGCTCCGCCGGATGCCTCTGCTGATCCCATTGCGTGGCACGCTGCCGCCCTGGCTGGTGGGGCCGGCGCGCTACAACGAGGCCGGGGTGGACCGCGATCCGGCGAAGGAGGCGGTGTCGCTGCCGGAGAAGTTTGATGCGGTGATTTTCGTGGAGAGCACGACGCCGGCGAGGGTGTTGCCGTAGGGGGGCGGGGGAACGATGGGACGAATGGGACCTATGGGACGAATGGGACCCACCGCCCCCTGTCTGTCCCATTCGTCTCATTGGTCCCATTCGTACCATCAACCCGCGCGCGCCTTCCGCTCCGGCCACCCGCGCTGGCGCACCTCTTCGAACGTCATCAGCGCGTTCGCGTAGTAGTCGCGCAGCAGGTGCTGCTGGGGGTTCCATTGCCAGGCGTCTTCCAGGACCGGGGCGCCGCCGTCGCCGAAGAGGGCGTCGTCCCAGCGCTCGGCGGGGACGATCAGGTGGCGCAGTTCGAGTACCTGGCGGGCGGCTTTCCAGATCTCCTGGGGGGTCTTTTCGCGCAGGAGCCAGGGGCGGTCGCGGAAGGTCTCGCGCAGGGTGGCCAGTTCGGCCAGCATCTCGGAGTCGGAGAGCATCGGGCGGCGGTGGAACACGGAGGCGACGAGGGTGACCGGCGTGACCGGGATGGCGCCGGAGATCTCGGACATCACTTTCTCCGCGAGCTGCTGCAGCGCTGCTTTGCGGGCGTCGAACGATTCGGAGAGGATCTCCGGATGTTCGCGCGCGAAGTCGTCGATGGAGATCGGCGTGCCGAACGTGACGATGGCGTAGCCGTAGCGCTTGAACCGCCGGAACACTCCGCGGAAGAAGTTGCGGAAGAGGTAGTCGAAGGTGGTCTTGAGCTTTTCGCCCTTAGTCGACCGCTCTTCCCGCCCGAGCAGTTCCTCGGTGAGGTTGCGGTCTTCGAGCACGCGGTCGTAGTTGACGGCGGTGGGGATGATGTAGAGCGGCGCGGTGAATTCCGGGTCGCGCTTGGCGGTCACGAGGTAGTCGAGCATCCCCAGCTTCGGCTTCTGGAAGGCGCCGTCGCGGGTGAGGCCGCCTTCGATGAAGATGCCCTGGGTGACGCCGTGCTTGGTGATGGTCTGGACGAATTTGGCCAGGATGGCGTGGTACAGCGGTTCGCGGTAGCGGCGCCGGACGAAGTAGCCGCCAAACCATTTGAAGACGTGGTTGAGCGGCCAGACGCGCGCCCACTCGCCGATGGCGTAGGAGAGGGAGATGAATTTGAACAGCATGTGCGCGACGAGGACGTAGTCGGCGTTGGAGCGGTGGTTGATGATGTAGATCACCGCCGCCCCTTTGGAGGCTCTCTCGTTGAAGTCGCGCAGCGGCTTGCGCTCGACGACGACGCGATAGAGGAAGTGCATGATGGCCCGCGCCACCGGGGCGCCGATGCGGTAGTACGCGAGGAGGTTGAACTTGGGGACGATCTCCTGGAGGTATTGCTGCGCCTGTTGTTTGGCCTGCTGGACGGTGACGTGGTGGTCGCGCGCGTACGCCTGCACGGCCTGGACGATCTCGCGGCTGCCGAAGACTTCGAGCTCGATCTCGGCATGGCGCCGTTTGAGCTTGAACTGGTCGATGTGGATCTTCCGCTCGCGCTGAAGCTTCCGCGCCGCCTTTTTCCCCCACGCCACGGCCGCAATCGAAACGGCAATCGCAACCGCTGCAGCGATGACGAGGTTCATGGGCGCAGAGAGTGTACGCGACCGCCGCCCTGCGAACGCGGGGGGACGACGGGGGGCCTCCGGCGGGCGGGCCCGGCCCGCGGCGTTGGTTGGCCTAGCCTGAACGCACGCCTCTCGCACGGAACGCGGTCCGTGCGAAAACAAACGCCGCGGGCCGGGCCCGCCCGCCGGAGGCCCCCTGGTCGTCCCCTCGTGTCAGCAGAACACGCGTTTGCTCAGTCGACGGTCACGACTTTTCCGTGCAGGCCGACGATCGTCTTCACGTCGAGGCCTTCGATCTTCTTTCGGAACTCCCGCGTCCCCGCGTTGTCCGGGTACTCCCCCTCGTTGATCATGTCCGCCTGGTAGAGGATCTTCTCCTTTGGCAGGTAGACCATCAGCAGGTCGCGGGCGTGCGGGGTGGGGCCGATGTTGCGGATGACGGCGCTGTGGTTGTCGTCGGAGACGGTCATCCGCGACCGGACCAGCTCCAACTTCGGCTCGCGCGGCGAGCGGCCGAGGCGGTCGGGGGTGAGGAGGAACGGGGCGGCGGCGAGCTTTTCGACCAGCGGCTTCACCGCCTCCGTGGTCACGATGGTCGTCCCCTCGGCGATGTAGGTCCGGATGCCGCCGATGTGGTCGTCGTGGTGGTGGCTCTGCACGAGATAACGCACCGGTTTGCCGGGCGCGAGCTCGCGGATCTTCTCCAGCACCCGCTCCGAGGTGGCGCTGTCGACCGGGGCCTCGGTGACGAGGACGAACGTGTCGAAGGCGACCACCATCACGTTGTACGACCACTGCCCGGTCGAGCGGGTGACGTTCTCCAGCAGCCAGACGTCCTTGGCCAGCTCGCGCGTGGCGAATGCGCCGCGGTACGAGTAGTCGGGCTTCGTGTAGCCCTCCGGCACGGTGAAGTCTTTCTCCCCGAACGCCGCCTCGGCGCGCACGCCTTCGTAGCGGTAGACGTTCTCCACCGTCCCGTAGACGCTGCTGGTGACGCGCGTCCGCAGCCGCGACGGCAGGAGGATGTTGCCGGTCTTCTTGTAGTCCTCGTAGACCGTCTCGCGGACGCCGTCGCCGCCGTTGGTCGGCAGGACCTGCACGACGCGGTGCAGCAGCCCCTTCTCATCGAGATAGATGGTCTGGCTGCCGCTCAGGATCGTCCGGTCGTCGAGGGCCCGGAGCGCGGTGCGGTTGTTGAGGAGCTGGCGGATGTAGCGGTGCGGCATGTAGCGATTGAGAATCGGCGGCTCACCCGTCACCTCGCGGTGGGCGCGGAGCTCGGGTGTCAGGCCGATCCCCTTCCCGTCCTGAACCGCCACGATGTCGGAGAACGTGAAGTCGCCGGCGATGCTCCAGGAGGAGGCGACCCGCATCCGCTTCGTGGCGGGGTCGAGGACGGCGTCGACGCTCAGGGGGTAGGTCTCGAACGGCGGCAGGACGGCCAGCGACTGTCCCTCGGCGACGAGGTCGGAGCGGACTGAGAAGGTCACTTTAGGATCATCCCGGCCATGCGCGTCGAGGCTGCGCTCGAGAGCGCGGATGGCCTGATGGTTGGCGGCGAGCGGGTCGGAGAGGGTGGCGGCGAGGAGCAGTGCGAGCAGCATCCGCTAAGGATAAGAATCTTTTCGTGTCGCGATAGGAAAGTCTTAGCAACACGCCGGGGCGGCGGTTCTTACATTGAGGGCCATGAACAAGCGCCAGTCACTCACGTCCGCCACGATCGTCCTCGCCGCCATCGCCGTCGCCGGCACCCTCACGGCCACGACCGCCAAACGCACCGCCGCGAAGAACGAGCAGATCGCCGAGGCCGCCGCCAGGAAGGCGGTGGTGAAGCGGGGCGAATACCTCGTCAACATCGGCGGCTGCAACGATTGCCACACCCCCTTCAAGATGGGCCCGAACGGCCCCGAGCCGGACCGCACCCGCCTTCTCTCCGGCCACCCGGAAGGCCTGCAGATGCCGCCCGCGCCGAAGCTGCCGAACGGCCCGTGGGTCTGGATCGGCGCCGGCACCAACACCGCCTTCGCCGGCCCATGGGGCGTGAGCTACGCCGCCAACCTCACCCCGGAGCGCCTCACCGGCATCGGCATCTGGAACGAAGAGACGTTCATCCGCACCATCCGCACCGGCCGCCACTGGGGCGTCTCCCGCCCGATCCTCCCCCCCATGCCCTGGCAGAACGTCGCCGGCCTGACGGATTCGGATCTCAAGGCGGTGTACTCGTACCTGCGCTCGATCAAGGCGATCAAGAACCAGGTGCCGGATGCGGTGGTGGCCCCGCCGCCGGCGAAGCCGGCGGCCTGAGGAACGCCGGTCTTCGACCGGCCGGTCCGCCGGCCTTCGGCCGGCAGTGTGCGGTGCTTCACCGCCGAACGCAGACTGCCGGTCGAAGACCGGCGGACCGGCCGACGGAACGTCGGCGCTCCGTTGCGGCGCTGCGCGCCGCCCTACAGCTTCGCCAGCTCCTCCTCTAGGAACTTCAGCGCGTTGGTGAGGGCGGTGCGGTGCACCTCGGATCTGGCCCCTTCCAGTTCGCGCTGCACGCGGCCCCGGGAGAGCTCCAGGCTCTCACGCTTCCGCTCGCGCTCCAGCTCCTCGGCGGTGAGTCTGCGATTGCCGCCGCCGGTGGTGGGCTCGCTCTGCTGCGACTCGACGGACTTACTTTCCCATCCGCGCGCCATGGGGGAACATTCTCTCACTTTCGGCGCAGCTTCGTCTCGATCAGCTCGCGCCAAACGGTGGCGTCTTTCTCTTCGGTATAGGGCAGCCGAACCAGCGTCACGTCGCGGCCGGCCTCGCGCAGGACGATGTCGTAGCCGGTCATCCAGACCGTGGTCTGGCGCGTGCCGGAACGGCCCCCGCCCACGTCGAAGTGCACCGCCACGACCTCCCCCTTCGCCGGCGTGCTCACCCGCACCGGCACGGGACTCGCTCCTCGGAGGAAGAGGCGCCGCCGGACGCTCGCCCATCTCGACGTGCGAAACGTCACCGCGCCCGGTTCGACTTCGATCACACGGTCGTAGACCGCGATCGTCGCCGCATCGCGCAGGCGCTCCGGCGCGTGCCGTCCCAGCATCACGCCGTAGAAGCCGGTCCCCCACCATGCGAAACAGACCGCTGCGATCCCGCCGTACGCGATCACTGCGAGCAGCAACAGCGTCGTGACGCAGCCGCGCAGCGTGAACTTTTTCGGCGGCGGATCCGGCATCCGCTCACGATGGCGGCTCACGCCTTCATCGTCAACCCAATCCGCCGCCGCTCGAGGTCGACTGTCACCACCTTTACGCTCACCCGGTCGCCGACGCGGACGACGGAGTGCGGGTCTTTCACGAATTTGTTGGCGAGCTGGGAGACGTGGACCAGGCCGTCCTGGTGGACGCCGATGTCGATGAAGGCGCCGAAGGCGGTGACGTTTGTGACCACTCCTTCGAGCTTCATGCCGGCGCGGAGGTCTTCGAGCTTCTGCACGTCGTCGCGGAACTTCGGCGGCTCGAACCCACCGCGCGGGTCGCGGCCCGGCTTCTTGAGCTCGGCCAGGATGTCCTTCAGCGTCGGTTCGCCGGCGTCGCCGGCGACGTAGCGCTTCCAGTCGATGCGGTCGACGACGGCGGCGTTGCCGACGAGGTCGCGCAGGGCGGCGCCGTGGTCGCGGGCCATGGTCTCGACCAGTGCGTAGCGCTCGGGATGAACGGCGCTGTTGTCGAGCGGCTGCGCGCCGCGGATGCGGAGGAAGCCGGCGCACTGCTCGAACGCGCGCGCGCCGAGGCCGCGGACGTCGAGGAGCGCACGGCGGGAGGCGAACGCACCGTGCTCGTTGCGGTGCTCGACGATCCGGCGCGCCAGCACGGGACCGATGCCGGAGACATGCTCCAGCAATTGCGGCGAAGCGGTGTTCGCATCGACGCCGACCAGGTTCACGCACCAGTCGACGATCTCGCCGAGCTTCTTCCGGAGGAGGGGCTGATTCACGTCGTGCTGGTACTGCCCGACGCCGATCGACTTCGGGTCGATCTTCACCAGCTCGCCGAGCGGGTCCTGCAGGCGGCGGCCGATCGAGGCGGCACCGCGGAGCGAGACGTCGAGGTCCGGCATCTCCTCGCGCGCCACTTCCGACGCCGAGTAGATCGACGCCCCCTGCTCGGACACGGACACGATCGGCAGCGCCGTCACGCCGCGAACGAACGCCTCCGCCTCGCGCGATCCGGTGCCGTTCCCGACCGCGATCAGTTCGGGACTGTGCGCGGCAATCAGCCGCTGCAGCGTCTTCTCCGCCGCGGCGCGCTCGCCGGCCGATTTCTCGCTGTAGAGCGTGGCCGTCTCGAGCAGCTTCCCGGTCCCGTCGAGCATCGCCGTCTTGATGCCGGTACGCAGGCCTGGATCGAGCGCGAGGACGCGGCGGTTGCCGGCCGGCGGCGCGAGCAGGAGGTTGCGCAGGTTCTGGCCGAAGACCTCGATCGCCTGCGCGTCGGCGCGCTGCTTCAGCTCCGCGCGCAGCTCCCCTTCGAGCGAGATCGAGAGGAGGCGCTTCCAGCCGTCCTCGATCGCCTTCTCCCGCTGCTCCGGCATCGGCGTCGGATGGGAGACGCGCTGCTTGAGGCCCGCCACGATGGCCTCGTCGGGGAAGCGGAGGCGGACGCTCAGGAACTCCTCCGACTCGCCGCGGAAGATGGCCAGCACGCGATGCGACGGCGCCTGCGCCAGCGGCTCGCGATGGTCGTAGTACAGCTCGAACTTGCTCTTCGTCTCTTTCTTCTCCGAGACGACGGCGGAGGAGATCACCCCTTCGCGCCAAGCCGTCGCCCGCGCGTATTTGCGCAGCCCCGCATCCTCGGCGACCCGTTCCGCGCAGATGTCGCGCGCGCCGGCGAGGTCGTCGTCGGAGGTCCACGGCACGCGCGGGCCGGTGCCCCAGACGAAGTCGGCCAGCGGCTCCAGCCCCTTCTCCTTCGCGATGGTCGCCCGGGTGCGGCGTTTGGGACGGTACGGCAGGTAGAGGTCTTCGAGCTCGGTGCGCGTCTTCGCCCGCGCGATCGCCGCCGAGAGCTCCGGCGTCAGCTTCCCCTGTTCCTCGATCGACTTGAGGATGGTGGCGCGGCGGTCGTCGAGCTCTTTCAGCTCCGCGGCGCGGTCGAGGATCGACTGGATCTGCACCTCGTCGAGGTTGCCGGTCGCTTCCTTGCGATAGCGGGCGATGAACGGGACGGTGCCCCCCTCCGCCTGCAGCTCGAGCGTGCGCTCGACCTGCTGCGGCCGGAGGGACAGCTCAGCGGCGATCTGAGAGACGTGCGACATGGGCCGCGGAGTTTAGCGGATGGGGGTCCGGCATTCCGTGAGAAGATCGCCCTCCCAAAAAACCCGGAGGTGAATCGAAAGTGCGCAAACTCTCCCTGGCGCTTGCCCTGGTGTTCGTGGCCGGATCGCTCTCGGCGGCCGACCACTTCGTGACCGTCGGACCTGGAATGACGTTCACCCCGAACAGTCTCACGATCGCGCAAGGCGACACGGTCACCTGGAACTTCGTGGAGGGGGGCCACACCACCACCAGCAACGCCACCACCGGCATCGACGCGTGGGATTCCGGCGTCATCGGCGAGGGAGGCGACTTCCAGAGGATCTTCTTCACCGCGGGGAACCATCCGTACTACTGCGCCGTCCACAGCTCGGCCGGTGGTGTCGCCATGAACGGCACGATCATCGTCGACGCAGACACGACGCCCTTCATCAGCGGCTTCAGCCCCACGTCCGGCCCGACCACAGGCGGGACGACGGTGACGATCACCGGCTCGAACTTCACCTTCGACTGCCAGGCCGACTTCGGCGGCTTCGCGGCGGCGACGACCTTCATCAATGAGAACACGCTGTCGGCGGTCACGCCCGCGTTCCCTGAGGAAGGGGACGTCGACGTGAACGTCTCCTGCAACGGCGGCACCGACTCCAGCGCGGAGTTCGGCCCCTTCACCTTCGTCGCCCCCGCCACGAACGTGCCGATCGTCCCGACCGCCTCGCCCACCATGCTGCTCGTCTTCGCGGCGGTGCTGGCCGCGGTGGCGCTGGTGGTGATGAGGAAGTGACGCGGGGCTGGCTCCTGGTCCTGCTGCTGGCGCTCTCCTGCGCGGAGCAGAAGGACCCGATCGCGGCGACGCTCGACAGCGTCGCCGCCGCGGCGGAGGAGCGCGACTCCTCCGCCGTCCTCGGCCACCTGGCGCCGGAGTTCCCGAACCGCGCCGAGGTCGAGAACCAGTTGCGCCGCTACTTCTTCGGCTACAAGACGATCGAGGTGGTGATCCGGGAGCGCAACGTCCAACGCTCCGGCTCCACCGCCTGGGCCACCTTCCTCGTCGACTTCATCGGCCTCCCGAAACAGGTCGGAGGCTTCGACCAGTACCTCCCCCGCTCCGCCCACTACCGCTTCGAGGTCACCCTCGCCGACCAGGGCGGCGAGTGGAAGATTACCTCGGCGAAGTGGGAAGAGCGCGGTGATCGGAATTGAAAATTGAAAATTGAAAATTGAAAACGAGGCTTCGACCACGCACCGTTTTCAATTTTCAATTTTCAATTTTCAATTCGCGCTCACGCAACCCGCGCCTCTACCGGTAAACCCGCCCGTCCTTCACCACATGCACCACATGCCGCAGGGCGGTCATGTCGGTGAGGGGGTCGCCGTCGACGACGATGATGTCGGCGAGCTTGCCGGGGGCGATGGTGCCGAGGTTGGGCTGCTTGAGCATCTGGGCGGGCCAGTAGGTGGCGGCGCGGATGACTTCCATCGGCGGCATGCCGAGGTCGGCCATCGTCTTCAGCTCGCGCCAGGTGGAGTCAAAGTGGTAGTTGCCGGGGATGCCGGAGTCGGTGCCGACGACGATGGTGACGCCCGACTCGCGCAGCTGGCGGAACTTGTTGGCGAGCGTCGGGATGCGGCGGGAGACGAGGCGGAAGTAGTCGAGGCGCGCGACGTCGCGCAGCGACTCGCGCACGTCCTGGTAGATGTCGGGCGGCAGGTCGCGCTTCAGGCGCTGGTCGTCCAGCCGCTCCGGATTGCGCGCGGTCTCCTCGGCGAGGAAGAGGCCTTCCATCGTCGGGCACCAGTAGAGGGTGGCGTTGCGGTCGCGCAGCATCTGCAGCACGTCGTCGTCGTAGCCGGGCTTGGTGGCCAGGCCGGTGTGCTCGAAGCAGTCGACGCCGGCGCGCAGTCCCTGCCGGATCTCGTCGGCGCGATGGGCGTGCGCGGCGACGTGCTTGCCGGCCTTGTGGGCCTCGTCGACGATGGCCTTGACCTCGTCGAGCGTCATCTGGTCCTGGTCGATCAGCTTGATGACGTCCGCGCCTCCCTCGACGATCGTCCGCACCTTCTTCCGCGCGTCCTCCGGACCGTTGACCGCCCACCGCCACCGCCCCTCGAGCGGCGGCGACGTCTTCTGCAGGAACGGACCGGAGACGAACATCCGCGGCCCCGGGATCTCCCCCGCGGCGATGCGGTTGCGGACCGTGATGATCTCCTCGAGCGGTGCGCCGAGATCGCGCGCGGTGGTGACGCCGGCCATCAAAAGCTGCTTCGCCGCGATCGGCATGATCACGTCGCGGAACTTGCTCGGATAGACGCGATCCCAATGGTCGTAGTCGCCGTGCCCGACGATCATCAGGTGGACGTGCATGTCCATCAGGCCGGGCATGACGGTGTAGCCGTTCGTGTCGATGACTTTTGCCCCCGCAGGAATGGCGATGGTTCCCTCGGGGCCAACGGCGCGGATGGTGTTGCCCTCCACGACGATCACCGCGTTCTCCAGCGGAGGGCCGCCGTAGCCGTCGATGAGACGGCCGCCGGCGAGGACGAGCGTTTCGGCGGAGAGGGTGGTGGTGAGGAGGAGGGTGAGGAGGAGGGTGAGGAGGAGGCGCTTCATGGGGTGAAGTATAGGAATTGAAAATTGAAAATTGAAAATTGAAAATTGAGCACGGCCTCGACGGCGTCGTTTTTCAATTTTCAATTTTCAATTTTCAATTCCTATCAACCCGTATTGCGCATGCCCGCCGCGATGCCATTGACCGTCACCACGAATGCGTCCCGCAGAGTGGCATCGTCCGAGGAACGCAGCCGCCGCAGGATCTCCGCCTGGACCACGTTGATCGGATCGACGTACGGGTTGCGCACGTCGATCGAGCGGCGTAACGCGCGGTTGGTCTCGAGCAGGCGTTCGTGGCCGGTGACGCGTTTCACCAGGTCGATCGTCCGGGCCAGGCGGGCGCGCAGTGTCTCGCCGAGGTCGCGCAGGTCCGCGGGCACGAGGAGGCGGTCGTAGTAGGCGGCGATGCCCGGCTCCGCTTTCGCCAGCACCATCTCGATCAGCTCGATCGTCGACTCGAAGAATGGCCATTCCTGCCGCATCGCCACCAGGGTCGCCTCGTCCGCGGCGCCGAGGGCGTCGTCGACGCCGAGCCAGGAAGGGAGGAGCAGTCGGTTCTGCGTCCAGGCGAACTGCCACGGAATGGCGCGCAGCGACTCCACCCCTTTCGTCGCGCCGCCGCGGCGCGCGGGACGGCTGCCGATGTTCAGCTCCCCGAGCTCGACCTCGGGGGTCGCGGCGCGGAAGTAGTCGACGAAGCGCGGCTCCTCGTACACCACGCCGCGATAGCCGCGCGCGGCGGCGGCCGACATCTTCTCCATCAGCGCGCGCCAGTCGTCGCGCGGCGGCGTGCAGGGCGCGAGCGTGGCGTCGAGCGTGGCCGTGGTGTAGATCTCGAGCGTCCGCAGAGCGATGCCGACCAGGCCGAACTCCGCCTGGATCATCTCCCCCTGCACCGTCACCCGCAGGCGTCCGTCGACCGACCCGGGCGGCTGCGAGCGGACGGCGAGATAGGTCGGCCCGCCTCCCCTCCCGACGCTGCCGCCGCGTCCGTGGAAGAGCGTCAGCTCGATGCCCGCCGCGGCGCACGCGGCGACGACGCGCTCCTGCGCCAGGAACAGCTCCCACGCGGCGGTGAAGCGGCCGGAGTCTTTCGACGAGTCGGAGTAGCCGACCATCACTTCCTGCTTTCCGCCGATGAACTGGCGATACCAGTCGATGGCCAGCAGCTCGCGCATCGTCTCGCCGGCGTGGCGGAGGTCGTCGATGGTCTCGAAGAGCGGCACGATCCGCAGCGGCTCGCGAATACGCGCTTCCCTCTGCAGCAGCGCGACCGCGAGGACGTCAGAGGGGCGCGAGGCCATGGTGATGACGTACGCGCCGAGGGACTCGCGCGGGATCGCGGCGATCGCGTGGAACGTGCGCAGGTCCTCGGCGGCATCGTCATCGAGCTCGAGCTCGTGCGGGATCAGAGGCCGCCGCGACTCCAGCTCGCACAGCAGGAAATCCTGCCGCTGCTTCTCATCCCATTCGCCGTAGTCGCCGAGACCGAGCCGGCGCGTGATCGCGGCAAGGAGCGCGGTGTGGCGCGCGGAGTCCTGACGGACGTCGAGCCGCACCAGCGTGAGGCCGAAGCAGTACACGCGGCGGATGAGGTCCGTCAGCCGTCCCCCGGCGATGATGCCGTTGCCGGTCTCGTGCAGCGAGCGATGGCAGAGTAGGAGCGGCTCGAGCAGGTCGCGGGTCTCGCGCAGCGGCCCGCTCCACCGCTCCCATCCATCCGGCGTGACGATCGCCGCCTCGATGGACGTACGGGTCGCGAGCAGCTTTGCCTTCACCTCTTTCAGGAACGCGCGATACGGCTCGGGCGCCTGCGGCAGCTCCGCCGAGGCGGAAGTCATCGACAGCTCGGAGCGCAGCTCGTCGATCTCGCGCAGATAGAGATCGGCGGCGACCCAGCGCGCCAGCAGGCAGGCTTGGCCGGTGACGTCTGCGGTCACGTTCGGATTGCCGTCGCGATCGCCGCCGATCCAGGAGCCGAAGCGGATCGGCACGGCATCGAGCGGGAGCGGGCGCTCCGTGTAGTCGCGCAGAGCGTCGTCGAGGAGGCGGAGGTATCCGGGGAGTGCATCCCACAGCGTCTGCTCGAAGATGAAGAGGCCGCCCTTTACCTCGTCGAGCGGCGACGGACGCTCGTGGCGCACCTCGTCGGTCTCCCACGCGGCGGTGATCTCGCGGCGCAGCGCGGCCACGGTCTCGAGCTCTTCCAGCATGGTGAGGTCGCCGTGATCGCGGCGCGCCAGCAGTTCGGCGATCCGGCGGTATTTCTGCAGGAGTGTCCTTCTGACGACCTCGGTGGGATGGGCGGTCAGGACGATCTCGATCCGCAGCGAGGTGACGGCGTCGTAAAGCCGGTCACGGTCCATGCTCAAACGCAGGCGTCCGAACACTTCCTCGCACGATCCCGGCTGCGAAGCAGCCAACGGATCGCGCTGGTACTCCCGGCGGCGGCGCACGCGATGCTGCTGCTCGGCGATGTTGGCGAGGTTCAGGAAGTGCGCGAAGGCGCGCGCGACGGGTAGCGCCTCGTCGGTCGGCAGTGCGGCCAGAAGCTCGGCGAGACGGTCAAAGTCCTCGGCATTCCCGGCCCGCCCGCTCTTCGCCAGCGCCCGCACCCGCTCGACCATGTCGAAGAGCGCCGTCCCCTCCTGCGACCGCAACGTTTTGCCCAGCAGGTTGCCGAGGAGATGGACGTCATCGCGCAGAGGCTGGTCGGAGTTGTTGGCCACGGGGGGAGTGTAGTGCGAGAAATCCGCCGCAGAGCGGCGGCGGAGAGCCGCGGAGCGGCCCACGTAGCCGCGGAGCGGCGGAAGAATGTAGCCCCGGGCGTGAGCCCGGGGACAGACGCGGGCAAGAAGGTCAGCCGCGGAGCGGCGAAAGAACGAAGCGTGCCGAGAAGCGCGTTCTTTCGCCGCTCCGCGGCTGACTGGGTGAGGGACGCGGTTACCCCGGGCTCACGCCCGGGGCTACACTCTGCCGCCGCTCCGCGGCTGAATCCTTCCGCCGCTCCGCGGCTCCCGATCGATCGACCGAGGAACTCTGAGGAACTCCGAGGAACCCGAGGAACTCCGAGGAACCCGAGGAACTCCGAGGAACCCCCCTTACCGCGCCGCCGTGACGATCAGGCCCTCTCCCAGGATTCCCGTGAAGGAGCTCTTCGCGGCGAGGCCCATCCACTGGTCTTCGCCGGGGGCGAGAAACAGCCTGTCGTAGACCTGGGCGTTGAGCGTTTCGACGTCCATCGCGGTGCCTTCGACGAACCACTGGTGCAGCTCCGCGTGCAGCTTCTCGTTGATCTTCGTGTCGGCGGCGAGCGTCTCTTCCAGCCGTTCGATCGCCTCCTCCAGCGCCTCCTCCGTGCGCATCGACGGATCGGGGGTGGCGGCGCGCTTGGCGCGGATGAGGGCGAGCGCGTTCTCGTCGAGCGTCGAAGGACCGGACACGACCTCGCGGACGCGCCGCGAGAGGTCGTCCAGCATCCCGCGTGCGGACGCGTCGAATGCAACCTTGGTGAGCATCACGTCCTCCCCGCCCCCTTTGGACGGAGCCAGCGACCCCGAGGTCCATGCCGCCATCCGCTTCGCGCGCGTGCCGGAGTATTCATTGGCGCGATCGAGCGGCGAGATCGCCCGGCGCCGTGCCGCCCACCTCACGTTATCGTGATACACACGGAGCGCCCGGTTTCCGTCTTTGCTCGCAAGAACCGCCTTGTGCAGCGCAACACCCTCGCGCAACAGCGCGATGAACTGCGGCGGCGCATAGAGGCCGGGGATTGCGTCGAGGGGACGACCATTCGAGTCGAGCACATAATGGATGCTGTTGCCTGTAATGGAACGGCGCATTTTCCGGCCGTTGCCGAAATCGACGGTGACGACCGGCGCCGGCCGCACCGACTTCCAGTGCAGGATGTAATTGGCGCGCAGATAGGCGCCGATCTCGCGGTTCGGATAGAGAAGCGTGCGGAAATAGCGGCTATTGGCGCAGCTCAGCTCCTCGTCGAGATTGCCGAGCAGGCGCAGCGACAGGATCGGGCGCCCGGTTGCGCCGGCGGCCCGCTTCGCCGCCTCGAGATCCGTATACCAGTACAGCCCCGAATACGCACAGTCGCGCTGTTTGCAGACACTGTCGATGGCCGCATCGAAGCGCGCCTTGTCCGGCCTGTTGCGCACCGCCATCAACGCGTCGACTCCTGCCTGTCCCGCTGCGCGCAATGTACGGACTGCATTTGCGTCACCGCGTGCCGCTTGTAATGCCACCGGCCGCAGGTCGGCGGCTGCTGCTGAAAGGGTCACAAGAACGACTATTGAGAAACGCCACATCATGTTCGACCTCCACTCATTGAGAAGATCGACACAGCAGAAAGTTTCGAGGCGTTACAGATGCGCCATCAGATTGAGCAGCAGCAGCGTGCCGCCCATGCCGGTCAACAGCGGCAAACCGAATTCACGCCCGGCGCCGGTGGTGACCCAGCCGCCGAGCAGGAACGACACCGCGAGTCCGAAACCTTCGCCTCCGCCGGCAAACCAATCGGGAGGAATGTTCGCCACGCGCAGGAGGGCGATCACCAAGACGCCGGCCACGAACAGAATCGCGAATTTCACACGCCCCTTCGGAAGCCAGTGCAGAGTCTCCGCGACCGTGACCGCGATGATGATCGCGAAGACCGCGACGACACACCAGATCTGCTGATCGCTCACGGCGGGAGGGTCATCATACCCCGCACCTCTCTTACAATCAGCGCATGTTCCGCCCCATCGCAGCCGCCATCCTTCTCTCCGCCGCCTTCGTCCCCGCAGTCGCAGGCGGCGAGCCGATCGCCTTCACGCCGGAAGTGATCGGCTGGGCCGACGGACCACCGTCGATGCCGGCCGGATCGAAAATCGCGGTACTGGAAGGGGACCCGCTCGCCGAGGGGATGTTCACCATCCGCGTGCGCATCCCGGCCGGAGCGGCGCTCGCGCCGCACTGGCATCCGCGCGACGAGCGGGTGACCGTGCTCTCCGGTGCGGCGGAGCTCGGGTTCGGCAATACCGCCGACCGCGCCAGGGTGACCCGCTACGAGGCCGGCAGCTTCTACGTGAACCCGCAGCGCGTCATGCACTACCTCTTCTTCCCCGAGGAGACCGTGCTGCAGATGACCGGCATCGGGCCGTGGGAGATTCACAGCGCCCAGCCGGCCGCGCAGCCGGAGAAGCCGGTGACCGCGACGCTGGAGCTGAGCACGGTCGATCCGCCCGCGCACTCGGTCCTCGGCGACGCTAAAAGCATCACCGCGGTGGTGGACTACGAGATTCGGAACTTCCGTCCGTCCACCTTCTATCTGTCGATGCAGTTCGAGACCACGACCGCGAACCAGACCTTCAGCAGCACGGTGGCGAGAGTCAGTCCCGACAACGTGCTCCCGCCGCAGCCGAACCTGCTCGCGGAGGCGAAGGGGACGTATCGGCTGAACCAGGAGCTCGAACCGATCCTCCGCCGCGCCAACCTGATGCGCCCCATCCGCTTCCGCATCTTCCTGCACGAGCAGACCAGCGAGACGACCAGCGAAGTGGTGGCGGCGACGGACTGGGTGGAGTACCGGTAGAGAGATGAGGTAGGGGTTCGCCGCTCCGCGGCACTCCTGTGATGGAGGGTCCTCCCATGTCGTTCCAGCAGCGCCTCGCCGGCCGGGCGGCCTCGGTTCTCCTCGTGCTCTGCGCGGCGCTCGGCGCCTCGGCCGCGCCGGCATTCCTTTCGGTCTCCGACCTGCACTTCAATCCCTTCTACGACCCCAGCCTGGTCGACCAGCTCGCCGCCGCCGAGCCTTCGGCGTGGCCGGCGATCTTCGCTACGTCGAAGATCACCGCACCGAGCGCGTACGACTCCGACACGAATTACCCGCTGTTCCAGTCCTTCCTCGCCGACTTGAAGCTGCACGCGAAGGGAGCGCGCTTCGCCACGATCACCGGCGACTTCCTGGCCCACCAGTTCCCGCAGAACTTCCAGAAGTACGCCACCGACAAGAGCCCTCAGGCCTTCCAGTCGTTCGTGACGAAGACCATCCAGTTCATCGCCACGCAGTTCCAGCTCGCGGCGCCGGGGCTCACGATCTATCCGGTCATCGGCAACAACGACTCCGACTGCGGCGACTACAACGTGACGCCCGGCGGCTGGTTCCTCCCCGCGTTTGCGAACGCGTGGGCGCCGAGCAGCGGTACGTCCGACTTCGTCCGGCAGTTCTCGCCGACCGGGCATTTCGCCATCGAGGGGTCGATCCCCGATACGACCATCATCGGCGTGAACTCCATCTACTTCTCCCCGAAGTTCACGAACGCCTGCGGCACGGCCGGCACCGACTACGGCGCGCAGGAGCTGGCCTGGCTCTCCGGCCAACTCGCCTCGGCGAAGAAGCGCGGGCGGCGGGTCTGGCTGCTGTACCACATCCCTCCCGGCATCGACGTCTACGACACCATTACGTACGGCGGCGCCTGCCCGACGGTCACGGCGGCGCTGTTCTGGAAGAGCAGCTACGCGACGACGTTCGGCGCGCTGATGACCCGCTACGCCTCGACCATCAAGGCCACCCTCGCCGGCCACACCCACATGGACGACTTCCGCCTCCTGTACGGTAAAGCCGCCGCGCCGCTGGCGTACATCCACATCACCCCCGCCGTCAGCCCCGTCTTCGGCAACAACCCGGCTTACGAGCGGATGACGTACTCCCCGGCAGGAGCGACGATCGTCGACTACACGGTCCACAGCCTTCCGCTCTCCGCCACCACACCGGCCTGGGGAGAGGAGTACGCCTTCCGCGCGGCCTACGGCCAGAACGAATACACCCCGCGGTCGATCGGCCGCGTCCGCACCGCCATCCAGACCAGCACCGCCACGCGGGCGCTCTACGGGCAGTACTACACGGTGTCGAGCCCGAATACGATCATCAACCAGAACAGCTGGACGGGGTATTGGTGCGGGACGGGGACGAGTACGGGGAACGCGTTTCAGGCATGTTATTGCGCGGCGCCGTCACCGTGAGGTCCAGCCGCCGAAGGCGGCGAAAGATCTGTAGGCCCGGCCTTTAGGCCGGGTATTCAGGACGAAGAAGGCGAGCCCGCGAAGCGGGCGACAGCGTAGGATTTGCGCGAGAGCCCCTGCTCTGTCGCCCGCTTCGCGGGCTCGCCTTCGTGGGTCGGCGCGATACCCGCCCTGAAGGGCGGGCCTACAGATCTTTCGCCGCCTACGGCGGCTGCGGCAAGCTCGCTACGCGTCGCGATCCCGCCCACAGCCCTCACTCCCCTCCCAGAATCGCCGCGAACACCTCGATTCCGTCCCAGAGGTTCTGCAGGCGCAGGTTTTCGTTGGCGCCGTGCTGGTTGTTGTCGTGATTGACGATGGGGACGCCGAGGGCGGGGACGTGGAGGTGTTCGGTGAAGAGGTAGAGGGGGACGCTGCCGCCGAGGGTAGGGAGCTTGATGAGGGACTGGCCGGTGGCGGCTTCGATGCGACGCTCGCGCAGCATCCGCCGATTCTACGGCCCTACAACTCGCCGGACGATCGACGCGTTTCAGGCGTGTTATTGCGCGGCGCCGTCACCGTGAGGTCGACCAGCCGCCGTAGGCGGCGAAAGATCTGTAGGCCCGGCCTTTAGGCCCAATGGCGTCAACTTAAGGCGTTATTAGCAGCTACGTGCGTCTGCATGAGCGACAAGTTCAAGAAGCGCGGGTTCATGAGTGGGTGGATTGCAGCCGCGAGAGGTTCGGTGCGGATAGCTGTAGGGAGGGCGTCGTTTGACGCGGGGGTAGTGGCGGTCAGGTCGAAGGGGAACTCTTTCTTCGCCAACTTCAGCCACCAGCCGCCGATGGAGCGTCCGAGAGCCACCAGAGGGGGGAAAAAGAAACCATTTCGGGAAGCCTGCGGATGACCACACGGACAGAGTGGATGAACGAGAGCTCGGTGGGCGGGATGCGCTGCTGCAGTGCCGCTTCGTGCATGATCGAACGAACGCCGAAGTGAGCGAGCAGAAGACCATAAAAGTCCTGCTCGACGAGCTCGGGCAATTCGCTGCGCAGTGTCCCCGGTCCCTTCAGATACGTTTTCACTTCCCCAATCACGGTCTCGATGCCCCATCGTTTCGCATACAGCTCGGCCAGTTTCTTGGCCGGAGCTTTTCTCGGATCGAGCAGCGTTGTGATCAGGCGGTAATGCTTTCGGCTGCGGCCAACCTTGACATAGAACTCGATCACTCGGACCGGAAAACTGCGGCGACGCTCAGCGACCGGTCCATTCGAACGCCCACGCACCTGGCTCAGATAGGACCCGTCGCGCAATCTCTTGAGGGGTGGCAGTGTGACGCCTTTCTGCACGCGCCAGAGCAAGTCCGCGCCAGTCGCAACTGCCTGACTCCAAAGCGGAAAACCATAAAACAGCCGATCCGCCAGGCAGAGCATTCCAGGCTCGAGGCGATGGATGAGCTGCTTGGCCAGAGCCAGTTCGCTGACCTTCCACGCTGCCATGCGCGCCGCGAACACTACATGCGTGCCGAGCTCACACAGGGCGACCCACCGGATCAGCGGCAACGGACTCGCCTTCCCTTTGGCCGCTCCTGCTTTTCCGTACTCCTTGCGATTCCCCGGGGAGTCCTTCACGTGCAAACTGCTTCCGTCGAGGGCCACCAACCGGCGAGACCCGAACCAGGCCCCGCTCGTCGTCCGCTTGGCGATCGGCTTGACCACTTGCTCGTACAGTTTCCGGATCGGTTCTGCCCCCAGCCGTTGTCGAGCATTGCTGATCGCCGTCCGGCTCGCGATTGCCGCCTGCGGGTCCGGGAACTCATCCCGAACGTCCGCGACTAGTTCACGCAACACGTGTCGAGCACTGCCGCTGTTCATCAGCCCCAGCGCGATCTCGTAATACACCATCAGGTACGCCGGTAGCTTCCGGATCCGAAGACTCTCCCGCTTGGTCTCTTTCAGAATCGCGTCCACGAGTCCTCGTGGAATCCTCTCGGTGATCTGCCCGAAGTCGATCGTTAACCCAGCCACCGTCGGTCCGAACGTCCTCATCACACCCTCCCTTCGTTCCGATCCGCCACTCAGAATAACCCCTTAAGTTGACGCCATTGGGCCTTTAGGCCGGGTATTCAGGACGAAGAAGGCAAGCCCGCGAAGCGGGCGGCAGCATAGGATTTGCGCGAGAGCCCCTGTTCTGTCGCCCGCTTCGCAGGCTCGCCTTCCTGGGCCGGCGCGATACCCGCCCTGAAGGGCGGGCCTACAGATCTTTCGCCGCCTTCGGCGGCTGCGGCAAGCTCGCCTGAAACCCTCCCCATCCGCCCCCCGTCCTAATGTCACAGAAACGAGGACGAGCGGCCCCCGTCCTGCCTTCCCGGTCAACTCGGCTCGCACTTTGAAGAGGAATGTATCCATGGGACGGCTTGCGATAGCGGAGGTGGCCAGGACGATCGAGGAAGGGGCGATCACTTTCTATTACCGGCCGCGGGTGGAGGAGCAGCAGGCGGATGAGCTCGACGATATCCAGCGGCTGGTGATCGTTCTCGGCCCTGAGGGGGCGGCGTTCGAGCGGGCGATTGCCATCGGGCGGAAGAAGCTTCCCCTCTCGTCGCAGCACGACCGGTTCTGGGGCTTCGTCGACCTGGTCCTGACGCACGAAGAC
Organism: Thermoanaerobaculia bacterium; assembly: GCA_035629865.1. GTDB lineage: Bacteria > Acidobacteriota > Thermoanaerobaculia > Gp7-AA8 > Gp7-AA8 > QHVT01. The sequence goes on along the minus strand of DASPHC010000015.1, from coordinate 30,946 downwards.
ATGAACGCGGCGCTCGATGCGCAGGTGTATGGGACGAAGACCCGCGGTCTGCGTCATCTGCCGGCGGCGAAGGCGTTCGCCTTCGGGACCTACGACATCACCACGCACGGCTCGCACGCGCATCTGCGGTGGCACATCGAAACCCTGGACGATGCCGATCCGGTCGCCCGGGAGGCGGAGGTCGAGGCGGACGCTGACTACATCGTCACGATCGCCAATCCCGACCCGGCGGCCTGGGGGATGTTGGAGATGCCGAACCTGCAGACCGAGCTGTTCGACGACCTGGAGCTGCACGTCACCATCCCCTCCCCCTTCCCGCCGTCGCTGCAGGAGCGTTTCCGCAACCGCCGTTTCGTCCAGCTCGACACGACGGATTGGCTCGATCATCCGGGCGCCGAGGTGGTGTTCGTGGGGGCCGGAGACTGATGCCGCGCGGCCGCCCGCGCCGTGAGGGGGCGGACGAGCAGATCCTGACTGCGGCTCGCGCACTTCTCCGGGAGCGCGGTTACCGCGAGTTCACGGTCGACACCGTCGCGGAGCGTACCGGGATCGCCAAGACGACGATCTACCGGCGCTGGCCTTCGAAGGGCGCGCTGGTGGCCGCGCTGATTGCGCCGCCGCCGGAGAGCAGCGACCCGGATGCGATCGTGCGCGAGACGGCCGAGGTGCTCGGCCTGCTTTCGGAGCCGGACGCGGAGGCGATCGAGGTGCTGCACGCGGTGCTCGCCCCTCGGCGGAAGCTGCTCAGCGAGGCCTTCGGGTCGGAGCTGCAGGCAGACTTGGTGATCGGGGCGCTGCTCTCGCGCCTGCTCGTCGTGCGGGAGCCGGTGACGAAGGAGCTCGCAGAGACGGTGCTCCGCTCGATTCGGGACGGGCGGAATTCGATTTCATGAATGTCCCCTCCTCTTCGTCATGGGACGGAGCGCCGGTCTTCGACCGGCCGGTCCGCCGACCTTCGGTCGGCAGTGTGCGGAAAAGTGTCCCGGAGACGGCCGGCAGAATGCCGGCGGACCGGCCGGTCGAAGACCGGCGCTCCGTAGGAGGCGCAAAGTTCTTACGCTGTCGTCTTCTTGAACCTCATCACCGCGAGCGCAATGATCAGGAACGTATACAGCGCCAGCAGTGCCGTCGGTTCCCACAGCTCCGCCAATGACGCGCCCCGCAACACGATGCCGCGGATGACGCTGATGAAGTATTTGGCCGGGATGACGTTGGAGATCCAGCGGAAGATCAGCGGCATGCCTTCGATCGGGAAGACATAGCCCGACAAAAAGACGAACGGCAGCAGGAAGAACATCGACATCTGGGTGGCCTGCATCTGGGTCTGGGCGATGGTCGAGATCAGCATCCCCAGGCCGAGGACGGCGGCCATGAAGAGGAAGCCGACCAGGTAGAGCTGCACGACCGAGCCGGCGATGGGAATGTTGAAGAGGTAGCGCATCAGCAACAGGGTCAAGGTGAACTGGAAGTAGCCGATGACGATGTAGGGCAGGATCTTGCCGAGGATCAGCTCCGCGCGCGTGGCCGGCGTCACCTGGAGCTGTTCGAGCGTGCCGCGCTCCCGCTCCCGCACGATGGCGATGGCGGTGAACTGGATGAGCGTGAACGTCAGGATGATGGCGATGAGGCCGGGGATGATGAAGCGCGAGGTGCGGAGGTCGGGGTTGTACCAGGGGCGCACGCGCACGTCGACCGGCAGTTGTTTGTGAGTCCAGCCGGAGCGCCGCACCAGGGTCTGGATCGACATGGTCTGGGCGATGCCGGCCATGATCGACATCGCCTGCGACGAGGTGGTGGTGTCGGAGGCATTGACGATGAGGAACGCTTCGGCGGGACGGCCGCGGTGGCGATTCTTGCCGAAGTCGCGATCGAAGACGACGCCCACCGAGGCCTTGCCGGAGTCGATCTGGGCCTGCATCTCGTCCATGGAGTCGACGTGGCCGACGACGTCGAAGTAGCCGGTGCCGGTCATCTTCGCCACCAGCTCGCGGCTTTCGTAGGAGCGGCTCTCGTCGAGGACGACGGTCTTGAGGTGCTTGACGTCGTAGTTGATGGCGTAGCCGAAGATGAGGGTCTGCATCACCGGCACCATGACGATCATCCGCAGGGTCATCCTGTCGCGCTTGAGCTGGAGGAATTCTTTCCATGTGAGGGCGAGGAGTCTTCTCATGCTTGCACCGCTTCTTTCTGTTGCACGCGCTTGCGCGCGAGGGAGACGAATACGTCTTCGAGGGACGGCTCGGCCGCCTCGGCGTCGCCCCACCGCGCGAGCAGTTCGCGCACGCGCGCGGACTCTCCTTCGTCCGCGACGGCGCGGACGGTGAGGCCGAACAGGTAGACGTCTTCGAGCGAGGGATCGCCCTGGAGGCCGCGGACGATGCCGAACGGATCGCGCTCGGCCCGCACTTCGAAGATGCGGTCGCGCAGGCCGCGCTTCAGCTCGTGCGGGGAGCCGTCGGCGATCAGGACGCCGTCGAGGATGAACGCCAGCCGGTCGCACTGCTCCGCTTCGTCCATGTAGTGGGTGGTGACGAGGACGGTCATGCCGCGGTCGGCGGCCAGCTCGTAGATGAGGTCCCAGAAGAGGCGCCGCCCGCGCGGGTCGACGCCGCCGGTCGGCTCGTCGAGGAACAGCAGCTCGGGCTCGTGCAGCAGCGCGGCGGCGAGGGCGACGCGCTGGCGCAGGCCGGTGGAGAGGCCGTCGGTGAGCTGGTTGCGGATCTTCTGGAAGCGCAGCCGCTCGGCGAGCGTGTCGATGCGCTCGCGGATCTTGTCGTTGGTAAGGCCGTAGATCGTGCCGTAGAAGCGGAGGTTCTCTTCGACGGTGAGGTCGAGGTAGAGCGAGAACTTCTGGCTCATGTAGCCGAGGCGCGACTTCCAGGCTTCTGTCTGTTTCGTGACGTCGAGCGAGCCGAAGCCGGTGATGGAGCCCGAGGTCGGCGCGAGCAGGCCGGCCAGCATGCGGATGGTCGTCGACTTGCCGGAGCCGTTCGGTCCGAGGAAGCCGAAGACTTTGCCGCGCGGCAGGTCGAAGGAGACGTTGTCGACAGCGGTGAAGCTGCCGAAGCGGCGGGTGACGTTGCGGACTTGGACGAGTGTGCCGCCGTTCATGCGTCGTCCTCTTCTTCTCCGCCGCCGAGGACGAAGACGTCTTCGAGCGACGGGGCGAGCGGCTGGATGTCGTCTTCGGCGACGACGTCGCGCAGGGCGACGCGCACGCGGGTGAGCAGGTCGGCGCCGCTGCCGCTCGCGCCGCGGGCGTGGAGGACGGTGCCGAAGAGGGAGAGGTCGTCGACTTCGCTCATCGACGCCAGCCGCGCGCGCACTTCGAGACGGTTGGAGGTGCGGATCTCGAGCAGCGGCCGGTCGTAGGTGGCGACGATCTCGTGCCGCGTGCCGATGGCGGAGATGCGGCCGCGGTCGAGGAAGGCGATGCGGGTGGCGTACTCCGCTTCGTCCATGTAGGGGGTGGAGACGAGGATGGTCAAGCCGTCGTGGTGGAGCTGGTTGAGCAGCGCCCAGAATTCGCGGCGCGACACCGGGTCGACGCCGGTGGTCGGCTCGTCGAGCAGGAGAAGCTGCGGCTGGGTGAGCAGCGCCGCGACGAGGGCGAGCTTCTGTTTCATCCCGCCGGAGAGCGCCCCGGCGAGCCGGGCCCGGAAGCGGTCCATGCCGACGCGCGCGAGGAGGTCGGCGGCGCGCTCGTTGGCGACTTTGGTGGGGACGCCGTAGAGCTTCGCGCGCAGGGTGAGGTTTTCGTCGACGGAGAGGTCTTCGTACATGGCGAAGCGCTGCGGGACGAAGCCGAAGGTCGCCTGTTTGTCGACGGTGACGCTCCCGGAGGTCGGCGCGAGCACGCCGGCGACGATGCGGAAGAAGGTGGTCTTGCCTGCGCCGTCGGGCCCGATGAGGCCGAACAGCTCGCCGGAATCGACGTGCAAGTCGATGGCGTCGAGGGCGGTTTTTGCGCCGAAGCGGCGGGTGAGGTGGGTGGCGGTAATCATTTGAGTGCTCTCAATTGTTGATGGGACCTATGGGACCTATGGGACAAATGGGACCTATGGGACTGATGGGACTGATGGGGTTTCATTAGTCCCATTAGTCCCATTAGTCCCATTGGTCCCATTTGTCCCATCTCACTTGACCCTCACAATCAGCTCTGCCGGTTGCCCGGGCACCAACGGCTCGTTCCAGCCGCGATCGAGATCGGCTTTGGCGGCGAAGACCAGGTTCACGCGTTCGCTCTTGGTCTCTACCTGCTTCGGGGTGAATTCGGCTTCAGGGGCGATCTCGGTGATGCGGGCGGGGAATTCGCGGCCGGGGAAGGCATCCACTGTTACACGGGCCGCGGTGCCCATGCGCACTTTGCCGAGCTGGGTCTCGGGGATGAAGGTGCGGACGTAGAGGCGGTTGGCGAAGGCCATGGTGACGGCGGACTGGCCGGCGCCGACGAGCTGGCCGGGCTCGGCGAGGCGATGGACGATGACGCCGTCGGCGGGCGCGCGGATCTCTCCTTCGCGCGCGACGGCGACGGTCTGCCTGAGGACGGCCTGGGCGCGCTCGGTTTCCGCTTCGGCGGCCTTGGTCTGGTCGCGGCGCGATCCTTCGCGGACGAGGTCGAGCCGCTCCTGGCTGATCTTGAGCGCCGCTTTCGCGCGCTCGAGGGTGATGCGGGCCTGGTCGTAGTCGCGCTCCGTCCCGACTTTGCGGGAGAAGAGGAAGCGCTGCCGCTCGACTTCCTTCTCCGCGCCGCCGACGGCGACGCGGCGGTCGAGCACTTCGGCCTGCGCGGCCGCGATCTCGGACTCGCGGCTCCCCGACTCGGCGTCTTCGGCGCGCGCCTGGGCGGAACGGACGCCGGCCTGCTCGCGCTCGACCGCGATCGCCGTTTCGCCGAGGTCGAGCCGGACCAGGAGCGCGCCCGCTTTCACGCGGTCGCCTTCGCGGACCAGCACCTCGACCACGCGGCCGGCGACCTTCGGGCCGAGGTCGACGGTGGGGGCTTCGATGCGGCCGTTGAGGTGGATCGTGCCGTCGTCTTTCTTGTTGTTGCAGGCGGCGATCGTGACCGCCAGGAGGAGGATCAAAACGCGTTTCATGAATTACCTCTCGATGATGATGTTGCGGTCGCGCAGCAGCGTCCCGGTGGCGCGGGCGAGCTCGGTCTGGGCCTTGCGGTAGTCGGACAGGGCGACGGTCTCGGCGAGCTGCGCGCTCGCGAGCTCGTTCTGCCGGGTGAGGATGAAGAAGGTGTTGGAGGTGCCGGCCTCGAAGCGGTCGCGCTCCGCCTGCACGCCGGTCTCGGCGGCCACGCGCGCGGCGCGGGCGGCGTCGATGCGCTGCTCGGCGCTGGCGAGGGAGGCAAGGGCGTTGCGGACTTCGACCGCGATCCGCTGGCGCGCGGAGTCGAGCGTGGCCTCGCTCTGCCGCCGCACGGCGCGGGCGATGGCGACGTCCTGCTTCGCGGCGACGTTGCCGATGGGGATGGTGAAGGCGACGCCGAGGGAGGCGTCGGGGAATTGGTTGCGGGCGAGCGTGCCGAGCGAGGAGCCGAGGCCGCCGAGGAGATCGCCGGCGATCACAACCGGGCCGAACGGCTCGATGGCGTTCTCGTTGCGGGTGCCGGAGAGGCCGCGGGTGTTGTAGGAGGCGACGAGGTCGACCTGCGGGCGGATCCGGTCGAGCGACGATTCGAGCTCGATGTCCTGACGGGTGAGGCGTTGTTGCAGTTCTTCGAGCTCGGGACGGTTTTCGAGTGCCGTGGCGATCAGGGCGGGGGCTTGTTGCTGGTTGCTGGTTGCTGGTTGCTGGGGAGTTGAGGCCTGGGCGTCAGGTGCGTCGAGGTCGGGGACCAGTTCCTGGCTCCAGATCTCGTCGTTGGTGTCGCGGGCGATGAGGGCGCGCAGGGTGTTCTCGGCGCGGGTGACGTTCTCCTGCGCGACGGCGAGGTCGCCCTTGCGGCGCTCGACTTCGGCGGTGGTGTGCGCGAGCTCGGCCTCGGGCCGGGTGCCGGCTTCGATGCGGACCTTGGTGTCCTCGCGCTGCTTCTCGGCGACGCGCACGGCGGACTGGCGGGTCTCGGCGTCGCGGCGCGCGGCGGCGAGGTTCCACCACGACCGCTCGACGGCGGCGGTGGTCTCGGCGGCGATGCGGCGGAGGGTGGAGAGCGCGCGGCTGCGGTCGGCGCGGGCGATGCGGATGGCGCGGCGGGCGGGGTCGATGCGGCGGTTCTGCATCAGCGGCTGCCGCACTTCGGCGCCGAACGACGTCCCCCACGCCGGGGTGAGGAGGGCGAAGACGCTGTCGGTCTCGTCGCGGTTCACGCCGCTGAAGACGGAGACGGTGCCGCCGGTCGGCAGGAGCTGCACGAGCGACGCGGAGGTCTGCCAGGTACGGGTAGTTGGGGCGAGCTCGCCCGGAGGGGCGCCGGAGAGGATGGAGTTCACCGGGTCGGTGCGCTCGCGCAGCCGCGCCTCTCCGCGCAATGACGGTTCGTACACCGCCTCGGCGCGCAGGACGGTGGCGTCGGCGATCTGCACCGACTCGCGCTCGACGACGAGGTCGGCGTTCTTCTCCAGCGCCCGCGCGACGGCGTCGGAGAGGGTCAGCTCCCCGGCGTGCGCCGAGGTGCCGGCCAACAGGACTGCGAACAACAACGGTCTCACTTCTTGCTCCTTGCTGCTTTGGAAGCCGGCTTGGCCGGCGGTTTGGCGGGCGCCTTCTTCTTCCCCGGCGGCGGCGCGACGGAGAGGCCATGGAGGAAGAGGTTGGCGGTGTGACGGGCGAGGTCGTCGAGCGTGTGGGTATGCTCGACTCCCGCGACTTTGGAGAGCCGCGCACGGATCGGCTGCGAGGCGACGAGGAACATCATGCTGCCGACGAGCGAGACGTGGGTGAGGAGTGGATCGGTGGGGCGGAAGACCTTGCTGGCCCGCCCGTCGGCCAGCACGTCGGAGACGATCCGGAAGACGCCGGCCATGCGGAGGAGCATCTCGTCCGGCAGGGCGGCGCCGCCGGAGGCGACCTCGCGGAGCATGATCGGGATGAACTGGGGATGCTCCGTGCCGAAGCCGGCGAACGTGTCGAACACGCACTTCAGCTTCTCTTCGGGCGTCTCCGCCTGCGCCACGGCCGCCAGCAGCGACTCCTGGACGTTGGCGATGGTGTCGACGAGGACGGTGGCATAGAGCCGTTCCTTGTCGCCGACGTGGTAGTACAGCATGGCCTTGTTGATGCCGGCCCGGGCGGCGATGTCGTCGACGCGGGCTCCCTCGTATCCGATGGAGGCGAAGACGTCCGTGGCGGCGGCGAGGATGCGTCCACGGGCGTCGGCTTCGTTGACCTTCTTTTTCATGTCTCCTCGATATGATCCAACCGGTTGTTTTAACCAACTGGTTAGTAATCTCGGTCCGAAGGTGTGGAATGTCAATAGGCAGGAATGGAGACAGAGGTAGAATCATCGCAACCGAGTCCACGAGCAGTCCAGTCCACGAGCTGTCCAATCCCCAGCAGTCCAAAGCCACCAGCAGTCCAAGCCACCAGCAGTTCAATCAACGAGCGGAGGCACACATGAGACTCGTCCCCCGGTGGATCCCCATCCTGGTCCTTCTCGCCGCATTCCCTCTTTTCGCGCAGTTCACCACCGGCACGCTGGTCGGCACCGTCCTCGACGCCGACGGCAATGCCTTGCCGGGGGTGACGGTGACGATCTCCTCCCCCGCCCTGCAGGGCACACGCACCGCGGTCTCGGGCGAGACCGGCGGCTTTCACTTCCCCGCCCTTCCCCCAGGGGCCTACAACGTCGCCTTCGAGCTGGAGGGGTTCCAGAAGGTGAACACCCGGGTAGCAGTCACGCTGGCCCAGACCGCGCGCGCCGACGGGACGCTGCGCATAGCCTCCGTCTCCGAGGACATCACCGTCACGGCCTCGGCGCCGGCGGTGGTGGAGACCACCGAGCTGACCGCCAACTTCGACGTCCAGACCGTGCGGGAGCTGCCGATCAACCGCGACATCCGCGACGTGGTGCTCCTCGCACCAGGCGTCACCGAGGCTGCGGTCAACGACCAGATCACCATCTCCGGGGCCATGTCGTTCGACAACCTCTTCCTGGTCAACGGGGTGGTGGTGAACGAGAACCTGCGCGGCCAGCCGCACGACCTCTTCATCGAGGACGCCGTCCAGGAGACGACCGTGCTGACCGGCGGCGTGTCGGCGGAGTTCGGCCGCTTCACCGGCGGCGTGGTCTCGACGCTCACGAAGTCGGGCGGCAATGAGCTCAGCGGCTCGCTCCGCGACTCGGTCGCCAATCCGGAGTGGACCCGGAAGACCGCCTACGCCAACCAGGCCGACGCCATCGACGAGCTGAACGAGACCTACGAGGCGACCCTCGGCGGGCGCGTCCTCGAGGACCGGCTCTGGTTCTTCACCGCCGGCCGCTGGGAAGACCGGCAGACGTCGCAGCAACTGCGGCTGACCGACATCCCGTACGTCGAGACGCGCGAGGATCGCCGCTGGGAAGCGAAGTTCACCGGCCAGATCACGCCGAAGCACTCCATGGTCGTGTCGTACCTCAACAGCGACAACCAGCGCGGAAACATCATCACCTTCGGGCCGGTGGTCGACATGCGCAGCCTGACCACCCGCGACCAGCCGAAGACGCTGTTCGGCGCGAACTACAGCGGCATCATCACCGACAACCTCTTCATCGAGGCGCAGTACAGCCGGATGGACGATGACCTGACCCGCGGCGCCGAGACCCGCGACCCGATCGAGGGAACGCTGCTGCGCGACTCCGCGTCGGGCAACCGCATGTGGTCGCCCTCCGGCTGCGGCACGCCGTGCGGCACCAAGCAGCACGACAACAAGAGCGCCCTCCTGAAGGGCTCGTACTTCCTCAGCACCCAGGCGACCGGCAACCACAGCCTGGTCACCGGCATCGAGGAGTTCCACCAGCTCCGCAACGACAACAACTTCCAGTCCGGCAGCGACTTCTGGCTGCACGGCCGGATCATCCAGAACCCGAACGACAAGACCCAGCTCGGCTTCGGCATCGACCCGGCCAGCGGCGGCATCGAGTGGGATCCGGTTCCGGCGCTCTCGAAGACCTCCGATTTCGCGCTCCGCTCGTTCTTCATCAACGACAAGTGGGAACTGAACAACCGCTGGAACTTCAACATCGGCGCGCGCTTCGACCAGGCCTTCGGGACGAACCAGGCCGGCGTCAAGACCGTCGACGACAGCGCCATCAGCCCGCGCCTCGCGGCGACCTTCGACCCGACCGCGCAGGGCCGCCATCGCTTCAGCGCCACCTACGGCCGCTACGTCGCGAAGGTCGAGCAGGGGCCGGCCGACCTGACCGCCCCGGCGGGCCGCTACTCCTATTACTTCTTCGACTACGAGGGGCCGGTGATCAATCCGGCCGGGACGCCGTTCAACCAGCTCGTCCCCACCCCGGAAGTCATCCGCCAGATCTTCGCCTGGTTCAACTCCGTCGGCGGGACGAGCAACTCCGACCTCCTGAGCGACGTGAGCATCCCCGGCTACACGACCCGTTTCGAGCAGTCTCTCAGCTCGCCGTCGATGGACGAGATCACGGTCGGCTACTCGCTGGCGTTCAGCGACCGCGGCTTCCTCCGCGCCGACTACATCGACCGGACGTGGCAGGACTTTTACGCCATCCGCAGGACGCTGGCAACCGGCAAGGCGACCGATCCGTCGGGCCTGACGGTCGACCAGGGCGTCATCGAGAACAGCACCGGCGGCTTGAGCCGCGAGTATCAGGCGGTGCAGCTGCAGGGAAGCTACCGTCCGTTGAAACAGCTCAACATCGGCGGCAACTACACCTGGTCGAAGCTGCGCGGCAACATCGACGGTGAATCCTCGGGCGGCGCGACGGTGCTGACGGAGAATCCCGACCGGCCGGAGTACACCGGCTTCGACGAGTTCAACCCGGTCGGCTACCTCACCCCCGACATGCGCCATCGCGCGAACATCTGGGTCGGTCTCGACGTCCCGACCGGGTTCGGCACGTTCAACATCTCGCTGCTGGAGCGGTACCACTCCGCCCTGTCGTTCTCCTCGCGCGGCACGATCGACGTCCGCGCCGGCACCTCGACCGGCCCGGCCAACGGCGTCACGAATCCCGGCTACGCGACCGTGCCGTCGAATGTCGGCTACACCTTCGGCGAGCGCGGCCAGTTCCGCCTCGACGACATCACTTCGACGGACCTCGGCCTGAACTACTCGCTGCCGTTCGGCCGCTACCGCTTCTTCATGGAAGCGGACCTGATCAACCTCTTCAACGAGCAGGGCATCGAAGACCCGGACGCGGTCGACAAGACCGTCCTCACCCGCCGCCAGGCGACGTGCCTTCAGGACGGCACGACCACCCGCTGCGCGGCGTTCAACCCGCTGGCGAATGAGAAGCCGGTGGAAGGCGTGCACTGGCAGAAAGGCCCGAGCTTCGGCCAGGCCATCTCCGCCGACGCGTACCAGTTGCCAAGGACGTATCGGCTTTCGCTGGGGTTCCGGTTCTAAAGGATTACGGGCGCCGGCCGGAGGCCGGCGCCCCTCGACCCTTACGGCGAGACGCCGTCCGCCGGCGGGACGCCGCCGGGCCAGCCGACGCGACGTCGGCGCTCCGGCGCATGACCACGCTCTTCGCGAACCGGGCGAACGGGGCTGACCGGTACTCCTTGACCCTTACGGCGAGACGCCGCCCGCCGGCGGGACGCCGCCGGACCAGCCGACGCGACGTCGGCGCTCCGGCGCATGACCACGCTCTTCGCGAACCGGAATCTGCAACGCTTAACGTGTGACCGCGAGACGGCGACGCTTCAACGCCAACTGGGGTCCGTGCGTGGAGCGCTGACGTCCACGTCGGCTGGCCCGGCGGCGTCCCGCCGGCGGACGGCGTCTCGCCGTAAGGGTGTGTGACCTCACTCCCGCAACGCCTCCCTCGTCTTCGCCGCCAACTCCCTCGCCCCCGCGTGCGGGTTCTTGCGCACCATCTCCTCCAGCACCTGCTCCGCTTCGCTCCGCCGGCCGAGGATCCGATAGATGACGGCGAGGTTCGCGTACGACTGCAAATGGCGCGGGAAGCGCTCGATCTCGCGGCGGTAGGCAGCGATGGCTTCGTCGGGACGGTCCGTACGAGCAAACACGTCGGCGCGGGTGTGGTCGATGCCTTGTAGCGGGAACGGGGCGCGGCGTTCGGCTTCGTCGAGAGTCTGCATTGCAGCGCCGTACTGTCCGGCGGTCCGCTGGAGCTCCGCCATCAACAGCAACGCGGAGGACGACCGCCCGCTCGCCTCCACCGCCGCCCGCACGTGCGTTGCGGCGACATCCAACCGCCCTTCGGCGATCGCCGCCCGGGCGAGCACTTCGCGCGCTTCGACGGGGCTGGCGGAGAGCGCCAACTCCGCGTGCTTCACCGCCTCGGCGTTCCGTCCCGCCTTCAACAGCGCCACGGCAGTGGCAAGCGCCAGGTCCGGCGACACCCGCTCCGCACGCGCCATCGCCGCCTGATAAACCTGTACCGCCTCCCCTTCCCTCCCCGCTTCCAGCAACACCTCCCCGAGGCGCGTCGACACGTCGGTGAGCGCGGCATTCTTCGCCAGCAGCGCGCGCAGGGCGGCAATCGCTTCGTCGTGACGATGCTCCGCCGCCAACTGAAACGCCGCCTTGAGATCGCGCAACGTGTGGATCTGCTCGCGCGGATTCGGCAGCGGGCCGGTGCGCGCTTTCACCGTGCCGACGTACCCGAGCGCGGCGAGCTTGCGCGCTTCCTCCGGGTCGACGCGCTCCGGTGCGACGATCGCCGCCGGGAACGCGGACAGCTTCCGCCGCAGGTCGGCCGCGACCCGCCGCTCGTCGCCGATGATGTTCCGCACCTCGGACGGATCGTTCGTCAGGTCGTACAGCTCGGGGCTGGAGCTTTCGATGTAGTGGTAGCGCCCTTCGATCAGTGAGCGCAGCTCGCTCCAGCCGAGGTGGATGCGCGGATAAAGTGTCTCCGAATAGACCGCCCCGTCGCGCGGCGCCGCACCGGTCATGACGTTGAAGATCTCCCGCAGCGCGAACGGCTCGCGCACCGTTTCGCCGGCGCGGGCGTTCTTCGGGTGCTTGATCAACAGCGGCACCTGCAGCACTTCGCGATAGAGGAGGATGCCGTGCTGGTCCTCGCCGTGCTCCCAGAGCGCCTCGCCGTGATCGGAGGTGAAGACGATCAGCGCATCGTCGTAGAGCCCGCGCGACCGCAGCGTCTCGAGCAGGCGGCCGAGGATCGCGTCCGACTTCTCGATCTCGCCGTCGTACGACGGCTCGTACGGCGCGTGCGGCTCGTAGAGGTGGAGGAACAGGAAAAACGGCTGCGCGCCGCTCGCTTCGATGAACTTGCGGGCGTGCTCCATCGTCTCGTTCCCGGCACGCTGGTTCTCGCTCGTCGCCGCGCCTGCGCGAACCGGGATCGTGTCCTCATAAACGTCGAAACCCTCCGCGATCCCGGTCTCCGACCGCAGCACGTACGACGACACCGCCGCGCCGGTGCGGTATCCCCGCTCGCGCAGGATCTGGGCAAGCGTGCGCGCCTTCGTGGCGTCGAAGCGGTAACCGAGATTGTTCCGGACACCGTGCTCGGCCGGCAGCAGGCCCGTGAGCATCGAGAGGTGCGACGGCAGCGTCAGCGGCGCGTGGCTGTAGGCCCGCTCGTACAGCACGGCGTCACGGCGCAGGGCGTCGATGTGCGGCGTGGCGATCTTCGCGTAGCCATAGGCCGGGAGATGGTCGGAACGGAGCGTGTCGACGGACACGAGGATGATCGACGGCGTCGCCACCGGCGGCTCGGGCCGCGAGCAGGCCGCGAGCAGCAGTAGAGAGAGGAAGGCGCGACGCATCGACGCCGCAATGTTATGACGGCGCGTCCGTGAACGCCTCCCCCGGCGCGAGCACCTCGAACCGCACACCCGGCGCGTTCACCAGTTCCCGCCGCAATACCTCCGCCGGCTCGTCCTGCCCGTCGTCGCCGAGGTGGAACGTGCCGTAGTGCATCGGGATCGAGACCGCGGCGCCGAGGACCTGGGCGGCGCGGATGGCGTCCTGCGGGGAGATGTGCACGGCGCACATGAACCACTCGGGGCGATACGCGCCGATCGGCAGGAGGGCCAGGCGCGGGGCGCCGTAGCGCTCGCGGATCAACTGGAAATGCGGGCCCCAGCCGGTGTCGCCGGCGAAGTAGATGCTGCCGTGCGGGGTCTCGATGACGTAGCCGCACCAGAGGTTCGCGTCGCGGTCGGCCGTGCCGCGCGACGAGAAGTGCTGCGCCGGGACGACATGGACGCGGACGCCGTACACCGGGGCGGACTGCCACCAGTCGAGCGCCTCCGCCCCCTCGATCCCTTTCCCGCGCAGGAAAGCGTCGTTGCCGAGGGCGGTGAAGATGCGCGGCTTGTGCTCGCGCACCAGCCGCTGCAGCGTCGGTACGTCGAGGTGGTCGTAGTGGTTGTGGCTGATCACCACCGCGTCGATCGGCGGGAGATCCTCGAAGCGGATCCCCGGCGCGTGATGGCGCTTCGGTCCGATGAACGGGAAAGGGCTGCAGCGGTCCGACCACATCGGATCGGTGAGGATGTTGACGTTGCCGGTCTGGATGAGCAGCGTGGCGTGATTGACGAGGGTCACCCGCAACTCGCTGCCGGCCACGCGCTTCGGCGGAGGAGGAGCGGGTGCGATCTCGCGCCACTGGTCCCACGGCCCTTCGTCGCGGTTCGCCAGCCACTTCACCATCGCCGCGGCATCCGCATGCACCGTCGGGGCGATGTTGTGGAACCTGTTTCCGTCGAAGTGATCGGACTTCGGCCCGCGATACTTCGGTGCGGAGAGGAACCAGCCCGCCAGCGCGCCTCCGCCGATGACGGCACCGACGGCGCCGGCCAGGCCGACGAAAACCCGCCGCAGCATCAGCGAGTCACCATGGAAAGCGTTCGATGGCCCAGTTGTCGTTGTTGCACTGTCGCTCCTTGATGTTGTCCGTTGTCAGTTGTCCGAACCTTTTTCGCCCTGAGGGTTCGGACAACTGACAACCGACAACTGACAACGCTTCACCAATTGCAATCAGCGCTCCGGCAAGGGTACGTACTCGACCTCGTCTCCTGGGACCTTGCCGAACTTCCCCTGTTTCCAGTCGCGCTTCGCCTGTTCGATGCGCTCTTTCGAGCTGGAGACGAAGTTCCACCAGATGTGCCGCTTGCCGAGCGGAGCGCCGCCGAGGAGCATCAGGTGCGAATCGGAGGCGGCGTGGAGGCGCGGGGTTGCGTCCGGCTTGAAGACGAGGAGGCGGTTCTGCTCGAAGCGTTCTTCGCCGCACGTAACGGCACCTTCGACGATGAAGAGTCCGAGCTCCGGGACGGCTTCCGGCAGCGGAACCGCCCCTCCCTCGGCGACACGCAGCTCGGCGTAGACGAGCGGCGAGAACGTCCGAACCGGCGACGTCCTCCCCCACCCGCTCCCCGCGATCAGCCGCACGCTCGCCCCTTCGACCGGAAACTGCGGGATGACGTCCGCGTCGTAGTGGTCGAACGACGGCTCGCGCTCTTCCTCGGACTCGGGCAAGGCGACCCAGAGCTGGATGCCGTGCAGGCGCGAGCCGCCGGCGCGCAGCTCGGGCGGCGTCCGCTCGGAATGGGCGATCCCGCGGCCGGCGGTCATCCAGTTGATCTCCCCGGGACGGATCGGCTGCGTATAGCCGAGCGTGTCGCGATGGACGATCTCCCCTTCAAAAAGATAGGTGACGGTCGAGAGGCCGATGTGCGGATGCGGACGGACGTCGATCCCGCGCCCGGGCCCGAACATCGCCGGCCCCATGCGGTCGAAGAAGATGAACGGCCCGACCATCCGCCGCCGCGCCGACGGCAACACCCGCCCCACCACCGGCCCGTCGAGCTCCAGCTGCGCCGGCCGGGCTTCGATGACCGTCTCAATGGAGGGCGTCGCACATTCGAGAATCGCAGGATCGGGGCTGTCGAGAAAGCTCATGAGAGTCCTATGGGTTCCCATTCGTCTCATTCGTCCCATTTGTCCCATGGGACAAATGGACTGATGGGACCAATGGGACAACCTACCCAAGCATGTTGCACGCACACCCCGTGGCGCAACCGACCACATGGAAACAACTGCCGCTCTCGTCGTGGTGTGCCAGCGGATGCCCGCAGGCGCAGAGCGCCTCCGGCGTGTCGAGCGTCGCCCGCAGCGACTCCCACTCCGCCCGCTGCTCCTCATCCAGCGTTTCGAGCTCCCGCAGGAAGCGGTCGAGCGCCGCCTGCTCCTCATTTCCGGCGCGCAGCTCGCCGCGTTCGCTTCGCAGGGCGACCGCCGCGCGCCAGTCAAGGTAGAGGGTGCGGAGCATCGCGCGCATGATAGTTGCGTCGGAGGAATGCGATGCGAATGCCCCTCTTCTTCTTCGGTCACGGAAATCCGATGAACGCGCTCGACGACAACGCCTACACGCGCGGGTGGCGAAAGATCGGGAACGAGATGCCGCGGCCGAAGGCGATCGTCTGCATTTCGGCGCACTGGTATCCGCCGGCCACGCTCGTGACGGCGATGGCCCGGCCGAAGACGATCCACGACTTCGGCGGCTTCCCGCGTCCGCTGTTCGAGTTCCAGTACCCCGCTCCCGGCGCGCCCGAATTGGCGAAGCGGGTGGCGGAGCTCCTCGGCCCGACGGAAGTCGGGCAGGACACGGAATGGGGGCTCGATCACGGCACATGGTCGGTGCTCTGCCACGTCTTCCCGGACGCCGACATCCCGGTGATCCAGGTGAGCATGGACGAGACCCTTCCCGCCGAGGAGCACTACGCGCTCGGCCGGCGCCTCGCGCCGCTGCGCGACGAAGGCGTGCTGGTGATCGGCAGCGGCAATCTCGTCCACAACCTCCACACCTACGCGTGGGGACGGCACGTGCCGGAGCCGTTCGACTGGGCGGTCCGCTTCGAGACCTTCGCACGCGACCAGATGCTGGCCGGCAACCACGCCCCTCTGATCGGCTACGAGCACCTCGGCCGCGACGCGCAGCTCTCCGCCCCCACTCCCGATCACTACCTCCCCCTTCTCTACGTCCTCGGCGCGCAGTTGCCGGGAGACACGGTCACCTTCCCGATCGAGGGAATCGATGGAGGGTCAGTCTCGATGCTGACGGTGCGAGTTGGGTAGCTGCCTCGGAGGAGCGAATGCAAAATGCAAAATGCAAAAGTCGCACATGCCTTTTTTCCATTTTCCATTTTGCATTTTGCATTCTGCATTCCGCTTCGTCAGACGTTCGCTGACCACCCACACCTGACTTATGCCTGACCTCACCCTCAGCGTCCTCGACCAGGCTCCCATCTCCGAGGGCTCCACGGCCGCGCAGGCGCTGCGCAACTCCGTCGACCTGGCGAAGCTCGCCGAAAGCCTCGGCTACGCGCGCTACTGGGTCGCGGAGCATCACGGCACGCCGGCGCTGGCGTGTGCGAGCCCCGAGGCGCTGATCGGACCGATCGCCACGTCGACCTCGCGCATCCGCGTCGGCAGCGGCGGGGTGATGCTGCCGCATTACAGTCCGCTCAAGGTCGCGGAGACGTTCAGCATGCTGGCCGGACTGCACCCCGGCCGCATCGACCTCGGCGTCGGCCGCGCCGCGGGGACCGATCCGACCACCACCTTCGCCCTGCAGCGCGACCGGCGGCAGGCCGGGCCGGACGACTTCCCGGCGCAGCTCTTCGAGCTGATGGCCTACCTCGAAGACGACATGCCGAAAGACCATCCGTTCGCGCGGCTCAGCGCGCTGCCGGGGCGGCCCGAGACTCCGGAGCTGTGGCTCCTCGGCAGCTCGGCGCAGAGCGGCATCTGGGCGGCGGAGCTCGGGCTCCCGTACGCCTTCGCCGACTTCATCAACCCGAACGGCGCCGAGATCGCCCGCCACTACCGCGAGCAGTTCGAGCCGTCGAAGAGCTTCGCGGAGCCGCGGACGACGGTGGCACTCTGGGTGCTCTGCGCGGAAACGGAGGAAGAGGCGCGGCGGCTCTCGGCCAGCTCGCGGATGATGTTCACCCTCTTCTTCCGCGGGCAGCTCATCCCGATCCCGCCGGTCGGGAAGGCGCTCCGCTTTCTCGAGAGCGAGCCTCCCTCGGACGACCCGTTCCGCTCCAGCCGCCGGGCCATCATCGGCTCACCGGAGCAGGTACGCGCCGGGATCGAGGAGGTGGTTGCCGAGTATGGAGCCTCCGAGGCGATGATCGTGACCATCACGTACGACCATGAAGCGCGGCGCAGGTCGTACGAGCTGATCGCCGAGGCCTTCGGGCTCGGGCGGTAGTGCCACTGGCGGCTTCTCCCCGCCCTGATGCATCTCCGACGAAAAACCCTCTCGACTTCTCGCGCGGAATCGGCGAATGTATCGCCCGGTCCAACCGAAGGGGGAAACACCATGCGCCAGTTCACCTTGCGCCAGAAGCTTCGCTACGCGTTCGACAACACCCTGTCGCGGGGAACACCTGCGCTGATCGCCTGGCTGGCGATCGTCTCCATCGTCTTCATCGCCATCGCCGCGCTGCTGGTGGTCATCACCGGCTCCGCGCCCGCCGAAGGGGGACCGCCCCCCGGCTTCATCGGGCTGATGTGGCACAACCTGATGCGCACCCTCGACGCCGGCACCATGGGCGGCGATGCGGGCTCGCCGGTCTACCTCTTCCTGATGCTCACCGTCACGCTCGGCGGCGTCTTCATCGTCGGCACCCTGATCGGTCTCATCTCGAACGGCGTCGGCAACCAGATCGACGAGCTGCGCAAAGGGCGCGGGCTCGTCGCCGAGCAGGACCACGTGGTGATCCTCGGCTGGAACGACCAGATCTTCTCGATCATCGGCGAGCTGGTCCTCGGCAACGAGAGCCGCAAGCGCAACGTGATCGTGGTCATGGCCGACCGCGACAAGGTGGAGATGGAGGACGAGATCCGCGAGCGGATCGACGACCTCAAGACCACCCGCGTGGTCTGCCGCCGCGGCAGCCCGATCGACCTCGGCGACCTGCATATCGTCAACTTCAACGCCTCCCGCGCCATCATCATCCTCTCCCCTCCGGGCGAAGGGGCGGACTCGGAGGTGATCAAGTCGATCCTGGCGATCACCAACCACCCGCAGCGGCGCACCGAGAAGTTCCACATCGTCGCCGAGATCCGCGAGCGCCGGAACATGGAGCCGGCCCGCCTGGTCGGCAAAGATGAGGCCCAGCTCATCGAGACCGGCGACGTCATCGCCCGCGTCGTCGCCCAGACCTGCCGCCAGACCGGCCTCTCCACCGTCTACACCGAGCTGCTCGACTACGGCGGCGACGAGATCTACTTCAAGGCCGACCAGGCCCTCTCCGGGATGTCGTTCGCCGACGCCCTCTTCGCGTTCGAAAGCTCCGCGCTGATCGGCATGAAGACCCGCGACGGCATCGTCCGCCTCAACCCGCCGATGACCGAGAAGTTCGGCACCGGCGACCAGGCCATCGTCATCGCCAAGGACATGGAGTCGGTGCAGGTGGTGAAGAATTCGGCCGCGATCGACCGGTCGCTGATGGTCCAGCCCTCCGGCGCGGTCCCGCAGCCGGAAAAGACGCTGGTCATCGGCTGGAACAACCGCGCCCCGGTGATCATCGGCGAGCTGGATGGCTACGTCCCGAGCGGGTCGCTGCTGACCGTCCTCGCCGACATCCCGGGAATCGACGACGAGATCGAGGCCGTCCGCACGAGCCTCGTCCACCACACCCTCGACTTCCACCGGGGAGACTCGACCGACCGGGCCACGCTCGAATCGGTCCAGCCCGAGCAGTACCAGCACATCATCGTCCTCTGCTACTCCGACCATTACGACGTGCAGAAGGCCGACGCCAAGACCCTGGTCACCCTCCTCCACCTGCGCGACCTCGAGGTCAAGAGCGGCGGCAACCGCTACGCCGTGGTCACGGAGATGCTCGACTTCCGGAACCGCGAGCTCGCCACCATCACCCAGGTCGACGACTTCATCGTCAGCGAAAAGCTCACCAGCCTCCTGGTGGCCCAGATCACCGAGAACAAGGACCTGCAGGCCGTCTTCGCCGACATCTTCGATTCCGACGGCTCGGAGATCTACCTCAAGCCGGTCAGCGACTACGTCAAGCTCGGCACCCCGATCAGCTACTGGCACATCGTCGACGCCGCCCGCCAGCGCGGCGAAGTCGCCATCGGCTACCGCATCGCCGCCAACAGCAGCGACCCCGCCGGCTTCGGCGTCAGCGTAAACCCGCCCAAGGGCACCTCGGTGGCGTTCGCGCCGGATGACCGGGTGATCGTGATCGCGGAGGACTGAAGCAGGATGCTGTCATTTAGCCCACGAAAAAAGACGACGGGAGGCCTCCGGCGGGCCGGCCCGCCGGCTGCGTTGGTTGCCATAGGCTGAACGCACGCCTCCCGCACGGAACGCGGTCCGAGCGGAAACCAACGCAGCCGGCCGGGCCGGCCCGCCGGAGGCCCCTCGTCGTCTTTTCGCCGGCGGACTGAGAGCAACCTTGTTCCATTCGCGCACGTGGCGCGACCCCTCACCCCTGCGAGAGGGGCGACAAAACACCCGTTCCGGTTCAATTTCAGGCGAATGGATGGTTTGTTGCCCCTCTCCCCGCCGAGCCGGGGAGAGGGATGTTCGGCACCTGCGCGTGACAGAATCGAGGTCGTCCGAACAAGCCACGAACGCGTGAGAAGTTCAGGTGCCGGACGGGGTGAGGGGCCGTGCCACGGGGCGCGGCACTTTCACTTCACCGCTCGTCTCCCCCCTCCCATCGCCCTACCCGAACGGCAGGCTCTTGATGAACTCAGAGATGCGGGCCGCTTCCGCGCGGGTGAGGTCGGAGGGAAGCTCGACGGTCAGGAGAAAGTCGGGGCGGAGCACGAAGCGGTGGACGATGACGCCGGCTGGCTGGAGATCGGCGGCGCCCGGACCCGGCGCGCGGTCGCGTCCCGGGGCACTGTCGCCGCGAGCCGCGTGGCCGATCTCGGCAAGGCTCAGGCTCTCGATCGGGGCGAAGCGGGAAGGACGGCTTCGCCGGCCGACGATGAAGAATCCGGTGCCGATGCGATGAAGCTTCTTGAAGACCGCGATCACCTCGCGCCGGCTGCACGAAGTCCCCGCGCCGGCGAGCGCCTCCCGGACCCTCTCGACCGTCGTCACGGCCTCGTCCCCCCTCGACGCAAGATCGTCGAGGACGGCTTTCGCGCAGCGGTTCGAGTCGTAAAGCTGCCTCAGGCGCTCGAGGTTGTCCATCTGCACTCCCTCATATGAGGATAAGGCGACGCCAAAAGAGAGTCAATCAGCGCCAGAAATGCTCCACGCACGGATATTCTGTTAACGCAGAGGGTTACGAGCGTTGCACGCCAAGTCAGAAGTCCTCGCCCAAGCGTTAAACAAGCAGTAACGCGCGTAAGGTCAGAATCACTTGCCTTAGGAACGTCAATTGCCACGATTAAAACGTCACTCACCACATTAAGAACGTCATTCCGCACGTTGGAACCGTGGCCGCGTACGTATGGAAGCCGACGAGAAGGTTCAAGACGCTCGCGCTAGCGTGAACGACGCTCTCCACGACGTTTAACATGTAAGAACGCACGTCGGAAACGTTCGCCGCCGCTTCTTACACGTTCCCGTCCACGTTCGGAACGTTCCTCGCTACGTTCTAAACCTCGGCACGAACGTCGGAAACGTTCGAGGATACGTTCTAAACGTTCCAGCGAACGCTCTAAACATTGCTGGCTACGTCTTAAACGTTCCCGCCAACGTCCGGAACGCTCGCGGTCACGTCTTAAACGTTCCCGCCAACGTCCGGAACGCTGCCGCGAACGTCCGAAACGTTCTCGAATCCGTCTTGAACGTTCGCGTGTAGGTTTTCGGCCTTCCTGCAAACGTTCGGAACGCTCGCGGATGCCTCCTGAACCTTCGCGCGAACGTTCGGAACGTTCCCGAATACGTCTGGAACCTTCGCGCGAACGTCCGGAACGCTCGCGGATACCTCTCCAACCTTCCCGCCAACATTCGGAACGTTCTCGAATGGGTATCGAACCTTCCCGCGAACGTCCGGAACGCTCTCGTATACGGTTTCAACCTTCCTGCGAACGTATGGAACGCTCGCGGATGCCTCTCGGGCATTCGCGCGAACGCCCGGAATGTTCGCGGATGCCTCGTGAACCTCCGCGCGAACGTTCAGGACGCTCACGCGACCGTCGCGGAGGTTCGCAGGAACGTCCGAAATGCCTGCGAGAACGTCCTCAACGCTCTGACCGGCGGTTTTCACGCTCGTTCGCCTTCGAAAACGTCCGGCCGATGCTTCTGAACCTGGCCGGGAGCGTTCGGAACGCGAGCCGGAAGGCTTTCGACGCTCGCGCCGGCCTTCGGAGACGTCGCCGGAACGTTTTTCCGGCTCGCGCGAGCGTCGCCGCGGCACTTCGGAACCTCCCCGCTCGCCCGCACCGCGTCCGGCCTGCCGAAAAGATCGCCGGGGAACCGCTTCGCCGAGGACCCGGACCTCACCGTCGGTCTCGATGCCGCCGGCGGTAACGGCGAGAACGCGACCGCGGGTCCTGGCGACGATGGCGGAGACCATGGCACGGTGGCCGCGGCGGTTTTCGATCGCGGCAACGCGGTCGCGGTCGATCCGGACCGGTCAATCGGGAAGCGACGGCGCGGTACGAGAGAAGAGCGATGAGAGACGAGCGATCGCGCTGCGCGTGAAGTTCGGCGTCACGCCGGTTGTAAGCTTATCGTTTGTTGCGGCAACCGGCGCGCCGGTGAATCGAAGGAGAGCGAACCATCGACCAGGAACAGGTGACGGCCCTCGTTGCACGGGAGTTGGCTTGGATCGATCTGCCGTTGTGCGCGCCCGCGGGAAGCCAAGAGCGTCCCCTTCGCGCACGTGGCGCGACCCCTCACCCCGCCGGGCACCTGGTCTTCTAACGCAGCGAGAGTTGTATTCGGGACATCTCGCTGCTGCCACGCGCAGGTGCCCGGCATCCCTCTCCCCTACGAGAGGGGCGAGGGCCAACACACCACCCGTTCCGATTCAACTTCAGGCGAATGGGATGGTTTGTTGCCCCTCTCCCCGCCGGGTCGGGGAGAGGGATGTTCGGCACCTGCGCGTGGCGAGCACGCTTACCGGCCAACCTCGGCGACCGTTTGTCAGAAGCTCGGGTGCCGGACGGGGTGAGGGGCCGTGCCACGGGCGCGGCGCTTTCACTTCACCGACCGCCGTCTTCCCGAAACCACCGACAGCTCCCACATCCCCAATCCGGCGGCATGGAGCATCGTCCCGCTCTTGTTGATCGCCAGCGACCCGACGGGCGGCAAGCCCTCCTGAATCGACGTCCACGTCGCGCCGCTGTCCGTGCTGCGGAACACGCCGCCGCGCAGGCTGCTGATGTACAGCGTGTCCGCGTCCCGCGGGTCGGCCACCATCGAGAGCAACCCCCCTCCCTCGGGGAGCTTCGCCACGCGCG
Organism: Thermoanaerobaculia bacterium; assembly: GCA_035629865.1. GTDB lineage: Bacteria > Acidobacteriota > Thermoanaerobaculia > Gp7-AA8 > Gp7-AA8 > QHVT01. The sequence goes on along the minus strand of DASPHC010000015.1, from coordinate 8,416 downwards.
TCCACGTCTCGCCGCGATCCCGGCTGCGCCACAGCCAGCTCTCGAGCAGGTGGCCCGGGCCATCCACGTAGATCGTCGCGCCGCCGTCGGCGGCGGAGATGGCGATGTGGGACGCCGAGTTGGCCTCCGGCACCTTCACCTCCCAGGTGCGCCCGGCGTCGCGGCTGCGCATCAAGCCGTTCCCGATTCCGAACAGCACGTTCGAGTCGTGCAGGTCGACGGCGAGCAGGAACCCGTGCGCCCCGCTTGGAAGGCCGAGGCGACTCCACGTCGCGCCGCCGTCGCGCGTCACGAGGAACGCGCTGGCCGTCCCGCTGTAGATCACGCCCGGGAGCTTCGGGTCGGCGAACAGCTCGCCGTAGCCGGAGTCCGGAATCTCGAGGAACGTCCACTGCTGCGAGCCCGCGGGGAGCTTCGCCGTCCAGGTGCCGCCGCCGTTGGCGAACCAGCGGGCGTACACGGTCTCCTCCGCGTCGATGACGATGCTGGTCACGAACGCGCCGCCGTCGAGGCGCACCGGCTCCAATTCCGTGAGGAGTTGCCAGGTGCGCGCGAAATCGCGGGTCACGTAGATCCGGCCCCGCGACGTCGCGTACGCGGTGCCGGGATCGCGGAGACTCGTCACCACGTCCCGCATCTCCAGCGATGCGTCGCCGGTGTGCAGCACCGTCCAGTCATTCCAGGGAAAGCGCTCGCTCCGGTAGACGCCGGTCATCGTGCCGACCGTCAGCGCGCCGGTGACGGGATCGAAGAGCATGGTGTTGACCGACTCCGCCGCCGGACCGCGCAGCGGCAGGAACGACGCCCCGCCGTCGCCGCTGCGGAACACCCCCGACTGCGTCGCGACGAGCAGCCGTCCGGTCGCCGGGTCGATGGCCACGTCCGTCACGGAGAACCAGGGGATCATGCTCCCTTCGAGCAGACGTGGCTGCGTGACATCCCACGTGATTCCGCCATCGCTGCTGGTGACGAAGGCCCCGCTGCCGGTGCCGTAACGGCGGTTCGGATCGCGCGGGTCGGCCACCGAACCGCGTCCCGGCAACACCGACTTTCCCGCGATCCACGTGGCCGCCCCATCGTCGCTGCGCGCGAAGCCGCTGTCGCTGTACACCGGAGAGGCGTAGAGCGTGTCGGGATCGAGCGGGTCGAACGACAGCGCCGTGACGCAGCGCGCGAATCCGCCCAGACCCTGACCCGCATCCTGAAACGTCGCCCCGCCGTCGGTCGACTTGAAGACCCCCGAAGGCTCGTGGAAATTCGCGCGCGGGCCGCGGGCGAAAATCGGCTCGCAGTGCGAGCCGACGTAAACGACGTTGCCATCGCGCGGATCGATCAGGATCGCCGAGGTGCGACCGGCCGGCAGATTGGCGAGCCTCGACCACGTCCTGCCGCCATCCGTCGTCTTGTAGACGTCGCGCCCCTCATAACCGCTCGACGCGAAGACCGTATCCGGATCTTTCGGGTCGATCGCCAGCGCGGCCGGCGTCACGATCGGCCCTCCGGCGTCGATCCACGTCGTCCCGCCGTCGGAGCTCCGGAACACCCCGCTGTTCGCGGCGAGATAGACGATTTGCGGATTCGAAGGCGCCGCGGCGAGCACCCGCGCCACCCCACCCGCCGGACCGGAAGAGCGCCACTCGGCGGCGTGGAGGGTGAGAGCGAACAGCAAGGGGAGGAAAGGGAACGTCCGTCTCATGGAAGAACAATACGTCTGTCGGAGCCGAAGTGCTGGTAGTCACCCATCTGTGGCCCGGACTTTTAGTCCGGGCGGCTCTCGGCAGGCTCTTCCTCTACGACGACCTCCTCCTCCCGCACGAACGCCTTGTAATGCTCGTACCGGTCGAGGATCAGGTCGACGTACGCCACCGGCTCGGTGCCGCGCGCGAAGCCGTACTTCACCACCGGGTCGTTATAGACGCTCCGCTTCGACTTCCGGATCAGCCAGTAGCCGACGTCGGACCACTTGCCGGGGTCGTCGCCGAACTTCTCCGCCAGCCGCTGCGCGTCCTGCACGTGACCGGAGCCGACGTTGTAGGAGGCGAGGATGAACTTGATCCGCTCCGATTCCCGCTCGATCGACTGCCATTGCCGGTCGAGCTTCCAGAGATAGCGGCACGCCCCCTCGACGCTCTGCCGCGGGTCGGCCGGATTCACCCGCAGCTCGCGCGCCGTGGCGGGCATGATCTGCATCAGCCCCGACGCGCCGGCCCACGAGCGCGCCCGCGGGTTGAAGCGCGACTCCTGGTACGCCTGCGAGGCGACGAGCCGCCAGTCCCACCCGGGGATGCGGGCGTACTCGCGGAAAAAGTCGTCGTATGGCGAGAGCTGTCCCGTCTCCGCGCTCAGGTAACGGCTGGCGGCACGCTGGTGGAAGCCGCGCCGGTCCTTGAAGTACTTGCGATACAGGACGGCCAGCAGCCCGCTCTTCTTCTTCGCCGCCAGCCAGGCGTCGAGCTTCTGCCGCAGTGCCGGCGCGTTCGTCCGCACCGCGAACGCCACCTGCTGCGGCGGGCCGACCGCCGGCATCACCAGCAGGTTCGTGTACTCCCCCGCCTGCAGCGCGGCGACGTTCTCCGCCGCCACGGTGTACGCGATATCCCCCTCGGAGAGCTGCTGGATCAGGCGGTCGCTCGTAGAGTCGACCTCCACCACCTCGATGTCCTGCGTCAGCTCCTCGTTCAGCTCCAGGAGCCGCATCCAGTACGGCGACGACTGCGGCAGGTGCACCTGTTCGCCGCCGAGCTCCTTCGGCTCCGTGATCAGCCGGGCCCGGATCCGCACCGGCTGCGGGTCCTTCGTCTCCACCCGCTCGCGCGCCAGCGCCTTCGCCACGTCTTCCGAGCCGCCGGGCGCCTGTCCCTTGCGCTGCACGACGGTCGGCGCGGTCTCGTACAACCCGCTCGTGAACGCGACCCGCGTCTCCTTCGCGCCGGGAACGAGCTGCGCCGCGACGATGTCGCCCGTGCCGTCGTTCAGGAGGTCGAACAGCGTCCTGCTGTCGCGCACCGCCACCGGCTTGAGCTTCAACCCCGCATCGCGCGCGAAGAGGCTCAGCAGCTCGTAGTCGTACCCCATCGTCGCGCCGCGATAGACGAAGTAGCCGGTGGAGTTGAAGGTGAAGAGCACCCGCAACTCCTTCGTCTCCACGATCGCCGGCAGGTCCCGCGCGACCGGCGGGGCGGGAGGAGGAGCCGGCGGCGCGGCCTCGACCGACTTGGTCCGCGGATCGCGCGCAGGCGGCTCCGGCGCCGCCTTCCCCGGCTCTTCCGAGCCGCCACACGCCGCCCACAGCAGAACCGCCACACCGAGACGCCAACCGCGCATCGGTCGGGGAATGCTGCACGGGGCGTTCCGGGGACTACTTTCCGATCTTCTCGATCGTGAACTTCCCGAACGACACGCCGATGTCGACGCCATGACCCTTGCCGGCGAGGCTCAGCGAGACCTCGCCCTTCGTGAGCACCGAAGCCTTCGTCGACTTCCCGGCGCCGGCGTGAGCCTCACCCTGCGCGTACGACCCGTAGAGCTCCTCGATCGAGTCGACTTCCGTAAACTTCCCCAGGCCGTCCTTGATCTTCGACTTTCCGAACGTGATCCCGCCACCCTTCGACGAGACTTTGACCTTCGCCTTCTGCCCGTTCTCGCAGGTGATCGTCCCGGTGCCGTTCGCGGTCTTGTAAAACGCCGACCACCCCGCCATGTCGAAATTGAGCCTGCAGACCGTCCCCGCTTCCGCCGGGAGGGCGGCGGCGAGGGCGAAGAGTGCGGTGAATGCCAGTGCTTTCAAAGGTTCTCTCCTTTACGAGCAGGACTTCATTCCCGCGCCGGGTGAGTCTCGTTTTCATGACTATGCTGCTCATGGCTCCAGTATAGGTCGGCCTGCCTTTAGCATGCCATCGCCTGCGTCATGGCAAAGAAAGAAACCACCGAGGAGCCCAGCCGCTACTACAACCTGCTCGAGAAGCTCTTCAAGGAGATCGACCAGGACTCGATCCAGGCGGAGGTGAAGGCGCTCCGCAAGGCGAAGCCGGAGCTGTCGCGGGAGCAGCTCGCGGACCATCTGACGAAGAAGGCGGCGGTGCGGGTGGCCTCGGTCGGCGCGGCCGCGGGGATCCCGGGGGGAGCGCTGGCGGTGCTGGCGATGGCGCCCGACATCTTCAACCTCGTCCTGCAGCAGAGCCGCCTCGTTCTCTCCATCGCCTTCCTCTACGACCGCAAGCCGCATCTCGAACAGCGCTTCAAGGAGGTCCTGGCCACCCTGGCCATCGGCACCGGCGCCTCCGCCGCCCGCCTCGGCGTGCGGGTCATCCTGGAGAAAGGTCTCGAGCGCGCCGTCGCCGGCAAACTGGCCCGCAAGATCTTCGGCCGCTACCTCGTGCGCCGCGTCCCCTCGATCGCCCCGATCGTCGGCACGGTGGTCGGCGGCGGCATCAACTACCTGTCGATGCGCGCGGTCGGGAAGGCGGCGGTGAAGTTTTACAGCGAAGAGGAGTGAGGGAAGGTTGTCGGTTGTCAGTTGTCAGTTGTCTGGGCAGCATCGCCTGGACGACATCCCGCGTTGTTCTCCTCAGCTCGCATTCAGAAGACCAACGCCTCTCTGCTGCCGTAGGCAGCTGAAGATCTGTAGGCCCGGCCTTTAGGCCGGGTAAAGCGTGGATGCATCTTCGAGTCCGCGTAGCGGGCGACAGCCCAGAAACGTGCGGACGGTCTTTTCTGCCGCCCGCTACGCGGACTCGTCTGGGCGGGTGCCCGTTTTACCCGCCCTGAAGGGCGGGCCTACAGATCTTTTGCTGCCTCCGGCAGCAGAGAGACGTGCTGGGATTAGAGTGAAGGGGGGCGTTGTCGATTGTCAGTTGTCCGGGCAGCATCGCTTGGACGACACGGGAGACTGGTCCCGGCACTGGTATCATCACCAGCATGGGCCGGATGCGGAAGATCACCGTCGAAATCGCTGAGGACCTGCTTCTGAAAGCGCAGCAGGAGTCGGGCGAAGGTGTCACCGGAACCGTGCGCCAGGGCCTCGAGCTGCTCGCCGCCGCGGAAGCACATCGGAAACTGGCGGCACTCCGCGGAAAAGTGAAGTTCTCGATCGATCTGGAGACCATGCGCCGGGATCGGACGTGATTGCAGCGGATACGAGCTCGCTCCGCCGGTTCCTGACGGGTGAGGCCGGGGCGGATGTCCGCAAAGCTGTATCGACCACCGCGTTCCTTTGATCACGTACGACCGCGATTTCCGGCATTACGAGCGATATGGCCTCGTAATCGCCTGACTCACGGCTCCGGACAATACCCCTCGAACGCATTTAGAAGACTCACGCCTCTCTGCTGCCGTAGGCAGCTAAAGATCTGTAGGCCCGGCCTTTAGGCCGGGTAAAGCGTGGATGGATCTTCGAGCCCGCATAGCGGGCGACAGCCCAGAAACGTGCGGCCGGTCTTTTCTGTCGCCCGCTACGCGGACTCGCCTGGCGGGTGCCCGTTTTACCCGCCCTGAAGGGCGGGCCTACAGATCTTTTGCTGCCTACGGCAGCAGAGAGAGTGCTGGGATTAGCGTCGGTCTTCTGAGAGCGTCTGGTCTACGGCTCCGGACAATACCCCTCGAACCCGCGCGCCTTCTCCCTCCGCTCCAGCCGCGACGGCCGGGCGTCCAGCACGCCGAGCTTGATGAGCTGCGGCCGGAACTCGTAGCGAATGCGTGCCGTCGCAACCGGGGTCGGGTCGAGGTCCACATCCACCCGCGTCACGTCGTGGCGGGTGCGGTCGCCCATGCCGGTGGCGGCGTATTCGTCGGAGAGGGCCCCTTCGGCGGCGACGGACGGCGCGGCTGCCTGCGACTTCTCCGAGCGCGCGGAGGCGGACGGTGCGGGGGCGGCGTCGTAGCGGGCGATGGGGCGGCGGCGCTCGCGGTAGAAGATGGCCTCGATCACGCCGAGGTTCGCCGTCTTCCCGAGAGCTGCCCCGTAGGAACTGCGCTCGCCGGTGAAGAAGAAGCGACGGGCGGAGCGGTCACTCACCTGCCAGCCGGAGATCTCGACCGACTCGTACGGGTCGAGCACCCACTTCGCGGCGTTCCAGCCGCCCGTGTGCTTCGCGTCGATCGTGTTCAGGCCGTCGACCGACAGTGCCACCGCGACCCGCTCCGAAGTCGGATTGGTCAAGCGAAGCGCGAACTCCTGTCCGCGGATCGCCTCCACGTACGTCGTCCCGTTGTGGGCATACTTTGCCCGCGGCGCCCCGTCGACCATCACGTCGACGTCCGCCATCACCGGCAAAGCCAGAAGAATCATTGCGGCCAGTTTCATCACAGCCTCCTCGGGTGAATGAGACACCGCAGGAGGCCAAAAAAAAACCGGCGTATCATCGGAGAAACGGACCAACGGTCACTCTCAAGCAGAGAACGGAGATCGAGCATGCACTTCCTCAGGGCGGTATTCCTCTGTTGTGTCCTTCTCTTCGGCGGTTCCGTTGCCGCCTCCGACCTCGGCATCGCGCCGGTCTACCAGCAGACACCGGTCTGGTGCTGGGCCGCGGTCGGCGAAATGGTGTTCGAGCACTACGGTGTGGCGAATATCAACCCTTACGGCAATTTCCAGTGCGGGATCATCGCCCTCATTCATCCGGTGTGTAACCAGAACTGCGGCAACTGCATCGTCCCGGCCGGAAGCCTGTCGACGATGAACAACATGCTCACGGGGTATCCACGGTTCGCCAGCAAAGCCACCGATACCAGCACGCGCATCACCACACGGACACGCGGAAACCGCCTGAGTCTCGAGGATGTGCAGGCGGAGATCGACGCCGGACGTCCCATCGTCGCCGGCATCTCGCCGAGCGGCTATCGAGGGAACGCTGTGTCAGAACACGTGGCGTTGATCGTCGGCTACGAGGACAGCGACCTGATCGTGAACGACCCCTTCCCTTTCAGCACGAATGCGTTCACCGGCGACCCGTACGAAGCTGCCGGCGGTGAGAAGATCGACAGGGGCCAGTACAGGGTTCCGTACCGCAAATTTGTCAGTCAGTTGCAGTGGAAAGAAACGATCTACGGCATTCGCTGCTCGGGCTCCGATTGCACCGGCAGCGATGACGTATCCGATGACGACGAGGAGTATGAGGCGCCACGTCCGACGGCGCAGCTTGGCCATTCGTGCGCCACGCCCGCGCTGACCTGCGGGCCGTTTTATAACCAGCCGGCGTTGCCGCTGGGATCGGCCTGCTGGTGCGGGACGCCCTATGGCCCGTCTTACGGCCGGGTCGTCAAACCATGAGCAAAGCCAAGACTTGAGATCACATTTTGTGATCTCAAGTCGCTCTCCCTACTTCTTCTGCAACTCCGCCAGTGCCGCCAGCACTTCGTCGCTGTGGCCGGCCGGTTTCACCTTCTCGAATACCCGGACCAGCTTCCCGGTCGGGTCGATCAGGAAGGTGTTGCGGGCCGAGAGGGTCATGCCGTTGTACTCCATCACCGAGTTATAGGCCGCCGAGACTTTGGCGTCGGGGTCGGAGAGGAGGCGGAAGGTCAGGCCTTCCTTGGCGCAGAACTCTTTGTGCGACTCGGGGGTGTCGATGCTGACACCGACAATGGCCGCACCGGCGGCGTTGTACTTTTCCAGGTCGCGCTGGAAGTTCTTTGCCTGCAGCGTGCAGCCGCCGGTGAAGTCTTTGGGGTAGAAGTAGAGGACGACCCACTTGCCGTGGAAGTCTTTGAGCGAGGCGGCCGTCCCCTGGTCGCTCTTGAGCGAGAAGTCGGGAGCAGCCGCTCCGACCTCGGGGAAGATGGTCGAGGCAGACAGCGTGACGGCGGCGAGCAGGAGCAGAACGGCGAACAGGACGCGAGTTTTCATGGTTCCTCCAAGGACGAAAAACGGCTTCAGACTAGCACGCTCAGCGTGCCTCGTTCAGCAGCAGGACGAGCTCGAGCGTGCGCATGTCCGACGCCGCTCCGCTGTGCAGCCGGTACTCGCCGTCCGCGATCTCGATCGCCTGGAGGCGGACCAGGTCGCCGCGGCTGAGGCCGTACTCTTTCGCGAATTCGAGGTAGTCGTGCGGCACGTCGGTCTGGATCTCTCCCTCGGTGAGCAGCGGTTCGCCGGCGCAGTTGAAGTGCTCGCAGCCGAACTGTTCGCCGCACTCCTCGCACGGCTTCGGGTCCTGGAATTCCTCCAGCTCGCTCGGCGTCAGGACGCGGTGCACGCCTCCCTTCCGCTCGCGGACGTAATTCAGGCCGCTCTCGCTCGTCGAGAGCATCTCGAATCTCTGGAACGGAGGTCGGTCGCTCATGACGGCAGTCTAAAGCAGAACGCACGCTCTTCGCTCACGCACGGGGGACGACCGGGGGGCCTCCGGCGGGCGGGCACGGCCCGCTGCGTTTGTTGCCATAGGCTGAACGCACGCGTGCTGCACGGAACGCGGTTTGC
>DASPHC010000014.1:0-9490 GCA_035629865.1 Thermoanaerobaculia bacterium | reverse complement strand
GGGAGTGGCCTACGACGACACCGGTCATCTCACGCAGTCGCCGGTCGGTAGCTACGAGTACGACCAGGTGGGGATGATGTCCGGGACGTCGGAGGGCCGCACGTACATCTACACCGCTTCCGGTGAGCGGATCCTGATCGTACCTTCTTCGGGTGGCGGCCTGTGGCGATGGACGCTCCGCGATCTCGCCGGCCGCAAGGTCCGCGAGTACGAGAGTGAACGTGAGGACTTCTTCCTCTGGCTCGAAGACGACTACCACGACGGACAGCGCCTGATCGCCTCGCAGCGCGAGACCGCGGAGGGTGGCCGCCGCCACTATCACCCCGACCACCTCGGCACGCCGCGTCTGATCACCAACGCCGGCGGCCAGCGGATCTCGACGCATGACTATTACCCGTTCGGCGTCGAGATCACCAGCATCCACCAGGAAGCCGCGCGTGGCTACGGCCGCGAACAGACCGCCCAGTTCACCGGTCACGAACGCGACGACATGGACTCGAGCCTGACCGAGCACAGCGTGTACCTCGACTACATGCACGCCCGGTTCTACAACCCGAACTGGGGGCGGTTCCTGACGGTCGATCCGCTCATGGCTCCGCAGCGGAACATGACCACACCGCAACGATGGAACCGTTACGCATATACGGTGAACAATCCGGTGAAATATGTCGACCCGGATGGGCGCAAAGACACGATCTACATCGTCAGCATGTTCTCGCGGGAGCACACGCCCATTTTCCGGGCAGCGCTGAACAAAGCCATTGCCGGTACACGCTTCGAAGGAAGAGTGGAGGTGTATGGGCCCCAGGCCACCAGGGGTCAGATGCATGCTGCGGTGGCACTCGGCGACCGCACCGACATCGTCGCCGCGCTCTTGCATTCGGGACGGAAGCCGGCAGATCAGGGTGGAACGATGATGGGTGAGACTGCCGCGGGCAGAGTCGATAGCGCAAATCCGTTTACCGGGAATCAACTCGCTTCCTGGGCGGCACGCGACGGCGACGCACCCACTGTGATTCTCGGCGGATGCTCGTCGGACGGATGCGCCGCAGCTCTCGCCAAGGCTACAGGTTCCACAGCGTTCGGAACGACAGCCCGAACCTGGAATTCGGAAGCGATGAACGCCATGGTCGCGATGATTGGCGTGCTCGCGCACGGCGGTACGGACACGGAGGCAGCAGACGCCGGCTCAGCGCAATTGGTCAACTTACCTCCCTGCGAGCTTGCCAGACCGCGCTGTAATGAAGATCGCAAAGACCCGGCCGACATCATTGCAAAGGATCCGGATTAGTCTCCGGGCACCTGCAAAGTCACGAAGTCAGCGCGGACGAGGCGGGCGTCCGTGAACGGGGGTTTTGAAGCGACCGGAGGCCGAACAATCCGGTCTCGCAACGCTCGCGAAGCGTGCGTGAACGGCCAACCCCCGTCTGCAAACGGTCGCCGGCGCTTCGCGAACGGCCGGAAACCGTCATCGAAGGGTCGCTGGCCGATCGCGGAGGGAAAAAAACCTTTCGCGATCGGATTGCAAGCGTTCGAAGGCCTGACGCTCGGAAGTTGGAACGCTCTGGAACCGTTCGCGGACGTCCGAACCCCATCGGTGGACGGTTCCCAACCGTTCGCGAACGGACAGAATCCCTCATGGACCGGTCACGGACCGTTCGCGATCGGATTGCAAGCGTTGGAAGGTCTGACGCTCAGACGTTGGAACGCCCTGGAACCGTTCGCGGACGGCCAACCCCCGCCGGTGGATGGTTCCCGACGCTTCGCGAACGGACGGAATCGCTCATGGACCGGTCCCGGACCATTCACGAACGATGAAAAGCTGTTCCGGATCGGCGGAAAACCGTTCGCCAACGGCCATGAGCCGTCGCTGAACGGTCGCGAACCCTTCGGACGGAGAGAGAGCGTGGTGGGGTCACACCTTCGTTCCTCTTCCGAAAAGCGAAGGTGTGGCCCTTGGGTATCCCTTCATCCCAATGGCCTTCAGATAAGAGGGCGGCTCCCCCTCCCGTCATCCTGAGCGGCGGGTGGGTGGGTGTGAGGGAGCGAAAGGATCTGTACGACGAAAAGCGCTCCGATGAACGCTTGATCCGAGGGCGTCGAGGCACGAATCTCACTTTTCGTCGCCCCGATCCTTTCGCTCCCTCACACCCACCCACCCGCCGCTCAGGATGACGGAGGGGGAGTTCTTCCCTTAACTGAAAGGCCATTGGACTGTCATCCCGAGCCGCAGGGAACCGTAGCAAGCGCTTGCTGCTCCTGGGTAAGCCCGCGGGCTCAGGATGACAAATTGGTGCGCAAGGCGTGGTGGGGTCACACCTTCGTTTCTTCTGCCGAAAAGCGAAGGCGTGACCCCTGGGTGTCCCTTCTAGAAAGCGTTCGGGCGAATTCGCGTTTGGTGATTTCGGGGTATCCTGAAAGTACATGCGTAAATATTGAGGGAGGCAAGCCATGAAGAAATTGGTCCGTCTGATTTTCGGTGTGATTCTCGTCCTGATGATCATGCAGGCTCCAGCGGCATTCGCACAAGGTTACGGCTACTGTTACGTATGCCGCGCCGTGTTCAACCACGAGACCGGCGAACAGTGGACCGCGTGCCGCAACGCTCCGTCGCTGGTCTACGGAAGCAGGAACTGCGAATGGGGCGAGCTCGACACCAACTCCTATTACTGTTCGCTCTGGGGTGAGGCGTGCTGCCTCGATCCGATTTAGGGTTCGAAAAATGGCCGGTAAATTCGTTCAGGTCTTTTCCGTGGCGATGGTGATGGCGGCGGTACGGGCCGGCGCCGCGGTCCCCATCCAGCTTTCCTGTCCCGCGGAGCCGGACTGTCGCGTCTCCGGATACCTCTCGATCGAATCGGTCGAAGATCCGTCTGTCGTGCATCGGCTCGAGATCTCCGAAGGCAGGCGCGCAACGTGGGCCACATCGGACGCGAAGGGGACCTGGTCGGTGGTGCTGAAGTCGGATGACTTCTGGGCGCCGGCCACCATCATCGCGGCTGGGGAGACCTCGCAGACGGTCCCGGTGTGGCGGCTAGGACGGGTTCGACTGCGGCTCGATTCCAACACCAAGGATGTCAAGGAGCTACGGGCGGTCGTCACGGCCGCTCCCCGAGCCAAGGACTCCGCGGCGATCCCGGACGGAGCGGCGTTTCCCTGCATGGTCGCGGCGAGCCTGGTCTGGACGTGCGCGCTGCCGGCCGCTCCGGTCGACGTTTCGTTCCGTGTGCCCGGATACGCTCCGCACTACCGGTGGGACGTGAGGCCGCGAGGGGATCGGCCCCTGGAACTCGGCGTCATTCCTCTCCGGAAAGGAGGGTCGCTCGTAGCGTGGCTGAGCGCGGAGACGATCAAGCGGCTCAGCGCACCGGCGACGGCCTCTCTCCGCTATCGAATGGCCGAAGGAGCGCAGGTCGACCCGCGGAGGGTGGCGGCTCCGGTAGCGCGGGCCACGTTCACGCTTAGAGGGATGGTCCAGCTGGCGCCTCTGGCTGCCGGCGAATATGTTCTGGAGGTGGTCTCGGAAGGCTTCGCGCCCTCGCGCGTCGCCGTCCGAGCCGCGGAAGGCCGCGAGCTCGTTCTCCGGCAATCGATCGACCTTTTCCCGCCAGTGAAAGGAAGCGTGCGGATCGCGCCCCCGCTCGCCCCGGAGGGAGAGCCGTGGCGTGTCAGCGCCTACCGGGAGGTCATCGCGGGGGGCGGATGGGAGGTGACGGCGAGCGGCATCGCACTTCCAGACGGCTCCTTCCCGTTGGAGAGCCAGGTCGAGGGTCCGGTCCGCGTCGTCGTGCGCGACACGGCAGGCAACCGGCTGACCAGCCGGCAGTTCGACCTGATGGCCGGCGTTGAGCATCTCATCGATCTGCAGCTCATCGCCGTGAACGGTACGGCCCTTCTCGGAGATGCGCCCCTCTCCCAGGCCCGCCTGCTGTTCGAGACAGGCAAAGAGCGGATCACAGCCACAACGAACGACGACGGTCTTTTCCAGGTGACGTTGCCGCGCCGGGGGAAGTGGCGGGTGGAGGGATCCGTTGCCGACGAGTCGGTCTATGCCGTCACGGAAGCGGAGATCACCGGGGTGGATGATTACCTGACGTTGAAGTTTCCGGCGACCGAGGTCTCTGGGTGGGTCGTCGACGGGTCGGGCCGCAGAGTGGCAGCTGCGGCGGTGACGATGATGACTCCCCGAGGCGAGCGCACCATCACGGCGGCCTCGGATGGAAGCTTTCGATTTGCCGGGATGCCCTCAGGTCCGGCCAACCTGAAGTCTGACGATCGTGCCAGCGGTCTATCCAGTGCTCTGATTCAGGTGAACGTGCCGGCCGGCGAACCGCTCCGCAACGTCGTGATCGCGGTCGAGAAAGCGCGAAAGATCAAAGGCGTTGTCCGTTCCGCCGGGAACGCCGTCGTCGGTGCCACGATCGACGGCTACGCAATCAGTGGCCCTGCCTCCGAGCAGCAGCGCGCGACGTCGGATGTGACGGGCGGCTTCGAGTTCGCCGCTCCGGAATCAGCCAGCAGTTTGCTGGCGGTCGTATCCGCTCCCGGCCATGTGCTTCAATCCTTCACGATTCCGATCTCCGGCGGCACGATATCGCTCGACCTCACGCCTCGTGGCGGTGCGCTCGCGCTGCGCTGGCCCGAAGGGACAAGCCCTCTGAAGATCGTGTCGAACGGCAGCATGATTCCGATGGCCACCCTGTGGATGTGGGCGCAGGCTCACGGCGAAGCGCGCCCCGGCTCGCTCGTAACCCGCGACGTCGCACCGGGCCGTTATCAGTTTTGCAGCCGCGGTCAGTGCGTGGAGGGAACAGTTGCCCCCGGTGGCCGGCTGGAGCTCGATCTGACGCCGGCGATGGGCGGGTCCTAGGGCTACGCCCCCCGGTACACGTCCGGATTCGGCGCGGCGTCATCCTCGTACGGGGCGGCGCGGAGCTCCTGGCCGGCGCCGGTGCCGCCGGCGGTGCCGCGTTTTTCCATTTCGCCGTAGTAGGGGCGCCAGCCCATGGGGCCGACCGGGAAGTTGGGGGGGACGACGAGGTCGCGGAGGCCGACGACGGAGCGGGCGCGGGTGTCGATGGCGAGCTCGTAGTCGCGGGTCATGTAGATGGCGTCTTCGGGGCAGGCGTCGACGCAGTAGCCGCAGAAGATGCAGCGCAGGAGGTCGATGTCGTAGCGCACCGGGAACTTTTCGCGCGTGCGCTGGTCTTCGCCGGCTTCGATGGTGATGCATTCCGCCGGGCAGGCGGTGGAGCACATGTAGCAGGCGACGCAGCGGGTGGTGCCGTCTTCGCGGGTGGTGAGGATGTGGCGGCCTCGGAAGCGCTCGGAGTAGACGCGCTTGACCTCGGGGTAGGAGATCGTCGGCAGCCCTTTCATGTTGAACAGGTTCTTGGTCAGGTGCCTGAGCGTGCGGAACATGCCGCCGAGGACCTGCGGCAGGTAAAGCCGCTCGCTGAAGCTCATCGCTTCGCGCTCGACTTTGACGACGCCGGGGGAGACGCGTGTGGTGTGGGCAGGCATTCGTTTTTTCCTAGGTCCGAGAGATGAGAGATGAGAGATGAACGATGAACGCCGCCACCCGATCCGGGCAGGGTGTTCGTTCATCTCTCATCTCTCATCTCTCATCACTCTCTCTTAGTGGTCGAGCTCCCCGGCGATGATGTTGAGCGATCCGAGCGTGGCGATGGCGTCGGGGATGGTCTGGCCGGTGATCATCTTTCCGTAGGCCTCGAAGATCGGGAAGCAGGGCGGGCGGGCGCGGACGCGGTACGGGTTCTTGGTGCCGTCGGACACGAGGTAGAAGCCGACTTCGCCGTTGCCACCTTCGACCTGGAAGTAGGTCTCGCCGACCGGCGGCTGGATGCCGTGCATGATCAGCTTGAAGTGGTAGATCAGCGATTCCATCTCGTTGTAGACCTTCGCCTTCGGCGGGAGGGCCACATACGGGTTGTCGACCATGACCGGGCCGGGCGGCAGTCCGCGGTCGATGGCCTGCTGCAGGATGCGCAGCGACTGGCGCATCTCTTCGAAGCGGACCAGGAAGCGGGCGTAGGTGTCGCCGCCGTCGGCGATCGGCACGTCCCAGTCGTAGGTCTCGTAGCCGAGGTAGGGGCTGGCCTTGCGGACGTCGAAGGGAACGCCGGTGGCGCGGAGGCAGGGGCCGGTGAAGCCGAAGTTGATCGCGTCGGCCTGGGAGAGGACGCCGACGCCTTCGACGCGGTCGCGGAAGATGCGGTTCTTCATCACCAGCGCTTCGACCTCGTCGACGTACTTCGGGAGCATGTTGACGATCTTCTGGGCGTTGGCGAGGAAGTCGCCGGGGACGTCGACGGCGAGGCCGCCGATGCGCAGGTAGCTCGGCAGGAGGCGCGCGCCGCTGCACGATTCGGCGAGGGCGATGATCTCTTCGCGCGGCTGGAAGAGGTACCAGAAGTTGGTGAGCGCGCCTAGGTCGACCAGGTTGGTGCCGATGCAGACGATGTGGTCGGCGATGCGGTAGAACTCGGAGAGCATGAGCCGGACGTGGTCGGCGCGCGACGGGGCGGCGATGCCGAGCATCTTCTCGACGGCCATGCAGTAGCCGACGTTGTTGATGACGGCGGAGCAGTAGTTCAGCCGGTCGGTGAAGGGGATGACCTGCTGGTAGGTGTGGGTCTCGGACATCTTTTCGAAGCAGCGGTGGAGGTAGCCGATCTCCTGCTCGGCGCCGACGATGGTCTCGCCGTCGAGCGAGACGACGACGCGCAGCGTGCCGTGCATGGCGGGGTGGGACGGGCCGAGGTTCAGCGTCACCAGCTCGAAGTCGGAGTCGGCCACCAGGTGCTGAAACTGCGGCGCGATCTTCGGCATGATCTTGGTGATCCCGCCGTCGGTGAGCAGCCAGCGCTGGGCCGGGTCGTAGTCTTTGCGGAGCGGGTGGCCCTGGAAGTTCTCGTGGGTGAGGATGCGGCGGAGGTTCGGGTGCCCGGCGAACTGGATGCCGTACATGTCGAAGACTTCGCGCTCGTACCAGTCGTAGCCCTGGAAGACGCCGACGCTGGTGGGGACGCTCTCGTTTTCGGCCACGCGCACTTTCAGGCGGACGCGCTCGTTGTTCTGGAGCGAGTAGAGCTGGTAGAGGACGTCGAAGCGGCCGCCACTTTCACGGGGGCGGTTCGGGTAGTCGGCGCCGAAGAGGTCAAGCGGCATGGTGAAGCGGAGGTCGGCGTGGTCGTGCAGTGCCTGGAGGACGGCGACGATCCTGTCGGTCTCGACGAGGAAGGTCGGCAGGTCCTGCCCGCTCTCCTGCGTGATGCCCGGCTGGGCGATCTTCGCGGCGATCTCCTGGCCGCGCGCGTCCATGACCGCCGCGTCGGCGGGGACGTACGGCGTGCGGTTGGTCGGCGCGGGGCCGGTATAGGGAATGGCTGAGAGTTTGGTGAGAGTACTCATTGAATAGTTGTCAGTTGTCGGTTGTCGGTTGTCCGTGTCCCGTCAGCCGAGGCCGCCCGGACAACTGACAACTGATCACCGACAACATGTTTCATCCTCTCCTGATCTCGCCGCGCTGGATCTTGTCGCGGAGCTTGAGGATCGCGTACATCAGGCCGTCCGGAGTGGGAGGGCAGCCCGGCACCCAGATGTCGACCGGGATGATCTCGTCGATGCCCTGGACGACGTGGTAGGCGCGGTAGAAGCCGCCCGAGGTGGCGCATGCGCCCATGGCGATGACGTACTTCGGCTCCGGCATCTGGTCGTAGATTTTCTTCAGGACCGGGGCGAGCTTGTCGACGATCGTGCCGGCGACGATCATGAGGTCGGCCTGGCGCGGCGAGAAGCGGACGGCCTCGGCGCCGAAGCGGGAGATGTCGTAGTGCGAGGAGACCATCGACATGAACTCGATGGCGCAGCAGGCGGTGCCGAAGGGGAGGGGCCAGAGGGAGTTGCCGCGAGCCCAGTTGACGACGCTCTCGAGACGGGTGGTGAGGTAGGTCGCCCCGCCGAGATCCTCGACCTCACGCTCGGCCTCGCCGGGCAGCGTGATCAGCCCTTTTTCGGCCCCTTCGCCCGGCGCGTAGCCGGTCTTGCGCGGGATGATCGATTCTTCTCTTTCAATCTTCTGAACAGGCATAAGTTAGCTCGGACAACGGGGCGGATTCTATGGATTAGAGAAACTTTTCACAAGCACGCGGAAGGCGGCGTGAGTGGGGATGCGAGAAGGTTGCCGGAGGGAGATAGGACCTATGGGACCTATGGGACCTATAGGACTGATAGGACCGATGAGGGGTGGGTGAGCTATCGGTCCTATTGGTCCTATTGGTCCTATGGGGCTATTGCTTCAGCCTCTTCAACTTGTCCTCGGCGCTGCGGCGGATGGCCTCGCGCCTCGGGGGGCGGGCGTTCTCCAGAAGGGCCAGCGCCCGCTCGGCTTCGCGGACCGCGTCTTCTTTCCTGCCGGCGGCTTCGTAGGCGTCGCCGAGGGAGTCGTGGGCGTTGGGGGAGTCGGGGTACATGGTGGCGACGAGCTCGAGGATCTTTACGCCGTCGGCGACCTTGTCGTCCAGGAGGACGTAGCCGAGGGAGTTGAGGGACTCTTCCTGGAGGACGTAGGCCTTGGGATTGGTCTTGCGCAGCTCGGTCAGGCGCGCGATCACCGGGTCGATGCCGGTCGCGAGCAGGGTCTGCAACTGCGAGAGGGTCATCGGCTCTTTGCGCGGGGTGGGGGCGGTGGTGAGGTGGTGCTGCAAAAAGTCGAGGGTCTGGGTGACGATGAGCCTGGACTCGGGGGTGTCGTCGAGGAGCTCGAAGCCGTGGCGTCCCTCGGGGTAGGTTACGAGGGTGACCGGGGCGTCGATCGCGACGGCCTGCGCGACCCAGCGGTCGATCCCCTGGTTGAGGGAGAGGGCGTCGAGGCCGGCCCGGGCGACGAAGACCGGGAGGTTGACGTTCTTCGGGGCGGTGTTCATGGCGCTGTAGTAGAAGACGGCCGCCCGGAGGTTGTCCGCCTTCGCGGCGAGCTCGGTGCCGACGCGCCCGTTGGCGGAGCAGGCCCAGATGGCGATGCGGGAGGGGTCGATCTTCAACTCGCCGGCATGCTCGCGCAGGTAGCGCAGCAGCGCGTCGACCTGCGGCCCGGCGTCGTTCCCTTCGCTCTGATGGGTCACGGCGGCGATGCCGCGGGTGGCGACGAGGCGCGGCCAGGAGGTGTACTGGCCCCACTCTTTCAGGTCGGGCCGGCCGACGCCGTTCAGGAAGATGACCACCGGAACGGCGGCGGTGATGCCGTGCGGCCGGTAGAGGTCGAAGGTGTGGGTGGCGTCGAAGCGCAGGTCTTTTTTAACCTCGACTTTGTCCATACCTGGAAGCTTCAGGACAACGGTCTCGTCCTGGGCGAGGAGGGGCAGGGTGGCGAGGGAGAGCAGCAGGACGAGCTTGCGCATGAGGGGATGGTAGGTGGGCGGGGGAGCGGGGGTAGGGCGGAAAGTCACGAGCGGGTGAGGGGGAGGGA
>DASPHC010000013.1:0-21958 GCA_035629865.1 Thermoanaerobaculia bacterium | reverse complement strand
ACACCCGTTCCCATTCCGAACACGGCAGTTAAGCTCTGCATCGCCGATGATACTGCGTGGGCAACTGCGTGGGAAAGTAGGACGCCGCCGGGATATATTTTTTGAAAGGGCCTTCGAGCAATCGAAGGCCCTTTCGCTTTTGGGGCGGGTTTTCTAGGACTGATGGGACCTATGGGACGAATGGGACCTATGGGACCTATGGGACCTATGGGACGTTTACTCGACTACCGTCAGGGATTGCAGGCCGTAGTAGTGGCTTACGCACTGGTTGGCCCAGAAGTCGGGCTCCGGGCCCAGGATGCCCATCCCGAGGGCCCATTTGGCGCGCACGATGGCCGGCCGGCCGCGTTGCTGGCGGAGAGAGCGCTCCAGGTCGTCCATTTGCCTGGCAGTGGCCTGTGCTTCGGGCATCGTGCGGAGGTTTTCGGCGATGGAGAGGAGCGGGACGATGCTCGCCAGGAGCAATGCTGCGGTGAGGGCGGCCGCGGGCATCCGGTCGCGCATCGCGGTTCCGGCGGCGAGGGCGGCGGTGAAGAGCGCCAGCAGCAGGAAGTAGCTCGGGATGTCGAGGGTCCGCTCCGGCGCGCTCGCCCGTACAAGCCAGGCGGCCGGGACGAAGGAGGCGACGTAGATCGCGACGGCCAGTCCGGCGGCTGCGGCTGTCACACGGATGCTGAGGCGGGTCGCGCTCGTTCCGAGGGCGATCCCGGCGGCGATCAGCGGCAGGATCGCGGCCGCGGAGACGAAGACGTGGGAGCCGATGAAGCGGTATGCCATCTCCAGTGTGCGCATCGTGGCGGCGCCGGGGGGAAGGGCGGCCGTGTGTGCGCCGGCGCGGACGAGGGTTCCGGGCGCGGTGACCATGATTGAGAGGCCCAGCATCGTCGCGGCCAGGCCGCAGGCGGCGATCCACGCCGATCGTCCGGACCGGAAGAGCAGGGCCAGCGCGAGCGCTCCAGCGGTCAGCGCGCCCTGGGCCGCGAGCGAGGTCTCCGAGAGACCGCCGGCGACGAACATCAGCCCCGCGCTCGCGGCGCACGACAGAATCCAGCGTCGCCGCATACTTTTGTCATCCCGAGCGTCGAGCGAGGGACCTGGGTGGGTGGCGACACGCAGCGCCTCCCCTCCCGCCCAGATCCCTCGCTCGACGCTCGGGATGACAGAAATGGTTCCGAACAGCCCCAGCCAGGCGGTCATCAGCACGAGGGGGAGCAGGTAGGTGATCGCGCCGGTCTCCCAGAGGAGCGCGCCGCCGATGTTGAGGCGGCTGGGGGAGGCATCCACCACGGCGTAGACCACGGTCAGCGCGCCGAGGATCGCCGGCAGGCGCGAGGCGGGAGCGGCGAGGCGCCGGATCGAGAAACCGGCGGCGGCGCCGAGGAGGAGCATGAGGGCGGTCGGGGTGAAGCGGGCGGTCACGGACCCGATCGCCTCGAGGCCCGCCTTGATCGGAAAGTAGGAGTAGCGGCCGCTCCAGATCTGCCGGTGGAACCGCATCGCCTCGACGAAGCCGAGCTCCCGCAGGCGGTAGGCGGTGCAGTAGTCGTCGGTGATGTACCGGGCGTACCACCCCCGCCACGCGTATGTGGCGAGCGCGGCCAGCACCGCGGCGCAGAGGATGGCGTACACGAGGCGCCGCACCGGCCGGATTGTATTCGGACCGAGGAACGAGGTTTACGAGGTATGAGGTATGAGTAGAAGCTTGTCGCTTCACCCACTCGTACCTCATGCCTCGTACCTCATGCCTGAAAACAAAAAACCCGCTTCCCTGGCCGGGGGAAGCGGGACATCGCGCACGAGCGCGGCGGCTGGGTCGCTGCGCACTCTATCTGCGGATCAGCGACATGGAACAAGCTAAGTCGCCGCGGCCGATTCGGCTCTAGGTTTTTGGAAAGCTGAGCCGCTATTTTCGAAGAAGACGCAAAGATCGTGTCCCGTAGTAGCGGCAGGTACAGACGTTCGTCCAGTATCCCGGGTCCTCGCTGGCGAATTCATTCACCGCTCCCCACCGCGAGAGGAGGGTCACGTCCCGTCCCGGAGCAGACTCGAGGGTGCGCGTGATCCGGTCCGCCTCCGCCGCACCGCGCCGGATCTCCGGGATCGTGCGTGCGGTCGCGATCGCTGAGATCACCGGGATCGTGGTGGCCAGCAGCAGGGCCGCGATCGCGATCCGCCGGCCGGGCGCACCGGCGCGGGCGAACAGTGCTGCCGCAAATGCGCCGAGCGTCAGGGTGAGGAAGAACATGGCGATATGCAGCGCGCGGAAGGGCGGAGCGCCGGACGACATCACCACCGCCGGTGCGAACGACGCCAGGTAGGCGCCTCCGGCGATCGCTCCGAACGCGGCGGCGGTCGCCGCGCGCAGCCGCGTGCCCGCGGCGATCAGGGCGCCGGCCAGCATCACGACCAGCACCGCTTCGCCGTCGACGAAGAGCTGCATGCCGATGAAGTCGTAGGCACGGCCGAGGACGTCGAACAGGGACGCGGCGAGCGAGCGCCGCGGCAGGCCGACGTCCAGCCGCGTCTGATTGCCGGGCGCTGTAGCGACGAGAGCGAGCGCGACCACCGTGGCGATCACCCCCGAGGCGGCAATCCGCGAGCGGCCGGCATCGCGGCGGAGCAGCGCGTAGATCCAGACGCCGCCGGCCAGTGCTCCCTGTGCTGCCAGCGACGTCTCGGAAAGCCCGCCGGCGATCAGCAGGATCAGCGCGCCGGCGATCGAGCGAAGGACGACGGAACCTTCCGCGCCGAACAGTCCCAGCCACGCCGTCATCAGGATCAGCGGCAGCATGTAGGTGAGGACGCCCGTCTCCCAGAAGAACGGGCCGACGAGCGACAGCATCTCCGGCGAAGCATCGAGCGCGGCAAAGGCGATGGCGCTCCCGGAGAGCACGGCCAGTGCCGGCGGAACGGCGATGGTGCGGCGGATCGTCCACGTCGCGGCGGCCGCGAAAGCGAACAGCAGCAGCCCGGGCACCACGCGCGCGGTCGCCGGCCCGATGCTCTCCAGAGTCCCTTTGATCAGAAAGTACGAGTAGCGGCCGCTCCAGTACTGGCGATGTTCGAGCATCGCCGCGACGACTCCCCGTTCCCGGACCGCGGCGGCGGTGCAGTAGTCGTCGCGCAGGTAGCGGACGTACCAGCCGCGCCAGGCGTAGACGGCGAGCGCGATCAGCAGCGCGGCGGTGAGGATCCGCGTCGCCGTGCCGATCGCGCGGTCCCCGATCAACGCACCTTCGTCCCCGCGGGCACGCCCGGGTCGACCGACAGCAGGCTCGGCTCGCCATCCATCGAGGCCGCGAGCACCATCCCGTTCGACTCGATCCCCATCAGCTTCGCCGGCTGGAGGTTGGCCACGATGACCACTTTCCGTCCGACCAGTTCCTCGGGCGCGTACTTCGTGCCGATCCCGGCGACGATCGTCCGCTCGTCGGTTCCGTCGAACACCGACATCCTGATCAGCTTCTTCGACTTCGGCACGCGCTCGGCCGCGCGGATCTCGGCTACGCGGAGGTCGGTCTCCATGAACTGGTCGATCGAGATCTTGGCCACGTCCGGCGGCATCGCCTGTGTCGTCTCGATCGGCGGTCCGGCCTGCGCGGGCGTTTCCGCCGCGGCAGGCGTCGCGGCGGGCGCGGCCTGTGCTGCCGTTTCCGGCCTGGTCTCTTCCATTTTCGGTTCTCCGATGTACTGCGCGGCGTCGATGCGGGGGAAGATCGGGTCGGCGACCTGCACGGCGACGCCGGCGTCGAGGCCGCCCCAGCTCATGTCGCGCTTCCCGATCCGGCCGGGGTCGGCGCCGAGGCGCTGCAGTGCCACGGCCGTGGAGGCGGGCATGAAGGGCGCCATCATCACCCAGACGATCCGCAGCGCTTCGAGTGTGTCCCAGAGGATGCGCGACAGGGCGCCGTTCGCGCCGCTGTCCTTGAAGCGCTTCCACGGCTCGCGCGTCACGATGTAGCTGTTGATCTCGTTGAGGAGCTCCCAGACGCTGTCGAGGGCGCGCTGGAACGAGAGCTCGTCCATGTGCCGCAGGTATTGCGGGACGACGCGCTCGGCGGCGTCGCGGAGGTCGTTGACCATGCAGCGTTCGGGCGGCGTCTTGCCGTCGAAGTAGGCCGCCGACATCTTGATGGCGCGCGAGAGCGTGTTGCCGAGATCGTTGGCCAGGTCGGCGTTGTAGCGCACGAGCAGCGACTGATCCGAATAGTCCTGGTCCTGCCCGAACACCATCTCCCGCAACACGTAGTAGCGGAGCGCGTCCGGACCGAAGTCGTCGATGATGTTGTACGGCCGGACGACATTGCCGAGGGACTTGGAGATCTTGACCTGGTCGCGCAGCCACCAGCCGTGGCCGACGACCTGCTTCGGCAGCTCGATCCCCGCGGCCATCAGGAAGGCCGGCCAGTAGACGGCATGAAAGCGGACGATGTCCTTGCCGACGAGGTGGATGTCGGCCGGCCAGTAACGGTCGTATTGCGCGTGCTCGGCGCTGCCGAAGCCGAGGGCCGCGATGTAGTTCGTCAGCGCGTCCATCCAGACGTAGATGACGTGATCGGGATTGCCGGGGAAGGGGATGCCCCACTTGACCGAGCTGCGCGAGATGGAGAGGTCGCGGAGGCCCTGCTCGACGAAGGTCTTGACTTCGTTCAGGCGCGTCGGCGGCCAGACGAAGCCGGGGTTCGTGCGGTAGTGCTCGAGGAGCGGCTTGGTGTAGCGCGACAGCTTGAAGAAGTAGTTGCGCTCGGTCGTCCATTCGACCTTGTGGCCATCCTGGTCGACTGCATCTTTGACCTGGTTCTCGGGGATGAACGTTTCTTCGCTCTGGCAATACCAGCCGGAGTGCTCGCCGAGGTAAATGTCGTCGGGGTTGCGCTCCTGGATCCGCTTGATGAGCTCGAGCACGGCAACGTGATGCCGCCCCTCGGTGGTGCGGATGAAGTCGTCGTGGCTGATGTTGAGCTTCTTCCAGAGCTCGTGATGCGTGTGCACCACGCGGTCGGCGAGCTCGATCGGGCGAATGCCTTCCTTCGCCGCCGCCCGCTCGATTTTCTGGCCGTGCTCATCCGTGCCGGTGAGGAAACGGACGTCGTCTCCCATGCGCCGCCGGTGACGCGCAATGACGTCGGCGACGATGTTCTCGTACATGTGTCCGATGTGCGGATCGTCATTGACGTAGTGGATGGCGGTGGTGATGTAAAACTTAGGCATGGGCGGGCGCGGATTGTAGCGCAGGCGGGGGGATCCCGCGGGCGGGGCTGCCGGTCAATGGATGGTGGGCAAGACGCTTTGCAGCCGCGCCCGTTGGACGTATCTTCATCCTGTGATCGCCGGTAAAAAAGTTCTCTTTGCGCTCATCATCGCAGTTGCGCCCTCGCTCTTTGCGGAGCTCGCTCCGGAGGTTTACGAGGAGATGCAGCGGGAGGCGCCTGAAGTGCTGCAGGTCGAGATCACCTCGGTGGAGGTCGACCGGGAGTTCCGGAAGCCGTCCGGCTGCCGGTTTTTCGAGGTCGAGATCTCGCGGCACGTGACCGCCAAGGCGAAAGTGGTGGCCGTGACGCGTTCGCGCACCGGCGTTCGCCCCGGAACCGCGATCGAGATCCCGTACATCTCGGTCCGGCGTTGTTCGGGCTTCACGGGGCCGCGTCCGATCCCGCTGCTGTCGAAAGGGGAGAAGGTTTACGCGTACCTCGCGAAGGGCGACCGCGGCTTCGAGCCCGCGGCGCGGGGAGCGAGTTTTTCGGCGGAGCGGCCGAAGTAGCGCGGTGATTTTGTCATCCTGAGCCGTGGAAATCTGTCCCACGAAGCGGGCAGCATGGCGGCGAAGGACCTGGGCGGGTGGCGGAGCGATGCACGTGCATCCTACCCCCACCCCCCAGGTCCTTCGCCGCCATGCTTTTGCTTCTTGGGATCGAACCTGCGGCTCAGGATGACAGGACCCGCCACGCCGCGGTCCCGTGCGGCTGCTGGTACCAGCCCGGATCCTTTTCGTAGTCGATTTCGTCGCGGATCTTGAGGATGGTGAACATGCCGCCCATGTCGATCGGGCCGTAGGGGCCGACGCCGCCGCGCATCGGGATGCTGTTGCGCGGGATGGCCATGTGTTGCTGGTGCTCGGCCATGTCGCCCATGCCGGTGGCGCCCATGACCATGGTGCCGGGCGTCAGGGCATCGAGGCGCTGCTGGGTGCCGGCCGGATCGATGCCGAGGAGGTTCGGCAGGTCGTGGCCCATCTGGTTCATCACGTGATGCGATTTGTGGCAGTGCAGCGCCCAGTCGCCCGGGTTGTCGGCGGTGAACTCGATGTCGCGCGTCGTTCCGACCGGCACGTTCACCGTGTTCTCCGCCCACCAGGCGGAGCGCGGCAGCGGGCCGGCGTCGGTGCCGGTCACGTAGAACTTGTGGCCGTGGAAGTGGATCGGGTGCGAGTCCATGGAGAGGTTCGCCAGGCGGATGCGCACGCGGTCGCCGGTGCGGACGAGCAGCGAGTCCGTCCCCGGGAAGACGCGCGAGTTGAAGGTGAAGGTATTGAAGTCGAGCATCACCGTAGGGTCGGGTGTCGCCGTGCCCGGCTTGATGAACCATTCGTTGAGGAAGATCGCGAAGTCGCGGTCGACGCGGCGGACGCTCGCTTCGCGGGGATGGATGATGAAGAAGCCCTGCATCCCGAGCGCGATCTGCACCATCTCGTCGAAATGCGGGTGGTACATGAGCGTGCCGTTCTGCCTGAGCGTGAACTCGTAAGCGAACGTCTCGCCCGGCGCGATCTTCGGCTGATTGAGGCCGCTCACGCCGTCCATGCCGTTCGGCAGGATGAAGCCGTGCCAGTGGACGGAGGTCCCTTCCGGCAGCTTGTTGGTGACGAGGATGCGGACGCGGTCCCCCTCGAAGGCCTCGATGGTCGGTCCCGGGGTCATTCCGTTGTAGCCCCAGCAGTTGACGTTGAAGCCGTCGACGAATTCCCGCTTCACCGGTTCGGCGGTGAGGTGGAACTCCTTGACGCCGCCGACCATGCGATGGGGGAGCGACGCGCCGTTCGGCGTGATGACCGGTGCACGGCCACTGGTGCGGCGTGCCGGCTCCGGGCCGTAGGAGGAATCGCTTTGCTGCCGCGGTGCGGCCGCGCCGCGGCGCGTCACCAGTCCGCTGACCGCGGCGGCGACGCTGGAGAAAAGTACGTTACGGCGTGAGACTGCCATCAGTGGCCCCCTCTGCTGACGTTGGCTTGCTTCCCCGTTCCCTGGTCCGTCGCGGGGGTGAATGAGGTGTCGCCGGCGATGCCCTGCAGGGCGCGGTCGAGATCGGTGCGCGCACTCCAGTATTCGCGCTGGGCTTCGACGGAGTCGCGCTGGGCCTGGGCTTCGTTCTGTCTCGCCTGCAGGAGTTGGAAGACGCCGGCGAGCATGGCGTTGTGCTCGAGCTTCGTCAGCTCGACGATGCGTTTGCGGCGCGGCAGGACGACGTCGCGGTAGTACTCGACTCTTGCCCGCGCCTCGGCGAGGGTCGCTCTGGCGGTACGCAGGACGGACGACGATTCGGCGGTCAGCACGTCGAGGGTGTATTTCGCGCGGAGGTACTCCGCTTCGGCACGCGTCCGGGCGGCGCGGCCGGTGTTGAAGATCGGGATCGGGACTTCGATGCCCGGGCCGAGGGTGTGCTCGCCGCTCGGCTCGCGCTCGTAGTGGACGTCGAACATCGCCTCGCCGAGAGAGGCCAGCCGGGAGAGCGGGACCCGGCGCTGCGCGATCTCCACCTCGCGGCGGGCGATGGCGAGATCGAGCCGCTGCTGCGCCGCGAGCTCCTCGAGCTGTGCCTGCTCGAGCTCCGCGGGCGGCAGCTCGGGGAACGTTTCCGGCACACGCCACTCGGCCGTTGCATCGCGGAGTCCCATCGCCCGCATCAGCGCTTCCCGGGCGACGACGAGCTGCCGCTCGGTGCGCGCGAGGTCGAGCTTCGCCTGTTCGTAGAGCGCCTGCTCGTTTTCGAGGTCGAGGTCGGTGATGTTCTCGGCCTGATGCTGTTTGATCGCAACCTCGGCGGCGGCCTTCGCCGCTTCGGCCGCGGTGCGGCTCATGGCTGTTTGTTGCGTCGCGGCGAGAAGGTCATAGTACGCCGAGCGGACATCGGCGCCGAAGCGCAGCACCTCGGAGGTGACGTGCATCTGTGCGGCGTCGAACGCGGCGCGGCCGAGGGCGCGGCGGCGGGGGAGCTGGATCAGGTCGATCAGCGACTGCGCGAGGCGCAGCTCGTACGGGCGGTATTCCTCCCCCGGAAAGCGGATCTCGAACTCGAACAGCGGATTGGCGATCGTGCTCGCCTCGATCAGCTCCGCGCGGGCGATCCCGAGCTCCGCGAGCGTCACCTGCAGGCGCGGGTTGCTGCTCATGGCGATGGCCACTGCCTCGTCGGCGGTCAGCTCATCCTGCAGCATGGCCACGACGCGCTCCCGGTCCGTTTCCAGGTTCCACTGGACGTTCGTCCGCGCGGCGACCGCCTGCCGGACGTCCGACAGGCCGGCGTCGCGCGGCACGCTCGCGCAGGAGGCGAGGAGCAGCGGGAGGAAGAGTGTCGTCAGTCGCTTCATCACTTCTCCTTCTTCACGAGGGCCATGCCGCACTTGGGGCACTTGTCCGGCGTGGCACTCGTCACTTCGGGATGCATCGGGCAGACGTAGGGTGCGGCGGGGTCACCGCCATGGCCGGTGTGATCGCCGCCGCCGGCCGCTTTCGCCGCCTCGGCGACGGAGGCCGGCGCGGGGGCATCGAACTCGTCGGGGCGGAGGGTGGCGGCGGGGTCATGGCCGGTGTGGGCCGGACTTTCTGTCTGGCGGGCCGGACTCGGAGCGCGGCCCGGATTGCGGTGAGCGCTGTGATCGACCGGGCCCGGCGTGTTGCCGGAGCGGGCCTGGCCATGGCCGGCATGGGCCGGGCTCGAGGTCCGGTCCGCACCTGGCGGATGTTCGTTTGCGTGGGAGCCATGCGCGCTGTGGCCGGCCGGTTTCGCCCTGCTGCCGGCGCTGCCGTGATCGTGGCTCGTGTGCGCCGGACTTTGTGTATGAGTACTGCCCGCATCGCCGTGATGCATGTTCGCGTGAGAGGGCGGTGCCGTGCCGTGGGCGCTGTGGTCCATTTCCGCGTGCGTAGCAGCCGTTGCGCTGGTGCCATGCGCGCTGTGATCCATCGTCGCGTGCGAGTCCACCGCGGCGCTTCCGTGCGTGCTGTGATCGACCGGCTCCGCCGCCGGGCTCCTACTGCCGTGATCTTCGGCGCCGCACGCCGCGAGAAATGCCGCGGCTACGACGAGCGATGCGCACGCGAACGTGCGTAGATGTTTTTTCATGGTGACTCCGTTGGGAAACTTCTTCGAACGGAAAAGGGCGAAGAAGGGCGCAGCGCCTGCCGGCGCGCGCGAGGCGGGATCAGATGCGGAAGGTCTCGACCAGCAGGTGCAGGCCGACGTCGCGGTCACAGCGGGTGGCGCCGAGGGTGATGAAACTGCGGTAGGCGGTCGCCGCGCGCGGCCCGGCGGACGGCGGTACCAGGGCGCCGGCGACCAGACGGTGTGTCTGCGGCAGCGTGGTGACGATCCGCTTGACCGGTTCCTGCTTCTCCCGCGCCGGCGGCTGCGCCTCGCGCTCGCGAGTGCCGGCCTCGCCGCGCACGGTGTCGACTGCCATCTGGCAGAGCGGCATCAGCTTGTGCATCACCCCGTGGAATGGCAGGACGCAGCAGCCGACCATGTACACGGTCGTCACCAGGAGCGGAATCGTCGCTCCGGCAATCCATACGGCTGCGATCAGGCGGCGTCTCATCGGCGGCAAAGCGTAATGCAACGTACGGTGACTCTCAACAGCGGGGCGGGCTCGGGCGTTCCCATCGGGCATGCAACCGGCCATCCGCCTGTTCTGCCCCCCGATGAAACGACTGCTTCCTCTCCTGACACTGCTCGTCGCCCTCACCGCGGGCGCGGATGAGCCATTTACGTTCAAGGTCATCGGCTTCGACTGCGACGAGTGCGCGCCGCCGATCGTGAAGGCGCTCTCGTCCGTACCGGGCGTTTCGCGCCCCGAGGTGAATCCGAAGACGCACATGGTGACTGTCCAGCTCGCGCCCGGCTCGGATCGCGAGAAGGTCCGCAAGGCGCTGACGAACCTCGGCTTCGGGGCTGTTTTCCCAGGCGAGAAGGAGACCGGCTTCGTTCCGCCGCCGGAGAGCGTCCTCCGTACGCTCGACATCGTTTCGTATCCGGGTAAGAACAAGGTCGACATCGCGAAGGTCGTCGTCCCCGGCAAGGTCACGATCGTCGACTTTTACGGCGAGTGGTGCGGCCCCTGCCGCGTCCTCGAAGCGCGCCTGCAGCACCTGATGGCGGGCGACAAGCCGAACCTCGCACTGCGCCGCGTCGACATCGGCAAGTGGGACAACGCCGCGGCGAGGCAGGTCACGCGCGAGTTCAAGGGCGAGGCGCTGCCATACATCCGCGTCTATGACGCGAAAGGCCGTTTCGTCGAAGCGGTTACGGGCGGCATGTGGGACGAGGTGCTGATCGCCATCGAGAAGGCGGAAGCGCAGCGATGAAGGTTTTGAGCCGGATCGCGCTGGCGCTGCTGCTGCTCGCGATCGTCCCGAACGCATACGCCTGACCCGCCTGAGCGAATCCCAACCTCTCCGGCGGAGAGGCCACCGTTCTCGTAGCGCCCGGCGAATGGCGCCTGTCCCTGACGGCCTCCCGTGGCACGTTCAGCACCTCGCACGTCGCCCATTGTCCGGACGTCGCGCCCGAGTGCGCCACGACCGAGATTCCGGAGCATATGCACCACGCCCGGATGAGCCTCACGCGCACCGACCTCGCCGTCACGTACGGGCTGCGGGAGAACCTGCAACTGAATGTCACGCTGCCGTACGACGTGAAGGCGCTGCAGATCCGCTATACGACGCTCGATGGCGAGCCGTTCACGCCGCCGTACGGCGATATCCATCACCGTACGGAGACGCTCACCGGCATCAGCGACGCGGCCGTCGGCGTCGACTGGCGCGTGCGGCCGGGCTGGCTCGCCGGCGCCGGTGTCTCGCTCCCGATCGGTCACACGGAGCCGAATCCGATCGTCCTCGGACGCGAAGGGGAGATGCACCAGCACATCCAGTTCGGCAGCGGGACGCTCCAGCCGCGGCTCTCGCTGCAGTACGTCCGCCCCGGCCAGGTCGCATTCGTCGGCCGTGCCGAGGCGCGCCTCAGCCTCTATGAAAACGGCGAGGGCTTCCGCGCGCCGGCGACGTTCCTCTGGTCTGCCGGTCCGTCGATGCGCATCCGCGGCATCGGCGTCGACGGCCGTTTCGAGGGGCAGCACCAGACGCTCGGCCGCTGGGATGGCGAGATCGACGAGGGGAGCGGTTTCACGAACGGCGGCTTCCGCGTGGGCGTGTCGTTCTCGGCGGGTGAGTTGCAGATCGCGCCGAGCGTGTACCGGGAGTTGTTTTCGCACGGTCAGCACGAAGAGACGTTCCAGCAGGGGACGACATGGTCGCTGACGCTCTCGCGCAGGTTCTAGTCAGTTCGTCTACACGAGGGAGACGACGGGAGGCCTCCGGCGGGCGGGCCCGGCCCGCGGCGTTTGTTTTCGCCCGGACCGCGTTCCGTGCGACCAGCGTGCGTTCAGCCTATGGCAACCAACGCCGCGGGCCGGGCCCGCCCGCCGGAGGCCCTTCGTCGTCTCCCTCGTGTAGACGAACCGCCTGCGTCCTGCTCAGATCTTCGCCCTCCGCAGCCGCAGTGCGTTCGCAATCACCGAGACAGAGCTGAAGCTCATCGCCGCGGCGGCGATCATCGGACTGAGAAGCAGACCGAAAAACGGGTAGAGCACGCCTGCCGCGATCGGCACGCCGAGGGCGTTGTAGACGAAGGCGAAGAAGAGATTCTGGCGGATGTTCGCCATCGTGGCGTTGCTCAGCCGCCGCGCCCGGACGATCCCGCGCAGGTCCCCGCGGACCAGCGTCACGTCCGCGCTCTCCATCGCCACGTCGGTGCCGGTGCCCATGGCGATTCCGACCTCCGCCTGCGCGAGTGCCGGCGCGTCGTTGATCCCGTCGCCCGCCATGGCCACGACGCGCCCCTGCTGCTGCAGCCGCTTCACCGCGTCAGCCTTCTGCTCCGGCAGCACCTCCGCGATCACTTCGTCGATGCCGAGCTTCTTCGCCACGGCGTTGGCGGTAGTCGCGCTGTCGCCGGTGAGCATCACGATGCGCAGCCCTTCAGCATGCAGCTCGCGGATGGCCTCGGGGGAGGTTTCTTTTACCGGATCGGCCACGCCGATCAGGCCCGCGGGCTTGTTGTCGACGACGACGAACATCACCGTCTGCCCGTCGGCGCGCAGCGATTCGGCGCGCTCGGCGAGCGGGCCGGGGTCGAGGTGGATCTCCTCGAGCAGCGCGCGGTTGCCGAGGAAGACGCGGCGGCCGTCGACGACACCGAAGACCCCCTTGCCGGTGATCGACTCGAAATGCTGCGCCGCGCGAACCGTCGCGCCGCGTGCTTCCGCGCCGCTGACGATTGCCGCCGCGAGGGGATGCTCGCTGGCGCGCTCGACGCTCGCGGCGAGGCGGAGCAGTTCCGTCTCGTCGATCTCACCGGTCGTGACGACCGATGCCAGCTCCGGCTTGCCGAGCGTCAGCGTACCGGTCTTGTCGACGACGAGCGTGTCGACGGTGCGCAGGACCTCGATCGCTTCGGCGTTCCGGAACAGCACTCCGGCGGTGGCGCCCTTGCCGGCCGCGACCATCACCGACATCGGTGTCGCCAGGCCGAGGGCGCAGGGGCAGGCGATGATCAGCACGGCCACCGCGTTTACGATCGCGTAGACGACCCGCGGCTCGGGCCCCGCGAACGCCCAGACCGCGAACGTGACCAGCGCCGCGCCGATCACGGTCGGGACGAACCAGGCGGAGACCTGGTCGGCGAGCTTCTGGATCGGCGCGCGGCTGCGTTGCGCCTGCGCCACCATGTTCACGATCTGCGAGAGCAGCGTGTCGGCGCCGACCCGTTCGGCGCGCATCAGCACCGAGCCGGTCGTGTTCACCGTCGCCCCGATCAGACGGTCGCCCGCGGCCTTCTCGACCGGCAGCGGCTCACCCGTGACCATCGACTCGTCGACATTGCTCCTTCCCTCGACCACCACGCCGTCAACCGGGATCTTCTCGCCCGGACGGACGCGGAGCAGGTCGCCCGGCTGCACCTGCTCGAGCGGTACGTCGTGCTCGCTGCCGTCCTGCTCGACGCGGCGGGCCGTCTTCGGCGCGAGACCGAGGAGCGCCCGGATCGCGGCGCCGGTACGGCTGCGGGCGCGCAGCTCCATCACCTGGCCGAGCAACACGAGCGTCACGATCGCCGCCGCGGCTTCGTAGTAGACGCCGACGGCGCCGGCATGATCGCGGAACGACGCCGGGAAGAGCTTCGGGAAGAGCGTGGCCACCAGGCTGTAGACGTAGGCCACCGTCACGCCGAGGCCGATGAGCGTGAACATGTTCAGGTGGCGGGTCACGATCGACGTCCAGGCCCGCTCGAAGAACGGCCAGCCGCCCCAGAGCACGACCGGCGTCGCCAGGGCGAGCTCGATCCACGGTGCCCATGTTGTCAGCGTATGGCCGAGAAGATCGTGCGAGCCCGGCAGGTGCCGCAGCATCGCGAAGATCACCAGCGGCACCGTGAGCGCGGTGCTGACCCAGAACCGCCGGCTCATGTCCTGCAGCTCCGGATTCTCGTCTTCGAGCTGGACCGTGCGCGGCTCGAGCGCCATGCCGCAGATCGGGCAGCTTCCCGGCGCATCGCGGACGATCTCCGGATGCATGGGGCAGGTCCACTCCGTCTTCGTGGCCGGTGCGCTGACCGTCTCCGGCTCCAACGCCATCCCGCACTTCGGACAGGCGCCGGGATGATCCTGGCGCACCTCCGGGTCCATCGGGCAGACGTACATCGTCCCCGCAGGCGCCGGTTTTGCCGCGGGAGCCGGTGCACCGCCGGCGTAGGCGGCCGGATTGGCGTCGAACTTCGTCTTGCAGCCGGGATTGCAGAAGTAATAGGTCTTGCCGCCGTACGCCGAAGACCCGGCAGCGGTCCTCGGGTCGATGGTCATGTGGCAGACCGGATCGACGACGGTGGCTGCAGTCGCATGATTCATGGCGTTCTCCATTCCATCATGCAGACGCCGCACCGGCCGGATCATTACACCCGACGGTCATTGCTGGCGGGAGCCGCCGAAGGCGGCGAAAGATCTGTAGGCCCGGCCTTCAGGCCGGGTAAAGCGTGGACATATTCTCCAAGCCCGCGTAGCGGGCGACAGAACACGAATCCCGCGCAGACGTACTTTTCTGTCGCCCGCTACGCGGGCTCACCTGGGGGGCGCTCGTGGAACCCGGCCTAAAGGCCGGGCCTACAGATCTTTCGCCTCCTACGGCGGCTCATGCCGGATTCTTTTGCGTCAGCGAGCGGCCCCTGGTTCCGGGGAGCTGTCCTAACCCATCACCCGGTCCCCCTCACCGTTGCCAGATACGCGTTCAAGCACGCCGGAGTGAATCCCGGAGGGGGCGTGGTCTCGCTCCAGCCGTTGGGGTCGAGGAAGGTGCCGGTCTCGAAGCGCCAGGCGTTGGTGCCGTGGCGGACGTAGACGAAGCTGCCTTCGTTGTCGAGGCGGATCAGGCGCCGGCCGCGCTGGACGGCGTTGCGCACGAAGATCGCGTCTTCGGCGAGGTTGATCTCGGGGTACCGCAGGCCGGCCGTCCAGAGGGAGCGGCGGAAGACGAGGGTGCCGCCGTGGACGTCGCAGACGAACATGGTGCGGTGGAGGCGGCGGTCGGTGGTCCAGAAGCGCCCCATCGGCATCTGCAGGATGAAGCGGTTCTCGAGGCCGGTGATGTCCGCCTCGCCGCGGACGATCGGGGCGGCCTGGCGCATCAGCCGGTCGCGCGAGTACCAGTCGTCGTCATCCCAGTGGGCGACGATCTCTCCTCGCGCCTCGGCGCAGGCGAGGTTGCGCTTGCCGCCGATCGACGTCCGCCTGTCGAGGCGGATGTAGCGCACGGCCGGCTCGTGGCGGACGAGATCGCCGATCGGGTCGGTGCCGTCGTCGACGATGATCAGCTCGCGGTTCGGATACGACTGTTCGCGGAACCGCTCCAGCGCCAGCGGGATGAACCGGCGGCGGTTGTAGGTCGGCATGATGCAGGAGAGGAGCGGCTGCGTGTGCGGAGGACTGGCGGACCCGCCGCCCTGCATGACCTGCAGGATGCGGTCGGCGTTCTCCGGCGACCAGAAGGCCCCGCGTGTGTCTTTCGGGCTGACGTTGCCGTCGTGGAGGGTCCCGACGCAGAGCGACGGGTCGCGCAGGTCGACCACGCGCTGGGCCGGAAAGCGCCAGACGAACTGGGAGTCCTCGCCGACCTGGATGTCGGAGAAGCGGTTGCGCGCCCACGCGTCGCGCCGGTATGCCAGGGTGTTCCCGGCAACCCAGGCCACCGGCGAGCCGGAGTAGCGATAGGAGTACGCGCGCTGGCGATCGCGGTCGAGGTAGTAGACGACGCTCGAGCCGCAGACGTCGGCGCCGCGCTGGCGCAGGGCCTCGACCTGCACGCGCACGCGCGACGACGGGTACCAGTCGTCGTCGTCCCAATGGACGATGAACTCGCCGCGGGCCCGCTCGCAGGCAAGGTTGCGTTTCGCGCCGACGCTTTTCCGCGCCGGCAGCCGCATGTAGACGACGCGCGAGTCGCTCGGCAGCAGGTCGGCGATCGGGTCGGTGCCGTCGTCGACGACGATCAGCTCGAGATTCGGGTAGTCCTGGCCGAGGAAACAGCGGATGGCGGCCGGGAGGAAGGCGCGGCGGTCGAACGTCGGCATGATGCAGCTCACCAGCGGGTCCCCGGACGTCACCGGCAAGGGCGCAACCTCGCGCGGTGCGAAGTTCGGACAGGCATCGCCGCGGCAGTGCTGGCGGTAGTCGTGTTTCTGGCCGCGCAGACGAGCGCCGCAGAATTTGTCCTGGTAGCGGCGGCGGTTGCCGTCGAAGCGCGCCGTCTCTTCACGAGCCCGGCGGCTCGTGAACGGCGCGCGCCAGACGTACGCGGCACAGGCCCACAACCCGTCGAAGCCGGCCCGTGCGGCGCGGGCGTTGAAGTCCATCTCCCAGCACGGCCCGAGCCCGTACGCCTCGTCGGCGCCGCCGATGGCCTCGAAGACCTCCCGCTTGACGGCATAGCAGAAATCGCCGAGGGAGTAGAGCGGCGCGAGCGTCCGCACCAGCGTCCCGAACTGCTGCTCCGCCTCGGCGCCGGTGCGCTCGAGCTCCGATTCCGCCGCATTCGCAAACACGCCCTGCTCGTTCCACGACCCGTTCGTCGAAGGCCCGGCCAGCCCGGCCCGGGGCGTGCTCTCGAGCGCGGCGAGGAGATGGTCGAGCCAGCGCGGCGCGACGAGCGCGCCGCTCTCGAGCAGCACGACCACGTCCGCGGTCGTATTCTTCGCGAGCTTGTTCAGGCAGGCCGCGCCGCCGCGCGGGCCGTCGTCGGGAAGCACGCGCGCGGCGGCCCGGACGGAGAAGTCCGCCCCGTCGGGAATCACGATGAGCTCGTGCTCGCGCTGCGTATGCCTGGCGATGCTGGCCAGCGTCGCTTCGAGCCGCGACGGCTGCGCGTGGACGTGCACTCCGATCGAGATCTTCATGGCCGGACTCTTTTCAGGTACCCCTTCGGGTTCCAGGTGATCAGGAACGACTCCCGGCTCCGGTCGATCTCGAAGCCGTTGTTCTCCTGCACGAAGGCCTCGATGGCCTCGTATGGCCCGGGGCTCGGTCCTCCCTCGAGACCGTGATGAATGATGCCGTCTTCGACGATGAGATAGCCGTCCGGCGTGACCAGCGGGGCGTAGGTCCGGAGGACCGACAGCGTGTTGTCGAAGGTGTGCGCGCTGTCTTCGATGACCATCACGCTGCTGCTGCCGGCGGCCAGCTCCGCAACCGCCGGGAACGATGCGCAGCCATCGCCTTCGATGAGGCGGATCCGCGCGTGCCGCCGGACGATCTCCGGCACGGCCTCATGCGTCAGGTCGACGCCGATGACTTGACCGTGGCCGAGAGCGTCGCACAGGTGGGCCAGCGCGAGCGTGCTCCCTCCGTGGAAGTTGCCGATCTCGATGATGAAGTCGGGGCGGGTCTCGAACAGGAGCTCCTGATAGACCCAGAAGTCGGTCGGACTCTTGAAGGTGGTGATGCCGAAGTAGGTCGACCGGCTCATGATCCGGGCCTGCATGCGGGCCAGGACGTCCCTCAGCGGCAGGTGCAGCGAGCTCTCCATGGCGGCGGTCATGAGTGCCTTCCCTCGCCGCGCGTCCGGTTCTCGACGATGGCCAGGCCGAGGCGGTCGTCCTCGCGCACGCCTTCCTCCGCGGACCAGAGGCGGACCACGCCGTACCCGGCCTGCTCGATCCGTTTCAGCGCTCCTTCGACCGTTCCGCCCTGCCAGACGGAATCGTGGATGACGATCAGGCCTCCACGGCAGACCAGGCGGCGCGCGAGGTCGAACTCGGCCCAGACGTGCTCCTCGGTGTGCAGGGAGTCGAGGAGCGCGGCGTCGTACCGCTCGCCGGCGTCGAGCGCGGCACGCATCCCTTCGATCGACCCGGTGGCGCGCGGCTCGATACAGGCTTTCATCGGCGGCGGGAGCGCGTTCCACAACTCCTCGCGCTCGGGCCATGCGGCCGGATCGAGGGTCACGACGCGGCCGCCGTCGCGATGCGCGACTGCCGAGGCCAGGCAGGCCGCCGAAATGCCGCGCGCGGTGCCGCACTCGATCACCCGCACACAGCCGTTCGAGCGGATCAGGTAGTGCAGGGTGGCGAAGAGGGGAAAGGTGGTGGTGTCGGCCACGTGCGCGGACGTGCCGTCGGTCGTCCCGTAGAACGACCACGCCAGCGCATCGAGTCCATGAGTGCCCACCCAGGCGCGGAACGCGGTGAGGAACTGCTGGTACGAGTCGGGCGGCTTCGGTCCGGCGAGGGGCCGCGGCACTCGTGCGTAGCGGCCCTGCATCTCCGGATACTTCTTCTTCGCGCCGCCGTTGAAGTGCAGCACACGGGCGGGATGCTCGCCGCGGTTTGCGGCGACGCGGCCGGTGGTCGTGTCGAACGACACGTCTTCGCTGAGGAGTTGCACGTTGTAGCTCCGGTCGAGCTCGACGCCGGCGCGGTTGCGCGCCAATGCGAGGTTGAAGAGGAACTGGTTCCGCCACCAGACCCACGATGTCGACTCCATCCACTGCTGCGCGTGGTCCATGGCCCGGATGGTGGCGTCGAGCTCGAGCATCGCCGTCCGGCCGGCGGCGAAGATGCCATCGTTGACGACGAGAGGGAACGCTGCTTCCTCGCCGGTGATGGAGAGCAGCCGCTCGTCGGCGTCGCCGCCGTCGTAGAGGAGGCGCAGGGCATCGCCCACGGTGTGCATGCCGGAGCGGGAGGTGTCGCGGCAGGCCAGGATCGTCTGCGGAGGCAGGGCATCGAGGGCGGCGAAGAGCGGCGCGAGGCTGGTGGTGACCAGCATGTCGGCGTCGAGGCAGAGGAACTGGCGCGCATCGACGACCCGGGCCGCGCTGTAGAGGACAGCCTTCACCGACATCCCGACGTGCGCGATCGGACGGCAGCGCAGCATGGTGGCGCCGTACTTTGCGGCCACGGCCTCACAGCGCTCGTCGGGATTGACGCCGAAGACGACGATGCCGGCGTCGCTGCAGCCGCCGTTGGCGGCGAACGAGCCGAGCATGTCGTCCAGCAGGGTCTCGAACCCGGGCGAGACGACGGTGACGATGCAGCGGTCGAGCGGCTGCATCGCGGCGGGCAGGATCTCGGCGCGGCCGAGGCAGTCGGCGACCGGCGCCGCCGCGGCGACCGCTCCGTCGTCGACTTCCGGCTCCAGCCAGACGGCGTGGGCATAGTTCCAGCGGGTGGTCCGTACAGCCAGCTCGAGCCGTTGCGCGCCGGCGATGTCGGCGGTCAGCGCGCGCGGGGCGGAGCCCGCTGCCACGAACGGCGCGGAGGCCACCAGCCGTCCGTCGGCGTAGACGAAGAAGTCGGCGTAGCCCCATCCCGGCGGCACGTCGCCGTTGATGGCCACGGCGCAGCGGAACGCCGAATAGCGGCCATCGAGGTTGAAGGTGAGCCGCGCCGGAGGGTGCGTGCTGAGCGCGCGGGTGTAGTCGCGGTCGCGGATGCGCACGCGCCGGCCGTCGTATCCGAGGTCGCCGCGGGTGCCGAGCTGGCCGTAGCCGACGGTGGCGTTGAGGGGGGTGATGGTATCGAGCTCCATGGCGCGTGCTCCTAGAGGTACAGCTTCGTGCCGTACCAGGCGAATGGGTGGGCGAGATGCAGGCACGTCAGTCCGTCGAGACGCACCTCCTGGAGTCCCTTGCTACGGCACTCCTCGAGGAACGTACCGTCGGAGCCGGCGAAGTGGTCGAGGTCCTCGCGGTACCGGACGCGGGCGGCTTGCGAGCGGTGGAGGATCTGGGTGTAGCCCCACGGAAAGGAGTCGCTGCCGCGGCCGTTCGTGCTCTCCACGAGCCGCTCGAACTCGGCGGCGGGATCGGTCCGCCCGGCAAGCAGAGCATCGGTCTCACGCCGGGTGAGGTGGCGCCGCTCGCCGAACAGCAGCAGCGATTCGGAGCGGGCGGTTTCGAGCAGGCGTGCCGCCGCATCGGGCGGGAAGACGCAGTCGGCATCGGTGAGCCAGATCCACTCCCCGCGCGCCGCGGCCATGCCGCGATTGAGCATCCATCCTTTGTTGCGGGACATGGCCTCGGCCACCGGCAGCTCGCGCAGGCGCACCTCGGGATATGCGGCAGCCATCGAGGCCACCAGCTCGTGCGTGCCATCGGGGCTGTCGGGATTGAGGACGATGATTTCGAGCGCGCCGGACGGTACCCGCTGGCGGCACCAGCTCGTCAGCGCGACACGGAGCCGCTGCGCGAAACGGTAGCAGGTGAGGATGACGGAGACGCGCGGCGACGATTCGAGAGCCCGGATGGAGAGGTCGCGGAAGGTCACTTCCTTGGCCCACCTCGCCTTGACGGTGAGCGTGCCGGCGAACAGGTCTTCGACGCTCTTCACCGCCGCGTCCCACCACACTCGCTCCACGAGCACCCCGTCGGCGCGAAACGCCCACGTCCCGGCATCGCCGTCGATCTCGAGCTGCAGCCGCCGCTCTCCATGCCCCGGTTGCACCGGGACGAGGAAGTCCTTGAACGCACCGAAGCTCAGCCCCGCCGCGTCCGCCGTGCCATAGGCGCTCACCTCCACGAGCACGTTCCGCAATTCGCGCAGGGCCGAGCCCTCGGCGACGACGGCGTCGACCCATTCGGTGCCGCCGGAGCGGAGGGTGGGGGTGGGGTGGGTGGTGGTCATCGTTCGTCTTTCATAAAACTCGTCCACGGGATGCTCGCCACCGGCGTCATGGCCGTTCCTCCGCTGCCGTGGAACGGCGCACTTCGTCGGCGATGATGGCGGCGAGCCGTTCGAAGCTATGGTCCGGGATTGGAGGAAAATCAGCGCGCTCGAGGAATCCCCGCGCGACCACGTGACCGGGAAGGGCATTGAGGATCGCGTAGGACATGGGCTCGATGATGTCGAGCAGTTCTTCGTGGTTCATTACTTCGGCGAGGAACCACTCGGCTCCGTATCCCTCGAGCTCCGGTTCTTCCGCGTATCGCGCCCGAAGCTCACCGAGTGTCCCGGGGAACTGCGCTTCGATGTACTTCCAGAACGCGATCATGAATGGGAAGAAGTAGCCCCAGTTCCGGATCGGTACGTTCGCCAACTCGTCGAGGGTCAGCGAGCGGAGTGTTTCAGCCTCGGGTGACATACGGAATTCCTCGTTTCGAAAGGAGAGCCGCCAGCTCCGGGCTCGGATGTGCTCCACCGAATACCCACTGGACGACTCGATGTACCGGTGGTGTCAGTCTGCGCCCTGCCCGCATCCAGAGGAAATCGCGATCGATCTCCGAGCGGATGAACGTATTCAAAGGAACCTGCTTTTCGACTTTGACGGAGTTCACGGTGACCCAACGCAGGTAGTTCTTCGCTTCATAGGCCATCTCGGTCTGGGTTTGGCGCGGAACGTTGCCGACATCGTGGCGGCGCGCTCCCATGGGTGTCTGGACCGTGACCTCCCGTTGTCCCCCGGCCATCTCGTGCACGTATTCTTCGAGCGCGCTGCCACGCTCCTTGCCGGTACCGCGCACGTTTGCAGCCTGCGCCATGGTGCGGGTGGTCGGTCTGCCGGCCGGGAGCAGGCGCGCCGGATCGGTGATGACGGTCGGATTGGATGCGGGTGGAAGCATCCGCGCCGGATCGGTGATGCGAGTCGGCGCCTTTTCTTCCTCACGGATCGCCAGTGTGACGCCGTCGCCGGCATCGATCACGACCTCCGGGCCTTCGGCCTTGGGATTGATCTCCCCTACGACACGATCGGTTTCGCGAGCGTCAGTCCCTCCCACCTTGACGACTTCGAGCCGGGTCAGCTTGTACCGGCTCTTGATCGGCGGCAGCTTCCGGCGCGTGCTCTGGGCCGTCGCCGTACGGTCGCGCAGAAGCGCCGTTCCGGCGGCCACCGCAGCATTGACGTCGCGGCGCTTATCGGCATCCGAGCGCTGATCGGCACGCGCTCCTCCTCGTCCCAGGAGCCTGCTCAGCAGCTTCTTGACCGCATCGACGATCTTCTTGAGCACCTTGTCGATGGCGGCGTCGACCTTCGCCCGGACCTTGGTGATGAAGTCGCGCACCTTCTGGCTGATGCCGCCGAGGCCGATCAGGCGGGCCAGGAAGCCGATCAGGATCGGGACGGCGTTGCCAAGGGCGGTCTCCACTTTCTTGATCGCGCCGCCGATCGAGCCGGTGGCGATGGCGTGGACCGAGTCGATGACCGACGAGA
>DASPHC010000012.1:0-18952 GCA_035629865.1 Thermoanaerobaculia bacterium | reverse complement strand
GGTGGTGGTGTAGCCATCCACCCCTGGAGACGACCGGGAGGCCTCCGGCGGGCGGGCACGGCCCGCGGCGTTTGTTTTCGCGTGGACCGCGATTCGAGCGAGAGGCGCGCGTTCAGCCTTGGGCAACAAACGCCGCGGGCCGTGCCCGCCCGCCGGAGGCCTCCCGGTCGTCTCCAGGGGTGGATGGCTACACCACCACCCAGAGCGCCTCGTTCCGCGCGGCGGCCTGCTTCGCGCTGAGCATCAGCTGCACGTACGTCTGCACATCGAGATCCTTATCGAAATCATCCTCCAGATACTGCGCGGCGAGCTGCATCAGCTCCACGTCGTCCGTCGGGAGCGACGCGGCGGCGGCGAAGACGCGGAGCTCTTCGAGGAGGGCCGGAAGGCTGCCGACCTGCAACGGATCGGCGAGGTTCGCAATCGGGAGATGATCGACGCCGTCGTGCGCGGCGGGGACATAGACCGCCTGGTAGGCGTCGACAGTGGTGAGCTGCGGCGCGACGTCCATCGTGCGCAGCACGCGTTGCTGCAGGTCGCGCCACCCCATCGGGTCGAGCGGCTCCGACTGATACGACTCGTCCCCGTCGTGATGGACGCCCGGAAACCGCTGGCGCAGCTCCGCGTCGACCACGCGCGCGAGGTCACCGGCGAAGACGTCGGCCGCCGAGCCGACCACAAATGTCAGGGACACGCGGGGATTTTAAGGCAGAAAGCAGAAGGCTGAAGGCAGAAGGGTGGTCAGAAGGCAGAGGCGGCGCGGTGGCCCACTTCTGCCTTCTGCCCTCTGCCTTCTGCTTTCTGCCTTCACTTGGCGTACATGTCGATCATCCGCTGGATCGCCCGCGTGCACACGTCGCAGAACCCCACTTCGTCGCGGGTGAACATGATGCAGTCGACCTCGGGGCGATAGAGGCCCTTGGCCTCGTAGCTCGCTCCCTCGAACGCGCCGACGCGGTTTGCGTACTGCTGCTTCGACAGGAAGTTCGTCGACCAGAGCAGCTCGCGGCGGAACAACTCGTCCATCTTCGTTTCCGGAACGTTCGCCTCGCGCATCGCGCGGCGTTCCTTCTGATACTCGCGCTGGTGCTCCTCGTACGCCTCCTTCTCCCACGGCGTCGGCAGCGGCGTGCCGGGCGTGACCAGCTCCATCCACTTCGGCCGCGTCCCGTTCGCGGTGATGTTCGGCTCCCACGGTTCCGGCTTCTCGCTGCCCGTCTCGTATGCGACGTCCGAGGTGTAGTACTCATCGCCGAGACCGGCGAAGTGATGTCCGAACTCATGGACGAACACGTACTCGGCGAAACCGGTGTCGACCGACGACGTCGCCTGGTCGTTGAAGATCCCGCCGCCGCCGTACTGCGCCTCGTTGACCAGGATCTCCAGGAAATCGTACGGCGCCGACGCCGCGGCATCGCGCAACGCACGGTTGTCGAGCGTCAGCACGTACCGCTCGGAGTCGAAGATGTTGTACTGCACGCCGGTCAGCGAGCGGCGGTCGTCGTGCGTCCGCGGACGGTGCACGCCGCTCTTCGTCGCCGGCAACTCCAGCACCCGGACGTTGAAATCGTTCTTGCGCGACTTGAACGGCTCGGTGGCGAACAGCTTCCCGACCAGCCGCTCCACGTCTTTCCGCAGCTTCGGCATCTGGGCCTCGGTGTATCCCTCACCGATCACCAGCAGGTCCACCTTCTGCGACGCCGGGCCGTTCTCGAGGTACGACCAGACCTTCCCGGCCGGCTTGATGTCGGACGGGTTCACGAAGCGCGAATTCGGGTCGACCACCGTCGACCAGATCTGCTGGAACGACATCTCCGCGTCGCGCTTCTTCAGCACGACCTGCACGGTCTCTTTGGGCCAGGGGAAGCGGAGCGACTCGTGGAACGTGGCCGGACGCTGCCTCGCCTCCGGCGTCGTCTCCCATTCGCCGTACACCGACGCAAAGCCGCGCGAGTAGACGACCTGGTTGGTGTCGCGGTCGACGACCTCGAAGTAATACTTGCCGAGGTTCGACGTGTCGACGAGACGGGTCCGGCTGCCGGACCAGGGGCCGTCGGAGACGACGCGGTCGAGCGCCACGATCTCGTCCCCCTTCGGCGTGGAGGTGTGGAAGTAGTCGACGCGCATCGTCTTGTCGGCGAAAAGCTCGTCGAACTGCGCCGCCGCGGCCGGCTGCTGAAACGACAGCGCGGCCAGGCTGGCGAGGAGGAGTGCAATGAAGCGCATGTGTAACGGTTCCTTTCCGGCGCGGATTGTATGCTGGCGTGCATGCGGCGACTCCTCCTCCTGGCCCTCTCGATCGCGGCAGCCGTGGCCTCGGCAAGCACGGCCCAGGCCCAGTACGGCGACGCCATCACCGTCTCCCGCGCCCTGGTCGACGTCCGCGTCACCGACTCGCACGGCAACGCGATTCCCGGACTCGGCGCCGCCGACTTCGACGTGAAGATCGACGGCAAACCGGCAGTTGTCGAGTCGGTCACCTGGATCGACGCCGACGCGCCGCGGGTCTTCGAGGACGACACCGCCGACGAAGCGGCCGGAGAGATCGACGCGCCGTTCATCCTCGAGCCGCGCGGCCGGCTGCTGGTCTTCTTCATCCAGACCGACTTCGCCCGCAACCGCGTCCGTCTGCAGGGGCAGATGAACTTCCGCCACTACGCCGAAGACCTGATCGAAGGACTCGGCCCCAACGACCGCGTGGCCGTCTTCTCCTTCGACTCCCACCTCAAATTCCGCAGCGACTTCACCTCCGACAAGGAAGCCATCACCAACGCGGTGCGCCAGTCCGTGCGCATCGACTTCCCTCCACCCCCGCCAACGGTCGAATCGCCGTCGCTCGCGAAGCGTCTCGACCCGAAAGCGATGCGCCGCGCGGCCAGCTCCGAGACCGGCCTGCTGCTCGTCGCAAATGCGCTCAGCGCAATCCCGGGACCGAAGTCGCTGCTCCTGATGGGCTGGGGCCTCGGCGTGCGTCAGGGAAACGCCGTCTCCATGCGGCGCGAGTGGACGGCGGCGCGGCGCGCGCTCGACGCATCGCGAACGAGCATCTTCTCGCTCGACACCACCTACGCCGACTACCACGACCTTGAGATCGGCCTCCAGGCCGCGGCGAAGCAGACCGGCGGCTTCTACGCGAAGACCCACGAATTCGCGCGCGGCGCCATCGAGCGCTTGCAGCGCACACTCGCCGGCCACTACGAGCTCGAGCTGCGTCCCGCCGAAACGTTGAAGCCGGGCTCGCGCACGCTCGTCGTGCGCGTGAAAAACCAGCGCGGCCTCGACGTGCTCGCCCCGTCATCCATCATCATCCGCAACTGAATGCACCGGCTCGCCGCTTGCACATCAGATTGTGCAGGAGGATTTCCGCATGGCAAGCAGGTACGGGAAGAAAGCGAGCGACAAAGTCGAGGCGGCGATGCACGAGCGAAAGAAAGGCACGCTCCGCAGCGGCAGCACGGGCAAGAAAGTGACGAGCAAGAAACAAGCAATCGCCATCGGCCTGTCAGAAGCGCGGAGAGAAGGCGGCAAAGTGCCGTCGAAGAAGAGCTCTTCGAAGAAAGCCACTTCTTCGAAGAAGGCGTCGTCGTCGAAGAAAGCAACCGGCTCGAAGAAATCGTCATCCACGAAGAAAGCCGCTTCGGCGAAGAAAGCAACGACCAAGAAGTCCACTTCGAAGAAATCGACCGCAAAGAAGTCGTCGTCGAAGTCCTCGAAGCGGAAGTAGCCACTTGGTTGCTGGTTACTGGTTGCTTGTGAGGCATCGCCTGAGGTCCAGGCGTCGAGTCTCAAGCAACCAGTAACCAGCAACCAGCAACACCACCGACGGCGGAGACCACGCGTCCCCGCCACACGTAGCCGCGGCAGCATTCTCCCGAGTAAGCTGTCACGGTGCGGTCCATCCTGCTCGCGCTCTTCCTCGTGGCACTCGTCTGGTCGGGCATCCGCCCGCACGACACCTTCACCTGGGCGCTCGAAGTCTTCCCCGCCGTCCTCGGCGCCATCCTGCTCGTCGCCACACGCAACCGCTTCCCCCTCACGCCCCTGCTCCTCGTACTCCTCTTCGTCCACGCCATCATCCTCGTCGTCGGCGGCCACTACACCTACGCCCTCGTCCCCCTCGGCACCTGGATGCAGGAAGCCTTCGGCTTCACCCGCAACCACTACGACCGCATCGGCCACTTCGCCCAGGGCTTCGTCCCCGCCATCCTCGCCCGCGAGATCCTGATCCGCCACAACGTCGTCCGCGGCCGCGCCTGGCTCTTCCTCATCGTCCTCTCCATCTGCCTCGCCTTCAGCGCCCTCTACGAGCTCCTCGAGTGGACCGCCGCCGTCACCACCGGCGAAAAGGCCGAAGCCTTCCTCGGCACGCAAGGCGACGTGTGGGACACGCAGAAGGACATGGCGCTGGCGATGATCGGAGCGATCGCCGCGCAGTTGCTGCTGGGGAAGGTGCATGACCGGCAGTTGGAGCGCATCACGGACTCGGCATCTCAATGACCTCAGCACAGAGGACGCCCCCTCCGTCATCCTGAGCGGCGGGCGGGTGTGAGGGAGCGAAAGGATCTGTACGACGAAAAGCGCTCCGATGGGCGCCCGATCCCGACGGCGCGGCGCACGAATCTCACTCTTCGTCGCCCCGATCC
Source organism: Thermoanaerobaculia bacterium (assembly GCA_035629865.1). GTDB lineage: Bacteria > Acidobacteriota > Thermoanaerobaculia > Gp7-AA8 > Gp7-AA8 > QHVT01. The sequence goes on along the minus strand of DASPHC010000012.1, from coordinate 14,309 downwards.
TACCGCTCCCTCACACCCACCCATCCGTCGCTCAGGATGACGGAGGGAGAGCTGTGCCTGAATCGAACAGGGACTTGGGCAAAAAGAGGCACGCGGCGCCTCCCCTCCCAACCAGGTCCCTCGCTCGACTCTCGAACCGGCAGCACCCGGTTGACGCCCGCCCCCGCCTCCGCTATCTTGACCTCCCGCGCCGGAATAGGGTGCCGGGACGGTTCGTTGACAGCTTCCTGAAACAGGCGCTTAGCTCAGTCGGTAGAGCATCACCTTCACACGGTGGGGGTCAACGGTTCGAGTCCGTTAGCGCCTACCATACTGCAAATGATCAAACGCCGCTCAGGCTTATACGCCCGGGCGGCGTTTCGTTTTTGATGCGCCGGCGCCGACTCCGCGCCACCACATGAGCCACAGATCCGCGCGCTCGCCGAATCGTTTCCCGGTCAGCTTCCGCAATGCGTCGACGCCGTGCCATCGCAGGTAATCACAAAGGGTTTTATTTTGGGTCTCCAGCATCGCGTCCAACGGCATCGAGGAGCTCGCCGTGGCGTAATCCGGGCTCAGATCCGCCTTTCGGTACCGTTCTTCCAATTCCTTGTCGATGATCCACAAGTACGGCACTTTCGGGACGATGTGCGCGACGGACGGGAGATCGTAGCCGCACCGGCTCTGCGGCAGCCTGCCGAGAAGGAGAATCAAAGGCTCGATGGCCCGCGGATCGCCGATCGCACCGAGCGCGGACGCGGCGTTCACCGCAACCGCGGCGTTCGCGTCTTCCAGCAGCCGAATCAACGATGGAACGGCTGCCCGGGCCCTCAAGGTCTCCAACACCGCCGCAACGTTGCCGCGAACGTGAGGCCGCTGATCTTCAAGCGCCGGGAGGAACCGGGCGATGAGAAATTCATCCTTCCGATCGGCAAGCCTGCCGATTATCATCGCCGTCTCCATCGATACATAAGCGTCCTCGCCGGTCAGCGCGGGAACGAGCTTCACCAGCAACTGTTTTCTATCGATTTCTCCGTTCGCCGCCTCCTGCAGCGGCGCAGCGATCATTTTTTGGAAATTGGCTCGTGTTTCGTCGGCTTTGGCAGGAGACACGCCGACGCCCGCCTGCGACAGGGCCATTGTGGTCAGGAGCACTTCCGTCGAGATGCGTGGATCGACGCCCGCCTCCTGCGCTTTTGCGGCCAGATCGAGCGCCGCCTGCGCCTTGTCGAAGCTCTTTGCTGTTTCTGTGACCGCAGTCGCCGCCGCCTCTTTTTCAGGCGGGTCGCTCGTTTTCACTGCCTCAGGATTTCGCCGGCAACCGGTCCATGACAGAACGACGACGCAAAAAGCTGCAACAATACGCATCATTACCTCCTTTTTACCGGTCGATGACAAATTCAACAGGCTCGAGGTCGCGGTATCTGAGGGCCAGCCCGTTCTCGCTCTTGTCCACGGCGAATATCAGAGAAGTTTCAGAAACATCCGTGGCTTCCGATCCTGGATCTACGCGAAATGGCTCATCGAAGAAGCGGCCGGGCGCAACGGAAGGCGGACTCAGCGAGAACAGTATGCCCAGGCTCTTCTGCTCGTGGCCGCGCGAATCGATCAGGCGAAAATCTCGGAGATCGTAATATGCCGGATTTGGCGACAAATTCGATAACGCAAACTGCACGACAAGAAACGTCTGACCCTTTTCTGGAGGACGCAACAAGACGCGTTGCTCCGCCTGCGATTTCATCGCATTGATCACCTCGCGAGCCGCTCGGGCGGACCGGATGTTCAGCTCCCAGGGAGAGCGTCGTACGAAAGCCGCGACGATCTCGCGGTTTCTGGCGAACACCGGATTGTCGGGATGGGATCGCTCGACCTGAACGAGCTCGGGAAGGACTTGCTTCAGGTGGGCAGTGGAGAATCGAGTCAGATACGTCGAGCTGTAGGAAAGGTCGGCGGTGAGAAGCTGCCGGGCAAGCGTCGAGACGCCCTCGAGGTAATTCACATCTCGCGGCACGACGAGCTTCTGCGGCGTGTACCAGTCTTCCAACCGCAGGCACCCGCCCGCGTTCCCCTTAACCACATCGAGGAGAAATGTGCGCTCGGAGGAGACCTGAAACGACCGACCTTCAAACAGGCTCCGAACCTCTGCTTCAATGGAAATCATGAACAGTACATACGGCTCGAAAGAGATGTGGACGGAGAATTCGTCCGAAGTGTTGTCCACATACTTCCAGACCCCTGCGTCGCCCGCAGAGAGAAGCACTGGCAAGTCATACTCGGAGTATTTCTTGGAGATATGAACCGCATATGCCGTGGGAATACTGGCAGCTGCGGTAACCGAGACCTCGTTGCGCAGGTTGCAATCCGCATATCCGTGCACTCGGATGAACAGTCTCTCCACCACGAATTGTCCGCTCCCGCTCGAGACGACTGAGAAGCTCATCTTGTGAGTCACTCGGTCGCGAAGTTGTATGTGTAGCGCTCCGGCGTCCTGAGTTTTGTGTGCTGTCGCAGGCACGACCGGCAGGCCGCCTGTCGACGTAGAGCGTTGCGGGCGACCGTCAATGAGGACTGCAGCAATCACAGCGATCAGCACGATGACAGCGGCGCTGACAACCAGCACGCGTTTTCCCGAAACAATCTGCGGACGGCGATGTTCGCGCCAATCAGCAGCAGGCATCCAGACGTTCAGAAGTTGCTTCCAGGCCAGGTCGCGATCGTGTCTGAAATCGATGTAATGGACGCCCGACAGTTTCAGATGCAGGTCCTCGGGATGGCTCGAGTCCAGAATCAGCGGGACCACTCGCTGCTTGCGGTTCTCCATTGCCCAGTGCACTTCGGCCTGAACCCACTCCGACCCGACGGCGTCGTTCGAGATCACGACCAGGAACCACTCGCAGTAGCGGAGCCCTTCCCGGATCTTGTGCTGCCATTCGTCCGCCGTGCGGATGTCGTCCGGCGAATACCACGTCGTCACACCGTGGCTTCTGAGGAAGGGGATCAGCTCGTTCTCGACGAACGCTCGATCCTTCGATGAGTGGCTGATGAAGACCGTCGCCATTGCTGCGCTTCCTCCCCTCGATCAGGAGAGGCATCGAATGCAGTTGTCCCTACCCTCTGCTCGACGAGAGGTTCGGTGCGCCACGGGTCGGGTCTCGTCCGCCCGAGTCGTCGCTGCCGTGTTCAAAGCCCGCGAAGAGCTGAATGCGGAGCTACCACGGCGCTGCAGGCAGTCCACGCAGCGCGTGAGCTAACGAGCAAAGCAAACAGCGGGTCCGAGTGGTGGGGTCGGACCTTTGTTCTGCCCGCCGGTATTGAGAAAAAGTAAGCTCCGACCCCACCTGCGCGACGCCACCTGCGCCATCCGGCAACGTGCGCTACCAGAACACCCTCGCGGAGATCCTCGCGGAGCTGTACCGCGAGGAAAGCGCATCGGGGCTGATCACAGCCGTGGCGCCGGGACACTCGGGGTGACCTGGCCCGTGCGCGTCGTGAAGCCCGCGCAGCCGGAACGCCGCGCGAAGAAGCGTCGTCGTGAGTACTGACGAGGAGCAGACCCCGAGCTTCAGCCGGAAGACCTTCGGCCTCGCACCCGAGGGGTGAAGGATGAAATGCGAGGGTGTCAGGGATGAACCTGCAGGTGTGAGGGATCGGTGGAACACGACGCGCCCCGGGTCACGCTTCCAATTCCCCTCGATTTCCCTTCGATTTCCCTAGGAGTCCCACAGGTAATACGGCTGGTCGCGCGTCATCTTCAGGACCACAGAACGATGGAGGGGACTCGTGACCCGGCCAGGAACACCCATGAAACGACAGAAAGCCGTTTTCGTTCTCGCCGCGGTCGCGGCAACGTTGCTCTTGTCCAATGACGTGCGGGCCGGGCTCTGGACACGCGCCGGGCGGGTTCGGGTCGATTCCGTGAGCTCGCTTCCGGGAGGGCTCGGGCGGCTTCCCGCGCTTCCCGAGGATCCGGAGAACCCGATCACACCGGCGAAGGTCGAGTTGGGACGGCAGTTGTTCGAGGACGCGCGCCTGTCCGGCGACGAGAGTCTCAGTTGCGCGTCCTGCCACCCCAGGGAGATGGACTACGCCGACGGAGTGCCGTTTTCCGAGGGCGCCGGGGGCCAGCCGATGCCGAGGCACACGCCGACGCTTCTCAACTCCGCGTACTACCGCTACATCAACTGGGACGGCAAGTTCGCGAACATCTCTCAGCTCGTCCTCGGGGTGCTGGCCAATCCGCGGAACATGAACATGCAGGACGAGAGCGTCCTCGTCGGCCGTCTCGAATCGGTGCCGGAGTATCGCGCGCAGTTCCGCGACGTGTTCGACGGGCCTCCCACCAAACAGCGGGTGGCCTTCGCCATCGACGCCTATGTCCGCAGGCTCACCACGCCGAACTCGCCGTTCGACCGCTATGCCGCGGGCGACCCGCGAGCGCTGACCGCTGCACAGAAGCGCGGCCTGGTGTTGTTCGTCGGCAAGGCCGATTGCGCGATGTGCCACCGCGGACCGAATTTCGCCGACGACCAGTTTCACGCGCTCGGTATCCCCGGCGACGATGCCGGCTGTTTCAAAGTCACCGGCGTGGAGGCCGACCGCTACGCATTCAGACCCCGACGCTCCGCAACGTGGAGCTGACCGCGCCGTACATGCACGACGGCAGCGTGTCCACGCTTCGCGGGGTGATCGACCTCTACGATGCCGGCGGCGGCCAACAGCGACCGCGGTCCCCGCTCCTGCGCAAGCTGAGCCTCACCGAACGGGAGAAGTCGGATCTGGTGGCGTTCCTCGAGTCGCTGACCGGGACAGTCGAAAAGATGGAGACGCAAACGGCGTCCAGGTGATCGGCGATGATCTGCAAGCCATCAATCCGTCATCCAGAGCCTGAAAACGGCGCGGTGTGCCGACGACGATGAAATGACCCTGCCGTTGCGCCGGAGGACCTTCCAGGACGCCGCCGGCGATGGTGAGGCGCACCTCGGTCGTGGCCGGGTCGTCTCCGAGGACTTCCCCCAGGTGAAGTTGCCGTGGAGGACGGTCTCCGTCGCACTGCCGTCCCTTGGCGATCTCGACGAACGTCACCCCCTCCTTGGGGAAAAGGGGCGCGGGAGCGAGGACGACCATCAGCGTCGTGTCGCCGAACGTCAGATCGAACGGCGTTCCGCTGTTCGCGTTCCGCTCGATCGCCGCCGCGTCGAGCGTGACGACCCGCGACTTCAGGATGTTCGGGTGATAGGGATCCGCCGCAACCGACGCGGCGAGAGAAACGGCGACGAGTACCCACGTGATGCGATGAGAGAGTTTGCCGATCATGTTTTCTCCTTCACCGCCCTAAGCGCAAAGCGCGGCGAAAGAGGCCACGCGGCAGGCGAGACGCCGCGGGCGCCGGGACGGCGCCCGGCCAACCGGCGCGGACGCCGGCGCTCCATGGCGTAGGCGGAGTCTCGCGCAAGTTCGAGCTGTCTCGTCCTCAATGACCGGATGGGCGGCCTTTACCTCGTACTCGGTCAAGACGACAAAGCGCGCGAGGCCTTCCGCAAATGCCTCACCATCGCCGAGCGCTTGACTCAGGCAGAGCCCGATCGTGTCGACTACCAAGTGGACCTCGCCAACTCCCTCGCGCTAGTCGGAAGCGTTGCCGGTTCCCGTGAGCTCCTCGTGAGACGTCCGCAGGACGCCTGACGGAGCGCCGGTCTTCGACCGGCCGGTCCGCCGGCTTCAGCCGGCAGGGGCGGGTGGAGAGCGCGCCGCGAGAGACTGCCGACCGAAGGTCGGCGGACCGGCCGGTCGAAGACCGGCGCTCCGTCAGACGTCCTGCGGACGTCACGCAAGGTGCGGCCTAACGTACTCCATTCACGTTCAGCGCGAGAGCGGCGAAGGTGTGACGCCACCGCGCCCCCCTGCGCTCCCCGGCGGATGTCATCCCCATGGCCTTCAGTGAAGAGGGAGCCCCCTCTCCCGTCATCCTGAGCGGCGGGTGGGCGGGTGTGAGGGAGCGAAAGGATCGGGTCGACGAAAAGTGAGATTCGTGCCCGCCGCGCCCTCGGGATCAAACGCCGATCGGAGCGCTTTTCGTCGTACAGATCCTTTCGCTCCCTCACACCCGCCCACCCGCCGCTCAGGATGACGGGAGGGAGGAGCTCCGCCTTCCCCGGGACGTGCGGCGTTACGTCCGGAACGCTGGGCGTCGCGCCCGGAACGTGGGGCGTCACGCCCGGAACGCGGGGCGTCACGCCCGGAACGTGGGGCATCACGTCCGGAACGTGGGACGTCACGTCCGGAACGCGGGGCGTCACGTCCGGAACGTGGGGCGTCACGCCCGGAACGTGGGGCGTCATGCCCGGAACGTGGGGCGTCACGTCCGGAACGTGGGGCGTCACGTCCGGAACATGCAGCATCACGTCCGGAATATGCGGCGCCACGTTGGGAACGTGCGGCGTCGTTCTGGAAGCGTGCGCTCTCACGTTGGAAACGCGCGCTCTCACGTTGGAAGCGTGCGCTCTCACGTTGGAAACGTGCGTTCTCACGTTGGAGGCGTGCGCTCTCACGCTGGAAACGTGCGTTCTCACGTTGGAGGCGTGCGCTCTCACGCTGGAAACGTGCGTTCTCACGCTGGAAGCGTGCGTTCTCACGTTGAAAACGTGCGTTCTCACGTTGGCAGCGTGCGTTCTGACGTTGGCAGCGTGCGTTCTGACGTTGGCAGCGTGCGTTCTGACGTTGGCAGCGTGCGTTCTCACGTTGGCAGCGTGCGTTCTGACGTTGGAAACGTGCGTTCTCACGTTGGAAACGTGCGTTCTCACGTTGGAAACGTGCGTTCTCACGTTGGAAACGTGCGTTCTCACGTTGGAAACGTGGCGCGTCACTCCGGAAACGTGCGACGCCACGTTGGAAACGCCGATTTCGGAACCTTGGTCGAATGGGGCCAGAGAACCGGATTGAGGATTGAGAACCATGAGGTGTTTTGTTCGTTCGCGAAGCGTCGGGAACCGTCCACCGACGGTTTTCAGCCGTTCGCGAACGGTTCCAGAGCGTTCCAACTCCCGAGCGTCAGACCTTCGAACACTTGAAATTCGTTCTTGACGCCGCCCTGGTGACGAAGCCCGGGCGGCGTTTCTTTTCTCGCTCGGCAGCCAAACCCTACGTCCGCAACTTCAGCGCGGCCATGCCGGCCAGCACTGCGGCGAGCGCGAGCAGCATCCACTCCGACAACGTCGGAACCGCGGGGGAGCTGGCCGAAATCACCGTGAGGGTCGCGGAAGCCGGGCCGCCGGGGGGAGTGGCGGTGGCGGTGACCTGCGAGGTGGTGTTGAGGTGCACGCCGAGTGCGGTTCCCTGGACTCTCACGACGATGTTGCACGACTGTCCCCCCGCGAGAACACTCGACGTGCTCGAAAACGTACCTGTGCCGGGGTTGATCGAGAACATCCCGCCGCCGGTCGCGAGGGTGCTGCAGGTACCGCCGACCTGGGTGATCAGAGTCACCCCTGCCGGCATGGTGTCGCTGAACTGAACGTTGAGGATCGGGAAGGCGTTCGGATTCGTGACCGTAATGGTCGCATCCGAGTTGTCGTTGAGCAGGACGACCGGCGGGTTGAAGCTCTTGGTGATCGTCGGAGCAAGCGCCTGCCCAAATGCGGGCACGCCGAACGACATCGTGAAGAGCGCCGCAAGCAACCATCGTTTCATGTGAGCTCACGATTATTGAGCAAACCGCGCTCATGTCAACGAGTTCTGCACCCGCACAGCGTCGTCCCCATTTCTCGCCCGTGACCCGCGCCGTGTCGTTGCAGGGGTCGTGGGCGATGTCGTAGCGGGCGGCTCCGGACCGGCACCGTTCGCCGACGGCCGGCAACCGATACGGAATCGCTTCCCCCCCTTCACGGACGCCCGCCGCGTCCGTGCTCACTTCGTGACTTTGCAGATGAACGGGTAGTCCTTGTCGTCGATGATCGGTTCGAGGCCGAAGAAGTCGTTCAAGACCGATTCGGCGGTGCAGTAGGCGCCTTCGACCCAGGCCTGGTCGTTGGAGTAGGTCTCGCCGACGATGAAGATGTTGGCGTCGGCTCCTTCGATGAGCTGGGAGGGTTTGCGGATGCTCTCTTGGACATGGGCGATGTCGTAGTGGGCGGCCCAGGCGTGGTAGCCGGCGTTGAAGGGCGGCAGGGACCAGTCCATGTAGGCGGCTTCGATCGGCTCGGGGACGTCGGTGTAGTTGGAGCTCGGGCCGTAGTGGAGCTCGGCGAGCTGCTTGCGCAGCATCTTGATCATCCGCTTCGGCACTTCGCGCGGGCCTTTCAGGGTCTGCAGGTCGTCCGCGGTCGGGACTTTGCGGGTCTGCTCCGGTCCGAGCTCCAGCTCCCGCCAGAAGGTGGTGTAGGTCATGTCGTCGTAGCTGGCGAGGATGCCGTAGACCGCCGGCTTCGCTTTCTGGTCCTGGGCGTTGTTGCCGAAGTAGACGACCATCCGAATCGGGGTGTCGGTGATGCTCGGTCCGATGCTGTTGCGCTTCGCTGCCGCGAGGACGGCCTGTTCCTGCTTCAAGGTGAGCCGCTCCCCGAGCTGCTGCTCGACGGCCGCGATGAAGGCAGCATCCGATTCGTACGCCTTCTCTTTTTTTGCCATCGGCCCGAGCGCCGCGACGTACTTTGCCGGGAAGCTCTCTTTCTTCAGTTGGAGAATCACGTCCGGGGTCACGACATAACCGGTGATCGGCGCGGGATACGCCGCGGGATTCGCGATGGTCGGATCGAGCCACCACTCTTCCTTGAAGAACATCCCCACCTTGTACGACGGCTGCATGATCGCCGCCTCCAGGTACAACTGCACTTTCTCGTGGTTCAGGACGTCGACGCCGCCGGGCTCCACGAAGCGGGTCGCCTGGGCCACGAGGTCGATCGAGGCGCGCGGCATGGCCAGCCAGGCCGCGTCGGCCGTGCGCGACCCGGCGCTCTTCCACGGGTTCTCGCGCGTCGCGTAGGTGAAGTGGACGATGTTGTCCTTGCCGATGATGGAGTGCAGGCGGGTGTCGGGGTAGTAGCGGAAGTCGACGCCTTTCTTCCTGGCGAGCTTCACGATCTCGTCGAAGAGCGCGGTGAACATCCCCGAGTAGCCGATGGTGAGGGTGCTGTACTGCGTCCCCGGCGTGAACTCGTCGTTCGACTCGAAGGCGTCGGCCGAATTCCAGTTGATGACGTTGGAGGTGTAGCCGTTGCCGTCGGCCGCGTAGTTGAAGCCTTCGCCTCCGAGCTGGTCGTACATCAGGTTCCAATAGCCGACGTCGCGCAGCAGGTCGCCTTTCTGGAACACCGACGAGTCGGGCAGGTCGGCGGTGATCCGGCCGTGCTGGTAGAAATCGTTCCACTGGGTGCGGGTCAGGTCCTCGTTCACGGCCAGTTGCTCGATGGTCCCGAACGCCGTGTCGGGCGAGGTGTCCGCGCCGTAGTTGTCGACGTGGTAGGGCGCCGGGTTGCTCGAGGTGATGCTGTCCAGGTACAGGTTCTTCGTGCGCAGGTAGAACAACGGATTCCCCGACTCGTTGAACGGCACCGAATACTTGTCGAGGCCGAGGAGGGAGATGACCGTGGTCACGACCCGGTGGCCGGCCGCCCGGCCGCCGTTGGCTTTCTTGGCCGAGCCGTCCCACTTCGAGTAGCGCATGCCGCCCAGCTCGACGTAGGACTGGGTCTTGTCGTTCTTGTGATGCCACGTACAGACGCGGGCCCCCGGCGCGCGGGTTCCGGGATGGGCCTTGGAGAAGTCGTATTTGCCCCAGTCGTACAGCTCGAGGATGTCGCCCTTGCCGGGCTGCTCGAGCATGCCTTTTTTGGTTTTCTGTTTGCCCTCGAGCAGCCGCCATGCGGTGTAGAGCCCTGCTGCCCCGGCGCCGAAGATCGAATAGGTTCTCGTAGCCATTGCCGTCCTCACTTTGTCGAAGCGTTCGTCTTTTGCCGTCCCGCCTGGAGCGGCTGGAAATAGGTTGTGCCGGTTGCGAAGGGAGAGATGTCGAAGGGGGTGTGGCCGTCGAGCGCGAGGTCCGCAAGGATCCGGCCGAGGAGCGGGACGAACTTGGCCGCCCAGCCGGTGGCGTAGATCACGATGTCCTTGTGGTTGGGCACGTGCGGCGGCGCGAAGTCGATCAACAGCTCTTTGTTCGCGATCTTGCTGAGCGCGACCATGCAGGTCGATGTGAATTGCGGGACCGGCTCCAGGCCGGTCATGTGATCGCGCACCCATTGCGCCGTGTAGGCGAGCTCCTGCGGGTTCGGCACGGAGGTGCGCTGCTCCGGGCTGTCGAGCGGCTGCATGACGAAGTCGGACGCCACCCGGATGTAGCCGGGGTAGTTCCACGACACCTCGGGGAAGCCATAGAACTCGTTGCCGTTCGTCCCGTCCGGCTCCTGGAAAACGAACCAGGTGGGGTACTGGATGTCCGGCCTGGTTTTCTTGTAGAACGCCGAGGCCATGTTCCAGTACGTGGCGGCGATGCTGAAGTCGAGCAGGTTGAAGACGTTGTTGGCGTACGGGCCGGGGACGAGCACGAGCTTTTTGCCGAAGAAGCTCCCCTTCGGCGTGACGACCTCGAACGTCCCTTCGCTCTGCGTGATGCGCGTGGCCGGCGCTTCCTCGAGGATGGTCACGAACGGGGAGGCGGCGTTCCAGTTGTACAGCGTCCGCTGCGTGGCCAGCAGGTCGATGCTGGCACCGTCCGCCTGAAAGATGCCCGTGTAGCTCGACGGCAGGTCCCGGAAGTGGTACTGGCGCTCGATCTCGGCGGCGGTGAGCGACGTGTATGGCACGTCCAGCGCCTTCAGCGCCTTCTCGGCCTCCGCGATGTTCCCCTCCGTCGAATGGACCGCCGGATCGCCGAACCAGAGCGTCCCGACCTTGTCCATCAGCGGGACGGGGGTGAGCGACTGCAGCTCGTGCCAGAAGGGGATCGATTGCTTCACCAGCTTCACCATGTACTCTTCCGGGTAGGGAAGCCGGAACTGGCGCGAGACGCCGGCGGAGCTTCCGAGCTGGTTGAAGAACGTGAACTGCTCGAGCAGGAGCGTTTTCGCGTTGCGCTTGCTCAGCTGCCAGGCGGTGGACAAGCCCATCGGACCACCGCCGATGACGATGACGTCATGAGTCGACCGAACCTCCGGCCGGGAGGAATGCATGGACATGGGCGACCTCAGCTCTCTGTGTGAGAGGCGAGAGTACACCAATACGGGCTGAAGAAAGGCAGGATATCGCGCACCGCCGGACGTTGTGCGGGTTGGTCCGGCACCCTCCGGGCTGGCGGACGGCGTTGCTCGCCGCCGGAGATTGCGCTATCCTCCGCTGGCTTCGAACGAATGTGGAATAGCAGCAAAACCTCGTTCGTTCGTGCACGTTACCGATGCGGCGGAGCAGTGCGGCATCGTTGAAATTCAGGCTCTTAGCTCAGTTGGTTAGAGCACCACCTTGACACGGTGGGGGTCAGCGGTTCGAGTCCGCTAGAGCCTACCAATCGCCCATCCCACGCCGCTCGCGAGAGCGGCGTTTTTCGTTTCTGCTCCGGAGCCGGGGCGACGCCGCCACGCCGGCGTCGCCGATGGGATGAGGTTGGGGTTCAGCCGGTACAACTATGTTCGCCGTCGCACTGCAGGAGGGTGTTCAATTCCCCGTAGCCTTCGCAGCAGGACGGATAACAGCAGCCGTTCTTGTAGTCGTCGATGACGTCGTCACAGTACGAACGGGTGTGAAAGTACGAGGCGATGTTGCATTCGTTCGTGTCGATCGTCACGACCCACTGCACGAGGTGGTGGTTGCAGCCCCACAGAGATCGGCCGTCGTACGTGCCCTGCGTCACGCGCGACTGTTCCACCCAGTTCGGGGTGCAGTAGTCGTCCAGGCAGGCGCCCGATTGTGCGCCGCAGGTACTCCCCTGCCACTGCACGCAGCCATCCATTCCATACTGGATGCAGACGTCGCAGTAGTCACCGCAGTACGAATACCAAGGATCGCAGGTGTTGCACTCCTGTCCGTACGCGGCGGACGCAAAGACGGCCACGATCACAAACGAGAAGACCAGCAGCGATCTCCTCCACGGTTTCGACATGGTTCCTCCTTCGGATCACGAATGTGGACGAACCAGCGCAGGAACTGAGGGCATCGTCAGGTCATGGCTTCCTCCTTCCCCGCCGCCTCTCTCTCGTTCGGGCGGACGGATGGCGATGCCGGACGGTTGGGCGTCCGGTGAGGCGGGCCGCCGGGAAGAGCAAACGCCGCCCGAAAGCCGGGCGGCGTTTGTGTTCCGGACGGAGCCCGGATGGGTGGCGCGTCAGCGGCGCGCTACTTTGGCCTCCGGCTGCTGCGCCTTCGCATGGGCCAGCTCTTCTTCGATCACGCGCGCGAACATCTCGTAGCTGGCCGCTCCGACGATGAGACGGCCGTTGACGAAGAACGTCGGTGTGCTTTGCACGCCGACGCGGGCCCCTTCCTCCTGCGACACCTTCCAGGCGTCCTTGAACGTGCCGGCGGTCAGGCAGCCGTTGAACGCGGCCTCGTCGAGTCCGGCCTGTTTGGCGAAGCGATGGAAGTCGTTCTCGGCGATCGTGCCCCCCTTCGAGAAGAGCAGGTCATGCATCTCCCAGAACTTCCCCTGCTCGTTCGCGCAGTGCGACACCTCGGCGGCGCGCTTGGCGTTGCGATGCGACGGCAGCGGGTAATCGCGATACACGATGCGGACTTTGTCGCCGTACGTTTTCTCGATCTTGTGCAGCGTCTCGACCGCACGGCCGCAGAACGAGCATTCGAAGTCGGAGAACTCGACGATGGTCACCGGCGCGTCGGCGCTGCCGCGCGACGGCCCTTCCGCCTTGACCGCGACGCGGGGCGGCTTCAGGTGCACCTGGACGTCGGCGGCGCGGCGAAGCTCTTTGATGAATTCGTTCCTGCGGCTCTGGGTGCGGCTGTTGCGCATCGAGCCGGCGATCTCGGCGAGCACCTGATCCTTGGTCATCCCCGGGAAGCGCTCGCGGACACCCTCGTATACCGGCTCGATGTCGGCGAGCTGGGGCTCGACGATCTTCCCGGCGACTTCCTGGCTCAGCAGCTCTTCGACGGTGACCTTCCGGCGCGCCGCTTCCGCTTCGAGCAGCTTCGTGGCGATCAGGTCTTCGAGCACTCCGCGGCGGACGTTGTACTGATCGGTAAGGATGCGCGTCAGTTTCGCGCCGACGGCCTGATCCAGCTCTTCCACGCTGACCGCGACCGATCCGATCGTCGCCGCCGGCTGCACGGCGCTTTTCGCCCCTCCGGCAACGAGCGGCATGGCGATCAGCAGCACCAGCATCATCGACAAAGTAGTTCTCATCTCCGTCTCCCTTTCGCGAGGGCGACGCCGGCCTCGCCGGCGTCGCCGGGTGTCATGAGCGTGGATCAGCTACAGGAGTGAATGCCGTTGCACTCCAGTTGGGTGTTGTTCTCGCCGATTCCCTCGCAGCACGAGGGATAGCAGCATCCGTCCTTGTAGTCGTCGATCCAGTCGTCGCAGTACGAATAGGAGTTGTAGGCGGAGTTGGTGTTGCATTCGTTCTGGTCTTCCACCTCCACCGACTGCACCACGTGGTGATTGCAGCCCCACAGAGAACGGCCGTCGTACGTCCCCTGCGTGACGCGCGACACTTCCTGCCAGTTCGGGGTGCAATAGGGGTCGACGCAGCCGGCCGCCGTGGCCCCGCAGGTACTTCCCTGCCACTGGATGCAGCCCTCGTAATCCCACATCCAGCAGACCTCGCAGTACTGGTCGCACGCGGAAGAGTACGGATCGCAGACGGTGCCACAGTCCTGGCCGTAAGCGGCGGAAGCGGCGACCATCAGTACTGCGAACGAGACGATGAACAGAGTTCTTCTACATAAGCTCGACACGAGTTCCTCCTGAATGCATGTGGACGAACCGCGCAGCGACTGAAGCAGCGTCAGGTCATGGTTCCGCTCCTTTCCAGTCAACTCTCTCTAACCGTTCGGGGACGGATAGGTGTCTATGCAGCACGCATTCCGGCGGACTCGACGGAAACGTGCTGATTTGGAAGAAATGGCCGCATTGCAATCGATGCGTTGAAAATTCATCTTCGTTTTCGGAATGTAGCGGGTCAGCCCTCGCACGGCGTCGATTCCAATATGCGATGCTTACCCCGGATGCACCGCTCCTTCATGGCGTTGTTCGTCGCGATGCTCGCCCTGCCGGCGACGGCGCAGGAGGTGTGGCAGGTCAGCGGGTTTGCGCTGATGCGGGCCGCTTCGGCGCCGGTGAGCGGTCCGCTGGGAAGGGACCCGTCGGAGAACGAGCCGCTGGACAGCGA
>DASPHC010000011.1:0-76701 GCA_035629865.1 Thermoanaerobaculia bacterium | reverse complement strand
GACTGCCTCCTTCAGCAGGAAGCATTACCCCGAGTACGCCCTCGGGCGAGGGCGGGAGGGTCACGTCAGCACTCGCCACACCTCGTAGCTGTCGCGCAAACGGCGCCCGAGCGCAGCTACCGCGCAGCGGTTACGTTCAACGTTCGCTGGCAGTCAGCGATCAATGGCTAGACTCCAGCCAACTTTCGCTGGCAGTCAGCGATCAATGGCTAGACTCCAGCCAACGTTCGCTGGCAGTCAGCGATCAACGGCTGGACTCCAGCCAATTTTCGCTGGCAGCCAGCGAGCAACGGCGAGGGTCCAGCCAAATTTCGCTGGTAGCTAGCCGTCAAGGACCGGAGTCAGTCAAAGTGGAGGTCGTTGCAGCGAACATTTGACTCCGGGTCAGCCGTTTTTGACGCTTGGGAAGCCGTTTTCGAGGGCGGTCGGCTGAGAACTGGCCACGGAGGAGCCATCGTTCCCTCAAAGTCCGTGGCAGAGGAGAGGTCGCGGTGACGGCGCGTGTCCGGAGCCGGCATCGCGGAGATGGCTGAGCGGGGAAAGGTATTCACGGCTTCTGCGGACTGGAAGACGCTCGCCACTTCCGGGTCGAGGACTACGGCGATGGCGTCTTTGTTCAAGCGCGCGGCGAAACGGTTCGGACGCGATTTGGAGTAGTCGAAATCGTAGTGAGGGCGCATCTCGTCGGGTGGCTCCTCACCAGCAGGATGTCGGTCCGCTTTTGGTTCCTCGGGCGGGAGTTTCTCCCTTTTCGACTTTTGCTCATTGCTCGTGCTCGGCGTAGCTTACGCGACTTGGGCGCCTGCGCAGTTTCGGCCCGAGCTCCGGCACCCCTGCCGGGGTGCTCCATCAAATGGATCCCGATTCCGGGGGTATCGCGCTGTCGCGCTCAACCCCCGGCTAATTTCCGGAACGCCTCCGGCGTTTGTGGGGGATTCGAGTCGATCGGAGCGCCGATGTTCCGTCGGCCGGTCCGCCGGCCTTCGCCGGCCGGGTCGGTGGGGAAGTGCTGCGCGAGAGCCGGCCCACGAGGACGTGGGCGGACCGGCCGACGCGACGTCGGCGGTCCGGGGGCGGCGGCTATGCCGCTCTGTGTTTCTCCCGAGTGCCGGCCGGACTAAAAGGCTGGCCCACATTCAGGGGGAGGACGGGGATTGAGGATTGAGGATTGAGGATTGAGGATTGAGGATGACGCGAGAGGCAATCCTCAATCCTCAATCCCATACCCCCGTATTACGCCGCTCTTGTGGACCAGGCACTCGTCTTCCGGCCGCGGAGCATGCCGAGGATGCCGATGAAGGCGGCGGCGTTGACGAAGCAGAAGTAGTAGGGGACGGTGAGGAGTTTGGAGCGGCCGAGGGGTTTGTCGCGGACGAGGGCGCCGAGGAGGGCGAGGGTGTAGATGAGCATCTGGCCGGCGAAGGCGAGGGTGTAGAACCAGCCGGAGCGGGACAATACTGCGCTCGTCACGAAGAGGGGGATGAGGAAGTAGGGGATGAAGTGGCGGATGAGTTTGTGGGAGAGGAGCTCGATTGAGTAGAAGCCGGAGGTGAACAGGGCAGTGCCGAGTTTCAGGAGGGCGGTGACGCTGTGGTTGGTGATGCGGGTTTTGCGGTGGAATTCTTCTTTGGCGTGGACGGTGGCTTTTTCGTAGGCGGTGGCGCGGGGGTCGAAGAGGAGGCGGTAGCCCTGGAGGACGACTCGCGTGGAGATGGCGATGTCATCGGCCTGGTGGGGGTCGAGGATGGGGGTGTAGAGCGACTTTCTCAGCGCGTAGACGAGGCCGTCGGCGGCGAAGACGCTGCCGATGCGGGATTCGCGGATCTTCTGCCATTTGTCCCACTTGGCGTACATGCCTTCGCCTTCGCCGGTGGCGTCCCCTTCGCGCTTGACCGCGGTGTTGCGGGAGCCGCAGACGCCGCCGACTTCGGGGTCGGCGAATTTGCGGGCCATTTCACGCAGGGTGTGGGGGTCGAGGAGGAAGTCGGCGTCGGTGAAGACGAGGATCTCGCCCGTGGCGCGGCGGGCGCCTTCGTTGAGGGCCTCCATCTTGCCGGGCTGGGGCATGACGATGAGCTGGACGCGAGGGTCGGTGATGGCGCGGACGATGTCGTCGGTGCGGTCGACGGAGCCGTTGGACATCACCAGGACTTCGATGCGGTCACCCGGGTAGTCGAGGGTGAGGGTGTTCTCGATCTTGGCGGCGATGTTCCGCTCTTCGTTATAGGCGGGGATGATGAAGGTGACCGGCGGGGTGACGTCAGCTTCGCGGACGGGGCGGGGGCGGAGGCGGCTGACGATCCAGAGGAGGACCGGGTAGCCGAAGTAGATGTAGACGCAGACGGTGAGGGAGATCCAGAAGACGATTTTGGCCGCAAGCATCAGCGGGCCTCTTCCTCGAGGCGGGCGATGAGCTGGGCGACGCAGTCGCGAATGACGAATTCGGCGCGGACTTTCTGCTGGCCGCGCACGCCCATCGCTTTCGCCAGGTCGCGGTCTTCGAGGAGGCGGCGCATGGTAAGGGCGAGGGCTTCGGCGTCGCCGGGGTGGACGAGGAGGCCGTTGACGCCGTCTTCGACGAGCTCGGGGATGCCGGAGATGGAGGTGCTGACGACGGCGCGGCTGCTGGCCATCGCTTCCATCAACGCGACCGGGATGCCTTCCATCTGGCCGTCGCTGGCGATGATGCTGGGCAGCACGAACAGCGTCGCCTCGGCCATCATCCGCCCGACCTCGGCCTGCGGACGGGGGCCGGCGAGCTTGAAGACGTCGCCGAGGTTGCGCTCGTCGATCATCTGCTGCAACTCGTCGTGCATCGGGCCGTGGCCGACGATGTCGCAGTGGAAGGCGACGCCCTGGTCGCGAAGGATGCGGCAGGCTTCGATGAGCACCGGCAGGCCTTTGTATGGCCGGTGGGCGGCGACGCAGAGGATGCGCGGGGTGCTGCCGCCGATCGGGGTGAGCTTGCGGGCATTCTCTTCGTAGGTCTCCGGCTCGATGCCGACGTGGACGACGAGGATCTTGCCGCCGCGCGTTTCTTTCGGATAGAGCCGCTCGAGGAAGCGTTTGTTGTAGTCGGAGATGGAGCGGACGAAGCGGGTCTCGCGCAGTTTCCAGCGGAGCAGCGAGCGGTCGACCTGGATGTCGTGGGCGTGCACGGTGAAGCTGAAGGTGACGTCGGAGAGGGCCGCGACGATCAGGGCCATGGTCGACGGATGGGTGGCGTAGTGGGCGTGGATGTGGCGGACGCCTTCGCGCTGCAACTGTCCGGCGAGGTAGACCGACTTGGGGAAGAGGGCCAGGGTGCGGATCAGCGTCCCGGGCCGCAGCATCGTGCCGAGCACCAAACGGAGGATCAGCCAGAGGTAGCGGAACGGATTGCGGAGGAACGTGGAGAGGTTGGCGGCGAGGATCGGGCCCGAGACGTAGGGGGTGAAGAGGGCCCGCTCGGTCCACGGCTTCGCTTCTTCGTGGATGACGGGCGGGTTGTCGCGGAGCATCGGGACGAGCCGGACCGGCTGCGCCTGGCGCTCCATCTCGATGACTTCGCGGAGGATGAAGGTCTCGGTGACGGTGGGAAAGCGGGACAGGAGGACGCCGACGGCGGGGCGCTTCTGCGGCTGTGCGGCCGGCGCAGCGCCGGCGGTTGCACTCACGCGGAGAGGCTCCGGAGGAGGATGCGGGCGAGCGCTTTGCGCCGGCCCGGGGAGGTGACGCCCCCGTTGGCGAGGAGGTCGAGGGAGGCGGCGGCGGTCGCCAGTTGCAGCGCTTCGGGCTGGACGGGCAGGCCGTAACCCGCCAGGAACGCCGCGCGGAGTGCGGCGCGGCGGCGGAGGGGCCGCAGCTCGAGGTCGATCAGGAAGCGGGCGACGTCTTCGAGCGGGAGTCCTTCGCGGAAGCGGTCGAAGCCGGTGACGTCGACTCGGCGCTCGCCGACGAAGATGTTCTCGGCGCGGTAGTCGCCGTGACGGCCGACGGAGGGGACGCCGCCGCTGGCCCGTTTCGTTTCGAGGGCCTGCAGCTTCTCGGCGATCGCGGCATGGCGGCGGGAGATGGTGCGGTCGCCGGCGGCAACGAGGTCGAGGTCACGCAAGGCGAGGATGACGACGGCGGTGAGGACGTGCACTCCGTCTTCCTCGGAGCGGGTCTGGGTCTGCAGGAGGCGCAGCCAGGTGCCGGCCTTGCGGGCCGCCTCGTCGGCGCGGCTGGTCCCGAGCGCGCCGGCCAGGGACTGGCCGTCGGCGCGCTCGAAGATCAGCGCGTCGTTCGGCTCGTCGAAGATCAGCAGATGGGGAATCGTGTAGCGGGTGCCGCCGTAGGCGGTCTCGCTGTTCTGTTCCAGCGTCTGCCGGAGCATGGAGATGGTCTCGAACTCGGCGCGGGCGCGGCTGGAGCCGGAGGTGCCGTCGTCGCTTTCGCCGTACGGCTGGCGGACGATGACGTCGCGCTTGCTCTTGCCGTCGCTGATCGTCACCTCGGCCACGAACACGTCACCGCGATCGTGGACGCGGCGCACGCCGACGGCCGAGGCCTGGAGGCGGCTCCAGTTGATGGCGGCGATCCGTTCGGCAGCGGTGCGCATCCCGCCGGCCGGTTGTTCGTGGCGGTCGAGGAGGCGGATGAGCCGTGTGCCGTTATGGCGGACGTCGAAGTCTTTTTTGACGGTCTCGATCGCGGCGCGGCCGAGGCGGGAGCGGAGCTCCGGATCGCGGATCAGGTGGATGATGGCCTGGGCCAGGCGGTCGGGATGGGTGGCATCGACGAGGAGGCCGTTGACCTCCTGCCGCACCAGCTCGGGGATGCCGGAGACCGGCGCGGCGATGACGGCGTTGCCGGCGGCCATGGCCTCCATGAGTGAGACCGGGATGCCGTCCATCTGGCCGTCGGTGGCGACGACGGAGGGAAAGACGAAGATGTCGGCCTTCCCCATGAGGGCGGCCACTTCGTGCTGCGGCAACGCACCGGTGAGGGTGACGCGGTCGGAGAGGTGGTGCTCGGCGATCCAGAGCTCGGTGACTTCGCGCAGCGGCCCTTCGCCGACGATCGTGCACTCGACGTCGACGCCGGCGCGGATGAGGCGTGCGAAGGCGTCGATGAGGTAGGGGAAGCCGCGGCTCGGGGTCAGGTCGGCGACGGAGAGGACGAGCGGGCGGGGGTTCGGTCTCGTTGCGGCGGCGGCGCGTGCAGCCGCGACGGCGTCGGCGTAAACATCGGGATTCACGCCGGTGCGCACGACTTCAATCTTGCCGGCCGTCTCCTCGGGATAGAGGCCGGAGAGGAAGGCTTTGTTGAAGATCGAGACCGCCCGGACGGCGGTGGCTTTGCGGATCTTCTCGCGCAGCAGCAGGCGATGGACGAAGACGTCGGGGCCGTGGACGGTGAAGCTGTAGGTGAGGCCGGTGAGCGACGAGATGATGTAGGCCATCGTCGTCGCATGGGTCGCGAAGTGGGCGTGGAGGTGGCGCACGCCGCGCTCCGGCAGGACGACCGAGAGGTGGACGGATTTCGGGAAAAGCGCCAGCGTGCGCAGGAGCGTCGAGGGCCGGACGATGGTGCCGCCGATCAGGGTGAAGAGCACGCGCAGGTAGGCGGCCGGCTTCCGCAGAAAGACGGCAAGGTTGGAGCGGAGGATGGCCCACGACAGCAGGGGGGTGAAGAGGGCGCGGCTGATCCACGGCTTCGCTTCTTCGTGGATGACGGTGCGCTGTCCTTCGAGGGCGGGGACGACCACGACCGGCTGTCCCTGCCGTTCGAGCTCGTTGATCTCGCGGAGGACGAAGGTGTCGGCGAGGTGGGGGAAACGGAGCATCAGGACGGCGATGGCGCCGCGGACCTGAGGGTCGCGCCGCGGCTCCGAATCCTTTTTCGTCGTCCGCTGCAATTCGGGCCCGGCCGGTACGGTGAGCGTGGTCCTGACCCGCGCGGCAGGCGTTGGAATGGGATCGCCTGAGCCGGTGGGACCACGCATTACGAAGAGCCTCTCCCGGTGAAGACGACTTCGACGGTCTGCAGGAGGATGCGGAAGTCGAGCGCGAGGCTCCACTGGTCCACGTACTGCCGGTCGAGCTGCATCCGCTTGGCGTCGCTGGTGTCGCTGCGGCCGCTGACCTGCCACAGGCCGGTGATGCCCGGCGGCGTGGAGAAGCGGCTGAGAGGCGCGCGGCGCGGAAGCTTGTCGAGATCGGACTGCAGGAGGGGCCGCGGTCCGACCATGCTCATGGTTCCTTCGAGCACGTTGAAGAGCTGCGGCAGTTCGTCGAGGCTGTATTTACGAAGGAAGTGGCCGATGGGGGTGATGCGGGGGTCGTTCTTGATCTTGAGGAACGATTTGCCGGACTGGGCGAGCAGCTCTTTTTCCTTGAGGTGCGCGCCGTCGTACATCGTCCGGAACTTGTACATGTCGAACTGGTTTCCCCGGAAGCCGACACGCCGCTGGCGAAAGATGATCGGGCCGCGGCTGGTGGCCTTGATGAGGATCATGAGCAGCAGCAGCAGCGGGGAGATGGCGGTGATGACGGCCGTGGTGGCGAGGAGGTCGAACGCCCGCTTGAGGCGTGCGCCGATCGGATGCCGCGTGGCGAGGTCGTAGTAGTAGGTGCTGCCGGATCCGCTGTCGTCGAGGATGACGATGCCTTTGACGCGG
Source organism: Thermoanaerobaculia bacterium (assembly GCA_035629865.1). GTDB lineage: Bacteria > Acidobacteriota > Thermoanaerobaculia > Gp7-AA8 > Gp7-AA8 > QHVT01. The sequence continues at coordinate 70,058 of DASPHC010000011.1, read as the reverse complement.
CCACGGTTTTTGCGCGCCGCGCGTTTTTCCGCGGGAGACATGGCCCCCGTGCGCGCGGGCTCGTATTCGAAGTGGTATTCGGACATTTGGGGCGACCTTGGGTACTGCGCTACTGCGCGAGACTGCAATTGCTGAGATTGCGATGCCTGATCTTGCGATCAAGGCACCGGTTGATTTTGCAAATCGAGGGCCATCTGTAACAAACGGCAGAGGCAGAAGGCAGAAGGCGGAAGGAGAGACCGGCGGTTTCCTTACGCCTTACGGCTGCGCTCGACGATGATCCCGGCGATGGTTCTCCACGAGAACCGTGTTTGCGCGTCCTTCGCGGCCTGGGCGCCGAGGCGCTGGGCGAGGTCGCGGTCGGTGAGGAGGCGCGTCAGGGCGGTGGCGAGCGCGGCGGGGTCGTCTTTGGGGACGAGGAGGCCGGAGACTTCGTTTTCGAGGACATCCTGCATGGCGCCGATGGCGCTGGCGATGATGGGGACGCCGAAGGTTTGGGGGACGTGCAGGGCGCCGCTCTGGTAGATCTCGCGGTAGGGGAAGACGACCACGGAGGAGAGCTCCATCCAGGCGGCGATGTCGCCGGAGGCGACGTATTCGGGGATCCAGAGGACCGAGGCGTCGATGCCGAGGCGGCGGGCCTGTTCGCGGTGCGCTTCGTAGTCGAAGTCGGCGCTCGGGTAGCCGGCGATGACGAGCCGGCCGCGAGCGTGTGCGGGCACCTGGGCGAAGGCGTCGAGGAGGACGTCGATGCCTTTGTAGCGGGAAAGGTTGCCGAAGAAGAGGACCACCGGCTCCTCCGGCCCCAGGCCCATGCGGGCGCGGAGGGAGGCGGCGGTGCTTCCGGGGGTGCGGAGCTCGGAGAAGATCTCTTCGTTGCCGTGGACGATGACGCCGACGCGCTTCGGGTCGGTGCCGAAGGTCTCGAGGAACTCGGCGCGGTTGCGCTCGAAGTGGACGAAGACGAGGTCGAAGAGTTTGTAGATGCGGCGGTAGAAGATGGCCCGCCAGCGGGAGCGGACGAAAAGGCCGCCCGATTTGCCGGCGCCGGCGACGAAGGGCTGGACGTTGTGGCAGATGTCGACGAACAGCCGCGCCTGGCGCCGCAGGATCATCAGCGGAAAGAGGTCGAACGGAAAGCGGACGTCGCCGAGGAGGATGACGTCGGGGTCGAGCTTCCTGACGCGCCGCGCGATTTTGAGCCACTGGCCGTAGTAGCGGATGGCCCGGCCGATGCGGCGGATGCGGCGCAGCAGCACCGCCCACCAGGCGTTGGAGAGGCGGCCTTCGGGTTTGGGGTCCCAGAGGGACATGGCCCGTTCGAGGCGGAAGGGATGTTCGAGCTCGGCGAGCTCGTAGTTTTCGTCGGTGATGAGGGTGACGTCGGCGCCGGCGGCGGTGAGGCCGCGGCAGAGCTGGAAGGCGTAATGGATCATCCCGCCTTTTCCGGCGGGCTCGATGTAGGCGATCTTCACTGAAGCGCGGCCTGAGCAGGATTCTTGCCGGTCTTCCGAGAGCGTGCGTCTGGCGCGGGGTGGTTGCTGGTTACTGGTTGCTGGTTGCTTGGGAGGTTTGGGCTGCGGGGTAGGGGCTGGCGGTGCTCGTTCTTTCGCCGCTCCGCGGCTTACCCGGGCTTACGCCCCAATGGCGTCAACTTTAGGCCTGTGGATGACCCCTCACCCCGCCGGGCACCTGGTCTTCTACGTCATCCACGTCAATTCTGGACTTCTTCGAATCAGCCACGCGCAGGTGCCCGGCATCCCTCTCCCCTGTGGAGGGGAGAGGGGCAACACCCCTGTGGTTTGAACGAGTTACGCTTTGTTGCCCGGGCTTTGTTGCCCCTCTCCCCCCGCCGGGGAGAGGGATGTTCGGCGCCTGCGCGTGGCACATACGTCGATGATCCCGAATCGGAGTGCGTTTGTCAGAAGTTCAGGCGCCGGACGGGGTGAGGGGCCGTGCCACAGGCCTTAAGTTGACGCCATTGGGGACTTACGCCCGGGGCTACATTCTTTCGCCGCTCCGCGGCTGGTGGGCCGGACTAAAAGGCCGGCCCACATGTGGCCTTCAGGTTGGCCAAGATCCGGAATGCTGGTGCCCACATGTGGCCCGGCCTTTTAGCCCGGGTGGCACTTGGGAGGCTCCACGCCACAGGCGCTGCCTCCCAAGCAACCAGGAACGAGCAACCAGCAACCTACCGAGCGCTGCGGCGCTTGGTGGTCATGGTGGTGGTGGCGGTGATGGTGTTGCTGACCGACGACTGGTTGCGCTCGGCGTCGATGGCGACGACGTGGAAGGTGTAGGTGCGGTTGGCTTCGAGGCCGGTGGCGGTGTAGCCGGTGACGGCGGCGATGGTCTCGAGGAGGATGCCGTCGCGGTAGACCGCGTAGCCACGGATGGCGACGTTGTCGGTCGAGCGCGCCCAGACGAGGGAGATCGAGGAGCCGGTGATGCCGGTGACGCGCAGGGCGGACGGCGCGGTCGGGTTTTCTTTGTCGATGACCGACTGGGTGCTGACGGTCAGGACGTTGCTGCCCGGGGCCGGGTTGCCGTTGGTGTCGAAGGCGATGACTTCGTAGTTGTAGGTGGTGGAGGCGGAGAGGCCGCTGTCGGTCCAGGTGGTGCCGGTGACGGTCGCGACGTAGGCGTTGTTGCGGTAGACCTTGTAGCCGGCGACGTCGCCTTCGGAGGCGATCCAGGTGAGCTGGACGGTGCCGCTCTGGACGTCGTTCGCCTGCAGGTTCGAGGCGGCGGTCAGGACGGAGGAGGAGGGGGCGGAGCTGCCGAGCACGAGGCTGAGCTCGTGCGCGCCGATGTCGCCGGACGGGGTGCGCTCGGCACCGAAGTAGTCGTTCGCGGTCAGGTGCGCCGAGGCGGTGTGGATGGCGGGAGAGAGCGTCTTCAGCTTGTAGTCGGCCGGGGTGAAGCCGCCGGCCTTGACGAACAGCGGGTCGCCGATGACGTCGCCCGAGCCCGCGGCCTTGCCGGCGATGCCGCCGTACCAGAGATTGGACGTGTAGGTGACGCCGGCTCCGCCGACGAGGGCCATCTGGCCGCCCGCCTGGGAGAAGATGTTGTTGGCGACGACGCTGTTGGAGTGGACGTCTTCGTCGATCCAGATCATCGCCGCGGTGGCCTTGTGGAAGGTGTTGTTGACGACCTTCGTGTCGACCATGCCGCCGCCGTTCTGGTAGGCGCCGTAGTAGAAGCCGTACTTGGAGTTGACGACGATGTTGTTGGTGAAGACGTTGCCGCGCGACGGCAGGCTGACGCTGTAGGCCTCGTTGGCGACGGCGATGCCGGAGGCCGGGTGGCCTTCGCGATAGAAGCGGGTGTCGCCGGTGGTGTAGACGAGGTTGCGGTTGACGGTGGTGGTGCGGGCGTTGTCGAGGTAGATGCCGACGCTGAAGTTGTCGGAGACGGTGTTGTTCTCGATCAGGACGTCGTTGCCGAGGCCCGTGCCGATCCCCTCGCCCCAGTTCTGGTAGGAGCGGTTGTTGGTGATGCGGGCGCGGTCGGTCTTGTAGACGCCGAGGCTCTGGGCCCAGCCGCCGCCGCTGAAGGCGAAGTACTGGTTCTCGGTGACGTTCTCGTGGAGAACGTTGCCGTCGACGACCATGTCGGAGCTGATGCCCATCGAGCCGGCGCCGATGTAGATGCCGTTGCGGACCGAGTGGTGGATGTTGTTGTCGTAGATGCCGATGTTCTTCGAGTCGTAAACGCAGATGCCGAGCCGCGTGGAGTTGCGGACCTCGAAGCCTTTGAGGTCGACGTACTGGGCCTGGTAGACGGTGAGGAGGTCGGTGTTCGGGGCGGTGCCGGTGCCGTCGATGACGGCGGTCTCGCCGGGGTAGGACTGGAAGGTGATGCGGGCGGCGGCGGTCCCTTTCGACATGATGGAGAGGGTGCCGGTGTAGACGCCGCCGCGAACGTTGACGACGTCGCCCGGGAGGGCGACGGCCGCGGCCTTTTTGATCGTGGCGAGGGGGGCGGTCACGAGGGTGCCAAGGTTGGCATCGTTTCCGCTTTTAGCCACATACAGCGTCCTGGCGCTGGCAGTACCGGCGAAGAGGACGGAAGAGATCAGAACGGGAACGGCCAGTCTCGCAAAGTTCATCAAGGCTCCGGCAGCGGTTCACATTGCCGGACGCCCTGAACTTACGTTCTGAGAGTCGAATCAAAGCTTCGGTTCGAAACGCCTCATCGGCCTTCCCAACCTCACTTCAATCACGTTCGGCAGCCCGGCCGTCTGGATGTTCTCAGACCCGTTGGCTTTGCGTCCCCCCGTCACCGAGGGTTTGCCTTTGTCGTGCGACCGCTAATTGTTATCTGGCGGAACAATCTACGCCGCCTCGTATTTCGCGAGCAGGGCTAACTTTTTGAGCCTGCAAGGCAGACTCGACCGGTCACCCCTCTCTCACGAATCAAAATAATACTCCTGTTCTGGCTCGGTGGTATGTGATTTTTATCACGGGGCCCAAAATTATTCGTGGTTGGGTCCGGTGGGCCTATTGGATCGCGGTCCGCAGGCGGTTTTCCAGCTCTCTCATCGCCCGGGTCTGGCGGCGCTCCGGGGGAAGCAGGGCCAGGGCTTCCAACGCCTGCCGATAAGCCGCGCGGGCCTCTTCCTCCCGGTCGAGGCCGTGGAGGATGTCGCCGCGCCGGGCCAGCCAGCTCTCTTTGCGCGGGGCGGCTGCCTCGGAGGCCTCGATCCGCAGGAGTGCCTTCTCGGCATGGCAGGTCTGGAGCTCGATTTCGATGGCGGTGAGCTGCAGCGCGGCCAGCAGACCGAGCTGTGCCATCCCGTCGTCGAGTGCCTGCAGCGCCTCGGAAGGACGGCCGGCGGCGGCGAGGGCACGGGCCCGCTCGACGATGACGTCGGGATCGAGCCAGGGGAGAAAGGTGAGGGCGGCGTCGTATTCGACCGCGGCGTCGACCGGGCGCCCGAGCTTCATCAGCACGCGGGCGAAGATCACCCGGGCGTGCGGGTCGTCGGGATGATTGGCGATGAATCGCTGCAGCGGGTGGATCGCTTCGCTGTTCCGCCCCGACTCGTACAGCATCAGTCCCCGGCCGAAATGGACGGCCTCGAGGGCGGGATCGAGCTGCAGGGCGCGGCGGTAATCGCGCTCGGCCTTCTCCCATTCTTCGTCCAGGCGGTACAGCTCCCCACGCTGGAGGTAGAGCTCCGCGTTGCGCGGCTGCTGTTCGATCCGGTGGTTGGCGTTGTGAATCTGGTCGGCCAGCTCGTCGTGCGCCGCGAGCGGCAGGACGGCGAAGGCGTGGAACAGGAGCAGGAGCAGGGTCCGCATCAGCTCACCTTTCCCCGCAGCTCGTTGAAGTGGAAGGCCCGGACGCGCACGCCCGGTGCGATGGCGTAGACGTAATCGCCGGTGGGGAGGCCGAGGAGGGCGCGCGCCTGGTCGAGCGCGGTCCGCAGCTCGAGGATGTGCATGGCCGAGATGGTCGTTCCCGCAATGGCCTGCCCGGTGTACGAGCCGGCGCCGAGTCCGGCCAGCCTGCGGACGGCGTCGACGGCGGTCCGGAGCTCGGCGAGGTGGATCGCACGGATGGTGTTGCCGGCGGCGAGCGGACTGTCGGTGAAGAGGATCGTTGTGACGAGATCGCTCGCCGAGACCGCCGAGGAGATAGTCCCGTTGAGGGCACGAACGCGATAGAGGTAGGCCTCACCGCTCGCCGCGCTCGAGTCGTGGAGCCAATTCACGGTGGTGCTGCCGACCGTCACGTAGCCGCCGCCCGCGGCGCGGCGCTCGACCTGATAGCTGGTGGCGCCGGAGACGGCGTTCCACGAAATGGTGACGCGCGTCGGGTACGCGCGGGCGTTGACGCCGGTCGGCGCGGGCGGCGCCCCTTCGGCGACCGGCTCGGACTGGGCGATCGTGACGATCTCACCGGCGACGGCGATGGAGCCGCTGCGCGGCTCGGTGCCGCTGTTCGGGGCGATGGTGAATGACGTCTGGCCGTCGCCGCTGTCGCTGAAGCCTTCGGTGATGGTGATCCAGGCGTCGTTCGTGGCCGCCGTCCAGGCGCAGGTGGAGGCGGCGGTGACGGTGATCGTCCCGCTGCCGCCGTTCGCGCCGAACGAGAACGAGCCCGGCGCTACGCTCCACGAGCATGGCGCCACGGTCACCAGCGCGGCGGCGCTTTCGACGGACCCGCAGGCGTTCGTGACCAGCACCCAGTAGCGCGTGTCGGCGGAGGGGGTCACGGTGACCGAGCCGGTCGTGGCGCCGGAGATCGGGCTCGAGGTGACGCCGGAGAGACCCGTGTACCACTGGTAGGAGAACGGCCCGGTGCCGCTGGCCGTGACGCTCAGCGTGGCCGAGCCGCCGGCGACGACGGTGGTCGACTGCGGCTGCGTGGCGATGCCCGCCGGATCGCACGGCGGCGCGGCCTGCGTAACCGGAATGACGACGCCGCCGATGGTGATCGAGCCGCTGCGCGCCTCTCCCCCGTTCGCGGCGATGGTGAAGGTGGTGGTGCCGTTGCCGGTGCCGCTCAGGCCTCCGGTGAGGGTCATCCACGGAGTGGTCGTGGCGGCCGACCAGGAGCAGGTGCCCTGGGTGATGATCTGGACGCTGCTGCTCGCGGCGCCGGAGAGGAACGTGAACGACGACGGCGAGGGGGAGTAGGTGCAGGGCTGGACGGTGACGGTCGCTTCGGCGCTGTCCACCGAGGTGCAGGCGCTCGTCACTCGGACTCTGTAGGTCGTCGTGGACGACGGGGAGACGGTGAGGGAGGAGCCGGTCTGGCCTCCGATGAGGGTCGAGCCGGCGAACCACTGGTACGAGAGGGGGGCGGGGCCGCTGGCCGTGACGCGCAGCGTCGTCGAGCCGCCGGCGGTAATGGTCGTCGATTGCGGCTGCTCCGCGATCGCCGTCGGCTTGCACGCCTGCATGACCGGGATGATCACACCGGCGACGGTGACCGAGCCGCTGCGCGCCGCGCCGTTGTTGATCTCGACGTCGAAGATCACGACGTCGTCGCCGTTACCGCTTGCGTTTTCGGTGATGGTGATCCACGGCGTGGTGGTGGCCGCGGTCCAGGAACAGACGTGCGGCGCCACGACCGTGACCACTCCGGTGTTGAAGGTGGAGTCGAAGTCGAACGACGTGGGGCTGACCTCGTAGGCGCACTGCTCGACGGTGACGGTCGCCTCGGCGCTGCCGACGGATCCGCAGGCGTTGGTCACCTGCACGGTGTAGGTCGTGGTGGACGAAGGGGTGACCGTGAGCCACGACTCGTCCGCACCGTCGATCGGCGTGGAGCCGGCGTACCACTGATACGAAAGGACGGTGGGGCTGGTGGCGGTGACCTCCAGGGTCGTCGATTCGCCGATGGTGATGGAGCCCGACTGCGGTTGCTCGGTGATCGCCGGCAGCGTGCATGCCTGCGTGACCGGGATGACGATGCCGGCGACGGTGATCGAGCCGCTGCGGGCCGCACCGCTGTTCGCGGCGACGGCAAACGTCGCCGTGGCGCTGCCGGTTCCGCTCGCGCCTTCCGTGACGGTGATCCACGGCGTACTCGTGGAGGCGGTCCAGGAGCACGTGCCGGTGGTGGTGACGGTGACGTTCCCTTCGCCTGCGGCAGACGAGAACGCGAACGATTCCGGGGTGACGCTGTAGCTGCACGGCTGGACCGTGACGGTCGCCTCGGCGCTGTCGATCTCGCCGCAGGCGCTGATCACCCGCGCGCGATACGCGGTGGTCGAGGCGGGGGTCACGGTGAGCGACGACCCTGTCGCGCCGCTGATCCGGGTCGTACCGGCGTACCACTCGTAGGTGAGCGGAGCCGCCCCCGTGGCGGTCACGCTCAGCGTCGCCGATTCGCCCGAGACGATCGTCGCGGGCTGCGGCTGCGCGGTGACGGCCGGCGCCTCGCAGCCCTGCGTTATCGCGATGAGGGTGCCGGCGACGGTGATCGAGCCGCTGCGGGCGGCACCGCCGTTCGCCGCAACGGTGAACGTGGCCGTGCCGTTGCCGGTGCCGTCCCCGCCCGTGATGGTGATCCAGGACGTGCTCGTGATCGCGGACCAGGAGCAGGTGCTCGTGGTGGTGACGGTCACGCTGCCCGTGCCGTCCGCCGGCGGGAATGCGAAGGAGGCCGGTGCAACCGAGAACGAGCATGGCTGTACGGTGACGGTCGCCTCGGCGCTGTCGATCGTGCTGCAGGAGTCGGTGACCCGGACTTTGTAAGTCGTGGTCGCCGAGGGGGTGACGGTGAGCGAGGTGCCGGTCGCGCCGTCGATGGCGGTCGAGCCGGCGAACCACTGGTACGACAGCGGCGCGGCGCCGGTGGCGGTGACGGTGAGCGTGGCCGGCTCGCCGGCGATGACGGTGGCCGATTGCGGCTGGCTGGAGATGGACAGCCCGGTGCACGCCTGCGCGACCGGGATGACGACGCCCGCCACGGTGACGGAGCCGTTGCGCGCCGCTCCGCCGTTCGCGGCGACGGTGAAGGTCGTGGTGCCGTTGCCGGTGCCGCCCGTACCGCCGGTGAGCGTGATCCAGGAGGTGCTCGTGGACGCCGACCAGGAGCAGGTGCTCGTGGTGGCGATCGAGACGCTGCCGGTCCCCTCGGCCGGCGGGAACGAGAATGCCGTCGGGGTGACGGAGTAACTGCAGGGCTGCACGGTGACGGTGGCTTCGGCGCTGTCGATCGTGCCGCAGGAGTTGGTGACCCGGACTTTGTAAGTCGTGGTCGCCGAGGGTGTGACGGTGAGCGAGGTGCCGGTCGCGCCGTCGATGGCGGTCGGGCCGGCGAACCACTGGTACGACAGCGGCGCGGCGCCGGTGGCAGTGACGCTGAGCGTGGCCGGCTCGCCGGCGACGACGGTGGCCGATTGCGGCTGGCCGGAGATGGCCGGCTGCGCGCAATCCTGGCTGACCGGGATGACCGTGCCGGCAACGGTGATCGAGCCGCTGCGTGCGACGCCGTCGTTCGCCGTCACGTTGAACGTCGCCGTGCCGCTTCCGGTGCCGCCGGCGCCGGCGGTGACGGTGATCCACGGCGTGGTGGTGGTGGCCGTCCACGAGCAGGGGGCCATTGTGGTGACGGAGACGTTGCCGGTACTTGCCACCGCGGGGAAAGAGAAGGAAGCCGGGGCGACGGTGTAGGTGCAGGGGGCGCCGCCCGGCGTCGTTGCCTGGGCGGTGTTCGAGTAGGCCGAACTGCCGCCGCTGTTGTACGCGCTGACGTGGTAACGGTAGACCGTGCCGGCGGTGACGGTCATGTCGGCGTAGGTGACGGCGTTGACCGCCGTTTCCGCGATCTGGGCGAAGTCCGAGCAGGCGGTGCCGCTGCAGCGCTCGATCCGGAAGCCGGTCTCGTTGATGGCCGTGTCGGTCCACTGCAGGTTGACGCGCGTCGCCGAGGCCGCCGTGGCGGTCAGGGAGGATGGCGCGGACGGAGAGCCCTTGACGATGGTGAACCAGTCGGCGATGACGCCGGTCTCGCGGAGGAACTTCACGTCCATCCGCCCGTTCTGGACGTCGATCACGAGCGATCCGAGGTTCGCCATGCCGATGTACATGGCCGGATGGTTCAGCGGGGCAGGCGTGACCTGGCCCGAACTGCCGGCCACGACGTAGACGGCCCCCTCGTGCGGACCGGGGCCGAGCGTCCCTTTCTTATAGGGGCCGGTGCCGTCGACCCGTCCGCTGCCGCCGTCCTTCTTCATCGAGCTGGTGAGCGTGTTGGAGTTGCCGTAGTGGCTGTCGATGAGGAACGAGCGCTCGTACGAGTGGCTGTGGCCGCTGAGCACGAGGTCGACGCCGTACTCCTCCAGGATCGGCACAGCGTTCTGCCGCATTTCGTAGAGAAAGATCGACTGGTCGGAGTCGTGCGAGCCTTTGCTGTAGGGAGGATGGTGCCAGAAGGCGACGACCCACTGCTGCGACGTCGATTCGAGGTCGTTCCGCAGCCAGGTGAGCATCGGTCCGCTGCTCGAACGGTTCGAGGTCATCGAGTCGAGACAGATGAAGTGGACGTTGCCGTAGTCGAACGAGTAGTACTTCTCCGTTCCGGAGGCGGTGCCGCCCGCCTCTCCCGACGTCGGGAGGGTGAAGACGTTGAAGTAGGGGAGATTCGCCGGCGGATTGGCCGACTGGGCGGTGTCGTGGTTCCCGATGGTCGGCCAGAGCACCGACTGCTTCAGCATCTGCGGGTACATCTCGAAGACGGCCGCCTGGAACTCGCTGTCGGTACCGGTGTCGTACGCGTTGTCGCCGAGCATCAGCCAGAGATTGGTGCGCGTGGAGCCGGTGTAGTCGAGATACGCGTCGCGAACCGAGGAGGCGCTGTAGTCGGCGGTGCCGGAGTCGCCGAGGACCCAGATGCGCATGGGGTCGGTACTACCGGTAAAGGAGGAGGTGACGAAGTTGTGTGAGGCGTCGCCGGCCAGAGTCTGTGTCGAGCTGCCGACGGAGTAGTAGTAGCGGGTGGAAGGGGAGAGGCCGCTGAGCAGCAGGTTGTGCTCGGTGACCGCGGTGCCACTGTCGACTACAGTGTTGAGATTGCCGGGCGACGGGCCGAAGCGCACGCGGCTGTCGCTCGGGGAGTTGGTCCGCCAGCGGACGCGCACGCTCTCCGGCGTGCCGGTCTGCAGGTACGGTCCGCGGGTGAGGGTGACGATGTCGACGTTGGAAGTCCCGATCAGCTCGAGGTTGAAGCTGATGTCGGAGCTGCTGTTGTCGACCTGGTGGATCTCCACCGCGACCACGTTCGTGCCGGCGACGAGGAGGCTTTCGTCGATGGCGTGCGAAAAGAACGTCTCCTCGTCCGGGCCGCCGACGCTGTTCGTCGCGTAGGTGCGGTAGTCGATCGCCCCGGACGGCATGTTGGTCCGCCAGACCTCGGTGCCGTTGAGGTAAACCACCGCGCCGTCGTCGCGGAGGAGCCGCACCGTCAGGTCGGTGAAAACCGACGGGTCGTAGACGTCGAACGAGCGGCGAAAGTACGTGGTGGGGTGGAAGTTGCCTGCCGGACCTGAGGCGACGACGGTGCGCTCGGTGCCGTCGCCGTAGCCGAGCTCCGCGGGACCGGAATCCCACCAAGAGTCGTCGTACAACGGCTCGCGCCAGTACGTCTCCTCGTTGGAACCGTCGTCGAGATACCGCCAGTCCGCATGGGCGGGAATGAGCGGCACTTCCGAGGCGCCGGCGGCCTGGGGGATGACGCTGACGAGAATCAGGACTGCGGCAAATGCAGCAGACAGACGCACGGGCGACGGGGTCCTTTTGAAAGAAGAAGTGACAACTGAAGAAGCACTGACCGCTGTGCAAGCGGCGGGCCGGGTTCCGGGCAAATAAGTTGCACAAGTGCCCGCTGCCGGCTCTGTCTTAGCGGCAACTCATCAAAACCTCGAACCTCGGAGAGAACCCATGTCCCATCGCCGGAACGTATTCATCTGCTCGCTCGCGGTCGCGGCAATGCTCGCCGCCATGCCGCTCGAAGCCGCACGACGCCGCTCGGTCGTGTCGCCCGCGCCGCCGTTCAACGCGGCCTTCACCGAGGGAGGCTATGCGAGCGCGACCAGCGTCCGCCAGGGAGAGCCGATCACGTTTCGCATTTCGACGAGCGTGAGCCCGTTCCAGGCGACGATCGTCAACCTCGCCGACGAGAGTGTCATCGTGCGGGTGCTCGAGAACCTGCAATCGACCGTGCAGAACTGCTCGGGGCGCTTTACCTCCGGTTGCGGCTGGGCGGCGACGACGACGCTGAACATCCCCCGCACCTGGCCGAGCGGCTATTACGCGGTCCGGTTCCCGACCACGTTCGGCGTCCGCAAGATCATCTTCGTGGTGAAGGAGGATGAGCCGGGCAGCCAGTCGCCGCTCCTCATCATCTCTCCGACGCACACCTATCAGGCCTACAACGCGTTCGGCGGCGCCAGTCTCTATCCGTCGAACGACCCGAACCGCGGGAAGCGGCTGTCATTCGATCGTCCTTACGATCACGACAGCGGCCTCGGCCGCTTCGACATCTGGGAGCGGAAGTTCGTCGACTGGATGCGCGAGGAGGGGCGGACTTACGAGGTGGCAACCGATACGGACATGGAAGACCCGACGCTCCTCGGCCGCTACGAGGCGGTGGCGATCGTCGGCCATTCGGAGTACTGGACCGCGCAGGCGCGCGAGAACCTGGAGACGTTCAGCCGCGACGGCGGGCACATCGCCATCTTCGGCGGCAACACGATGTGGTGGCAGGTGCGGCTCGAGGAGAATGAGCGCCTGCTGGTCGGCTACAAGAATGCCAAGTGGGATCCGCTGTACGGCCGCGAGAACGGGGTGGTCACGCATCATTTCTGGGGGAATCCGGTCCACGATCCGGAGAACTCGATCCTCGGGACGTCGTTCCGCTTCGGCGGCTATGCGAACCGGGTCGTGAGCACGGACCCGAACAACTACGACATGGTCCCGCTCGAGCAGCGCATCGGGTATACGGTGACGGACCCGAACGCCTGGCCGTTCTTCGGCGCGAACGTGACGCGGGGAACGGCGTTCGGGAAGGAAGTGACCGGACTGGAAGTCGACGGTGCGCTCTATAACTGCGAGCCGGTGTCGGGCGACCTGAAGGTGGACGGCTCGGACGGGACGCCGCTGAACTATCACATCCTGGCGGTGACGCCGGCCTCCGACGGCCACGGGACGCTCGGCTATTACATCAATTCCGCCGGCGGCGCGGTGTTCAACGCGGCGACGCAGCATTGGGTGTACGGACTGGCGTCCGATGCCATCGTGCGGACGGTGACGCGGAACGTGCTCGACCGCTTCAGCAGCGGCGCGCCGTTCGTGTACGACAAGGTGGAGACGCCGATCCTGACGCAGGAGCTGTTCAACTGTCCGCAGGACACGAAGCAGATCCTTCCCGGCTGGTTCGGCAACGAGTCCCGTGGCACGCTGACGGCGCGCTGCGCCTACGAGGGGCCGGCGGGGCTGGAGCTGAGCGGCGAGGAGGAGATCGAGATCGCCCGTGCGTTCTCGTTCAACGGCGCCGGCCGCGGTGAGGCGGAGGTCCGGTTCTACACGAATGCCGACGGGCTGGTGAAGCGCAACCGTTTCCCGGCGCCGTTCCTGACGCTGCTGCACAATAACGGCGACCAGCGGACGCAGGTGGCGTACGTGGAGTACGACGTGGCGGAGAACGGGACGCGCATGATCCGCATCGCCCGCCGCAATGCCGCCGGCGTGTTCTCGGCGAGCAACTTCATCAATCTCGGCAGCGGCTGGCACCTGGTGGAGATGAGCTGGCGCTCGCCGGGCACGATCACCCTGCAGGTCGACGGCGGCACGACGGTGACGCTCGAGAATGGCGATGCCGGCCAGGTAGTGAGCGAGCTGGTGATCGACTACCCCAACCCGGAGTTCGGCACCGGCGGGTTTGCCTGCATTGACGCGCTGGCCGTCGGAACGGAGAAGCTGGGGCCGGTGCCGGGGTTGAAGTAGGCTTTTCGTGAGTTGATGGGACGAATGGGACCTATGGGACAAATGGGAGTCCCATTGGTCCCATCAGTCCCATTCGTCCCATCGGTCCTACGAAACTCTACAACCCGATCGCCACTCCCAGGATCAGGTAGTACGTCTCCACGTCGCGGTTCGGCACCGAGGAGCTCATGTTCTCGCGGGAGAAGTACACCAGGCCGTTCACCCGGTCCGACACGCGCACCGAGCTGCTGAACGTCCATTGCGGGCGGTCGTCGTGGCGGCGGAAGTTGGTGCTGACGGGGGCGTCGACGAGGTAGTCGCGGGCGCCGTGGCGGTAGCGGAGGCTCATGTAGATGCGGGGGTGGGGGATGACGGCGACCTGGGCGAACCAATGGTCGTCTTCCGTGTCTTCGGCATCGTCGGCGCTGCTGCGGCGGCCGACGCCGTAGCCGACGGTCGGGCTGAATTTGTAGCCGAACCCGCGGTAGCGGACGGAGGCGGTGAGGCCGGTGTAGTCGTTCTCCTGGTCGGATTCGATGCTGAAGCGCTGGCGCTCGTGCACGAATTCGCCGCCGAGCTGCCAGTCCTCAGTGATCCGGCGGGCGTATTCGCCACCCAGCATGGTCACGTTCGCGACGGCGAGGCGGTCGCCGACGTCGACCGAGGCGCGGTTCTCGGCGCGGTCGATGAAGAAGTTGAAGTTCTGCTGCTCGGTCTCTTCGGCGACGCCGAGGCGGAGACCGTAGCTCGGATCGCGGTCCGAAACGTCGTAGACGAGATAGTTCACGTGCGTGTAGACGTCCATCGGCCGCTCGCCGGGACGCCAGGCGCTGCGCAGCTCGGTGCGGTAAGCGGCCACGTCCTGTTTCAGGTTGTCGTCGGCCGTATAGAAAAAGTTCCCGAAGACCCACCCCTGCAGGCGGATGTCCGAACGGAAGTCCCCCGGCTGGCTCTTGCCGATCGGCTGGGCAAAGGCGGGGACGGTGCACACGAAGAGCAGAAGCGCTCCGGCAATCGATTGGGGGATTTTCATCGGCTACCTCTCCGGTAGCGGCGGAAGAGCAAAAGCAGGACCATGCAGGGTCCGCTTGGCCAATCGTTCCCACGGCAGGCCGCGCGTTCCGGGATGCGGCTCCCCGCTCCCCATGGTGCCGCGGGTGGCGAGGAACTCGGCGAATGCCGGCGCGAGATCGCGCTCGTTCAGGCCGCGGCGCGAGGCGTAGCCGTGCAGGTAGGCGGCGACGGCGCGGGAGAGGCGGTTGGGCTCGAGGAACGTGCGGGCGAAGGAGGTCTCGGGATCGGCGTAGCGGTAGCTCTGGCCATAGGTGAGCGGGAAGTGAAAGAGGTCGACGAAGGGAGAGGACGACGGCGTGAAGTTCTCCCAGTCGACGACGGAGACGCGGTCGCCGTCCAGCAGGAGGTTGTGCGGCCAGAAGTCGCCGTGCGTGGCGCCGGTGGCGTCGTGGAATGCAGCCAGCCAGCGCGCGGCCGCGGAAAAGTGTGCTTCGAGAAAGCGCGACGGCCGCAGCGAGGCGCGCATGTCGAGATACGCGGAGCGGCCCGGCAATGCGGAGATGACGAGCACTTCGCCGCGGTCGTTCGCCTGGAACTGCAGTACCTCGGGGATCGTGGACTGCAAGTCCGGCGGGAGGCCCCCGCGCACTCGCCGCAGTCCGTCCGCTTCGCTGCGCAACGAGCCGTTGGAGAGGTCGGACTGCGCCTTGGCGATGGCGAAGGGTCTCCGCGCGCCTTGCGCGAAAAGGAAGGCGAGAAGCCGGCGGCGGCCGTCCTGGTCGGTGTCGTCGAGGACGACGCTGCTGTGTGCCGGGGGAGCTCCTTCCCAGAGCAGCCGCGCCAGTGCGTCGTCGGGCACGGTGCGCGGGACGAAAGGCGTGGCGAGCATGCGCAGCGGCCGGAGTAACCGCTGCCTGCGGCTCTTCGGCACGTGCAGGTAACGCTCGTAATAGAGGCGCGCGGCGAAGGAGTCGTTCATTGCGCGGCTCCGCGCACGATGTCGGCCGGTTTGACGATGCGGAGCATCTTGCGGTCGAGGAGGGCGAGCGCGGCGACGTAGACGATGCCGCCGAGGGTCACGCCGCCGGCAACCTGCACCACCGGGGCGGAACCGTCCATCCAGCGCAGCCACGCCGCCACCGCGGCCAGCATCGCCATCGAGGAAGCGACGCTCGGCCAGAACGAACGGGCGATCTTCGCCAGCGGCACGCCGATGACCCGGGATGCGGTCACGAGCGTGATCGCGGAGGCGATTGCGGTGGCGATCACGAGACCCATGGCCACGCCGACCCCGCCCCAGCGCGTTCCCACGATCAGCGCCGGCAGGATCAGCACCGCCTTGACGAACGAAAGCTGTGCCACCATCTTCGCCCGGCCGGTGGCCTTGAGGATGTCTCCGGCGTGTGCAGTGAGGCAGCGCATCGCCGCCACGGCCGAGAGCGCGGTGAGGACCGGCGCGGCGGCGGCCCATGCGTCGCCGAAGACGAACAGGACGATCGGGCGAGCCAGGACGGCCAGCCCGACCGCAGCCGGAATGGTCAGCGCCGAGATGTAGCGCGTGGCCATGAGGTACGGCTCGCGCAGGTCTTCGCCGGCCGCATGGAGTTGTGAGAAGGCGGGGAAGAGGACGCTGCTCAGGACCCAGAGCAGCACCATCACGCTCATCTCCGGTACGCGTCCCGCCATCTGGTAGAGACCGAGCGCGGTCGGGCCGAGGACGCGGCCGACGACGGCGAGATCGCTGTTCGCCGTGATCGCGCCGAGGATGTTCACCACCAGGATGCCGCGTCCGTAACCGAGCATCGGCTTCACCAGGTCCCACGGCACGGTGAGCGACGGCCGCCACGGTACGACCACCCAGAGCAGCGCGGTCCTGCAGCCGACGCTCGCGAGGCGTCCCCACACCAGACTCCAGGCTCCGTATCCGAGCCACGCCAGCGTCACCGACACGACCGCGTTGACCAGGGCGAGCGCGAGGTCGGGGCCGAGGCGGGCGCGGAAGCGAAGGTCCTTCTGCGCGAGCGCGTCGTGGGTGTTGCCGAGGTAGCGGAGGATGAAGCCGATTGCCAACGCGCGGACGAGCGGCGCGCCGTGCGGGGCGTTGAAGAAGTCGGCGATCGGGCTCGCGATGAGCAGCGTGAGCAGGCACCAGAAGATGCCCGACGCCACGCTGACGAGGAACGTCACCTGCGCGGCATCTTCGCGGCGCTCGGGCCAGTAGATCAGCGCCATCCCCGAGCCGAGGTCGCCGATGGTGTCGGCGTACGTGATGTAGACGAGAGCGAAGGCGAGCAGGCCGAATTCGGCGGGGCTGAGCAGCCGCGCCAGCAAGGCCAGGCTGACCAGCGTGACGATCTTCGAGCCGGCCGTCCCGGCAAACGCCCACACCGCGGCGCGCGCCGCCGTACGGCCGATGCTCATGCGGCCGTCCCGGCGGTCTCGCCGTCGCGCACGAGCCGGGAGATCCCGGCGACGAAGCCGGCGTACAGGCCGATGTAGCGAAGCTGCGACTCGTGCAGGAAGATGCTCGCCGCGAGATAGCCGGCCAGGCCGGCGGCGAGGGCGATGGCCAGCATCGCCAGGTGCGGGTCACCGCGGGTCATGAGGCGCCGGTACGCCGTCCGGAGCGAGAGGAACATGGCCGCGAGCAGGGCGGAGAATGCGGCCACGCCGACGAGGCCGGTCTCCGCCGCGACCTCCAGCCACAGCCCGTGGGGATGGCCGAGCGACCCTGCGGAGTGATAGTCAAAGAGCGTCGAGCCGACCATGTTCGCGTACTCGGGGAAGTGGCGCGGATAGTGGCCGGCGCCGATGCCGAGCACCGGGTTGGTGTCGAACATCGCCAGGCCGGCGGCGGTGTAGAGCTTCCGGACGTCGACGGAGTTGTCGTTCGCGGCGACCGAATCGCCGCCGGGCAGGATGTTCTCGAGCGTCCCGATGCGGCTGCGCACTCCTGTCGGCAGCACCAGCAGCATCAGCAGGCCGGCCACCGCCGCCGCGGCCATCGTCCGGACCCGCACCCGCGCGGCGATCGCGGCGAACAGCGCCATCGCGCCGATGGCCAGCATGGCTCCGCGCGAGTAGGTGACGAGGGTGCCGCCGATGACGAGAGCGCTGGCGCCGAAGAGGCCCAAGCGCCAGAGGCGGCGCTTCTCGGACAGCGCCAGCGCGATCCCGAGCGGGATGGTCATCAGCAGGATCCGCGCGTAGAAGTTCGGATCGTCGACCGGCGGTCCCGAAGCCCGCGGCGCGACGACCTGGCCGTAGAGATGGCCGGTCTCCAGGTTCACGATCCCGCCGAGGATCTCGGTGAAGCGGCCGGTGATGACCTGGATGAGGGACAGCATGGAGAGGAACGCCGCCGTGCCGATGAGGACGAACAGCGAGCGGCGCAGCGACGACCACGATGCCGCGAGGCTGGCCACGAGGACGCAGATCACGAGCGCCTTGACCGACTCCATGAACCGCGCGTCGGCCACGGGGGCGTCGGTCGCCCAGATGCTCGTGGTGAAGAGCACGAACGTGTAGCCGGCGAAGAGCAGCGGCACCGGCTGCAACGCCGCGGCGGCCGGATGCAGGCGCGCGCGGTATTTCCAGACCACGAACGCGAGCAGCGCGATCATCGGCTGCAGCATCGACGGGACCGGATAGCGCGTCATGATCACGTCGGAGATGTCGGTGTAGACCACCACCACCAGCAGCGGGAGGCCGACGGCGAACGGCAGTGCCGCGACGACCGGCGCGAGGTCGAGACCTCTCGTCCGCGCCGCGGCCGGTGCGGCGCCGGCTTCGCGGACCGCGCGGGTGAAGGCGGAGAGTGCCGCCCCGGCGGCGGCGAAGCCGGTCAGCGCCGGGACGTCGATGACGTTGCCGAAGAAGGCCGCGAGTGCGATCACGGAGTAGGCGGTGGCGGCCAGGCCGACTTCATCGCCGCCGGCGTAGGCGGAGAGGATGACTGCGAGAAGGAACGCCGCCAGGATCGCCAGAGGCGAAGTGGGGAAGAGGAACGCGGCGCCGGCGGCGGTGACGACGAGGTCGACCGCGACCGCGTGTCGAAGGATCGTCCGCCTGGTTTCCGGTGTCATGCACCCGCCTTCGGTCAGGCGGCGGAACGCCGCATCCGTTCGAGCAGCCAGGCGACGCCGACGGCGAGCACCGCTCCGGCGACGAGGCCGGCGATCACGGCCCGCTCGACGCGCGGCAGCGCGGCCTTCGACGGCACGGTGGCGGGGGAGATCAGCGTGACGCCGTAGACCTTGTACATCTGCTGCGTCTGCACGTTCAGCACGCCGGGGATGTTGTTCGCGAGGGCCGCGGCGCGCTGCGGGCTCCCGCTCTCGACGTTGATGCGGAAGAGGTTCGTGGTCGGCATCACCAGCGCGTCGACTTTGTCGTCGCTCGCCGCAGAGGACTGGCGGAGGGTGAGCGGCATCGACGCCAGAGCGGCGACGGTGGAGACGACCACCCGGCGCTCGAGGGTATCGACGCCGTGGAAGGTCTCGGAGACGGAGAGGGTATTGACGCGCGGGGCGATCGCCGCGATGGCGCTGGCCTGGTAGCGCTTCGGCTGCGCCGCGGCGAGGAGCCACGCCAGCAGGGTGACGACGGCGACGATCAGCGCCGCCGCTTTCCAGTGGCGTGCAAGGGCACGGGTGATCTCGTCGCTCACCGGGTTGCTGCCGCCCACGCCGGTAGCATTCGGCGAAGGGGGTGCAGGCGGCGGCTCGGCTGGCGCCTGCGGGGCGGAGATCGGTGGGCTGCTCACGTCTGTGCGGGTCCTGTTACGAGGCATCGGCTGGCCGCGCTCGTCATTGCAATGGGGAAGCCATCAGTCCCATCAGTCCCATCAAATCCCCCACCGCTCCCGCACCGCGTCCACCACCATGACCCCGCCGTCGGCGTTGAGTGTGTGCGTGCCGGAGCTGCCGGGCGCCCAGTCGGGAGTGATGCGCGCGACCTCGCGCTCTTCCCAGTGGTCCGGGGTGAGCGTCACCAGCTCCCGGAGCTGGATCGCGTGGCCGTACCAGGGGGCGCCGATCTGGCCGGCCCGGACGAGCTTTCCCTGATGGACGAACGGCCGGCCGCCGGGACGTCCGCCGATCACGTCGCACTCGAGCGGGTTCGCGGGGTGCGGCGTCCACGGGCCGAGCGGCGTGTCGGCAAAGTGGAGCCAGAGGCGGTCGAAGCCGGCGGCGTCGCCGCTGTCGGTCGCGTAGAACATCCACCACCGGCCGTGCGCCTCGAAGAGGGTGGTGTCGACGGCGTGCACGTCCGGCATCAGCACCGTCTGCGGTTCCCAGCGGTAGGGAAACTCGACGCAGCGATAGAGCTCGACGGTCCGGTTCCCGCCGCTCTCCGGAACCATGCACCAGCCGCCGTTCCACCGGAAGACGCACGGATAGGAGAGGTGGTACGGCCGCTCCAGAATGCGCCGCGGCTGCGACCAGGTGCCGTCGCGGCGTACTTCCATGACGGAGATGACGCCCCGGTCTTCGGCGTACAGCATTTCTTCGAGGAACACCCACGCCCGGTCGCCGTCGGCGACGACGAACGGATCGGCCCACAGCCGGTCGCGCGGCGGAACGACGTGGTGGAAGCGGCGGAAGTCGAGCGCGGCGATGGCGGCAGGGTCGAAGGAGAAGGCGATCGACCACTGGCCGTGGGTGAAGCGGTCGCGGACTTTGCGCTGGGCATAGCCGTAGACCATTCGTCCCATGAGTCCCATGGGTCCCATAAGTCCCATCTCCATGGGACCAATGGGACTTATGGGACCAATGGGACGCGATGGGATGCGGTTCCCATAGCCATCCAGCGCGTGCTGCAGCATGGCTGCCGTGCGCAGGCCCAGGCGGCTCATGGCGCGCCTTCGCGAGATGGCGTCAGGCATCGCGGTGGTGCGGGCGATGACCTTTTCGCCGGCGCGGACCGTGGCCTCGGTGAGCGCGTCATTGCGGTGGATGGTCCACACCTCGGCGGCGGCGGGTTCGCAGGGGGCAAATGCGAGAACGACGTCTACGCGTTGGACCGCCGTGGGCACGCCCGCAACGTACGGCGTCGCATCGCACGGCGTCAGGCCATCCGCAGCGCGCCCGTAGATCGCATCGTCCATCCGATGGAAGAGGCGCATGGCCGGCGATTCGCGCTCGCACGGCGTCTCCGGGACCGGGATCAGTTGCGCCAGCGTGTGTTTCGAACGGACATGCTCCAGCACCCGGCACACCCACGCCGGCTGCGTCATCGAAGCGAGCGCCACACCTACCCGGAGAGAAGCGGCCACTCAAAGCTGAGGCTGCACGTTGGGTACCACGGCGTCGCGTTTGCTATCGCAGAACCTGGCAATGTTCGGAATGCTCATCCGCTACCTCCGCGGCCTTCTGCGCGCCCCCTCGATCGAGCAGTGGAAGCCGTTCAGCCTCGATCGCGGGCTGACGCTCACGCGCGAGAACGGCCGGCTCTACGTCGGCGAGCGGACGCAGTTCTGGCCGTTCGTGAAGATCTCCATCGTCGCGCCGCCGGGGCCGCCGGCGGTCGTGCGGATCGGGAAGCGCTGCTCGATCGGCGACCGGACGCAGATCCACGCCTGCCGTTCCGTCGAGATCGGCGACCGGGTGCGGATGGCGTGGGACGTGACGCTGCTCGAGAACAACTATCACGCGCCGAGCAAAGGACCGATCGCGATCGAAGACGACGTCTGGATCGGCTGCCACGCCATCATCCTCAGCGGCGTGCGCATCGGTCGTGCATCGATCGTCGCGGCCGGAGCAGTGGTGACGAAGGACGTGCCGCCGAACTCGGTGGTGGGCGGCAACCCGGCCAGGGTCATCGGCCAGGCGATGCCGGAGGCCGACTTCGCGGCCGGAAAAGTACCGCCCCACCAGACGTACGATCCGAGACGTTGAATGTGATGCGGAGCAGTGAAGAGAACGAGCGGATGATCCGCGACCAGATCGTCGCGCGCGGAGTCCGCGATCCGCGGGTGCTCGACGCCCTCCGGGCCGTGTCGCGCGAAGTCTTCGTCCCGCCGCATCTCCGCCGCTCCGCGTACGACGACTCGCCGCTCCCGCTCACGTGCGGCCAGACCATCTCCCAGCCGTTCATCGTCGCCCTGATGACCGAGATGCTTAAACTCCGCGGCGGCGAGAAGGTGCTGGAGATCGGCACCGGCTCCGGCTACCAGACCGCGGTGCTGGCGAAGCTGGCCCGCATCGTCTACAGCGCCGAGGTCGAGCCGGAGCTCGCCGAAACGGCGCGACGCAGGCTCGAAGAACTGGGGATCGCGAACGTCGTCCTCGGCGCCGGCAACGGCGTAGAGATCTTCCGCGACCACGCCCCCTTCGACGCCATCCTCTCCGCCGCCGCCCCCGAGCTCCTCCCGGAAGGGCTGATCGACCAGCTCGCCGAGGGAGGGCGGTGCGTCATCCCGGTCGGAGCCGCGGACCTGCAGCATTTGTGGCTGATCGAAAGGCGCGGGGGGAAGGTGACGCGGACGAGGATGGAGGCCGTGCGGTTTGTGCCCTTGCGAGAACGGCCATAGGTCCTATCGCCTACCCGTAGTAATGGCACCTGCTGGTACACGTCTCCTCGATCGTCACCCGCACCAGACTCGGCAGACTCGGGGCCAGGCGGTTCCAGATCCACACCGCGAGCAGCTCGGCGGTCGGGTTTTCGAGGCCCTGGATCTCATTGAGGAGGTAATGGTCGAGCTCTCCGACCAGCGGCTCGATGGCGCGTTTGAGGTCGGCGAAGTCGATGACCCAGCCGAGCTTCGGGTCGAGGGGGCCGCGGACGGCGACTTCGCCGCGGAAGGAGTGGCCGTGGATGCGGCGGCATTTGTGGCCTTCCGGGACGTTGGGGAGGTAGTGGGCCGCTTCGAAGCGGAAGTCCTTCACGAGCTCGACGACTTCGGACATCTCTGCCAGTTTATCGCGCACGTCTCCCGCTTCGACTAGACTCTCGCCGCTCTCTTGGTAAACGTCTTGCTCACGGGGTGGTGTATGAGCAACTTCAGCGCAACCGATTCCGAGCGGTCACTCGGTACGATCATCAAAGACCTGACGGCGGACCTGTCGAACCTCTTCCGTAGCGAGATCGCGCTGTTGAAGCTGGAGATCAAGGATTCGGTCACGAAGCTCGGGACCGGCGGAGCCATGATGGGCGCGGCCCTGTTCCTCGGTTTGGTCGGTCTGGCGTTCCTTTTCGTCACGATCACTCTCGGCATGATCGCCCTCGGTCTTCCGCCGTGGCTCTCGTCGCTGATCGTGACGCTGGTGCTGTTCGCGGCCGCGGCGGTGCTGGTGGTGATGGGCAAAAAGAAATTGCAGGGCGTGAACTTCGTGCCCACCGAGTCGATCGACCACATCCGGGGCGACATCGACTCGCTGAAGGCCGACGTCGCGCGCGTCAGGAGCAGGTAAATGGCCGAAGAAGTAGATGAGAAGCAGTACATCGAGCGCGCCATCGTGCGCGCACGCGACGGGGTGGGCGACCGCATCGACGAGCTCGACCGCCACCTCCGCACCAACCTCGACCCGAAGACCCTGGCCAGCAACTACGCCCCCCAGCTCATCGCCGGCGGCGCCGTCCTCGGCATCGTGGTCGGCTTCGGCCTCCCGAAAGTCTTCCGCA
Source organism: Thermoanaerobaculia bacterium (assembly GCA_035629865.1). Classification (GTDB taxonomy): domain Bacteria; phylum Acidobacteriota; class Thermoanaerobaculia; order Gp7-AA8; family Gp7-AA8; genus QHVT01. The sequence continues at coordinate 46,974 of DASPHC010000011.1, read as the reverse complement.
GGCTGGTGACCTGGGGCGTACCCCTCGCGATCCTCGCGGTGACCGTGAAGAACGCGAGAGAGCGGGACGAGCTGGTCGGGATGTCGTAGCCCCGTCTTCCCATTGGTCCCATTTGTCCCATGGGACGTATGGGACCGATGGGACTCATGGGACGCGTCACCGCACCCTCACATACCGCGCCCCCGGCATCGCCCGGATCCACCCATCCAGCTCTAACTGCAGCAACGCTTCCGCGACCTCGGCGGGGGTGCGTTTGAGTTTGCCGGCGACGGCATCGACGTGTGTGGCGTCTTCGCGGGTGAACGCGGCCAAGACTTCGCGCAGCGGAGACTCCAGCTCGGGCTGCGGCTTTTTTGCGAGCTGCAGGCCGCCGGGGAGCTCTTCAAGGACGTCGCGGGCGTCGTGGACCAGCTTGGCGCCATACTGAATCAGGCGGTGCGTTCCCTCGGAGCCGGCGGAGAAGATCGAGCCGGGGACGGCGAAGACCTCGCGGCCCTGTTCGGCGGCCATGGTCGCGGTGATCAGCGAGCCGCTGCGGGTCGAGGCTTCGACAATGATCGTGCCGAGGGAGAGGCCGGAGATCACCCGGTTGCGGATCGGAAAGTTGAGCTGCCGCGGCGGCGTGGCCGGAGGGAACTCGGTGACGATCAGGCCGTGCTCGGCGATCTGTTGGAAGAGACCGGCGTTCGACTTCGGGTAGACGAGGTCGATCCCGGTGCCGAGGACGGCAATCGTCGGCCCGCCGGCCTCCAGCGCCGCGCGGTGGGCGGCCGAGTCGACGCCGAGGGCCAGGCCGGAGACGATGGTCAGCCCGGCGCCGCAGAGATCGCGCGCGAGCTGCTCGGCCGCGTTGATCGCATACGGGGAGGCCCGGCGCGAGCCGACGATCGCCACCGCCGGGCGGTCCAGCAGCGACGTGTCGCCGAGGAAATGCAGCGCCAGCGGCGGGTCGATGATGCGGCTCAGGAGCTGGGGATAGGTGTCGTCGCCGAGGACCAGGACCCGGTCGCGGAGCGCGGCCACGCGCTCGCGGGCAGCATGTGTTAACGGAATCCTCACTTGCTCCGCCTGCTCCGGGTTTACGCTCAGAAGTCCCTGGATGAGTTTGGGAGAGGCGTTGCGTGCAGCGGAAACAGGATCGAAATACTCGAGCAGCAGGCGGGTCCGGTTCGGCGTCAGAAACGGAAGCAGGGAAAGCGCGATCTTCAGGTCGCGCAGGGCGCGGTCGTTCTCGTTCATGCGGGCAGCGGGTGCCGCGGGCGCAGAGCGCGGGCGAGGCAAGGTCGCCGCTCGGTGGGAACGCGTGAAAGTATACTGCGCACGAAGAATCAGCGGTCAGAGAAGGGAGTCCCGATGAAGCGCGCGTTCACGACGTCTTCAGTGATCCTCGTCGCACTTCTGTTGTTCGTGATGGGATGTCGCTCCGGAGGGGGCGATCTCTCGAGGGCCGAGACCCAGCGCCAGTTCGGCGTGCGCATGGCCAAGATGAACCTCTGGCGCGAGGCCATGTTCCGCTTCAAGCGGGCCACGGAGATCGAGCCGGCCAACGCCATGACCCACAACAACCTCGCCGTCGCGTACGAGGCCACCGGCGACTTCGACGCCGCCGCCCGCGAGTACCGCGAGGCCCTCCGTCTCGACCGCTCCAATCAGTACATCCAGAAGAACTACTCCCGCTTCGTGGAGTTCACCCAGAAGGCGAAGAAGCGCGACGTGAAGCCGGCCGCCGCCACGGCCGCCACTGCCGCGACGACTCCGGCCGCACCGCCGGTTGCAACCCCGCCCGCACCGCCGGCAGCAACCCCGCCGGCGACCGACACCACCGCGACCACCACCACGAACCCCCCTGAGGAAGGTGCCCGATGAAACGCTTCGCACTCCCGGCAGCACTGCTCTTCGCACTCACCGCCTCCGCCAACGTGATGGAAGTGAAGCTGAAGCTTCCGGTCAAGCCGAAGCTGCAGATCACCGGCGACGAGCGGGTGGCGGTCGCCCCCTTCGTCATCGCCTCGAAAGGGGAGCGCCGCAATGACCGCGCGGCGAAGGTGGACGTGCAGGCGGAGTTCAACCGCTACCTTCGCAAGCAGATCGCCAAGTCGACCAAGCTCCGCGTGATCGAGGTTCCGCAGACCCGCCTCCCGGGCAACGACATCAAGTCGCTGCAGGCCGCGCGCGACTACTGGAAGGAGCTCGGGGCGCGCACCGGCGCCGACTTCGTCGTCTCCGGCATCGTCGACTTCGACATCAACGACAAGGCCGGCTACAAGACCGAGGAGTACGTCTCGCCGGCCGACGGCCGGACGTATCACCGGCAGGTGCTGGTCGAGTCGACCGGCTTCGTCTTCGACATCGACCTGGCGGTCTTCGACGCCGACACCGGGGAGATGATCCTCGAGGAGAATTTCCGCGATTTCAAGGAGTTCGACCAGCGCAATTACGACGAGATCCTCGGCCTGTTCGAGAATCTCCGGGCCCTGGAGACTCAGCTCGTCGGCATCTTCGTAGCCCAGGAGATGTCGGGGACGCGCTACGTGTTCACCGAGTAAACGGTCCGCATCCGTCACGAAAAAGCGAAGGAGGCTTTCTTGAAGAGAGTCGTCGTCCTCCTCATCCTCATGGTTCTGTTCGCCGTGCCGGCCTATCCGTTCGGCCAGAACAAGATCGTCTACGACACGTTCAAGTGGCAGGTCTACCACTCGACCCACTTCGACATTTATTTCTACGAAGAGGAGCGCCCCTCGCTGCAGCGCGTCGTCGACGCGGCCGAGACGGCGTATCTCGACCTCTCGCAGAAATTCAACTTCCAGGTCTCGAAGAAGATCCCGCTGATCTACTACGCCACGCACTCGGCGTTCGAGCAGACCAACGTCATGCTCAACTTCATCCCCGAGGGGGTGGGGGCGTTCGCGGAACCGGCCAAGAACCGGATGGTCCTGCCGATCGACATGCCGGACGACGAACTGCTCGAGCTGATCACGCACGAGCTCACCCACATCTTCGAGTACGAGATCTTCTTCCAGGGCAAGTTCGGGAAGAACATCACCGCCAACCCGCCCACCTGGCTGATGGAAGGGCTCGCGTCGTACATGGCCCAGGATGAAGACTCGCGCGACCGGATGGTGCTGCGCGACGCCGTGGTCAACGACCGCGTGCCGCGGGTCACCCTCAACCCGCAGGGCTACTTCGCCTATCGCTTCGGACACGCGGTCTTCCGCTACATCCAGGAGCAGTACGGGTGGGACGGCCTCCGCGACTTCATCTACGAATACCGCAATACCCTCGGCAACAGCATCGACAAGGCCCTCAAGCGCGCCTTCAACCTCACGCCGGATGAATTCGACAGCCGCTTCCGCACCTGGCTGCGCAAGCAGTACCTGCCGGCCCTGGTGGCGAAAGGGGAGCCGCAGGAGTACGGCGAGCCGTTCAAGATCAATCCCGACGACCCGAGCAACGAGATCTCGCCGGTGCCGTCGCCGTCCGGCGACCTGCTGGTCGGCTTCACCACCTACAAAGACGACGTCGACCTGGCGCTGCTGAACATCCCCGAGCGGCGCCTCCTGAAGAATCTCACCTCCGGCTACACGAGCGAGTACGAGTATCCGATCGTGCAGTCGTTCACCACCGCGGCGCTCATGGGACGCGACGTCGCCTTCGCGCCGAACGGCGACCAGGTGGCCCTGTTCGTCAAGAAGGAGCGGGGGCGCAACCTGCTGCTCCTCAATCCGCTCACCGGCCATCTCGACCGCTCCGTCCCGATGGAGGGCGTCGAGCAGCAGCTCTCGCCGGCCTACTCGCCCGACGGGCGGCGGGTGGCGTTCACCGCGATCAGCGGCAATCAGTCGGACATCTTCGCCTACGACCTCGACAGCGGCGTGGTGACGAATCTCACCAGCGATAGTTTCTTCGACGGCTCGCCGGTGTTCTCACCGGACGGGAAGTGGCTGGTCTACTCGTCGATCGGCGAGCAGTACGCGAAGCTCTACCGCCTCAACCTCGACAATCCGAAGGAGCGCTTCCAGCTCACCACCGGCGAGTGGAACGACATCGACGCCTGGTATACGCCGGACGGCAAGCGGCTGTTCTTCTCGTCCGACAAGCAGACCGGCCGCAACATCGCCACCGCCAGCGCCATCCTGGAGAGCGCGGAGAACGCGGCGCGCACCGACGGCGACACGCCGAAGGCCGACCCGACGAACTTCGCCGCCTTCAACATCTACTCGCTCGACCTCACCAGCGGCGACATGCTGCAGTACACCGACGTCGTCGGCGGCTGCTTCACGCCCGTGGTCTTCACCGGCGAGAACAACAAGGAGAGGATGGTCTTCTCCTCGTACTACAAGGGGCAGTGGCGTCTCTACTCGACGCCCACCGACAAGCCGCTGCACGCGGCGGAGAAGACCACCCTGCCGTCCGCGCCGATCGCGGCGGAGGCGCGCTCGGTGTTCCGTTCGACCTCGGAGTTCTTCATCGACGAGGAGAAGATCGAGGATACCGGCGGCTTCAAGCTGTTCATCGACGACATCGCGGTGCAGGGCGGCCTGACCTCCGACCAGCTCTTCGTCTCCCGCACGTCGATCTACATGAGCGACATGCTCGGCGGGCGCCGTTTCATCGCCAATCTCGACTCGGTGTCGGCGTTCTCGAACTTCGACTTTCTCTATCTCGACATGCGCCGCCGGATGAACTGGGGCGCGCGCCTGTTCGACAACCGCTCGTTCTTCCTGTCGTACAACTTTGAGTCGAACCGCATCGACCGCCGGCAGGTCTTCCGCGAGACGGGGGCCATGGGGCTGGTGAGTTATCCGTTCACGCGCTATCACCGCGTGGAGGGGGGCCTCGGCTACATGATGCGCGACTACTATCAGCCGACCTTCGTCGCCGACCCGGCGGGCGGACCGGATCTGGTGGATTTCAAGCCGCGCAGCGACAATTTCCCGTTCGTGAGCTCGTCGTTCAGCGGCGACAGCGCGGTCTGGAAGTACTTCGGCCCGATCTCCGGCCGCCGCTATCAGCTCAGCGCGTCGTACGCTCCCGATCCGGAGGAGGGCGGGGCGCTGAGCAGCGACGTTTCGCTCGACTGGCGCGAGTACATCCAGATCAGCTCGCGTACGCTGATCGCGGCGCGCGTGTATTCGGCGTGGTCGGACGGCAACGCGCCGAATTTCTATGCTTTCGGCGGCCTGAACACGGTCCGCGGCTATGACTTCCGGACGTTGATCGGCCAGCACGCCGGCTTCGCGAACGTGGAGTTCCGCTTCCCGCTGATCGACGTCCTGGCGACGCCGGTGATCGTGCTGCAGCAGGTCCGCGGCGCCCTCTTCTTCGACATCGGCGCGGCCCACTTCGACGGCCGCCCCTTCCGTTTCATGCGGGACGGCCTGCTCCAGGACGCCGTCGCCTCCGCCGGCCTCGGCGTCTCCTTCAACCTCCTCGGCCTCCAGCTCAACTGGGATTTCGCCAAACGCTTCGACGGCAAGGTGCTGGGAGAAGAGCTGAGAACGAGCTTCTGGATCGGGCAGACGTTCTAGGGGCGGCGGGCCAGCTTTTGTGCGGCGGCGCGTGTATCGCGCCGCCGCTACGGAGCGCCGGTCTTCGACCGGCCGGTCCGCCGGCCTTCGGCCGGCAGTCTGAATTGGGGAAAGCCCCCGTCCCACCCACACTGCCGGCAGAATGCCGGCGGACCGGCCGGTCGAAGACCGGCGCTCCAAATCACGCGGCGCGTGGCGCGCGTCGCCGGTCCGCAATCGTCTCCCGCAGAAACTTCAGCAAAGCCCTCTCCTCCATCGACAATCCCACCCGCACCACCGGACTTCCTTTGCGGGTCTTGCGGAGCATCTCGAAGGGCTTACCTTCCATGTACTCGTCGATGACGCGGGGGCAGATGTAGGAGGAGCGGCAGACGGCGGGGGTGTTGCCGAGCTGCTCGGCGGTGGCGACGATGGCTTTGCGGATGCGGCGTTTGCGGTCGGCCTTGCTGGTCCCTTGGCCCTGCATGGCGAGGGCGATGGAACAGAGGAGGGTGCCGGCCCAGGTGCGGAAGTCTTTGGCGGTGAAGTCTTTGCCGATGGCGGCCTGGATGTAGTCGTTGACGTGGCGGTCCTTGACGTCGACGATCCGGCCGTTCTGGAGGAACTTGAAGAGCTCGACCCCTTTGGTCTTCTTGAGCTGCTCCACGACCTGCGCGACGTCGGCGTCGGCCACGGCCCGTTTGTGTTTCTTGCGCCATTTGCCGACGTAGTCGAACTGCACTTTCTTGCCGTCGACCTGCACGTGCGAGCTGCGGATGGTCGACAAGCCGAACGTCGATTCCGCCTCGGCGCTCTTGTCGTTGCCGATGCGGAAGAAGCCCTGGTCGATCAGCCGGACCATGGCGGCGAGCACGCGCTGGCGCTCGAGCTCCTGTCCGTTCAGGTCGGCGCGGACGCGGCGGCGCAGCGCCGGAAGCGACTCGCCGAACTCGACCACGCGCTTGAACTTCGCCTCTTCGCGCTGGGCGCGGAAGCGGAAGTGATAGAGGTATTGCGTCCGCCCCTTCTTGTCGACGCCGAGGACCTGGAGCGGGGCACTCTCGCCGCGGGCGATCCGGACGTTCTGCCACGCCGGAGGAATGCGCAGCTTCGCAATGCGAGCCAGCACCTTCTCGTCGGTCACCTGCGAGCCGTCCGGCATCCGGAACGTGAAGCCGGTCTGCTTACTCCCCTCGCGCCGGATCCCATGCACGTCGAGATGCCACCGCCGTCGAACCCCTCGGGCCGCCATCGTCCGCGCCAAAACTGCGAGATCGGTGCCGTGGGGTTGCAGTCCACCAGCATATGGGGAACGACGGGGGCCTCCGGCGGGCGGGCCCGGCCCGCGGCGTTGGTCGCCCAAGGCTGAACGCGCGCCTCTCGCTCGAAACGCGGTCCCCGCGAAAACAAACGCCGCGGGCCGGGCCCGCCCGCCGGAGGCCCTTCGTCGTCCTCCATGTGTTGGTAAAGTGCAGCCGCATGACGGAGCCGTCGCCGCGCCTGCAGCGGATCGTCCTTTCCATCCTGACGGTGGGGGTTGCGGCGTCGCGGCTGGTGCCGTTGTCGAAGACGCCGTGGGATTGGGATGAGGTGCTGTTCTGCATGGCCGTCGGCGAGTACGACGTCGCCGCGCATCAGCCGCATCCGGCCGGGTTTCCGCTGTTCATCCTGCTGGCGCGCATCGCCCGGCTCTTTGCCGATACCGACTTTCATGCGTTGCAGACGGTGAACGTCATCGTCTCGATGTGCGTCTTTCCGGTGATGTATTGGCTGGCCCGGGCGTTCCGGTTCGACTTCCTGCCCGCGGTTGGGGCGGCGGTGTTGTTCTCGTTTCTGCCGAATGTCTGGTTTTACGGCGGGACGGCGTTCAGCGATCCGCTGGCGATGGTGTTGTTCCTCGCGGCGGTCGCGGCCTACATCGGCGCGGGGGAGGATTCGCGGCGGTATCTGCTGGCGTCGGTCCTGTTCGGTGCGGCCTTGCTGGTGCGGCCGCAGAATGGGCTGGTGGCGGTCTTTCCGTGGACGATTGCCACGGTGCGGCTGGTGCGGGCGAAGAAGCTGCGGGCGGCGGTGGCGGGGACGGTCGCCGTCGCGCTGATCGTGGGGATCGGGTACGGGCTGGCCGCGTGGGCGACCGGATTCGAGAGGTACGCCGACGCGGTCGTGCATCACGCCGGGTTCGTGACGCGGGCCGACAGCGTCGTCGCCGACGAGTACCGGCCGCCGCTTCTCGACGCGCTCCGCCTGCAGCTCGACCCGTATGACGCCGGCAAGGCCTCGCTGCTGCTCAACATCCTGGCGGCGGCCGGAATCGTGCTCGGCCGGCGGCGGGTCGTGGCGGAGCTGCTGCTCACCTTCGCGCCGTTCTTTCTCTTCACGTTCCTCGCCGCGAATCCCCTCGGCTCGACGCGCTTCTCGTTGATCTATCTTCCCGGCATCGTGCTGCTGGCGATGGAAGGAACGACGGCGCTGGCGCGGCTGGCGGAGAAGCTCGCGAGCCGGAGCGGAAAGCTGTCCGGTGTGGCCGCGCGCATCCCCGCGATCGTGCAGATCGGCATGGTGGCGATCCTGGCCGGCCGCTTCGCGACCTGGGTGCTGCCGGCATTCGAATCGCCGCGCACCGCCGCCGCACCTCCGACGGCAGCTGCGCAGTGGCTGGACCGGCACGCGCCGCGCGATGCGACGATCTTCCTCGACCACAACATCTGGCCGTGGGCGCGCTACTACGTCCGCGGCCGGAAGCAGGTGATGGTCTTCGACCCGAAGGAGGTCGCCCCGCATCCGGACGCACGGAAGGGGTGGTACATCTCCATGGGGACGACCGAAGGGGAAGGGGCGGCGTCGTTCGTCCGGCCGCGCGACCGCATCTGGAACGTCGTGGTGCAGCGCAGCTTCGAGGCGTACGTGCGGCCGGCGACGAGCGTGGTCGCGTTCGGGACCGGCTGGTATGCGCCGGAATGGGACGGCGTGAATCGCTGGCGCTGGGGCGCCGGGCGGACGACCGTGCATCTCCCGCCGGTGACCGGCAGGCACGAGCTGCGGCTGCAGTTCGACGTGCCGCTCGACGCGGTCGGCAAGCCGGTGCACGTGCGCCTGTTCGTCGACGGCGTGCTGCGCGAGGAACTGGCCGCGAAGGAGAAGGGAAACGACGTGCGCCTCCTCCTCGACTGCCATGGACGCTCGCAGGAAGTGGTCATCGCGGCCAGCCAGTCGTTCGTGCCGGCACGCGCGGGGGGCGACGACCCGCGCGAGCTTGCGGTGATGCTGCGCGGGTGGAGCTGGCGGCGTGTCGCGTAACGAGAAGCGGATCGTCCTGGCTCTCTCGGTGGTCATCGCCCTGACGCGCCTTCTCGCGCCGGCTGCGTCGCTGTTCGACTGGGACGAGGCGCTCTTCACGATGGGGGTGCGCGACTACGACGTCGCCCATCACCAGCCGCATCCGCCCGGCTATCCGCTCTTCATCGCCGCGGCGAAGGGGGTGCACCTTCTCGGCGTGGAGGAGTTTCGCTCGCTGCAGGCGATCGTCTTCCTCGGTGCGGTGTTCCTCTTTCCCGCGCTCTTCTTCTTCGCGCGCGAGGCCGGCTTCGACTTCACGACCGCGGTCTGCGGGGCGGCGATCTTCTCGTTCTTCCCGAACGTGTTGCTCTACGGCGGGACCGGCTTCAGCGACGTCCCGGCGACGACACTGGTGTTCGTCGCCTGCGCGCTGCTCCTGCGCGGCCGGACCGACGCGCGCGCGTATGTCGCCGGTGCGATCGTGCTCGGGATCGCGGCCGGTTTCCGGACTCCGAACCTGATCATCGGTGCGGCGCCGGCGCTGCTGGCGACGTGGCATCGGATCCGGGCGAGGTCGTACGCCTCGGTGGCGATTGCGATTCTCGCCGGCGGCATCATCGTCGCGGCGAGCTATGGCGGCGCGGCTCTCGCCTCGGAGAGTGTGGCCGGCTACCTCGATGCCGTGGAGGCGCAGCGGAAGTGGGTGCGCGAGGTCGACTCGTGGCGCAATCCGATCCGCGGCTCGCTGCGCGGGGCGGCGGTGCTCTTCTTCGTGCAGCCGTTCCAGCACGAGGACCTGATGCGGACGCTGGCCGTGTTCGTCGCCATCTCCGTCATCGCCGGCCTGGTGCGGCGGCGCGCCGCGGTGCCGATCGTGCTGGCGACATTCGCGCCGCTGGCGGGGATCGCGTGGCTGAACTTCGACGTCAACACCGCCTCGCGCTATGCCATCGCGTACATGGCCCTCCACGCGCTGCTCGCCGCGGACGGGTTCCTCCTCCTCGGCCGGCACCGCGCGGTGCAGCTCTTTCTCGCCGCGGCCACGGTGGCGGTGTCGCTCGGCTGGAGCTGGCCGGCGCTGCGGCTGCAGCGGACCACTCCGGCGCCGCCGGTGGCCGCGCTGCGCTGGGTGGCGGAGAACGTGCCGGTCTCGGAGCGCGTGTTCGTGCACCGCTCGTACTATCCGCATGCGGATGCGATCCTCCCGCGACACAATGTGACGCTGTTCGATAACGATGCTCTGGTGAAGGACATCACCGGCGACTGGATCGTCGACTGGCGTACCTACGCGGAGGGGCACAATTTCACCTACCCGCGGACGAATCCTCTGTGGAAGGTCGTGCGGCAGCGGGCGTTCGAGGCGAGCGTGCGCCCCGTGCCGGTACTACGGAAATGATCGGCCTGCGCACGCCCCCCGAGCCGCTCACGCGCAACGACCGCGTGCTGTTGTGGGTGTTGACGCTCGCCGTCGCGGCGACGCGGGTCCTGGCCATCTCGCGGACGATGTGGGACTGGGACGAGGCGCTCTTCGCGCTGGCGCTGCTCGACTACGACGTTACCGCACACCATCCGCATCCGCCCGGGTTCCCGTTGTTCATCGGGCTGGCAAAGCTGATCCCGCTCGATCCTTTCCACGCACCGCAGGCCATCGCCGTCGTGGCCTCGCTGTTCGTGTTCCCGGCGATGTTCTTTCTCGGGCGCGAGCTGCGCCTGCCGGCGTTCTCGGCGATCGCCGCGGCGCTGCTGCTGGCGTTCTTTCCCAACGTCTGGTTCTACGGCGGGACGGCGCTCAGCGATGTGCCGTCGATGGTGCTGGTCGTGACCGCGTCCGCGCTGCTGCTGCGCGGCTGCCGCAGCGACCGGTCGCTGCTCGCCGGGGCGTTGGTGCTCGGGATCGCCGCGGGGTTCCGTCCGCAGAACCTGCTGATCGGATTCGCTCCGTTCATGCTGGCCTTCCTGCACCGGCGGCGGACCGGGTTCCTCGGGGGAGTGATCCTTGTGGCGATCGTCGCCGGCAGCTACGGTGCGGCGGCCTCGCTCAGCGGCGGCTGGGAGGCGTACCGGGCCACGCTGGCGAAGCACGAGCGCTACATCCGGGAGGTCGACTCGTTCCTCAGCCCGATCCGTCCGAACCTGGCGCAGGTCGCCGACGACTTTTTCGTCCGGCCGTACCGCGCCCTGCCGATCAACATCGCCATCACCCTCCTCGCCGCCGCCGGCCTGCTGCGGCGCAGGCCGTTGATCGCGTTGGGGATCGCGCTGGCGATGTTCGGGCCGTTCCTCCTGTTCGCCTGGCTCTATCTCGACTTCCACAGCGCCAGCCGTTTCTCCATCGGCTACATGCCGCTGTACGCACTTCTGGCGGCACAAGGGATTCCGGAGCACGGCCGCCGCCTCACCCTCGCCGCGCTGACGGCGCTGCTGGTCCTCTGGACCTTGCCGGCGCTGCACGTCGTCCGCACGACCGCGTCGCCGCCGTTCGCCGCGATCGCGGAGATCCGCAAGCTCATGCCGGCGATCACACCCGTCTACGTCGACCCGCGCATGGCGCCGTTCGCCGATCTGTGGCTGCCGGAGTACGAGCGCCGCGTCGCGGCGTCATTGCGGCCGCCGCCGGAAGGCGTGCTGTTGCGCGAAGGCGCCAGCCGCGCCCCGGGCGCGAAGAGCTTCGAGCGCGACCGGGATCGGCTGGCCGGGATTGCAAGACCACGGTACTTCGAGGCCTCCCTGATCCCGGCGCGGTAACGGTTGCTGGTTGCTGGTTACTTGTGAAGCATCGCCTGCGGCCCAGGCGAGGAGTCACAAGCAACCAGCAACCGCCTCACTTGAACTCGATCGTCTGCGGGAACCAGGTCTTCACGCGCTTCCCGTCCTTGACCGGCGACGAGAATCGGGTGGAGCGCATGGAGCGGATGGCGGCGTCGTTGAGGCCGAAGCGGTTGTCGCCGCGGAGGACCTTGACGTCGGACACCTCGCCGTTCTCGTTGATCAACACCGTCAGGAAGATCGTGGCGGTAATCTTCTGGCGCATGGCCAGCGGCGGGTAGGTCGGCTTGACGATGCGCGTCGCTTTCGGCAGGACGTCGAGAGAGGCGACGTCGACGACGTCGCCTTCACGAACGGCCGCCTGCTGGACCGGGGCCGGGGCGGGTGCGGCGACCGCGGGCTGCGGGGCGGTGGTCTGGGTCTGGACCGGGGTGGTTACGGCCGGACGCGGGACTTCCGCCACGGTCTCGGTGCGGCTGCCGGCGTCGCGGCGCGCCTGGTCGAGCTGGGCGGCGCTGACGGGTGGGCGCTCTTCTTCCTGGACGGCGGCGACCTGCACCGGCGCGGCGGCGGGAGCGGAGACGACCGGCGCGTCCTTCGACTGCTTCTGCTTCAGCTCCGCCATGTAGTCGTTCTGGAGCTTCATCATCTCGGCCTGCATCTTGGCTTTGACGGCGTCTTCGAACGCTTTCTTCTGCGCCTCGGCGTCCGTGGTCGCGGTGGCGGCGGCATCGGCCGGACTCGCGTGGACGGAGATCGGCTCCGAGATCACGCGCGGCACGACCGGTGTGGACATGGTGGCGGCTGCGACGACCTGCTTCGCGGCCGGCTGTGCGCCGCTCTTGCCCATCATCATGTAACTGCCGATGCCGGCTGCGGCGACGGCGAGCGTCGCGGCGATGGCCAGCGGCATCTTGCTCTTCGGCTGCGGCTCCTCGGCGGAGACGCCGAACGTCGGCGTCGCCAGCGCCGGAGCGGCGGCAGCCACGGCGGGCGCGGCGACCGGCTTCGGCGCGTCGACGTACGGGGCGATGTTGACCTTCGCTTCTTTCTCGCGGTCCGCCGCCTCGCTCTCCATCTCCCTCTTCAGAAGATTGCTGAGATAAAAGGCGAGGTTGAACGTGGTCGCCGAGTACTTGCCGGTATTCGCCAGCGTCGACAGCGCCTGCTTCATCTCCGTCATCGAGGGGTAGCGCATCGACGGGTCGATATTGAACGACTTGTCGAGAATCACCCGGATGTCATCGGGCACCGGCGCCCCGGTGAGCGTCTTCGCGGCGCGCACCGCGGCGACGAACGCACTCGCGGTCGCGGCATCGGGCGGCTCCTGGCCGGTGACGAGGAGGAAAAGGATCGCCCCCATCGAATAGACGTCGGTGTTCTTCTGCACCTGGCCGGTGGCGCGGTACTCGGGGGAGAAATAGCGGCCGATGTCGGCGGTGACCTTCGTGTCGCTCAGCGACGACATCAGCGCCGCGCCGAGCTGCTGGCCGGCGACGCGGATCTCGCCGTCGTCGCTGATCCAGATGAAGTGCGGGACGAGCGCGCCGTGGGAGAGGCGCGTGCCGGTGGAGTCGCGCAGGTCGCCCATCGTGGCGAGGGAGAGTGCGACCTTTTCGGCGATGACGATGGCCTGGTCGATCGGGAGAGGGTTGGGCTGCACGTCCTTGCCGCCGCGGCCGCGGTCGATGATGTGCCGCAGCGAACGGCCGCCGGCGTACTCCCACCCGAGGAACGGGACGCCGTCGATCACGCCCGCGCGCTGGTCGCGCACGAACGACGCGCCGGTAATGCTCGGGAGCATCGGCGCGATCGACTGCACATTCGCGTTGACCGCCTCGCGGTTCCCGCCGGAGAGACGCCGCAGCGCCACCGTCGCGCCGACCTGGCCGTTCTCGATCCGTCCCGCGCGCCACATCTCGCCGAGGGCATCGGTCTCGAGCTTCTTGAAAAGGATGTACGGACCGAACTGATCGTACGGCTTGTTGCGAGCAGCCATATTGTTCCTGGACCCCCGAGTTATTTGTGAATCGACAGGATAACAAGGACCATCGATTTTGACAAAAGGTTTACTCAGGGGTGCTGCCGAGACGAGCGCGAGTGCGGGGGCTGTAGCGTTCTCGCCGGGTGGTGTTGCTGGTTTGGTTACTTCTTCTCCGCCGCCCGCTTATCCCGGAAATACTGCCTCTGATACTTCTCCACGTTCCGATTGTGCTCCTCGTTGCTGGTGGCGAAGACGTGGGAGCCGTCGTTGCGGGCTACGAAATAGAGATACGGCGTCGTCGCGGGGGCGGCGGCGGCGCGGAGGGAGGCGAGGCCGGGGTTGGCGATGGGGCCGGGGGGGAGGCCCGGCTTGCGGTAAGTATTGTAGGGAGAGTCGATCTGCAGGTCGGCCTTGCGGATATTGCCGTCCCAGCGGTCCGCGAGCTTGAGGGCGTAGATCACGGTCGGGTCGGCGCCGAGGAGCATCCGCTTGCGGACCCGGTTCATGTACACCGAGGCCACCACCGGACGCTCCTGCGGCAATTGCGCTTCCGTCTCGACGATCGACGCCAGCGTCACGGTCTGGTGCGGGTTGAGCTCCGTGGTGATGAGGGCGATCTCACTTCCCCAGTTCTTGCGGAAGTTCGTCACCATGGCCTTGACGATCGTCGACGCCGGCGTGCCGGGATCGAACTTGTAGGTATCGGGGAAAAGGTAGCCTTCCAGCGACTCCGCGTCGGGCGCGAGGTCGCGGATGAGGTCCGGGTCTTTCGTGACCGCCGCCCACTGCGCCTCGGAGCCGAGTCCTTCGGCCGCGAACAGCTTGGCCACGGCGAAGCGGTCGAGCCCTTCGCGGACGGTGATGCTCTTGAGGATCACGTCGCCGCGCACGAGCTTGTCGATGACGTCGACCGGGGAGAGAGGCTTGTCGAACTGGTAGACCCCGGCCTTGAGCGAGTCGCGGCCGCGGAAGATCTTCATGTAGACCAGCGGGATCCACTCGTCGCGCAGCACTCCCTCGCGGTGCAGTTGCTGGAGGATCGTGGCCGTGCGCTGGCCGCGGCGGACCTCGACGCGCTTGGTCTGCTCGGCGTAGTCCTTATAGGGCGTCCGGACGGCGCGCCAGAAGAACCAGCCGCCGGCGATGCCGAGGAGCACGGCGAAGATGGCGATGGTGAGCAGCGACTGCAGGAACCTCCGGCAACCGCGGCGCGGCTTACTGCGAGCTATGACTTCCTCCCATGCTCATCGAGGTACGACTGCAGGATGACCGCCGCGGCGTGCATGTCGATGTCCTTCTGAGCGTCGCGGCGACTGCGGCCCGAGGCGCGCAGCCGTTCCGATGCTTCTACTGTGGAGAGACTCTCGTCCCAGAGCACGACCTGTTTGCAGGTTTTCTGCCGCAGTGCCTCCGCGAACTCGCGGTACTTGCGCTCGGTGGCTTCGGCATGGGCGCTGGCGTGGGTGCGGCGGGGGATGCCGACCACGAACGTCTCCGCCTCCAGCTCGCGTCCCAGGTGGTCGAGCCGGGCCACCACGTCCCCCTCGTTGCGCAGCACCGAATGGGGAGTGGCGACGAGGCCGGAATCGCTCACGGCGATGCCGATCCGGCGCGTCCCGAGGTCGATGGCGATCGTGGTCACGAAGCGGGATTGTAGCGGCTACAATGCGCTGGTCCATCGAAGGCCGGGGACGAAGCCCGGCGCAGCCCGCCGAAGCTCGAGCGAAGCCCGAGCGAAGGCCAGGGGAAGCCTCAGATGAAAAACTTCAATCTCGACGCCATTCTCGAGGCGATGCTGAAGGTCTCGGACCGGGTCTCGGATCTCAACTTCTCGGTCGGGCGTCCGCCGCAGGTCGAGGTCGACGGGCAGCTCGTGCCGGTGACCTTCCCCGGCCTGCCGCGCCTCACCCCGTTCCAGACCGAGACCATCGCCCTGCAGATGCTGCGCGGCGACCGCGAGCTGACCCGCACCCTCCTCTCCAACGGCTCCGTCGACCTCTCGTACTCGATCCCCCAGAAGACGCGGTTCCGGGTCAACATCTTCTCCCAGCGCGGCACCTACGCCATCGTCCTGCGGGTCATCCCCGAGGGCATCCCGTCGCTGGCGTCGCTCAAGCTGCCGGACGAGCTGTACAACGTCTGCCGGATCAAGAACGGCATCGTCCTGGTGACCGGGCCGACCGGCTCCGGCAAGTCGACCACGCTGGCCGCGATCATCAACCAGATCAACCTCGAGCAGGCGTACCACATCATCACCATCGAAGACCCGGTCGAGTACATGCACCGGCACCAGAAGTCGACGGTGAACCAGCGCGAGCTCGGCTCCGACACCAAGACCTTCTCGCTGGCCCTGCGCGCCGCGCTGCGGCAGGCGCCGAAGGTCATCCTCATCGGCGAGATGCGCGACGTCGAGACCATCGAGATCGCCATGGAGGCGGCCGAGACCGGCCACCTCGTCCTCTCCACCCTGCACACCATTGACGCCGCCAAGACCGTCGACCGCATCATCGGCGTCTTCCCGAAAGACCAGGAGCCGCAGATCCGCACCCGGCTCTCCCAGTCGTTCCGCTACGTCATCTCCCAGCGCCTGCTGCCGAAGATCGGCGGAGGCCGCGTGGCCGTGCTGGAGGTCCTGAAATCGACCATGCGCACGCGCGACTACGTGGTCAAAGGGGAGTCGGAGGGGCGCTCCCTCAACGACGCCATGCACGACGGCGCGGTGGACGGCATGCAGACCTTCGACGACGAGATCGAGAAGTACTGGAACCAGAATGTGATCTCCAAAGAGACCGCGCTCGCCTACGCGACCAATCCGACCAACCTCGCGCTCCGTCTCACCGACGACCCCACGGGCCCCCCCGCGGGCGAAGGCGACGGCGACTCGATGCTGTCCATGCTGGAGTAGCGATGATCCGGATCACCTGCACGAGCTGCCAGAAACCGCTCTCGCTCGACGAGACCAAGCTTCCCTCCAATAAGGAAGTCTCCTTCCCCTGCCCGGTGTGCAAGGTGAAGCTGACCGTCGACCGCCGCAACTTCGAGGGCGGGGCCGCGGGAGCGCCCTCCGCTGCCGCGGCACCGGCAGCCAACGTTCCGGCCGCAGCGCCAGCGTCGCACGACGACGACGAGGACGATCACGAGAACGAGTTCGGGGCGAAAGCGCTGATCGTCGGAACCGACAACCCGGCCATCCGCCAGGCCGCGAAGCTGGTCGGCTTCCTCCCGGTGATATACGCCGAGCCGGCGCGGGCCCGCGAGTTCTACATGCAGGAGTTCCCGCAGGTGGTCTTCATCCACCCGCCGCAGATCACCGCCCCGCCGCTCGAGGCCATGGCGCCGATCATCTCGCTGCTCCCCGCCGACCGCCGCAAGTCGTTCTTCATCCTCGTGGCCGACAACCTCCGCACCCTGGACGGCAACGCCGCGTTTCTCTACGGCGTCAACCTCGTCGTGGCGGCCAAGGACCTCCCCCAGTTCCCGCAGATCTACCGCGACGCCCACCTGGCGTACGAACGGTTCTACGCCGGGATGAACGCGGTGCTCCGGGAAAAGTCCGCGTAGGAACGTCGACACCTGGATCGGCTTTCCCGTGAGCTGCCGTAGCGCCGAACCTAGAGTCATTGCAACGGATTTGTGTAGAAGCGGAATGGTGGAGGCGGCGCAATTCAGGATCTATACTGTGCACATGCGAGCAAAGTCATCGTCCTCGGCGGGAACAGACAAGAATGCGAAACAGAAACCTGTGCCGGCGGACGGCCTGCGCCGGACCCGCATCCGCAGAGGGCTCACCCAGTCGCAGCTCGCGGAGCTTGTCGGCATCCACCGCAACTCGGTCCAGAACCTCGAGCGAGGCATCACCCGGAAGGTCGCACCGGTGCTCGCCGCCGCGCTGGCGAAGGCGCTCGATGCGACGGTCGAGGAGCTGGAGCTTCGCATCCGGCCCGCCGCACCCGCGTCGATCCGGATGCGCCAGCTCACGCCCGAACAGCGTACCGTCGTCGAGGAGCTGCTCGCCCTGGCGCCCGAGGATTTCGAGTTCATCCGCAAGACCATCGGCAACCTGCGTGAACGGAACGCGCAGCGGCCGGCCCCGAAGAGCGGACGGAGACGGCGCCGGTGACCGCGCGAGTCGGTGAAACGGCGCCGCTTCGCGGCTTGCCACCGGCTACCTTCTTATGTGAGTGCCCCGAAGGGGCTCCGGAAATTAGCCGGGGGTTGGCGCGAAGCGCTTACCCCCGGCTACGGCACGTCCCGTATCTCGTGCCCCGGAGGGGCACCGGACGCGTGATACACAGCTCCGGTGCCCCTCCGGGGCACGAGATATAGGAGTCCTCGTATCCGGGGGTAGGCGCTTCGCGCCAACCCCCGGCTAATTTCCGGCACGCCTCCGGCGTGCATGTAAGCGTTTGGCGCCGGTCTCCTCGAACTTGACGGGCCGCGCCCGGCTGATCCCCGCGCGCCGCGCCAGCTCCGCGCGGCTGATGCCGGCTTTGATGCGCGCGTCACGGATCCGGATGTGCAGCACGAGGAAAAGTCAGCATGGTTCGGCGCGCGCAGCGATGAGGAGCCCGTGCCGGGTCTGCGGAGCCACGTCGGAAAGCGTGGCGCGGGCTGCAGAAAGCCTCCCGCGCACGTCCGGTACGCTCTATCCATCGAGTCGCGCTTCGCGCGAGGCCGAGCCACTGTGTCCATGCTCTCGCGGGACACTGTCCCACTTGCCCGGGTCGGTGGCGTCTCGCCCCGACCCCCCGGCGGCGAGACGCCGCCGGGCCCACGAGGACGTGGGCGGACCGGCCGACGGTGACGTCGGCGGTCCGGCGCTCCGCGTGATGCAAAAGGGTGCGGCTGTGGGGTCAGAGCTTCGCTTTTCTGCGAAGAACGAAGCTTTGACCCTTGCCTGTTCGCCCCGGCGCGCCGTGCGGACCGCCGACGTCACCGTCGGCCGGTCCGCCCGTGTCCTCGCGGGCACGCTCTCGCGCGACACTCTCCCACTGGGGGAAAGGTTTGGGTCAGACCTTTGCTTTTCTGAAAAAAGCGAAGCTCTGACCCCACGAGACGGTCCCAGCACCGCGCGAACGATCGGTCCGGCGTGCAGGTTCTTTCCGCGCACGAGCCACGGGTGTGCGTCGGGCGAAACGGTCGGCGCATGGCCGCACGTTCATCGACAGGTGGAGAGCAACTGCTCCGTGCTCCTGTGACGATTCTGACGGGCGAAAGCGATCGCCGACAAGCCGTGCTGCCCGATGGCTTTCGGATCCGCGCCGGCGGCACATAGCAGGCGGACGCAGTCGTCGAAGCCCGCCTGCGCCGCGAACATGATCGGCGTGGAATCGTCTCGATCGCGCGCGTTCGCATCGGCTCCCGCGGCCAAAAGATGCTTCACGACGGCCGCCTTCCCCGCGTTGCTGGCAAACGTCAGCGCAGTGTATCCAGCCTCGTCGCGTCCCTCGAGCGCTGCTCCGGCTTTCAGGAGAGCGTCGATCACGTCCGTGTGGCCCATGAACGCGGCCGCCATGAGAGGCGTGAGTCCGGTTGCATCGGCGGCATTCAGATCGGCACCCGCTTTCGCCAGCAGGCGAAGCATTTCCACCGAGCCATTCGCCGCCGCGAATTGAACGGCGGGAGCCTTCCTGAGCTTGCCCGCGGTGTCGGTGTACCGCGCATTCGGATCCGCACCGGCATCGAGCAGAAGCTGCACTTCCGCGGCATTCTTCTCGCTCACGGCGATCACCAGAGCCGGGGCTCCGCGCCCGTCGACCGCATTCGCGTCGGCGCCTGCCTTCAAGGCCTCGGCCAGCTTCGCGGAATCGCCTGCGGCGAGAGCGTTGATGAGGGCGACATTCGCTGGCGGCGGATTGCCTTTCGCCGACGTTGCACTCTTGTTCTCCTCCGAGATTCTTCGAAGCTGCGTGATCACGTCCTGTGCCCGCAGGAACGCCCTCATCAGCGCGCTCTGTCCGTTCAGCAGCGATTCCAGCGACGCCTCGGCCATGTATACGGCCTTGGGCGTGCGGAGGAAGAACCGGACGTTCGATCCCCTCGGGTATGCATAGTCGGTCACGGCGGTGAATTGACCACGTTGCCGCGCGACCTCTTCAACGAATACCTTCGCGGCGGTCCGTACGTTCTCGTGTCCGATCCCTCCTAGAACCGCGCCGCCGTTGCTGAAATAAATGCTCGCGTCGCCGGTGGTCGCAGACATGAGCGAGACGACCGCACCCGGATAGAGCATGTCCATCACCACGAGAACCGGTTCGTCCGCGCCAGCTGTCTTCCCGTCAGGCACCTTCTCCAGCATCGCGCGCCGCAGTGCCTGCACGGCCGCTGCATTCGACTCGTCGCGCGTCGTATTTCCAGCGAGAACCGGAGCAACCCCGGCAAGAACGATCACGATGACAACGATTGCAGTCCAACGCATCTCCACCTCGCGGTCATTAGGGCATTCCATCATACCAACGACATCACGTGCGGCGCGAAAATCCCCACGCGCTGGTTCGGGCCCCCGTCGGCCCTGCCCTTTCTGTGAAGAACGAAGCTTTGACCCCATGCCTTCACCGGCGAATAACGGCACTGGGAGAAGGGTTCTTATCAGCCTGGTCCGATCCGTCCCAATTCCTATGAAAGCCCTTCGTCTGTCCGTTCTGTTCGTCTGTCTGCTGTCCGCGATGCTGGCGGGTGCGGCTCCGCGCGTGGTGCCGATCGCCGATGCCGAGGTGACGGCTCCGGCGGTCAGCTCGCATCCGCAGAATTTCATCCGCCTCGGGGGGCAGGTCCTGTTCCATGCCAATGACGGCGTCCATGGGACGGAGCTCTGGCGGACTGACGGCACGACGGCCGGCACGCGGCTGGTCAAGGATCTCGCTGCCGGTACGGATCACTATCCGCCCCTGCTGGCCGGTACGATCGGAAACGCGGTGATCGTCGGCGCGGCGCAGCCGGCCGGACACGCTTTCTGGCGGAGCGACGGCACGACGGCCGGCACCTGGCGCCTCGGCGCGATCAATGACGACCCTTTCAAGTCCGTCGAGTACGTCGCGGCCGATCACCGTGTCTTCGCCCTGGTGAGCACCACCTACCCATGGAAGGCGGTCTACGTCACCGACGGCACGGCGGTCGGGACGCGGAGAGTCGGCGAGTACGCCATTGTCGGCGCTGCGCCGGTCGGTGCGAACGGTAAGCTGTACTTCGTCGCAGAGGACAGCGCCGTCGGCGCACAGTTCTGGGTCAGCGACGGTACCGAGTTCGGGACGCACGTCCTCCGCCGGTCGGTGGAGTGCCCGGGCACGTCCTGCGGACCGGTGCCGCTGGGCTTCTTCCGCATCGGGACGCGGGTCTTCTTCGAGGCCTCCGGCGGTCTCTGGAAGACGGACGGCACCGCCGCCGGCACGGTGCAGATCGCACCTCTCGAATCCATCTCCTTTCTCATGTCCTCGAGCACCGTGGCGTACCTCTACGCGAACGATGCGCTGTGGAGGACGGACGGCACCGCGGCCGGCACGGTGGAGGTGGTCGATTTCGGTGCCCCGAATCGCCATCCGGAATGCTGCTCTGCTCAGCGACGGACGGTATGCCTACTTCCGCAGCGCGGAATCGGGCTGGGACCTGTGGAGGACGGACGGCACCGCTGCCGGGACGGTGAAGCTCGCCAGCCTCCCGTCCAACGGCCCGGTGGTCGGGAACATCGGCCCGGTCCTGTTCCTTACTTCTCACAGCGACGAGCACGGGTCGGAGCTCTGGTCGGTCGATCTCGACACCGGGGACTTCGGGATGGTCGCGGACATCGACCCCCGCACCGTTCCGCGCGTCGCCAGCGGTACGCCGCGATACGGCGTCGTGCTCGGATCTGAGATTCTTTTCCCCGCCTCCAACATCGCCGGCGAGGAATTGTGGGAGAGCGACGGCACGGCCGCCGGGACGAAGCTCCTGGCCAACATCGCGCCCGAAATCGCCGGGGGCACGATCTCCGGCGTCGTCACGGACGAGCTTTCCGGCACGGCGGTCGCCGCCGCGATCGTGACGGTGTGCTCGACCGACCGGTGCGACTCCACCGGCACCGGCGACGACGGCGCGTATCTGCTGAGCGGAGTTCTGGCCGGGACCTACTCAGTCTATGCCGGCAGTTCGCTGCACCTCTCCGAGTTTTACCCCGACCCGGTCGCGGTCACGGCCGGACATGAGACCGCCGGCATCGACTTCGCGCTCGCCCGCGGCAACACCATCTCCGGCACGGTCACCCGCGCCTCCAACGGCGAGCCGCTCCGGACGGATATCCTGATTCGCAACGCTTCCGGACAACAGATCACGCGCACGACCTCTTCGTCCGGGACCGGGGAGTTCCGGACCCGCCCGCTCGCACCCGGCACGTATTACGCGGAGACGCGCTCGGCCGGCTTCACCAGCACGCCGGCCGTCGACCAGATGTTCGACGGTCACGACTGTTCTCCCAGCCCCTGCCACTGGTCGGGGGGGACGGGCATCGTCATGACCGCCGGCACCGACGTCACCGGCATCGACTTTTCCCTCCGCGAGTACGGGACCATCGCCGGCACGATCCGCGATGCCTCCACCGGATTGGTGCTGGCGGGTGCGTTCGTGACCTTTACCCGCACCGGTGGCTCGTCCGCCGGCGCGCACACGGATGCGAACGGCAATTACCTCTCGCCGCTGCTCAATCCCGGCCACTACACCGTCCAACTGAGCGCGGCCGGCTTCCTCGCAATCACCCACGAAGAGCTGGTGACGGTCCCGGTCGACGGCGCCATCACCGGCATCGACGCTTCGCTGACGCCGGACAAGGGGCGGCTCACCGGGATCGTCCGCGACAGCGCCGATGGACCGCTCACGGGCGTCACCGTCTCGCTCTTCAGCAGCGGCGGCGCGTACACCGGACACAGGGCCGAGACCGACGGCGCCGGACGCTACGCGCTCAACAGCATTCCGCCGGGCACGTACTACGTCCTGACGGTCAACGAGCTGCATCCGAACGTCGATTGCTATTCGAGTGTCTGCAACGTGGCCGGTGCCACCGCGGTCGTGCTCGTCGAAGGTCAGACGAAGACCCTGAATATGAAAGTGCGCTCGCGCCGCATCACCATCAGCGGCGTCGCCGTGGATGCGCAGTCGGGGGAGCCGCTCGAGGACGTTGGAGTCGACTTGGAGACGTCGAGCGGCAACGACATCGCGTTCGGCTGGAGCGATCGCGACGGCGCGTACACCGTCACCGAGGTCTCCCGCGAGACGTCGTTCCGGATCGCGACCCGCGCGGCGGGCTATCACGACCTCATCCACCCGGCCATGTTCGCCGCCGGGACGCACACCGGCGTCGAGCTTCGCCTGCAGCGCCTCGGCTCCATCAGCGGCAGGGTGGTCAACGCCCGCACGGGTCTGCCGGTTGCCAGTGCCGGCGTCTTCTTCCGGCACAGCAGCGGCGGCACCGGCAACACCTTTACGGACGACGACGGACGGTACCGGTGGCCGGCGGCGCAGCCGGGCAGTTACTTCGTCTACATCAATCCCGGCCAGCGCTTCGACGGACAGGTGTATCCCGGCCGCGCCTGCGGGGCCACCTGCGATCCGGCGACCGGCGACGCGGTCACGGTCGTGGACGGAGCGGACACGCCCGGCATCGACTTCGCGCTGACGCCGAGGGGCGGCAGAATCACCGGGCGCGTGGTCGACGACCTCACCGGCGCCGGGATGGCCGATGTCTACGTCGCGGCGCGCCGCGAGTACGATAGCTTCTCGGCACGCACGGACGCCGACGGGTATTACACGATCGAATCCGACGGCAACTACGTCCTTGTGTCCGGCACGTACACCCTCTATGCCGAGACGCAGGCCCCGTATTACACGGCCCTGTACGGCGGCACCCACTGCCCTGATTTCTACGCCTGCAACTTCACCGGCGGCACGCCCGTGCAGGTGACGGCGCCGAACGATACCGCCGGCATCAACTTCCGGATGATCCGCGTCCGCATCACCGGCATCTCCCCGGCCCAGGGATCGACGGGCGGAGGCACGCGTGTGGCCATCAACGGCGCGAACTTCACCGCCGGGGCAACCGTACGGATCGGCGGACATTTGGCCGCCATCGTCAGCCGCACCGCCACGCAGCTCGTCGTGACCACGCCGCCCGGCCCGGCCGGCCCGGCTCACGTGACGGTGACGCTCTCGACGACGGTGGGCGTCACCCTGACGCACGCCTTCACCTACGGCCTGACCGGCTTCACCGACGAGCCGCTGCTCGCCGGAACGTCCGTGCTCCGGGCAATCCACGTCACCGAGCTCCGCGAGGCCGTCAACGCCCTCCGGGCCACCGCGTCGCTGGCGCTGTTCCCGTTCACGGACCCGAGCCTCACCGGCAAACGGATCCGCGGCGTGCACCTCCTCGAGCTCCGCACCGCCCTCGACCAGGCCCGCGCCGCCCTCGGCCGCCCGGTGCTGACGTACAAGTACCCGCCCACAGGGCTGGTGCGTGCGACCGACGTGACTGAGTTGCGGAACGGGGTGCGGTAAGCAGCAGCACGCGCGCCTCCGGTTTACGCTTCCCGCGGGTCCCGCTGTGATTCAGCCGAGCTTGCTCATGTCCGTCTTCGACAAGGAATATCTCGCGAAGCTCCTGCCGAAGTGACCGGGAACAATCCGCATCGTCGTGCCTTACTTTAATAGAATGGAGTAAGGAGCGAGCCACATGCCTACCTCGACCATAACCACCAAGGGACAAACGACCGTCCCGAAGGAAGTCCGCGACGCACTTGACCTGGAGCCCGGCTCGAAACTGCGCTGGGAAGTCCGCGGCGGTACAGTCGCCATCACGACGGAGCGCCCGGCGTTGTGGGCATTGGCGGGTTCCATCAAAGGCGGCCCCGACGATCCGGTGCAGGCGGTCGCCGAAGCGCGCAAGCGCAGAGGACGCATCTGACGTGCAGCAAGTCGCCGTCGATGCGAACGTCTTCGTGTCGTACCTGACAGGACGCCGCGAGAAGCAGTACGACGCTGCCCAGGCTCTGCTTCGGGAAGCGGAGGATGGCAACATCGTCGCCATCCTGCCGCAGTTCGTCGTCTTCGAAGTCTCGTACGTCCTGCAGAGCCTCTACAACCTGAGCGGCGAACGCCTCGCATCGACGATCCGCGCCCTCGTCTCCTTCCCCGGCGTGCAGATCGTCGATGACTGCCCGTGGAAACGCGTGCTCGCAATCTGGCCGGATCCGCTTCCCGGTCTCGCCGATGCCTCGATCGTCGCCGTCGCCACGACGAACCGATACGCCGTCGCGACGTTCGACAAGAAGCTCGCCAACAAACTCGAAAGCTTCGGCCTCACCGCATACTTCTGAGGACCTCCGGGGCCCGCTTCTGACACCGATCTCCACCAATGCCCCTTCTCGACCTCGTCATCTGTACCTATGACAACGCCCGGCTGCTCGACGCGACGCTCGCGTCGGTGGGCGCGCAGAAGGATTTGTCGGGCATTGGGGAGGTCGTGGTCGTTGATAACAACTGTACGGACGATACGCGGGAGGTGGTGGCCCGGTATGCGCGGGCGGGGGTGGTGCCGGTGCGGGTCGTCGCTGAGACGAGGCAGGGGCTGACGCCGGCGCGGGTGCGGGGGGTGACGAGCACGTCCGCGCCGTGGATTGCCTTCGTTGATGACGACTGCCTTCTGGCGGACGACTGGGCGGGGCAGGCGGTGCGTTTCGCGGCGGAGCATCCGGAGTGTGGTGCGTTCGGGGGGCGGGTGACGCTGGAGTGGGAGGTGCCGCCGCCGCGCTATGTGCTGCGGCACCGCTACGCCTATGCGGGGAAGCAGCACGGCGAGGTCGCGCACCGGCGCCCCTGGCTGGCGGGCATCGGGATGGTCGTGCGGCGGGAAGCGCTGGAGCGCAGCGGCTGGATCGACGAGCAGTTCCTCGACGACCGGATCGGCCGGCGGCTCGTCTCCGGAGGAGATATGGAGATCGCCCTCCGCCTCGCCGCCGGTCACGAGCTCTGGTACAACCCCGCCTGCAGGCTGCGGCACGTCATTCCTGCCCGGCGCATGACCCGCGAGTACCTGAAGCGGATGCAGGCCGGTCTCGGCGCGAGCCGTCACAATGCGGAGGCGCTGCGGTGGCGCGGCTCGTACCGGACTTGGTTTCTCTACTCCGTCATCGCCTCGATCGGCGTCGCCGTCCTTGGGATTCCGGCGCTTCGCGGCTGGTGGTCGGCGATGTGGGGGATGTACAAAATGGACCCATCGGTACGGCGCCGGCTTGTCGGATGCGCCCGGCTCGATCTCTGTTGACTCGTAACGGAGTCTGACGCATGGTGTCGTGACTCAACGGAGTTAAGACGGGTGGAAGGCTCCGGCCGGATCGGCCGGAGCGATGACGATGCTCGAGTCCGCCGCCGCGATGCCTACGCGCCCGCGCGTTGCCGGGAAATTTCTCTTCGCCGGAGAGGAGAAGCTGTTCGTCCGCGGTGTGACGTACGGCACGTTCGGCGCCGAGGCCGGCGGCAGTGCATACCTCGACTGCGAGACCGTGGAGCGTGACTTTGCGGCCATGGCCGCCTCCGGGATCAACGCCGTCCGTACCTATACCGTGCCGCCGCGGTGGCTTTTCGATTGCGCCGCACGCCACGGTCTGCGGGTCATGGTCGGGCTGCCGTGGGAACAGCACGTCGCCTTCCTCGGCGACCGCGGACGGGCGCGCGACATCGTGGAGCGCGTCCGTGCCGGCGTCCGTGCGTGCGCCGGCCACCCGGCGGTGCTCTGCTACGCCATCGGCAATGAGATTCCAGCGCCGATCGTGCGCTGGTATGGGGCGTCGCGCATCGAGCGCTTCATCGAGAGGCTCTATCGCGCGGCGAAGAGCGAGGATCCGGATGCGCTCGTCACGTATGTGAACTATCCGTCGACGGAGTACCTCGATCTGCCGTTCGTCGACTTCGTCTGCTTCAACGTCTATCTCGAATCGGAAGAGCGGCTGTCGGCGTATCTGTCGCGCCTCCAGAACCTTGCCGGCGAGAGGCCGCTGGTTATGGCGGAGGTGGGCCTCGACAGTCGCCGACACGGGGAGGAGGAGCAGGCGCGAACGCTCGAGCGGCAGATCCGCACGGTCTTCGGCGCCGGCTGCGCCGGCGTCTTCGTCTTCGCCTGGACGGATCAGTGGTGGCGCGGCGGATTTGACATCGACGACTGGGACTTCGGACTGACGGGACGCGACCGGCGTCCGAAACCGGCGCTGCTCGCGGTGCGGAACGCGTTCGCCGAGGTGCCGTTCCCTCGCGATACGGTGTGGCCGAGGATCTCCGTAGTCGTCTGCACGTACAACGGCGCGCGGACGATCCGCGATTGCCTGGAAGGGCTGCTGCGGCTCGACTATCCGGACTATGAGGCGATCGTCGTCAACGACGGTTCCACCGATGCAACTCCGGACATCGCTGCGGAGTATCCGTTCCGTCTGATCAGTACGGAGAACCGCGGACTGGGCAACGCGCGCAACACCGGGATGGAAGCGGCGACCGGGGAGATCGTCGCTTACACCGACGACGACGCGCGTCCCGATCCGCACTGGCTGCAGTATCTCGCCGCGGCGTTCCGGGACAGCACGCATGCCGGCATCGGCGGGCCGAACATCGCGCCGGCGGGGGACGGGTTCGTCGCCGAGTGCATCGCCCACGCACCGGGCGGTCCGGTGCACGTGCTGCTCGACGATTCCGTGGCGGAGCACATCCCCGGTTGCAACATGGCCTTCCGGCGCGACGCGCTGCTGGCGGCCGGCGGTTGCGATCCGATCTACCGTCTCGCCGGCGACGACGTCGATCTCTGCTGGCGCATGCAGCAGAGCGGCAGGACGCTCGGCTTCAGCCCCGCGGCGATAGTCTGGCATCACCGGCGGAGCTCGGTGCGGATGTACTGGCGGCAACAGCAGGCCTACGGCCGCGCCGAGGCGCTGCTGGAGAGGAAGTGGCCGGAGAAATACAATCGCGCCGGACATCTTCGCTGGACCGGCCGTCTCTATGGCAAGGGGCTGACGCGCGCGCTGACGCCGAATCGGCGGCGCATCTTTCAGGGGACGTGGGGGAGCGGGCTGTTTCAGTCGGTCTATGAGCCGGCGCCCGGCTTTCTCACGTCGCTGCCGCTGATGCCGGAGTGGTATCTGCTGATCGCCGGCCTGGCGGCGCTCTCGGCGCTGGCATTGCTCTGGACGCCGCTCCTCTTCGCACTGCCGCTGCTGCTGCTGGCGACGGGCGCGCTGCTCGCGCAGTCAGGCCGGAGCGCCGCCGCGGCGTCGTTCCCGCGTGCACCGGCGGGGCGCGCGGAACGATGGAAGCGCTGGAGCCTCACGGCGCTGCTGCATCTGCTCCAGCCGCTGGCGCGTCTGCGCGGGCGCCTGTTCTGGGGACTGACGCCGTGGCGCCGCCGCGGGCTGCGCGATTTCTCGATCCCGCGTCCGCGCGAGACGAGTCTCTGGAGCGAGAGCTGGCGCTCGTCCGAGGAGCGGCTGCAGACGCTCGAGGCCTTGCTGCGGCGTCATGGCGCGTGCGTGCTGCGCGGCGGCGATTTCGACCGCTGGGATCTGGAAGTGCGCGGCGGGCTGCTCGGCTCGGCGCGCGTGCTGATGGCGGTGGAAGAGCATGGGGCGGGGAAGCAGTTCGCGCGCTTCCGCTCCTGGCCGCGCTGCTCGTTCGACGGGCTTGCGGCGATGCTGGCCTCGGCGGCGCTGGCCGTGGCCGGCGCCCTCGACGGAGCCTGGATCGCCGCGGGCGTTCTGGGCTGCGCCGGGCTGCTCTTCACCATTCGCATTCTCGGCGAATGCGCGGCCTCGATGGCCGCGATCGCGCGGGCCATCGCCGAGCAGAAAGAGATGGAGGAACGGGGCGAGCGCCGGGCGGCCTTCGTCGGGGCGCTCCCGGAAGTGACCGGGGAGCCGGTGTGGGCGACGTCCCGGGGGACTGAGCCATGACGCGTGCGCTGACGAACCGCCTGACCTGCCGATTGACCTACCGATTGGTTGAGGAGCGCGACATTCCGGCGCTGCTGCGGCTCTGGGAAGAGGCGGGATGGGGAACGCTGACGGAAGATGTGTGGCGGCAGTGGTTCGTCGAGACGCCGCATGGCTGCTGCGTGGTGGCGGTGGCGGTCGACAATCGCGGCGAGGTCGTGGCCCAGGAGATGTTCACGCCGTCGCTGGTCTCCATCGACGGCCGCGAAGTGCGCGCGTTGCGCTTCTCCGCGCCGATCGTCAGCCGGTCCATCCGCGGCGTTTCCCTGCGACATCCGGAGCATCCGGTGTTCGGTCTTTACCGCACCGCGGCCGAGGCGGCGGCGGCGCAGGGGTTCGGCATCATCTATTCACTGCCCGAACACGCATGGCTGCCGATCTTTCGCCTCGTGTCGGGCTTCGCCGAAGCGGCCTATCCGTGCGTGGAGGTACCGCTGGACGCGCATGGCGGGGACAATCTCTTCGTGGGCCGCCCGGCCGAGTTCACCGACGAGTACGACCGGCTCTGGCTCTCGGCGCGCGAGACGTTCCCGATCCACTGCGGCGTGGTGCGCCGGCACGAATGGGTGCGCTTCCGTAACAGTGGCCGCACCGCCGTCGAGGTGCGCGACGCATCCGACGGAAGCCTGGCCGGCTACGCCTCGGTGAAGAAGCAGACCGGCCTGCTGGCGGACGTCCTGGCGCGCCGCCCGGACGAGCTGCCGCACGTACTGCGGACCACGCTGCGGTGGCTTTCGGAGCATGGTGGCGGCCTCACGCATCTCAAGGTGATGCAGACGCCGGCGCTCGCCGCGGCGCTCGAAGGCCTGCCCAGCGAGACGGTCGACTATCGCTTCGCCTTCACCTGCCGCGCGCTGGACGAAACGCTGCCGGCCGAGGCAATCGCGCCGGAACGCTGGCATGCAATGCCCGGAGACTGAGCATGGCCCTGCACTACCGCATGCTGACCGAGAACGATCTCCCCGCGCTGCAGAAGCTGTGGATGGAGGAGACGGACTGGGGGAAGCTGACCGCGCAGATGTGGCAGCGCTACGTCGTCGACGCGCCGATGGGCGGCGTTGCCGGCGCCGTGGCGGAAGAGGACGGGCGGATCGTCGGACAGTTTGCCTTCGTCCCCTCGCTCGTGACCGTGAACGGACGCGAATACCGCGCCTTCCGCATGGCAGCGCCGATCGTGGCAAAGACGCTTCGCTTCGTCAGCCCGAATCCGCTCGCGCATCCGGTGGTGGCGATGTACCTCCACACGGCGAAGGAGCTCGGCGCCCGCGGCGATGGGCTGATCTACTCGGTGCCGGACCGGCGCTGGGTGCGCTTCTTAAAAATGTTCCCGCGATTGCAGGGCGGCAAGTTCCCGCTGTGGCGCATCGATCTGCCGCTCGCGGAGGAATGGACGATGCCGGAGGGTTTCACAGCCGCGCCGCTGGCCTCGCTCGACGACCCGCGCGTCGACCGTCTCTGGAAGACGTGGTCGCGCTTTCATCCCTGTTCCGTCGTGCGCGACTCGCGCAGCCTCCCCTGGAAGATCGGCGGCGGCGAGTACGAGATCCTTGGCATCGAGCGGACCATCGAGCGGGGAGGGGAGCTGGCCGGGCTCGTGGCCTCGCGGCAGAAGGGCGACCGTCAGTGGCTGATCTGCGACGTCATGGCCGCCGACGCGGACGACTCGTTGCGCGCGACCGTCATCGGCGTGGTGAATCTCGCGAACCGCCGCGCGCTCGAGGCGGAGCCGTCGAAGCCGATCCGCAAGGCGGCGATCCTGGCCACGCCGGTGCTCGAGCCGGCTCTCCGCTCGCTGGGCTTCGTGCGCGACGATTACGACTTTCCCGTGATCGTGCACATCCTCAATCCCGACATCAGCAAAGACGACGTGGCTCCCGAGCGCTGGTACGTCAGCGCCAACGATTGAACGATGCCGAGCTATCGCACCGAAGTCGCGCACCCGTACGGCCGCAGCTGGCTGGACGAAGGCATGAAACGGATGGACGAGGCATGAAGCGGCTGCGCATCGTCGTCGGCGGCTATCTCGGGCTTCTCCCGGCGGGAGGCGTGACCTGGGACTATGTCCAGTACCCGGCCGGCTTCGCGGACCTCGGTCACGACGTCACGTACGTCGAGGACACGCGCCTCTGGCCGGTCTACCAGCGCCAAGGGTGGGACGACTGCACGGACTCCGTCGAGCACCTGGCCGCGGTGATGAAGGATTTCGCCCTGCCGTGGGCGTACCGCGACGAGGCGTCCGGCCGCTGCTTCGGCATGTCCGAAGAACGGGTGCGCGCGCTCTGCGCCGCGGCCGACGTCTTCGTGAATGTCTCCTGCGCGACGTTCATGCGCGATGAGTACCGGCGCATCCCCATCCGCGCGGTCATCGACTCCGATCCGATGTTCACCCAGATCCAGTACCTCTCGCAGCAGATGTTCACCCCCGGCAGGCCCGGGCTGCGCGAGTCGATCGACGCGCACACGCATCACTTCACCTTCGGCGAGAACGTCGGCGCGGCCGATTGCCGCATGCCCGGCTGCGGCATCGAGTGGCTGCCCACGCGCCAGCCGGTCCGTCTCGATCTCTGGAGCGAGCGCCCGCTGCCGGCCGGCGCGGCATACACGACGCTGATGAACTGGACCGCCGCGCCGCCGCTCGAATACGACGGCGAGCAATGGGGACAAAAGGACGTCGAGTTCCGCCGCTTCTTCGCGATGCCCGCCGCGGCGGACGGCATCCCTCTCGCCGTCGCGGTCGGGCAGACCGGCGGCGCCGGGGAGGCGTTTCCCTCCGATGCCGCGCGTGCGGCCGGGTGGCAGGTACTCGATCCCGCCGAGCACGCGCCGGACTGGCGTGCTTACCGGGAGTTCATCGCCCGCTCGCGCGGCGAGTTCTCGATCGCCAAGGAGACGTACGTGAAGGCGCGCACGGGCTGGTTCTCCTGCCGCTCGGCGTGTTATCTCGCAGCCGGACGCCCGGTGGTCACGCAGGACACGGGCTGGTCGCGCTATCTGCCGGCCGATTGCGGCCTCCTGGCGTTCGACGACGAAGCGGGCGCCGTCGACACGCTGCGCCGCGTCGAGGCGGAGCCGGAAAAACATGCCCGCGCCGCGCGCGCCGTCGCCGCCGAATTTTTCGACAGCCGCCGCGTCCTCGGGCGCATGCTGGAGCAACTGGAGGTCTGATGCCGGAATCGGTTCGGGATCGCGTCATTGCAGGAATCGCGAGCGCCAGGCACCTGGCGCCCGAGGACGTGTCGCTGGAGACGACGTTCGAGTCGCTGGGGCTGAACTCGCTCGACGTGTTCAGCCTCATCGGGGACCTCGAGGACGAGCTCGGGATCGAGATCCCGAACGAAGAGGTGATGGGGATTCGCAGCGTCGGCGAGACCATTACCGCCGTCGAGAAGCTGGTCGCGGAGCGCGCATGATCCACCGCGTCGCGATCACCGGCCGCGGCATCGTCTCCTCGCTGGGAAACGGCGGCGGCGCGTTCCGGACCTCGCTGCGCGAGGGGCGCCCGGTCTCGTCCCGCAGGTGGGAGCACTGAATGTTCCATCCGCTCATCCCCGGCGCCGCCCTGCCGGACGACTGGTTCGCTGGCACGATCCCGCGGAACATCATCGCCGGCGAGAATTCCGTCATCGACTCCTCGTTCTGCTTCAAGCATTACTACGCGCAGGGTGCCGTGGGTCTGCGGGTCGGGCGCAACGTGACGATCTGGCGCGCCTCGCTCGCGGCCGACGAGGGGGCGCTGATCGAGATCGGCGACGACACGTACGTCGCCAACGCCTCGCTGGTGTGCACCGAGCGGATCAGCATCGGCGCGCGGGTGATGATCGCCGGCGGCGTGACCATCGCCGATTCCGACTTTCATCCGATCGCTCCGGCGGCGCGCCTGGCCGACACGGTGGCGCTCTCGCCCGTCGGCGACCGCAAGCGGCGTCCGCCGGTCGAGGCGCGGCCGGTGGTCATCGAGGACGACGTCTGGATCGGCTTCAACGCGACCATCCTGAAGGGCGTGCGCATCGGCGCCGGCGCGGTGATCGCCCCCGGGGCGCTGGTGCTCCGCGACGTCGCCGCGGGCACCGAGGTGGCGGGCAATCCGGCGCAGCCGATTCGTGGAGGCGCGGCATGACCGTGCTGGCCCACGACTGGTATCGCGGCGGCATTCCGGCGAATGTCGTCCTCGGCCGCGACGTCTACGTCGACACCGCCTACAGCTTCGCGCCGTTCTTCTCCGAGGAGGAACAGGCGCTGGTGATGGGAGAGGCGAGCGGCGCGTACGACCGGACGGCATTCGTCGTCGGCGCGCGCGGCCGCGTCACGGTCGGCGCGTATACGGTGCTCAACGCCACGACGCTGGTCTGCAATGATCGGATCTCGATCGGCGCGCACTGCCTGCTGGCCTGGGGCTCCGTGGTGACCGACACCTGGCCGGACGCGGGCGCGTCGCCGGAGGCGCGCCGTCGCGCGCTGGCTGCCGCGGCGGCGGATCCCCATCGCCGCCTTCCGCCGGTGTCGCCGCCGCGGCCGGTGACGCTCGAGGACAATGTCTGGATCGGCTTCGACGCGGTGATCCTGCCGGGAGTGACGATCGGGCGCGGCGCGGTCATCGGCTGCAAGACGATCGTGAGGGAGAACGTCCCGCCGTACGCGGTGGTGGCCGGCGATCCCGCCCGCATCCTCCGCACCCTCGATCCCGACGACACGGAGGAGGCGCGCCTGCGCGCCCTGCGAGACCATGGACACGACCATGCACGCTGACTCGATGGACGCACAGCAGCGCAGCCTCGCCATCGTCGACTGGACGCAGCTCGTCGAGGACTATCTCGACAACATCGAGGTGTCGTTCGAGGCGTTCTGCAACGAGACCACGGGTGGCTGGCTGTTCGGCTACATCGATGCGCTGCAGGCGGCCGGCGTGCGCGCCATGCTGATGTGCGTCTCGGCGCGCGTGACGCAGACGGAGCGCTTCACGCACAAAGCCACCGGCGCCACGATCTGCGTCCTCCCGGCGCCGAGGCTCTATCGCATGTTCCGGCGCCGCGTGCTCAATCCGTACGAGCAGTGGTCGCGCCTGGCGCCGTACCTCGCCACGCCGGTCGTCGCACTGGCGCGCGAGCTGCGCCGCCAGCGATGCGGGGCGATTCTCTGTCAGGACTACGAACATGGACGTTTCGACGTCTGCGTACTGCTGGCGAAGCTGATGCGCCTTCCCGTGTTCGCCACGTTTCAGGGAGGCGACACGCCCGGCCCGTTTCCGCGCGCGCTTGCCCTGCGCGCCTGCGACGGCCTGATCGTCGCCACGCGCGCCGAGGCCGCCCGTGTCACGGCGCGGTATCGCCTGCCGGCGTCGAAGCTCGCGCGGGTGTTCAACCCGTTGTGCACCGGCGAATGGCGCGCCGGCGACCGCAGCGCGGCGCGCGCGGCGCTGGCGATTCCGGACGACGCACGCGTCGTCGCCTGGCACGGCCGCGCCGACTATCACCGCAAGGGGCTCGACGTGCTCTTCGACGCGTGGGACCGCATCTGCCGCGACGACCGCCGCCTGCTCCTCATCGGCGCCGGGAACGAGTCGGCCGCCCTGCGCGAGCGCGTCGCACGATCGCGCGGCGTGATCTGGATCGACGAATACCTCAACGACCGCGACGCCATCCGCCGCCATCTCAGCGCGGCCGACGTCTACGCGTTTCCTTCGCGTCACGAAGGCTTTCCGGTCGCGCCGCTCGAGGCGATGGCGCTGCAGCTTCCCGTCGTCGCCTCCGACGCCGTCCCCGACCTGCTCGACGAGGACAGCGGCGTGCTCGTTCCGTGCGGCGATGCCGCCGCGCTCGCGAACGCGCTCGACCGCCTCCTCGATGACCAACACCTCGCCCGCATCCTCGGCGAGCGCGCACGCCGCCGCATCGAAATGCACTTCTCTCCCGCCGCCGTCGGAGCGCAACTGCGCAGCTTCATGAGGCTCGCATGAAGGTTTTCGGCCTCGGCCTGAGCAAGACCGGCACGTCGAGCCTCACGGACGCGCTGATTCTCCTCGGCTTCCGCGCGGTGCACTACCCGCTGGACCTGGCGATGGCGAAGGACGTCGACGCGCTGACCGACATCCCCGTCGCCCCGTACTACGCGGAGCTCGACCGCCTCTGGCCCGGCAGCCGGTTCATCCTCACCATCCGCGAGAAAACGTCCTGGCTCCGCTCCATCGAGATGCACTGGCGCCTGATGCTGCAATGGTGGGACGACGCGACGCCCGGGATGCGCCGCTACCACGAGCGCGTGGCCATGGCCGCCTACGGAACGCTCGCATTCGACCGCGAACACTTCTCGCGCACCTGCGATGCCCACGAGCGGAAGGTACGCGATTACTTCCGCGGCCGTCCCCACGATCTCCTGGTCATCGACATCTGCGGCGGCGAGGGGTGGCCGCACCTTTGCCCCTTCCTCGGCTTGGCGGAGCCTCGCGCGCCATTCCCTCACGCCAACGAATGGATGCACATGCTGCTGCAGGCGTCGGCCGAGATCGCGGAGCAGGTTCCGGCCGGCGAGGGGCTGATCCTCGTCGACGAACAGGGCTTCGGCAGTGAGTTCGCCGGCAGCCGCCGCGCCATCCCCTTTCTCGAGCGGGACGGACAGTATTGGGGGGCGCCGCCGGACGACGGCACCGCCATCCGCGAGCTCGAACGGCTGCGTGCCGGCGGCGCGAGCTTTCTCGCGTTCGGCTGGCCCGCCTTCTGGTGGCTCGACCATTACACGGAGTTGCGCAGTTACGTCGACGCGCGCTTTCGCTGCACCCTGCGCAACGAGCGCCTCGTCGTCTATGACCTGCGGGAGGGGTTGCGATGATCGAACCTGCCTTGATCGAACCTTACGGGGGACGCCTGATCGACCTCCTGGATCCGGAGCCGGAGCAGTTGCTGAGCCGTGCCTCGGGCCTGCCGCGCCTGCAACTGACGCCGCGAAACCTGTGCGATCTGGAGCTGCTCATGACCGGCGGCTTCTCCCCGGTCGACCGCTTCATGGGACAGGCCGACTACGCCCGGGTCCTCGGCGAGATGCGCCTGGCGAACGGCACGCTCTTCCCGATTCCGATCACGCTGCCGGTCAGCCGCGACGCGGGAGTGAAGCTGGACAGCGAGATCGCTCTCGCCGATCAGCAGAACCATCTTCTCGCCACGATGCGCGTCGAAGAGGTGTACGAATGGGATCCGGCGGAGGAGGCGCTCGCCGTCTACGGCACCACCGACCTCCGCCATCCGCTCGTTGCGGAGATGAGCTCCTGGGGTGCGCTCCTCATCTCGGGCGTGCTGCGGGCCATCGCCGCGCCGCGTCATCACGACTTCCGCGACCTTCGCCTGACGCCGGCACGCGTCCGCGGCCGTCTCTCCGCCCTCGGGCACCGCAACGTCGTCGCCTTCCAGACCCGCAATCCTCTCCATCGCGCCCATGAAGAGCTGACCGCGCGCGCCGCGGAGAAAATCGGCGGCAGCCTTCTGCTGCACCCGGTCGTCGGCATGACCAGGCCGGGAGACATCGACCACTACACGCGCGTCCGCTCCTACAAGGTGCTGGCCGACCGCTACTACGACCGCGGCCGCACCGTGCTGGCCCTGCTCCCGCTGGCCATGCGCATGGCCGGCCCGCGCGAGGCCGTCTGGCACGCCATCATCCGGCGCAACTTCGGCGCGAGCCACTTCATTGTCGGACGCGATCACGCCAGCCCCGGCACCGACTCGCACGACCGGCCGTTCTACGGCCCATACGACGCGCAGGAGCTCCTCGCCTCGCATGCCGGGGAGGTCGGCGTGCAGCCGATGCCGTTCTCGGAGATGGTCTACCTGCCCGACGAGGACCGCTATGAGGAGAGCGCCCAGATCCCGCAGGGGAAACCGACGGCTTCGATCTCCGGCACCGCGGTGCGCGAGCGCTACCTCCGCCGCGGCCGCCCGCTGCCGCAGTGGTTCACGCGGCCGGAGATCGCCAGGGTGCTCGCGCACGCGCATCCGCCGCGGCATCTACAGGGCTTCTGCCTCTGGTTCACGGGCCTCAGTGGCGCCGGCAAGTCGACGACCGCCGACATCCTCACCATCCTGCTGCTCGAGCACGGCCGGGAGACCACCGTCCTCGACGGCGACGTCGTCCGGACGCATCTGTCGAAAGGCCTCGGTTTCAGCCGGGAAGACCGCGACGTCAACATCCATCGCATCGGCTTCGTCGCTTCGGAGATCGTCCGCCACGGCGGCGGCGTGATCTGCGCCGCCGTCAGTCCGTATCGCGCCACCCGCAACGAATGCCGGGCGATGATCGGCGCCGAACGCTTCATCGAGGTGTTCGTCGACACGCCGCTCGACGTCTGCGAGCAGCGCGATCCGAAAGGGATGTACGCACAGGCGCGCGCCGGGAAGATCCGGGGATTCACCGGGATCGACGATCCGTACGAGCCGCCGGTGAATCCGGAGATCGTCCTCGACACCGTCGGCGCCACGGCTGAGGAGAATGCGGAGCGCGTGCTGGCGTATCTCGTGGAACAGGGGTTCGTGCTCCGCTCGATCGCCGAGGAGGACGAGGAAGCCGGCGACGCGGTCGTGCACCGATGATCTTCACCGACCGGTTCGTTTACGTTCACCAGCCGAAGACAGGCGGCACGTTCGTCACGTCGGTGCTCTTCCGCCTGCACGATTTCCGCTGGACGCGCTGGACGCATCTGCAGAGCGCCTTCCGGGGGAGCCTCGTCCACCGGAACCGATACGGGACCTTCGTCTACAACAACCACAAGCACGGCGGCCGCGCCGCGATTCCGGCGGCGCAGCGGCACAAGCCGGTCCTGGCCACGGCGCGCAATCCTTACGATCTCTACGTGTCGCAGTACGAGTTCGGCTGGTGGAAACGCCGCGAGTACCGCCGCTGGTTCCGCCCGGACCTGTCGTTCGAAGAGTATGTCCGCGTTGCCGGCGAAGCCTTCGGGCCGCTGGCGCAGCAGTTTCTGAGATTTCACGACGGCCGTGTCGACGATGTCCGCTTCGTCACCACGGATCGCCTCAACGAAGGACTGCACGATTTTCTGGCAGAGACGGGCTACGCCGCGGAGGACATCGCCTTCGTCAGAGAGCTGCCGAAGATCCTGCCGAAAGGGAAGGGGAGGCACAGCGAGCAAACCTGGGAGAAATTCTATACGCCGGAACTGAAGCAGCTCGTCCGCACGCGGGAGCACGACCTCTTCACCCTCTTTCCGCAGTTCGACGTCTGACCGCCTTGCGCATCGTCGTTCTCGGCTATCTCGTTCGCGGTCCGCTGGGCGGACTGGCGTGGCATCACCTGCAATACGTCCTCGGCCTGGCCCGGCTCGGACACGACGTTCATTTTCTCGAAGACAGCGACGACTATCCGTCGTGCTACGACCCGCGGCGCGACGTCGTCGACGCCAATCCGTCGTACGGCCTGGGCTTCACCGCGCACGCATTCGACACCCTCGGCATGCCGGATCGCTGGGCGTACTTCGACGCCCACACCGCGCGCTGGCTGGGCCCTGCGGCACCGCGCGCGCTCGAGGTCTGCGCGGGCGCCGAGCTGCTGCTGAACGTGTCGGGCGTGAACCCGCTGCGTCCCTGGCTCGCGCATGTTCCGCATCGCGTCTTCATCGACACCGATCCGGCGTTCACCCAGATCCGCCACCTCACCGATCCGGCCGCCCACGCCCTCGCCCTCGCACACACGGCGTTTTTCACCTTCGCGGAGAACATCGCCGAGTCGACGGTGCCGGACGACGGCATCGCCTGGCAGCCGACGCGCCAGCCGATCGTCCTCGACGCCTGGCCTGTCACTCCCGGTCCGCCGGGTGGCCGCTTCACGACGGTGATGCAATGGGACAGCTACCGGGCCCGCGACTACGGCGGCCGCCGCTACGGGATGAAGTCCGATTCGTTCGCGCCCTATTTCGATCTTCCCGAACGCGCGGGCCCCCTCTTCGAGCTCGCCCTCGGCAGCGCCACTGCCCCGCGCGAGCTGCTCGAGACGAAAGGCTGGCTGCTGCGCGATCCCCGTCCGCCGACACGCGATCCGTGGGAGTACCAGCGCTACATCCGACAATCGAAGGGAGAGTGGAGCGTCGCGAAACAGGGCTACGTGGTCACGAACAGCGGCTGGTTCAGCGAACGGAGCGCCGCATGGCTGGCCAGCGGCCGCCCGGTCGTCACGCAGGACACCGGGTTCTCACGCCGGCTGCCCGTCGGTGCCGGCCTCCTCTCCTTCACCACGCCGGAGGAAGCGCTGGCCGCGATCGGCGAGGTCGGCCGCAACTACGAAAGTCACTGCCGCAACGCCAGGGAGATCGCCGTGGCCTGCTTCGACGCGCGCCCGGTGTTGACCCAACTGCTCGCGCGCAGCGGTGTTTGACGGCGCGGAGCGTGTTCTGCCCCGCACCGTCGGAACTTACTGGGTCTGCACGCCCTCCGGGTAAACCACGAAGTTTCCCTGCGAGAAGAGGATGTCGCAGTCGAAGGCGTCGGTCGTGACCGGCCCGTTGGAACTGGTGCCGTTGTCCTGATCGACGCGGTCGCCGCCCAGCGACTCGATCGAGTAGTTGTCGCCGGCCGCGGAGATGCCGATCTGAAAGCGGGAGCCCCAGCCGTCGAACTCCGGAATCTTGTTGACGTATGTCGGGGAGAGCTTCGGCAGCAGAAATCCGACTTCGCTGGATGCGTCGGGCCATTCGATACCGGCAGCCGAGTAAGTACTCATGTCCGTGGCGCGCGCCTCCCACGCATTGGCCACGGTGCGCATGTCGGCCATGCTGCGCTTCTGACGGGTGCGCTGCATCGCAGTGAGCAGGTTCGGAATCGCGATCGCCGCCAGAATGCCGATGATCGCTACCACGATCAGTAACTCGATGAGCGTAAATCCCCTCTGCCTAGGGACCATTCGGACCTCCTTCTCCTCTTGCGCTTAGGACCAATGGCAAACCGGAGACCATCTATGCATGGAAGCACAGTACTGCATTCTCAATGGTTTACGCGTGTACGGCGGGGGATGCTGACACTTTATGGCAGCGTGGATGACAGTTTGTGGGGCCGGGGGCGGGCACGAGGTACGAGGTATGGGGCATGAGTGGGTTGCCGGTGCTCTCCATCGTCGCGCTTCATTTCCCAGGCACCGTCTCGCCGGGAGATCGTCGCCTGGGGCAGGGCGCGTGCCGCATGAGCGCACCGGCAACCCACTCGTACCTCATGCCTCATACCTCGTTCCGGAAAAAGCAAACGGGCGCCTCGCGGCGCCCGTTCCCTGTTGGATTCTTTGATGCGCCGCGGACTACTGGGACTGCACGCCTTCCGGATACACAACGAAGTTGCCTTCCGAGAACACGATGTCGCAGTCGAAGTTGTCGGTCGTGACGGGACCGGTGGAGGACGTACCGTTGTCCTGGTCGGTCTTGTCGGCGCCGAGCGACTCGATCGAGTACGAATCGCCTTCGGTGTTACGGCCGACCTGGAACTTCACGCCCCAGCCGTCGAACTCCGGCAGCTTGTTGACATAGGTCGGGGTGAGAATCGAGGCCAGTACCGTTACTTCGCTGGCCGCATCCGGCCAGCTCAAACCGGCCGCTGCATACGTGTTGACGTCCGTCGCGCGCGCTTCCCACGCCGAAGCCGTCGTACGCATATCCGCCATGGACCGTTTCTGCCGCGAGCGCTGCATTGCCGTGAGCAAGTTCGGAATGGCGATGGCGGCGAGAATGCCGATGATCGCGACGACGATCAGCAGCTCAATCAGGGTGAAACCTTTCTGCTTCCTGGTCATTCAAGGACCTCCTTATGTTGGGACTCCCAAGGGCAATCGCGATACCACGTGTGAACGCTGGTTACATTGCTTTGAAATCAACGACTTAGGTAGTGATTGGCGGGTCACTCTCCGACCCTGCTGACACTTTCTCGCACGCCTTTGTGACAATCTTTGTCAGGGGTGTTGCGACCACGCCGACACCACGGACTTCACGTATCCGACGCCTTCCATGAAGCGGTCGAGGCCGATCCTCTCGTTCGCTTTGTGAATCGTCAGCGACTGGAAGTAGTCGACGGGGTACGGCGAGATTCCATAGCAGGTGATACCGAGGGGGCGGAGGAACCGCGAGTCGGTCGCGGAGCGGTAGAGGATGATCGGGCCGGCCGTCACGCGGTAGCGCCGCGACGCTTCTTCCGTCAGCACGCGGAAGAACGGCGTTGCGGTCGGCGAGATCGGCACCGGGCCTTCTTTGGTCCGCACTTCGCCGAGGCGGATGCCGTAGGGTCTCACCAAGCCGCTGAGCCAGGCGATGCGTGCGTCCGGGCTCTCGTCCGGCAGGTTGGCCATCCGGACGAACATCGTCCAGCGGTCGCCGTTCTTCTCCGGCTCGTAGACCCACAGCGAGGTCTGGGTGAGGTCGCGGTATGCCGCGGGGAGGCGCCAGAAATCTCCGTTGCGGATCGTTTTGTCGATGTCGGCCAGGTAGGGCCTGAACGCCAACCGTGTCGGCGCGATGGCTTTCATGTACTCCCGCACCTCGGGCATGATCCGGCCGGCATCGCGCGGGAACATGTGCGGCTCGAGGGCGATGCGGGCTTTGCGCAGCGGGCCGGCGTCCGCTGCCTCGAGGGTCAGCTCGACGACCTGCTTTCCTCCCACTTCGATCCCGAAGTACGTGATCCCATCGGACATCATCTCGGTGATGCCTCCCTCGGTGATGCCGTACTCCACTCCTTCGAAAACGTCGCCGCGGTTTGCGATCAGCCAGCGCATCCCGTACTCGCTTCCGGTCTCCTCGTCGGCTGTGGCGAGGAAGATCAGGTCGCGCTCCGGGGGGCGTCCGGAGCGGACCACATCCACGAGTGCGACGAGCTGGCAGACCGTGAGCGCCTTCATGTCCAGCGTCCCCCGGCCGTACATGACGTTGGTGGCGATGCCGCCGCTGAACGGCGGGGTTTTCCAGCCGTCGCCCGGCGGCATGACGTCGATGTGGTTGAAGAGCAGCAGCGCGCCGCCGGCGCGCTTTCCTTTCACGCGCGCGTAGACGTTGAGCCGGTCCGGCGCCGAGGCGATGAGCTCCGCGCGAATGCCGTGCTTCTCCAGGTATCGCGCGATCCAGCGCGCCCCTTGCGCCGCTCCCGCGGGAGTGGAGGTGTCGATCCGCACGAACTCCTGCAGCAGCCGGATCTCCGGCGTGATCGGGACCTCGCGCGGGATGTAGGTGAGGTCTCGCCTGAGGTCCTCTTTCATCCACGCGCTCCAGAAGTACGCCCCTGCGGCGGCGAGGAGGCAGATCAGGACGACGATGCCCGCGGCGATCCGCTCTTTGCGGTGGCGCCGTTTCTTCGCGTCATCGGTGGGGGTGGTGCCGGTCATCGGGCGAGCAGTCTACGCCGGGGAAGGAACGCCATGACGAGCAGTACGGCCAGCGCGGCGAGGGAGATTTTCAGCGAGGCGGCGGCGAGATGGTTGCGGTAGCGCATCTCCACGCGATGGCGCCCGGGCGGGACGGTCACTCCCTGGTAGCCGATGTTCGTCACCACCGCGGGCGTCTCTTTGCCGTCGATGGTGATCCGCCAGTATTTGTGCGGCGTCACGCTCATCACCAGGAAACCGCGTCCGAAGCTTTCCACGTCGAGGGAGGCCGTGTTCGCGGTCTCGCGGGCGCCGAGGACGGTGCCGCGCGCGGGGACGAACGACGGCTCCTTCACGAAGGCGACGCGCTTGCTGTAGCTCCCTTTGGAGAGCTCGCGCACGAAGTCGTGGCGGTCGCGGATGGTCACGAGCTGGTCGGCGAAGTAATAGCGCGGGTGATGCTCGGTCTCGATGAACTGGATCGGCTCGGCGGCGTTCATGTTCCCCCGCACGCGCTGCTTTTCCTGCTCGAACGGCTTGTACTCGCCGCGATACCAGGCGTTCGACATCGCCATCGGCGTCTCCCACCAGTCGGCACGGCGGGAGCGCTTGATGTCCCATACCGAGTCGGTGAAGTCGATGGTGGGGAGCAGTTGGGTCTTGTCGTAGTCGCGCTCGATCACCAGGTTCAGTCCGTACCCGACCGACGTCATCGGATAGAGGCCGTTGCGCACGACCCAGTACACCGAGGCGCCGGTGGAGAAGTACTTCGGGGCCGGCTCCTCGCGCGAGTGCCAGTCGGCGGAATGGAAGATGCGGAACGCGTCGCGGTCCTTCGGGAACTGCTGCACGGCCCGCGGCTCTTTGGTAAAGAACTCCGAGGGCATCCGCGGGTTGAGCTGATGGACGACCGGGGCCAGGTCGAGGACCACGAACACCGCCACGGCGGCGATCCACACCTGCCGCTTCATGCGCGGGAGCAGCCAGAGAAGCGCGAGCAGGACCAGGCCGCGGACGGCGGCGACGATCCAGTCGACGTGCGCCAGCTCGACGGCGCGCTCCCCGGCCGCTCCCTTCATCGGCCAGACGCGCAGGAA
The DNA here is from genome assembly GCA_035629865.1 of Thermoanaerobaculia bacterium. Classification (GTDB taxonomy): domain Bacteria; phylum Acidobacteriota; class Thermoanaerobaculia; order Gp7-AA8; family Gp7-AA8; genus QHVT01. Next base: position 4,034 of record DASPHC010000011.1, on the reverse strand, counting down.
GATGTCGCTGAACCAGGGAGTGAAGCCGGAGAGGGCGATGGCGACCGCCACGACCGCGACCGCGGCGGTGAAGCCCATGGCCGCCTCGCGGATCGCCTCGTCGCCGTCCATCAGCCGGTCGAGCAGCTGCGCCGAGAGGAGGATGATGGCGAAGACGGCGATCAGCACGAATTTCTCGGGATAGCGGATGGAGGTGGCGATGCCGGCGTCGTAGAGCCAGCGCAGCAGCGGGGTGTGCCCGCCGAGCGCCATCAGGATCGAGAAGAGGCTCACCAGCAGCACGAAGCGGCCGCCGCGCGGGCGGACGAACATCGCCGCCGCCGTCAGGGCGATGACCAGCAGTCCGGAGTAGACGCTGAAGATGAACGGCGATCCCATCCCGGGGTACAGCCCGCCGGCCCAGTACCAGGTCACCCGGTCGACGGCCATGTGTCCGAGGAAGTTCGGGAAGATGGCCTCGGCGAACTTCGCCCACGGCATGCTCCACGCGCTGACCAGCGAATAGTCGAAGACGCGCGAGCGGGCCGAGTCGCCGACGTGGTCGAGGGCGGGGATCATCTGCGCCGCCCCGACGGCCACCGCGGCCACGGAGATGAGCCCGATGAAGACGACGCGGGTGAGCATCTCCGGGATGGCGTCGGTCCAGGGGAGGTCGTGGTCGCGCGCCGCGTACCAGCCGCGGTACATCGCGTACATGCCGAGCAGAAACCCGGTCTGCATCACCGTGGTCGGCTCCCCGACCAGGAACTGCATGCCGAGGAAGAGCGAGGCGAGGGAGAAGTCGCGCAACGTCGGCCGGAGGAGGAACCGCCGGACGAAGAGGCAGGTGAGCGGCAGCCACGCCGCGCAGAAGAGGATCGGCAGGAGGTTGATGTAGGAGAGGTAGACCCCGCCCAGCCCGAACGCGAGCGCGCCGGTGAACGAGGTCATGGCCCGGAGCCCCATCGACCGCAACAGCGCGTACATCCCGAACAGGCCGAGGTAGACGTGCACGAGGATGTGCAGCCGGTACCCGAGGTCGTAGTCGGGGAGGAGGATCAGCCAGGTGAGGGGATAGAAGACCTCGTGCTCCGGATTGGCGGCGATCGGCTGCCCGCCGCCGAAGTGGCGGTTCCAGTAGGGAAACTCGCCGTCCAGGACGACGTCGCGCTGGATCTGCTTGACCGGGTAGTAGTAGCGGGTCAGGTCGCGCAGGTAGAAGTTGTGCGTCCCCACGAGCACGTCGGCGAAGAAGAGCGAGGCGAGGAGCGCGAGGACTGCGAGCGCGATCAGGTCATGGCGGCGGGCTTCCGTCACAGGGCGCGGATTGTATGGGAGGAACGCCTCACCGCGAATGCCAGTCCCAGCAGCGCCGCCAGCGAGATCGCGGCCCCCGCGGCGACGAGCGGGTTCCGGTAGCGCATTTCGACCAGGTGCCGTCCCGGCGGGACCACCACGCCCTGGTAGCCGACGTTCGCGACCAGGGACGGCGTCTCCGCCCCGTCGATCGTCACCCGCCAGTATTTGTGGGGCGTCACGCTCATCACCAGGAAAGCGCGGCCGGCGGTCTCCACCTCGAGGCGCGTGCTGTTGGCGGACTCCCGTTTCGCGCGCACGATCCCCGCCGCCGGCTCGAAGGCGGGCTCCCGGATGAACGCGACCTGGCGATGGAAGCGGCGGGTGCGGAGGGCGTGGATGAAGGCGGCGCTGCCGTCGACGGTGACCAGTTGCCTCGCAAAGTAGTAGCGCGGGAAGTGCTCTCCTTCGATGAACTTGACCGGTTCGACGTTGCGGTTCCAGCCGCCGGCCTGGGCGAGGGTCTGCTCGCGCTTCTGATAGAGGCCGACGTACCACGCATTCGACATCGCCGCGGCGATCTCCATCCAGTCGGGGGTCTTCTTGTTGGCGAGCTCCCAGACGGCGTTGGAGAACTCGCGCTCGGCGGCGAGGTCGGTGACGTCGAAGTCGCCGTCGATGACGGTCCGGAGGCCGAAGGTGGAGGGCACCATCGGCGCGAGGCTGTTGCGCGCCACCCACGGGAAGTTGGCGTCGATCGGATAACGCGCGGTCAGCGACGTGGTCTGGTCCCAGTTGGCGGCGTGGAAGATGCGGTATTCGCCGCGCTCCGGCCGGAAGTGACGCATCGTGGGGGGCGGCTCGCGGTAGTACGACGGGGCGATGCGCGGCGCGATCTGCGGCGCCTGCGCGGCGATGTCGAACAGGACGAAGATGCCGAAGAGCGCCAGCCACACCCGGCGATGGGCGTTCATCACGTTGCGGAAGAGCAGCAGGAGCAGCACCCCGCGGCACGCGGCCAGGAGGGCCTCGTGGCGGAAGAGCGCGAGGAGCGGCTCGACGTTCCGCCGCGGGTTGAGGGTGAAGAGGTTCCGGAAGAGCGTTTCGTGCAGTTGCGACTGCGCGAGGGCCGCCCACGAAAAGGCGGCCAGGGTCACCCCCGCCGTGACCGCGATCGCCATCCGCCGCACCCGCTCGTCGCCCGCGAGCAGCCGGTCGAGCGTGTGGGCGCCGAAGACCACCAGGGCGAACACCCCCATGATCGTGAACTTTTCGGGGAAGCGCGCCAGCGCCGCGATCCCGGCGCCGTAGAGGATGTCCAGCAGCGGCGTCTGGTCGCCCGAGGCGACCAGCGCGGAGAAGGACGCGATGGTGACGAACAGCCATCGTCCGCGCACCCGCCCCAGCACGCCGGCCAGGCAGAGCACCGCCACGGCCAGGCCGGAGTAGAGGCTGAAGAAGAACGCCGTCCCCCGGCGCGGGTAGAGGCGCGCGCCCCAGTACACCGGCCACCCCTCGGCGTCGCCCCGTCCCATGACGTTCGGATAGACGACCTCAGCGAAGCGGAAGAAGGGAGTGCTCCACTCGCTCACGTCCTTGAAGGCCATGCCCTGCCCCCGCGTGGAGTCGCCGAGGTGGTCGACGGCGGGGAGCGTCTGGACCGCGGAGAGGAGGAGCGCGACCAGTCCGAGCAGGGCGATGGCGCCGATCGACTTCGCGGCCCCCGTCCACCCGCCGCCGTCGCGAAGAACGCGATAGAGGGCGTAGAAGCCGAGCAGGAGCCCGGTCTGCACCGCCGTCACCGGCTCGCCGGTCAGGAGCTGCAGCCCGAGGAAAAGCGCGGCGAACGCGAAATCGCGCGGCGTGCGGTGCAGCAGAAAGCGCCGTATGAAGAGACACGTCAGCGGCAGCCAGGCCATGCTGAAGAGGAACGGGAAGAGGTTCAGCAGCGACACCGCCAGCCCGCCGGCGCCGAAACAGACCGCGCCGAACGCGGCCGCCGGCCGGCCGAGCTCCATCGACCGCAGCAGCGCGTACATCGCGAACGCGGCGATGTAGAGGTGAAGGATGGCCAGAAGATGAAACCCGGTGTGGTAATCCGGCAGGAGGATCAGCCACGTCAGCGGATAGAACGTCTGGTACGCCGGATTCGCGGCCACCGGCTGCCCCGCGGACATGTACGGATTCCAATAAGGGAACTCCCCGCCGAGAACGATATCGCGCAGCATCTTCTGATGCGGGTAGTGATAGAACGAGACGTCGCGAACGTGGAGACTCGCCAGCCCGAGCAGCACATCGGCAAAGAGGATGGTCGGGACGAGCGCCACGATCGCCAGGGTGATGAGTCTCTGCCGCCTCCCCTCACGATCCTGCGCGCCGGCTTCCGTCACAGGGGACACATTGTAAGCGGCGTGAAGAGCGAATGGCGGCAACCAGGGAGCCCGGCAATCCCGGCTACCCGAAGGCCGGCGGGAAGGAGGGTTTGTCCCGCAACGGTGACAGATCGACGAGCGACGGTTGATAGAGGCGGCTATCACGGTTGATAGAGGTGGCTATCACGTTGATAGAGGTGGCTATCAAGGTCGATGGAGATGACCATCAAGGGCGAAGGAGGTGGCTATCGACGATGAAGGACATCGGTGTGAGCCTGAAGGACGTCGTTAGGAACGACAACAGATCGGACCATCATCGTCGATAGAGGTGGCTGTCAAGGCCGATGGTGATGCCTGTCACGATGAAGGAGGCCGTTATGAAGCTTG
>DASPHC010000010.1:0-64032 GCA_035629865.1 Thermoanaerobaculia bacterium | reverse complement strand
CCGGCGCGGCTGGTTCCTATCCTCTTGCCCGCATCGCTGCCGCAACTGCCAATCCCATTGCCAGCAGCAGCAGTCCCCATTCCGACGCCGTCGGAATCGCCGCTCCCGGCGCGCCCGGGGCAGCGGCGAGTGTGACGGAGGCCGTGTTGTTCGCAACGTTTGCGTCGTCCTCGGCGGCGGCCACGGTGGCGGTGTTGGTGATGTCGTCTGTGCCGCTGGTATTCACGACCAACGAGATCGTCGCCGTTGCGCCGTTGGCGAGTGTGGCGATCGTGCACACCACGACCGCCGTGCCGCTGCACGACGCGGTCGCGGAGGTCGCGGAGACATAGGTGGTGTTGGCCGGCAGCGTGTCGGTGACCGTCGCGTTCGTCGCCGCGTCGGGGCCGTCGTTGCGGACGCTCAGCGTGAACGTGAGCTGCTGGCCGGGGACGAACGTTCCGGACGGCGCGGTCTTGCTGAGGACCAGGTTGGCCGAGCCGAGGACGTCGTCGTCGTCGATCGTGCCACTCCCTTCGTCGTCCGCGATGGTGGCGTTTTGCGCGTTGGAAAGCCGGACCAGGAAGACCTCGTCGCCCTCGATGTCCGTGTCGCCGAGGACGTCGACCTGGATGGTCTGGACCGTCGTTCCCGGAGCGAACGGCAGCGTCGCCGTCGCCTCTGCGATGTAGTCGGCGCCCGCCGCGGCGGTCATGTCGGCCGTCGCGTAGTCGACGAGCACCTCGGAGGCGCTTTCGTTGGAGAGGGTGACGGTGAAGACGAACGCCGTCGTGCCGGCGTCCCCTTCGACTTCCGTCACGTCGCTGATGATGATCGAGGGGGCGCCGTCGCCATCGACGATCGTGCCGGTGCCCTGCGCGTTGCCGATCGCAGCGTTCTGCGGGTTGGTCAGGTTGACGAAGAACGTTTCGTCGCCTTCCGTGACGGCGTCGCCGGTGACGTCGACGGTGAACTGCTGCGAAGTCTCGCCCGGATCGAACGTGAGCGTAGTCGTCGCGACAGCGGTGTAGTCGCTGCCGGCGATGGCGGTGCCGTTCGAAGTCGCGGCATCGACCGTGATGGGGGAGTCGCTGTCGTTCGAGAGCGAGACCGTGAAGACGAAGGAGGTGGTCCCGGCGTCGCCTTCGTTCAGGGTGACATCGTCGATGGAGATCGAGGGCACGCCGTCGTCTTCGGTGATGGTGCCGAGGCCCTGGTCGTCCGAGATCGGTGGGCCGGACGAGTTGCTGAGATCGACGAAGAAGGTCTCCGTCCCTTCCAGCGTGGTGTCGCCGCTGACGTTGACGGTGAACTGCTGCGAGGTCTCGCCCGGATCGAAGGTGAGCGTGGTCGTCGCGACAGCGGCGTAGTCGCTGCCGGCGGTGGCGGTGCCGTTCGAGGTTGCGGCGTCGACCGTAACGGGGGAGTCGCTGTCGTTCGAGAGCGAGACCGTGAAGACGAAGGCGGTCGTACCGGCGTCGCCTTCGTTCAGGGTGACGTCGTCGATGGAGATCGACGGCGGACCGTCGTCCTCGGAGATGGTGCCGAGGCCCTGGTCGTCGCCGATCGTGGCACCGGAGGCATTGACGAGATTGACGAAGAACGTCTCGGCCCCTTCCTGCGTGGTGTCGCCGCTCACGTTCACCGTCACCTGCTGCGAGGTCTCGCCCGGATCGAAGGTGAGGGTCGTGGTTGCGGCGGCGGCGTAGTCGCTGCCGGCAAGTGCTGTGCCGTCGGCCGTGGAGTAGTCGACCGTGATGGGGGAGTCGCTGGCGTTGGAGAGCGAGACGGTGAAGATGAAGGCGGTGGTACCGGCGTCGCCTTCGTTCAGGGTGACGTCGTCGATGGAGATCGAGGGCACGCCGTCGTCCTCGGAGATGGTGCCGAGGCCCTGATCGTCCGAGATCGGTGGGCCGGACGAGTTGCTGAGATCGACGAAGAACGTCTCAGCGCCTTCGAGCGTGGTGTCGCCGCTGACGTTGACGGTGAACTGCTGCGAGGTCTCGCCCGGATCGAAGATGAGCGTGGTCGTCGCGACGGCGGCGTAGTCGCTGCCGGCGGTGGCGGTGCCGTTCGAAGTCGCGGCATCGACCGTGATGGGGGAGTCGCTGTCGTTCGAGAGCGAGACCGTGAAGACGAAGGCGGTCGTCCCGGTGTCCCCCTCGCTCAGCGTCACATCGTCGATGGTGATCGACGGCGGACCGTCGTCTTCGGCGATCGTGCCGGTGCCCTGATCGTCTGCGATCGTCGCCCCGGACGGGTTGCCGAGATCGACGAAGAAAGTCTCATCACCTTCGAGCGTGGTGTCGCCGCTGACGTCGACCGTGAACTGCTGCGAGGTCTCGCCCGGATCGAAGGTGAGCGTGGTCGTCGCGACGGCGGTGTAGTCGCTGCCGGCGATGGCGGTGCCGTTCGAGGTCGCGGCATCGACGGTGATGGTCGAGTCGCTGTCGTTGGAGAGCGAGACCGTGAAGACGAACGCGGTCGTCCCGGTGTCGCCTTCGTTCAGGGTGACGCCGTCGATGGAGATCGAAGGCACGCCGTCGTCTTCCGCGATCGTGCCAGTGCCCTGATCGTCTGCGATCGTCGCCCCGGACGGGTTGCCGAGGTCGACGAAGAAGGTCTCCGCTCCCTCCAGCGTGGTATCGCCGCTGACGTTGACCGTGAACTGCTGCGAGGTCTCGCCCGGATCGAAGGTGAGCGTGGTTGTCGCGACGGCGGCGTAGTCGCTGCCGGCGGTCGCGCTGCCGTTCGAAGTCGCCGCATCGACGGTGATGGTCGAGTCGCTGTCGTTCGAGAGCGAGACCGTGAAGACGAAGGCGGTGGTCCCGGCGTCGCCTTCGTTCAGGGTGACGTCGTCGATGGAGATCGAAGGCACGCCGTCGTCTTCGGTGATGGTGCCGGTGCCCTGGTCGTCTGCGATCGTCGCCCCGGACGGGTTGCCGAGGTCGACGAAGAAGGTCTCCGTCCCCTCCAGCGTGGTGTCGCCGCTGACGTTGACCGTGAACTGCTGCGAGGTCTCGCCCGGATCGAAGGTGAGCGTGGTGGTCGCGACAGCGGCGTAGTCGCTGCCGGCGGTCGCGCTGCCGTTCGCCGTCGCGGCATCGACGGTGATGGTCGAGTCGCTGGCGTTGGAGAGCGAGACCGTGAAGATGAACGCAGTCGTCCCGGCGTCCCCTTCGGCGAGGGTCACGTCGTCGATGGAGATTTCGGGTTGCGTGTCGTCGTTGGTGATCGTGCCGAGACCCTGGTCGTCGCCGATCGACGCACCGGAAGCGCCGCTCAGGTCGGCGAAGAACGTCTCATCGCCTTCCAGTGTGGTGTCGCCGCTGACGTTGACCGTGAACTGCTGCGAGGTTTCGCCCGGATCGAAGGTGAGGGTGGTGGTCGCGACGGCGGCGTAGTCGCTGCCGGCGGTGGCGGTGCCGGTCGAGGTCTCGGCATCCACCGTCACGGTCGAGTCGCTGGCGTTGGAGAGCGTGACCGTGAAGATGAAGGCCGTCGTGCCGGCGTCCCCTTCGTTCAGCGTGACGTCGTCGATGGAGATCTCCGGCAGGCCGTCGTCGTTGGTGATCGTGCCGGTGCCCTGAGTCTCCGACAGCGTCGCACCCGACTCGCCGCTCAGGTCGACGAAGAACGTCTCATCGCCTTCCAGCGTGGTGTCGCCGCTGACGTTGACCGTGAACTGCTGTGAGGTCTCTCCGGGATCGAAGGTGAGGGTGGTCGTCGCGACGGCGGCGTAGTCGTCGCCGGCGGTGGCGGTACCGGTCGAGGTCGCGGCATCGACGGTGATGGTCGAGTCGCTGGCGTTCGAGAGCGAGACCGTGAAGACGAACGCGGTCGTCCCGGCATCGCCTTCGTCCAGCGTGACGTCGTCGATCGAGATCGCCGGCTGGCCGTCGTCGTTGGTGATGGTGCCGGTGCCCTGGTCGTCGGCGACGGTCGCGCCGGACGGGTTGGTGAGGTCGACGAAGAACGTCTCGTCTCCTTCGAACGTCGTGTCGCCGCTTACGTTGACGGTGAACTGCTGCGAGGTCTCGCCGGGATCGAAGGTGAGCGTGGTCGTGGCGACGGCGGTGTAGTCGCTGCCGTCGGTGGCGGTGCCGGTCGAGGTCTCGGCATCCACCGTCACGGTCGCGTTGCTGTCGGTCGAGAGCGTGACCGTGAAGACGAAGGAGGTGGTTCCGGCATTGCCTTCGTCGAGCGTCACGTCGTCGATCGTGAGCGACAGCGCAGCGTCGTCGTCCGCGATGATGCCGGCGCCCTGGTCGTCGGCGATGGTGGCGCCGGACGGGCTCGTGAGGTCGACGAAGAAGTTCTCGCCCCCTTCGGCCGTCGTGTCGCCGCTGACGTTCACCGTGAACTGCTGCGACGTCTCGCCGGGGTCGAAGGTGAGCGTGGTCGTGGCGACGGCGGCGTAGTCGCTGCCGGCGTTTGCGCTGCCGTCCGAGGTGGCGGCATCGACCGTGATGGCCGTATCGCTGGCGTGCGAGAGCGAGACCGTGAAAAGGAACGGGGTGGTCCCGGCGTCGCCCTCGTTCAGGGCCACGTTGTCGATCGAGATCGACGGCTGGCCGTCGTCATCCGCGATCGTGCCGAGGCCCTGATCGTCTTCGATCGTCGCTCCGGAGGGAGCGCTCAGGTCGACGAAGAACGTCTCATCGCTCTCGAAGGTCGTGTCGCCGCTGACGTTCACCGTGAACTGTTGCGAGGTCTCTCCCGGATCGAACGTCAGCGTGGTCGTGGCGACGGCGGTGTAGTCGCTGCCCGCGATCGCGCTGTCGTCCGCCGTGGCGGCGTCCACCGTGATCGCCGCGTCGCTCGCATTCGAGAGCGACACCGTGAAGACGAACGCGGTCGTGCCGGCGTCCCCTTCGTTCAGCGTCACGTCATCGATGGAGATCTCCGGCTGGGCATCGTCGTTGGTGATCGTGCCGAGGCCCTGGTTGTCGTCGACCGTCGCGCCCGACTCGCCGGCGAGATTCACGAAGAACGTCTCCGTCGCCTCGAACGTGGTGTCGCCGCTCACGTCGACCGTGAACTGCTGCGAGGTCTCGCCCGGGTCGAACGTCACCGGCGTGGCCGCGACGGCCGTGTAGTCGCTGCCCGCGGCGGCCGTGACGTTCGCCGTGGCGGCGTTCACCGTGACCGTGCTGTCGCTCGCGTTCGAGAGCGACACTGTGAAGACGAATGCGGTGATGCCGGCGTCTCCCTCGCCGAGCGTCACGTCGTCGATCGAGATCTCCGGAAGCGTATCGTCATTCGCGATCGTCCCGGTGCCGCCTTTCCCCGCGTCGATCGTGCCGCCCGAGGCGTCGCTGAGCTCGACCGTGAACGTGTCGTCCCCCTCGAACGTCAGGTCGCCGTTCGCATTCACCGTCACTTGCAGCAGGGTCTCGCCCGGATCGAAGGTCAGCGTGGTCGTCGGGACCGCCGTGTAGTCGGTCCCGGCCACCGCCGTGCCGTCGGCGGTCTCGTAGTCGGCCGTCACCGGCGCATCGCTCGGGTGCGAAAGCGAGACGCTGAAGTTCAACGCGGTCGTGCCGGCGTTCCCTTCTTCGCGCGTCACGTTGTCGATCGAGATGAGCGGCGGGCCGTCGTCGTCGGTGATCGTGCCGATCCCCTGGCCGGCGAGGATCGACGCGTTCGACTCGTTGCTCAGGTTGACGAAGAACTGCTCGTCGCCCTCGAACGTCGTGTCGCCGTTGACGTTCACCGTCACCGGCTGCGTCGTCTCGCCCGGATCGAAGGTCAACGTCGTCGTCGTCACCGCCGCGTAGTCGCCCGGCTCCACCGCGCTGTCGTCCGCGGTCTCCACGTCCACCGTGACCGTGAAGGAGCTGACCGCGGAGAGCGAGACCGTGAAGCCGAACGCGGTCGTCCCCGCGTCCCCTTCGTCCAGCGTGACGTTGTCGACCGAGATCTGCGGCGGGTCGTCGTCGTCGGTGATCGTGACCGTGGCGGTCGACGGCGCGCCGATCGAAGCCCCGTTCGGATTGGAGAGCGCGACGTCGAAATCCTCCGCTGGCTCGTCCGTCGGGTCGTTCGTGATCGGGACATTGAACGTGGCCGTGTCCTCGCCCGGCTCGAACGTGACACTGCCGGTGGTGGCGTTGTAGTCGCTGCCGGCGAGGGCGGCGCCGTCCGTGGTGTCGAAGCCGACGTTCGTCGTGGCAGAGAGGTCGCCCGTGCGCGTCACCGTGATGGTGACGAAGCCGGCATTCTCGGCCTCCGTGTACGTCGCGCTGCTGAGCTGCACGACCGGCGCGGTCTCCACGGTCACCGGACCCGAGAACTCGGAGGTGCCGTCGTCCGGACCCGTGGCGGTGGCCGTGATCACGTTCCCGAGCGTGGTGGCCGGGCCGTTGAAGATGAAGGCCGCGTCGCCGTCCGAGTTGGTGATGGCCAGTCTCGAGCCGAGGTAGGTCTGCCCCTCGCCGAAGCCGCTCGGGTCGGCGACGCTGTTCTCGTAGAAGTGGACGGTGAACGTCGTGTCGGGAGTGCTGTTGAGCGTCCCCTGGATCGACGTGTTGGAGCCGTTGAACATCGCCGCGGCGAGGACCGGGAAATTCTGCAGACCGTTCGGGCCCGTATCGGTGTCGTCGTCGTCGTTCGGCGTCACCCCGTCGCCGGGAACCTGGAAATCGCCGCCGAGATCGATGCCCAGCTCCCCGTTGTCGAAGATCGAGTTGCCCTCGATCGCATTGTCGACCGCCGTGTCGATAGCCGCGACGCCGGCGCGGGCGTTGCCGGAGATCACGTTGTCAGGGCCGATCGTGTTGCCTTCGGCGGTGTCGGTGAACAACACCCCGGCATTGCCGTTCGCCAGGGCAGCGCTCTGGTCGGCGTTGAGGCCGATGACGTTGTTCGAGATCGTGTTCCCGGTGGCGTCGCTCATCAGCCAGACGCCCCACAGCGCGTTGCCGGAGATCAGGTTGTCGGAGACCGCCACGCCGGACGTCGCGTCGCAGATCTCCACACCCGCTTCCAGGTTGCCGAGCGCGGTCATGCCGGTGCCGTCCGTGCCGATCCGGTTGCCGGTGATGGTCACGCCGGTCGTCGAGACGTGGTCGATGCCGCTGGCGCTGTTGCCGGAGATGACGTTCATCCCGCCGCCGGCGCTGCCGATGGTGATGTCGTCGGACAGCAGCATCTCGATGCCGTAGCCGCCGTTGCCGCGGGTATCGGTGCGGTCGAAGGTCAGGCCGACGGTGTTGCCGTAGATCCGCACGCCGGAGCTGAAGAAGATGCTGATCCCGGCGAAGCCGTTGCCGGAGATGGTGTTCCCCTCGCCTTCGTTTGTGCCGCCGATCGTGACGTCGGAGGGGCCGCCTTCGACGCCGATGCCGAAAACGTCGTTCCCGGCGATGTTGTCGCTCGAATCGAGTCCGATGATGTTGCCGATGATGGTGACGGGGTCGAGCGTGCCGACCAGGATCCCGATCTGGGCGTTGCCGGAGATGATGTTGCGGCCCACCGTCGAGCCGATGGTCATGTCGCCGCTGTCGATGTTGATCCCGTGCTGGAGGTTCGGGACGGCCGCCGTCTCGTTGCGATCGAGCCCGATGATGTTGCCTTCGACGATCGTCCCGGTGGCGTCCTCGGAGTAAATGCCGTCGAAGCCGTTGCCGGAGATCGTGTTCCCTCCGTCGGAGACGCCGACGATCGTGCCGGCCGCGCCGTAGAGACCGACGCCGTCCAGGCCGTTGCCGAGTGCGGCGCCGGCGGTGGAGTCGAGACCGATCAGGTTCCCGAAGATGGTCGTGTTCGTCGCCTCGTCGACCGCGATGCCGTCGAAGCCGTTGCCCGAGATCACGTTGGCGTTGTCGGGCAAAAAGGAGCCGATCTCGTTTCCGTCGGCCGTCGCGGTCAGCAGGATGCCGGCGTCGTTCGGCAGCGCGGCCGTCCCCGCGGCGTCGGTGCCGATGTAGTTGGCGACGACGTCGTTGTCGTCACCCTCGATCACGAGCCCGATGCCGTCGTTGCCGGAGATCACGTTCCTGCCGCCGCCCCCGCCGATCAGCACACCGGAGGCGGTGGGGGCGATGACGATGCCGTCCTCATTGGGCGTGCCGCCGCTGATCGGACCGATCGCGCAGCTCCGGACCGTCACGCTGTCGCCGTCGATGTGGATCGCCGCGGTGGTGAAGCCGGAGATCTCCAGGCCGGCGATGAGCGAGCCGTCCGTGCCGTCGTCGAAGTCGAACCCGACCGCGACGCTTCCCGCACCGTCGACGATCACCGGTCCCGGGGCGCCGGTCGCGTCGATGTCCGTCTCTTCGACGAGCGATTCGTAGGCGGTGGCGAGGGTGATCGTACCGGTGACGTTGAAGTCGATCGTATCGGCGCCCGCGGTGGCGTTGGCCTGCTCGATGGCCGCGCGGAGCGTACAGACGTTGTCTGACGTGGCGGCGCAGACGTTGTCCGCGAGATTGTTGTCGCCGTCGTCGCCGACTTCGTCGACGGTGAACGTCGCGGCGGCAAGCGAAACGGAGAAAACCAACGATAGGGATAGCGCGACGAGAACACGGCGCATCAGCGCTCCTCCTGCCTAAGGGGACCGGTTTGGTGAGCGCAGGATACCGGAACGGGAGGCGGACGCGGTGCGGAAGGCCGTCGAGAAACGATGTCATCCTGAGAGCCGCAGAGATCCCGGAGATCTCTGCGGCTCAGGATGACCGAGGATGTTACCGGCGGCGCCTCTGTTGCAGCGCCACCAGCGCCACCGCCACCACCCCGATCGTCGCGGCCGTGTAGATCACCGTCTTCTGCTTCAGAAAGCGGTCCTCGGATTCGTGGGTGAGGACGGCGTCCGTGCCGCGCTCGCGGATGAGGTTCGGCACCTTGCCGTGCCGGAGGTCCTCGATCAGCCCCTCCACCACGTCGACGCGGTCGGCCAGCATCAGCGTCAGCCAGTGGGTCATCTGCCCTTCGCTGAACGTATAGGCCACGTCGCGCAGCTTGCCGCTCAAGCCGCGGGGCGGACAGCTCGTCCCGAAGACCGGCGGGAGGTCGGGATGCTCCGTCGACTTGTGGATGCGCATCGTCGGGACCTGCCGCGTCGGCATCACGCCGCGCGGGGTGGTGACGGTCGACGGCTTCTCCTTCGGGACCGCGGGCCGGTCGGCGGGACTGAGGTCGGCGCCCCAGCCGTGCATGTTCCGGCCCGGCTGCGGCGGTTGGATGAGGTGCTCGTCTTTGTTCGTCGTGGTCGGCATGGTTCCTCCTTACGCCGCGTTCGGGATGACGATGGGCTTGATGCACTCGTCGAGCTTGCTGGTGAAGATGCGGTACCCCTCCGAGATCTCCTCCAGCGGGAAGCGGTGGGTGATCACGGCCTTCGGGTCGAGCCGCCCCGCCAGCACGTGCTCGAAGAGACGCGGCAGGTGCCGCTTCACCGAGCATTGATTCGCGCGGATGGTCAGCCCCTTGTTCACCACGTTGCCGATCGGCACCAGGTTGTACGTCGGTCCGTACACGCCGACGATCGAGACCGTCCCGGCCTTGCGGACCGAGTTGATCGCCCACTCGACCGCAATCGCGGAGCCGGCCTGCAGCTTCAACTTCAGACCGGTGAAGGTATGCAGCGGGCTGCCGGCGGCGTCGCAGCCGACCGCGTCGATGCAGACGTCGGCGCCGAGCCAGTCGGTGGTCTTCTTCAGGTACTGCACGACGTCGCCGACGTGCGCGAAGTTGAACGTCTCGACGCCCGCCCAGTTGCGGGCGAACTCGAGACGGTAATCGAGATGGTCGGTCACGATGACGCGTCCGGCGCCCATCAGCCACGCCGACTTGGCGGCGAAGAGGCCGACCGGGCCGGCGCCGAAGACCACCACCGTGTCGCCTTCCTTGATGTCGCCCATCTCCGCGGCCTGGTAGCCGGTGGGGCAGGCGTCGGTCAGCATCAGCGCATCCTCTTCATGGATCCCCTCGGGGATGATGGCCGGGCCGACGTTGGCGAACGGCACGCGCACGTACTGGGCCTGGCCGCCGTCGTAGCCGCCGGTGGTGTGCGAATAGCCGAAGATGCCGCCGGCCGCGGTCGCGTTCGGGTTGGTGTTGTGGCAGTTGCTGAACAGATCGCGCGAGCACCAGAAACAGGTGCCGCAACTGATGTTGAACGGGACCAGGACATGGTCGCCGGGCTTGAGATTGTCGACGTTGGCACCGACCTCTTCGACGATGCCGGTGAACTCGTGGCCAAAGGTCTGGCCGACGCGGGTGTCGGGGACCAGTCCGTGATAGAGATGGATGTCCGAGCCGCAGATGGCGGCGCGGGTGACGCGGACGATGGCGTCGTTCGGATGCTCGATGCGCGGCATCGGCTTGTCTTCGACCCGAACGCGCCATGGCCCTCTGTAAGTCATTGCTCTCATCGTAATAATTCCTCCTCGGGCCCTTACGCCCAGTGCAAGCGATGCACCGCTTCATCGTTCGATCGACGACCAGGAAAGAGGGAGAAAAAGAAACATCGATGCGGTTCGCATTGCGTGTACTTCAGACCGGCGCGGTAGCGGTCGTGCTTGCCGTCACGACGTTCTTCGCGTTCGAGCTCGACCGCTTCTTCGTCCCGAAGGAGCTCGTCCTGCACGCGGCCGCGCTGCTTGCCGGGGCGTTCGCGCTGCGCCGCATCCGCCGCACGCGCCTCGATCTCTTCCTCCTCGGCTTTCTCCTGCTGAGCACCGCCTCGGCGGTGCTCGCGCAGAACCGCTGGCTCGGCCTGCGCGGCTTGGCCATCAGCGCTTCCGGCGTGGTGCTCTTCTGGATTGCCCGGTCGCTCCGGGAGCACGGCCTGGCCCGCCCGCTCTCGGCGCGCTCGCGCTCGCGGTCGTTCTCATCGCCGCGACGTCGCTCCTGCAGACCTATGGCGTCGAGACCACGCTCTTCTCCGAGAATCGCGCCCCCGGCGGGACCCTCGGCAACCGCAACTTCGTCGCCCACGCCGCCGCCTTCGGACTGCCGCTGCTGCTGTACGCCGCCTTCACCGCCCGCGGATTCGCGGGACTGTGGATGAGCTCAGCCGGCATCGCCATCGTCACCGCGACGCTCGTCCTCACGCGCTCCCGCGCCGCCTGGCTGGCCTTCGCCGCGGTCGTGCTGGTGACCCTCGCCGCCATCCTGCGCGCCTCGCTTCTGCGCATCACCTGGCGGCGGCGCCTCTTCCTCGTGCTCTTCACCGGAGGCGGCATCGCGGCCGCGCTGCTCCTCCCCAACACCCTCCGCTGGCGCGACGACAACCCGTACCTCGCCACCGTCCAGCGCGTCGCCGACTACGAAGGCGGCAGCGGACGGGGACGGCTCATCCAATACCGGCAGTCGCTGCAGATGGCGCTGCGCGATCCGCTCTTCGGCGCCGGCCCGGGGAACTGGGCCGTCGAATACCCCGGCCACGCCGCGCGCAACGATCCGTCGATGAACGACTCGGAGCCGGGGATGACCTTCAACCCCTGGCCGAGCAGCGACTGGGTGGCGTACGTCTCCGAGCGAGGGTTCCTCGCCGCCGGCCTGCTGGCCGCCGTCTTCCTGCTGCTCGCGCTCGACGGCTGGCGGCAGAAGGATCTCGCCGGCGTGGCGTTGCTCGGCACCGTCGCCGGCGCCGGAGTGACCGGCTTGTTCGACGCCATGCTCCTGCTTCCCATTCCGGCGTTTCTCGTGTGGACGGCACTCGGCGGGCTGAGCGGACCCGTGGCTTTGCCCGAGCCCGAGGTGGAGACTCCCGCCCCGACAATCGCGCCGTTGATGGTCGTCGCCGTCCTGCTGATCTCCCTCCTCGGCGTCCTCCGCAGCGGTGCGCAGCTCGCAGCGATGCAGCTCTACGAGACCGGCAGCAGCTCGCGAGAGCCGCCACCCTCGACCCCGGCAACTACCGTGTCCGCCTGCGGCTGGCGCGAGTGGCGAAGCGCAATCAACGCTGTCAGCACGCGCGTGCCGCGCATGAGTTGTACCCGCATGCGCAAGCCGCCGCGGCGATCGCCCGGCGATGCAAGTAGGTCCGTCCTCCCCAGACCGGCCCACGAGGACGCGGGCGGACCGGCCCACGCAGACGTGGGCGGTCCGGTCGGCCAGTCCGACCGTCCCCCCGGACCGCCCACGTCCTCGTGGGCCGGTCCGCCCGCGTCTTCGCGGGCCGCTCTTGGGAGGACTGGAGTGTGGACGCGCTGCCATCGCGGAGTAGGCACACTGCCATCAAGGAGTGGGTTCACTGACAGCAGGAAGTGGGCACGCTCCATCCCGGAGTGAGTACGCCGCCATGCCGGAGTAGTACGCCGCCATACTGGAGTAAGTACGCCGCCATGCCGGAGTAAGCACGCCGCCATCCCGAAGTAAGTACGTCGCCATGTCGGAGTGAGTACGCCGCCACCCCGGAGTTGTACGCCGCCCTCCCGGAGTGAGTACGCCCCCATCCCGGAGTGAGTACCTTGCCCTTCTCGAGTACGTACCTTGCCCTTCCTGAGTAAGTACCCTGCCATCCCCAAGTAGGTCCGTTGACATACCCG
The DNA here is from genome assembly GCA_035629865.1 of Thermoanaerobaculia bacterium. GTDB lineage: Bacteria > Acidobacteriota > Thermoanaerobaculia > Gp7-AA8 > Gp7-AA8 > QHVT01. Next base: position 51,556 of record DASPHC010000010.1, on the reverse strand, counting down.
AGCAGGTACGCTCACCAACCTGGCCGGGATGCCCGGGACACCCCGCGAGGGACCGCGGCTACCCGGTCATCCGGCCGGGCCTTCTCCGGAAGGGTGTCGTGCATGGGGGCACAATTGGCTCAGTGCACTCGGTCTCGCATCTCCTGGAAGTGCACCCGCTTCACTTTCACACCCGTCAGGGTCGCGTCCGTGAACGCGGGGGTTGTCAGGCCTAAGGCGGTCCGGGCGGCGTTGATTGCGGTGCGCAGCTCGGTGACGTGGAGGATCTTGATGCGGATCGTGGGGCCGGGGACGTCGGTGAAGGCGGCGGCTCCGAGATCCGCCAGCAGACGGACGGCATTCGCTGCGGTGCGGAGTTGGGAGAGGTGGACGGCCTTGACCTTCAACCCCGTGACGAGGGTGTCGGTGAAGATCACCGTGGTGGCGAGGTCGGGGGTGCTGTTGCCGGAAGTGCCGGCGCCGTTTACGGCGCGGACCTGGTAGAGGTAGGACGTACCGGCGATGGCGGTGGGGTCGCTGTAGGAATTGGCGACGGAGGTGCCGAGGAGGGCGAAGGCTTCGCCGGGACCGCGGCGGTCGATCTCGTAGGAATCGGCTCCGGCGGAGGCAGTCCAGTTGAGGTCGACCTGGGTCGTGGTGGTGGCGGCGGCAATCAGGCCGGCCGGGATAGGAGGTGCATCGGGCGGAGCTTCTCCGGCGATCGTCAACGCGTTGACGGCGCCGGTGAGGTCGCGGTTGAGGGTGAGCCACAGCTCGCTGGCAGGCGCGCGGAGGGAGGCGAAGTAGTCAGCGTCGGCGACCAGGGTGATGCCGCCGAGGGTCACGACGGGATCGCCGCCGGTGTAGTTGCCGAGGATGAGCAGCGGGTTCGCGAGCGTCCCCGCTCCGACGGCGATGTTGGCGGCGAGGGCATTGCCGTCGGCCTCGAAGGCGAGGGCGCCGTAGACGTGGTTGTAGCCGGGCGGGTCGTAGGTGACGGTGTCGGCGCGCTCGGCGCCGGCGGGGCCGCTGGTGACGACCGAGCCGGTGGTGGCGCTGAGGGTGAGGGTCTGGATGGTCTCGACCTGCTCGACCTGCGCCTCGACCGGGCTGCTGCTGTGCGTGCCCATGACCACGTAGGTGGAGTAGCTCTTTTTGGGATAGCCGGGCGCGTTGGCGACCACGCCGTCGTTGACCACGTAGCTCGACTGGCCGAGGAAGCCCCACTGGGTGCCCCAGGTGAGGCGGGCGTTGTTGCTCGACGTGGCCGGTCCGAGATTGAAGGCGTTCGCCTGATACGGCCACTCACCCTGCCACGGCATCAGGTAGTTATCGCTGCCGGGGCCGTCCGCCGAGGTCGTACCCCACAGCGGAGTCAGGTCGTGGTAGTTCGGATTGCGGCCGCCGCCGGCGTCCTGCTGGGTCATGGTCTGGGTCTGCACCAGGCCCATGGTGGCGTCCTTCTTGTTGCCCGCGGCGAGAGGGGCGTTGAGCCAGAGCTTGACGTAGGGGACGCTGTTGGCGACGTTCCAGGTCCAGGCGCTGTTGAGCGTGACCGGGGCGGTGGTGCTGGTGAATTTGTACCGGTCGCCCCAGGCCACGCCGTCGATGGCGGTGAAGCCGTCGCCGTCGATGTTGAATTCTCCGTACGGCGCGCGGGCGTCGTCGAAGAGCGTATTCACCGGCGCGATGGTGTTGTCCGCGGTGGCGAAGGTCTCGTCGACGTGCCAGGTGATCGTCCACAGCGGGTGGTCATGGCCGGTGGAGAACATCCAGTCGATGGTGATCGGCATCTTCCGGGCGATGTCCGGTGGGGACGAGCAGTTCCGCGGGTAGTTCTGGCGGAAGCGGAAGATGGCGTGATGGCGGCCTTCGAAGATGCGCTCGAAGGTACCGGCGATGCCCTCGCCGAGGGGGGAGTCGTTGGAGCAGCCGGTGAGGTCCGACGCATGGGAGACGACATAGCCGAAGCCGCCGTAGCCGGCGTTGCCGTACGTGGTGACGCTGGCGATGCGGGTGGCGCCATTCGGAAGCTGGTAGCGGAACTCGCGCATCGCGCCGCCGCGCGTGCCGCCCGGTCCGGCCCCGACGTTGTTGTGCGCCAGCACGGCCACGCGCGGCTCGCCATTGCTGTCGCGCCAGGTGAAGCGGTCGCTGAGCATCGAGGCGACGGTGACGCTCTGCTCGATCTCCATCGTCGCCACCGGGTCGGGAGTGTCGGGCTGCAGGACGATGTCGTCGATGTAGAGCACCGGCTGCGCTCCGCCGGCGTCGCTTTGAAGATCGATGCGGTCGAACGACCCTGCATACGCCAGCGGGCCCTCGGCCAGGTCGACCGTGACTTCGGTCCAGGTTCCGGCGACGATCGCGCCGCCGTCGATGTAGCTGTCGAGCTCACCGCTCACGACGACGACGTCGTCGAGTTGCAGGTAGATCCGCAACTGCTGTCCGCCCGCCGCGCCGCCGTGGACCCAGAAGCGGATCGTGCCGTAGTCGCCGCTGCTGACGTCCGGCGCCGGGCGGGCGAAGGAGAGGGCGTTGAAGTTGTTGCCGGTGAAGGCGATGGAGTACGTCCCGGAATGGACCGGCGCCGGGTTGACGAAGTCGTCCCCGCCGCCGTACGAGTAGTCGAGATACCCGTTCTGCAAGGCGTCGTCGTAGACGGTGAGCTGGGCCTGCAGCGAGGTAGCGGCCAGAAGCAGGAAAATGAACAGACCTCGGCCCAACTGCGTACGGCACACGTGCATTGGCGGATCCCCTTTTCGGTGCGCGGGCATCATAGGACAGATGGGACCTATGGGACCTATAGGACCTATGAGACGGCGGGTGAGTCCCGCAGTCCTATAGGTCCCATCAGTCCCATAGGTCCTATCTGTCCCATCCCAGCCCTACATCAACCTTCTGCACCGCCAGTGCAGGTAGTTCACGAGCACCCAGAAGTTCCGGAACGCCGGGTTGCGGGTCTGCTTGTGGTGGTAGCGGTAGTAGATCTGCTGGGCGATGCCGGAGAGGCGGAAGAGGCCGAAGACTTCGTAGAAGGTCCAGTGGTGCGGGGAGCGGCCGCTTTTTTCGGCGTAGTACTCGACGACTTCTTTGCGCGTGAGCATGCCCGGCGTGTGGGTCGGCTGGCGCCGGGTGGAGCGGGAGATGAAGTCGTCGTCGGCCTGGACCCAGTAGGCGAGGGCGTTGCCGAGGTCCATCCACGGGTCGCCGAGCGTGGCCAGCTCCCAGTCGAGGATGCCGATGATGTGCGTCGGGTCCTGACGGTCGAGGACGAGATTGTCGAAGCGAAAGTCGTTGTGGGTGATGCAGATTCGCTCGTCGGACGGGATGTTGGCGGCGAGCCAGCGCATCACCTTCGTCCCGCGCGGCACGTTCCACGTCCGCGCTTTCGAGTAGCGGTCGCTCCACCCCTCGACCTGCCGGCGCGTGTAGCCGGCGCCCTTGCCGAGATGCTCCAGTCCCGCGGCGGCGTAGTCGACGCCGTGCAGCGCGACCAGGGCGTCGAGCGCGTTCGTGCAGAGCCGGCGGACGGCGTCTGGCGGCATCTCCACGCCGAGGTTCCTGCGCGGGATGATGCCGTCGAGGCGCTCCATGATGTAGAACTCCGCGCCGATCACCGACTCGTCCGCGCAGTGCGCGATCATCTCCGGCACGTACGGGAACACCGGCTTCAGCGCCTTCTGCAGCCGGTACTCGCGTCCCATGTCGTGCGCCGACTTTGCCTTCGTCCCGGCAGGAGGGCGGCGGAGGATCAGGTCCTGCGAGTCGTACTGCAGGCGATACGTCCAGTTCGACGCGCCCCCCGCGTACTGCGTGACCCGCGGCGTGCCGCGCAGATCGGGGATCTGCGTCTGCAGCCAGGCATCGACGCGCGTGGCGTCGAGCTCTTCGCCGGGACGGACGGCACCTTCGTTCATGCGCGGTACTTCTTCAGCTCCAGCCGCGCGATCACGCCGAGGTGCACCTGGTCGGGGCCGTCGGCGATGCGGAGCGAGCGGGCGATGGAGAAGAGGCTGGTGAGCGGGAGGTCGGTCGAGACGCCGGCGCCGCCGAAGAGCTGGATGGCCTCGTCGACCGCGCGCTGCAGCAGGTTCGGCGCGACGACCTTGATCGCGGAGATCTCCATCATCGCCCCCTGCGCGCCAACGGCGTCGATGCGCGAGGCGGCGTAAAGGGTCAGGAGCCGGGCCTGGTCGATGGCGATGCGCAGCTCGGCGATCCGCTCGCGGTTCCCGCCGAGGTCGATCAGCGGCTTGCCGAAGGCGACGCGCGAGAGGCCGCGCCGGATCATCAGCGACAGCGCCCGTTCCGTTCCGCCGATGCAGCGCATGCAGTGATGGATACGTCCCGGACCGAGCCGCCCCTGCGCGATCTCGAAACCGCGTCCGAGCCCGGCGATCAGGTTCGCCTTCGGCACGCGCACGTGGTCGAACGACACCTCGCCGTGGCCGTACGGCTCGTCGTACTCGCCGAACGCGGTCAGCATCCGCTCGATCTTCACGCCCGGCGTGTCGAGCGGCACCAGGACCATGCTGTGTTGATGGTGGCGGTCGCTCTCCCGATTCGAGCGCCCCATGAAGATCGCGAGCTTCGCGTTCGGATGGCCGAGGCCGGTCGACCACCACTTGCGGCCATGCAGCACCAGCTCGTCGCCCTCTTCGGCGATCGTGGCGTCGATGTTCGTGGCATCGCTCGACGCCACTTCCGGCTCCGTCATGCAGAACACCGAACGGATCTCGCCGGCCAGCAGCGGCTGCAGCCAGCGCTCCTTCTGCTCCTCGCTGCCGTAGTGGTAGAGCACTTCCATGTTCCCGGTGTCAGGCGCGTTGCAGTTGAAGATCTCCGGCGCCAGCAGGCTGTGCCCCATCGCCTCGGCCAGCGGCGCGTATTCGTACGTGCTCAACCCGGAGATGCCGGGCAGGAAGAGGTTCCACAACCCCTCGGCACGCGCCGCCGCCTTCAGTTCCTCGACCACCGGAGACACCGTCCACGAAGTCCAGTCGCCGCCACGGTTCTCCGCCCGCAGCTCCCGAAAGTACGCTTCTTCGATGGGTGCGATGCGTTGGGCGATGAAGGTGCGGACGCGCTGGAGGGTGTCGCGGGAGCGCTCGGACTGCTCGAATTGCATCGTTCCAGTCTATCCTTCGGCGCTTTTGCCTCCGGCGCTTTTGCCTCCGGCGCTTTTGCCTCGGGCGCTTTTGCCGGACGATGGACTGGAACCTACGCGATCTTGCTCATCGTCTTCGGCCCCACCCGCTTATAGCTGGCGCGGATGAAGTCGCGGATCTCGTCCCAGTCCACTTTCGGGCGGTCGAGGCGGATAGCGACCCATCCTTTGCTGCCGATGTTGGCGGGGAGGTAGAACTTGTCAGGATAGCGGCGGGCGAGGTCGGCGTGTTCGCCGAGCTCGGTCTTGCAGCAGACCGCGAGGCGGCCGTCGTTGTGGTGGTCGTCGAGCAGGTACGCAAAGACTTTGTTCCGTACCTTGAAGGTTCTGTGGGACCCCGAACGTTCGCAGGTGGCCTCGGGTAAGGCCATGCACATTCCGGAGACCCTTGCGAGACGCGGGTCGTTTTTCACGTCCCGGAACGGTATCATGCTTCGTCCCCATGGCCACCATTCCGCACGCACGGCAGCGTTTCTGCCTGGTCCTCGTCAAGCCGTCGCACTACGACGATGACGGTTACGTCATCCAGTGGTACCGCTCGGCCATCCCGTCGAATTCGCTGGCCGCCCTCTACGGCCTGGCCCGCGACTGCGCGGCGCGCAGGGTGCTGGGGGAGGACGTCGAGCTCGAGATTCACCCCTACGACGAGACCAATACCCGCATCCGTCCGGAGAAGCTGGCCCAACTGATCGAGGACGCCGGCAGCGGGATGGTGATGCTGGTCGGCGTGCAGTCGAACCAGTTCCCCCGCGCGCTCGACCTGGCCCGCCCGCTCCGCGAGCGCGGCATCCAGGTGGCCGTCGGCGGCTTCCATGTCTCCGGCGTGCTGAGCATGCTGAAGGGGGTCGACGCCGATCTCGACAAGGCCCGGGCCATGGGCGTCTCGCTCTTCGCCGGCGAGGCGGAGGGGCGGCTCGACGAGGTCCTGCGCGACGCCCAGGCCAAGGCGCTGAAGCCGCTCTACAACTACATGAACGACCTCCCTCACATCGAGGGAACGCCGATCCCGCTGATCACCGCGCTGCGCGCGTGGCGGACGGCGGGCGGGGTGACGAGCTTCGACGCCGGCCGCGGCTGCCCATTCCAGTGCTCGTTCTGCACGATCATCAACGTGCAGGGACGGAAGTCGCGCCGCCGTTCGCCGGACGACATCGAGAAGATCGTCCGGGAGAACGTCGCCCAGGGGCTGCACAGCTTCTTCATCACCGACGACAACTTCGCCCGCAACACGGAGTGGGAGGCGATCCTCGACCGGCTGATCCAGCTCAAGGAGCGGGACGGGATCAAGATCCACTTCATCATCCAGGTGGACACGCTCTGCCACAAGATCCCGAACTTCATCGAGAAGTGCGCGCGGGCCGGCGTCCGCCGGGTCTTCATCGGGCTGGAGAACATCAATCCCGACAGCCTGGTCGGGGCGAAGAAGCGGCAGAACAAGATCACCGAGTACCGGAAGATGCTGCTGGCGTGGAAGTCGGCCCGGGTGATCACCTACGCCGGCTACATCCTCGGCTTCCCGGGCGATACGCCGGAGTCGATCCGCCACGACATCGAGATCATCAAGAAAGAGCTGCCGGTCGACCTGCTGGAGTTCTTCTTCCTGACGCCGCTCCCCGGCTCGGAAGATCATCAGGTGCTGGTGAACAAGGGGGTCGCGGTCGATCCCGACATGAACAAGTACGACCTCAACCACGTCTGCACCGCTCATCCGAAGATGTCGAAGGAGGAGTGGGAGGGGGCGTACCGGATGGCGTGGGAGACGTACTACACGAAGGAGCACGTGGAGTCGGTGCTGCGCCGGCTGGTGGCCAGGCGCGCCAGCGCGAGCAACGCCATCCTGCTGATGACCTGGTTCGGCGGCTCGATCCACATCGAGAAGGTGCACCCGCTCGAGGCCGGCTTCTTCCGCTTCAAGTTCCGCCGCGACCGCCGCTCCGGGTTCCCGATCGAGCCGCGCTGGAAGTTCTACCCCGGCTACGTCTTCGAGTCGATCGCCAAGCTCGGCCGCTGGTTCACCACCTACGCCGGCCTTCGCCTGATCTACATGCGCGTGAAGCGCGACCCGCAGAAGCTGAGCTACATGGACACCGCCCTGACTCCGGTGACGGACGACGAGATGGATACGCTCGAGCTCTTCCACCACACGGCGGCAGCCGAGCAGTTCGTCGCGCAGCAGTCGCACGGGAAGAAGCCGCCGCACCCCGTGGCGGTGTAGGACCGGATTGAGGATTGAGAATTGAGGATTGAGGATTGGGTTTCCGGAATCCTCAATCCTCAATTCTCAATCCCCCCCGGCGTCTCACTTGCAGTATGCGACGCCTCTGTCTTCTCATCCTGCTGCTTGCCATCCCCCTTCACGCCCAGTCCCTCTTCCCACGCTTCAGCATCACCGGCGGTACGTCCGCCTCTTCGTTCGACACGGCCGCGCGCATCGATCCTGAGACGGCCGGAGAGCAGGGGACGGTGGTCAGTTTCGAGAACGACCTCGGCCTCGAGGATTCGCGGACGTTGCAGCGTTTCAGCGCGCAGTGGCGTCCGTTCGAGCGGCATGAGCTCGCGGCGAGCTTCTTCTCCGCACCGCGGGAAGGGATCGAGCAGATCGACCGGGAGATCGTGTTCCGCGACGAGGTTTACCGCGCGCAGGCGCTGGTGACGACCGAGTTCGACCTCGACTACCGCAGTCTGACCTACACCTACTGGGCCCGCCGCTCCGACCGCGACGGCTTCGGGATCACTCTCGGCGTCGCCGCACTGGCGATGGACGCGAGCGTCACCGCCGAGCGCTTCGGCGAGTCGGTCACGGTGACGCAACGCGCCGATACGGACGTGCCAGTGGCGCTCGCCGGCGTGCAGGGACGCCTCGCCGTCACGCCGCGCGTTCACCTCGAAGGAAGCGTCTCCATGCTCCCGAGCGTGACCATCGAGGACTACACCGGAACGGCGGTCAACGCCGGTGCACGGCTGGAGTACCGCCCTCTGCCCTGGCTCGGCATCGGCGCCGCGTACAACTATTTCCGGCTGGACGTGGACGTGGCGCAATCGGATCTGCGGGGCACGCTGGAGCAGGCCATTCAGGGGCCGGAGGCGTATTTGCGGCTGGCGTTTTAGCTTACAGTGCACGACCACAGTGAGGCGCAGCTATATTAATGTACGTAAGTGCGGTGATAAGATAGGTCCTTGCCTTTGAGCACCCCTCATTCGAGGGCGAAATGAAAATCGTCGTCCTGTACCAATACTTCGGCGGGTATGACGGCGCCTGGAGCAGCCGCTGGCTGGAGTTCGGCCGCCGCTGGGCCGGTGAAGGCCACCACGTCACTGTAATCACCGGCCGGTATTACAAGTGCGACATGCCGGAGGGGGGAGACCTGGTCGTCGAGGGGATCCACGTCCGCGTCCTGCCGGTGGAGTTGACGAACAAGGAAAAAAAGGCGAAGCGGCTGATTGCGTTTCTCAATCTGATGATCCGCGCCACCGGGATGCTGCTCCTGACCGACGCGGACATCGTGGTGGCTTCGTCGGGTCCGCTCACGATGGCGGTTCCGGCGATGTTCAAGAATCTTTTCGGACGGACGCCTTACGTCTTCGAGACCAGGGATCTCTGGCCCGACACCGCCATTGCAACGGGACACCTGCAGGGCTCCGTGCCCCGTTTTCTGGCGCGGTGGCTCGAGCGTGCGGCGTATGCGGGCGCCAGGCACGTCATTGCACTCTCGCCGGCTATGCGGGACGCGATCACCAGGCGGAGCGCCACGCCGGTCACCGTCATTCCGAACGCATGCGACGTTTCCTTCTGGTCGCGGCCGGTCCTCGCCGCGGAACGGGCGGAGATCGAAGCCGTCGTCGGTACGGACACGCCATTCTTCGTCTATGCGGGAAACGTCGGCCCTACGAACGCTCACGAAAAGATCATCGAGGCGGCGCGGATGCTCCACGAACAGGGACGCACCGATATTCGCATCGTGGTCATCGGGGATGGTGCCGGGAGTGCGCAGGTGGAGGAGGCGTCGCGGCAATTTCCCAACCTCGTCGCCATGGGTCTCCGTCCGAAGAAGGACGTCGTACCCTGGCTCGCGCTCGCACGCGGCTCGCTGATCACCTTCGAGTCGTCCGGGGTGATGAATGCGGCCAGTCCGAACAAGTTCTTCGATTCCCTGGCGGCAGGGACTCCGGTGATCCAGAACACGACCGGGTGGCTTGCCGATCTGGTCTCGCACGAGGATCTCGGGCTGAACGTGGCGCCCGATTCCGGCGAGGGTCTGGCCCAGGCCATGATCACTTTGACCGACGACGACGAGCGCGTCGCGCGCAATCGCGGTAATGCCCAACGGCTGGCAAAGCGTTTCGACCGGGATCTGCTCTCCGGCCAATACCTCGGCGTCCTGCGCGAAGTCGTCGACGCGACCGGCCCATGACCGCATCCGCCGCCTGAGCAGAACGCATTCACTCAGCCCACGAAAGAGACCGACCGGGCCGGCCCGCCGGAGGCCTCCTCGTCGGTCTCTTTCGTGGGCCAGATGAAAGCATCCTGCTAGGATGCGCGCGCGTCCACGGACGGATTGATGAACGGCATTGCCCCTCCAGAGCTCATCATGGGAACCGCCCAGCTCACAGCGCGATACGGTGTTGCCGAACGCCGCCCCTCGGCGCCCACCACCTCCGAAGCATTGCAGCTTCTGTCGTTCGCCGCCTCGCGCGGCGTGACCTGCTTCGACACGGCCGCGGCCTACGGCGCCAGCGAACAGGTCCTCGGGCAATTCGCGGAGTCGCGAAAGCACGGCGCCGCCCTTCAGGTGATCACGAAGCTCAGAGCGCCGCAGACTCTCGCGGAGTGGCGCAACGCACTGCAGGAATCGCTGGAGCGCCTGCACGTGCGACGGCTTCGCGGACTGCTGCTGCACTCCTCTCCGCAAAGCCGGGAGCTCGAAATCGCCATGCATCAGGTCGTGCGCGAAGAGCTCCGCGACCGCGTCGGCCGTTACGGCGTCTCGGTGTACACGCCCGGCGAGGCATTCCGGGCCATCGATTCCGGCCTTTATGACCTGCTGCAGATTCCGGCGAACCTTCTCGACCAGCGGTTCCGGAGAACCGGCGCGCTCCAGCGTGCCCGGGAGGCGGGGGTCGCCATCGACGTGAGAAGCGTCTTCCTCCAGGGTCTTCTGACACTCGACGCCGGGGAAATCCCGGGCCATCTCCAGCCGCTGGCTCCTTTCCTGGCCGTCGCCGGCGGCCTGGCGCAGAGCTGCGGTAGATCGCTCCCCGGCCTGGCCCTCGCTTACGCGCGCGACGCACTTGGCAGCGCCGGGATCGTGGTCGGCATGACCAGCGAGACCGAGGTCGAACAGAACGTGGCCTGGTGGAAATCGGAAACGCTCCCTCTCGAGATCATCGAGCGGATCCACGAGCTCGACACCACCTCGGTCGAGAAGCTGCTCGACCCGCGGCACTGGACCCGGGAAAATTGAGGGTGGGGGAGCGATGACGCATCAGTTCGAAAACAAGACAGCACTGATCACCGGCGGGTCGCGAGGCCTGGGGGCGGAGCTCGTCCGCCAGTTCGCCAGGAGCGGCGCACGCACCTGGTTCACCTTCTCGAAAGACGACGCGTCGGCGAACGCACTCGTGGCGGAACTGCACGACCGGGACGTGACGGCCATCCAGGCCGACGTCGCCCATTACGGGAAGGCGCACGAAGTCGTCCGGGAGATCGTGGCCCGGACGGGCCGCCTCGACCATCTCGTATGCAATGCCGGGTTTTCCCGTTCCGGCGCGATCTGGAAGACCACGGAAGAGGATTGGGATGCGGTCGTGAGCGTGGTGCTGAAAGGGGCGTTCAACTATCTGAGCGCCGCCGCGCCGCAGTTCATGCTGCAGAAGTACGGGAAAGTGGTGTTCATCGGCTCGATCAACGGGCTGCGGGGGCGGATCGGTTCGATCGGCTACAACGCGGCGAAGGCCGGCCTGACCGGGCTCGCCAAGACGGCGGCGGCGGAGCTCGGCGCGTATGGCGTCAACGTCAACGTCGTGGCCCCCGGCTTCATCGAGACGGCCTCGCAGGCGAATACGCCGGAGTTGATCCGGGACATTGTGATCAAGGAATGTGCGATCAAGCGCCTCGGCCAGCCGGAGGACGTGGCCAACGTCGTCCTCTTCCTCTGTGACGACAGCGCCCGGCACGTGACCGGCCAGATCGTGAAGGTGGACGCCGGGCAGTACCTATGACGCCGGTCCTGGTGATCCTGCAGGCCCGCATGGCCTCGACGCGCCTGCCGGGGAAGGTGCTGGCCACGATCGGGAACGTGCCGATGCTCCTCGCGATCGCACGCAGGGTGGCCCCGCCCGCGGGAGCGGCGGCGTTCGTCGTGGCCACGTCGACCGATCAGGCCGACGATCCGATCGTGCGCGTCTGCGAACGCGAGTCGGTCACGGTCCTGCGCGGATCGCAGGACGACTGCCTCGACCGCTTCGAGATGGTGGCGCGTGCGTTCCCGGCCGAGACGATCGTCCGCATCACCGGAGACAATCCGCTGGTGGACTGGCCGCTGATCGAGAAGGTGCTGGCGGCGAAAGAGGCGCAGGGCGCCGGCTACGCCAGCACGAACCTCCCGCCGGCGACGTTTCCGACCGGCCTTTCCGTCGAGGCATTCTCGCGTACCGCGCTGTCCGAGGCCTGGACCCATGGCATTCGCCCGTACGAGCGCGAGCACATCACCCCCTACATCATCGACGCGCCGGACAAATACCCGCAGGCGCGGGTGGCGGACGTCCGCGACCGCTATCATCTGCGCGTCACGGTGGACACGCCGGAGGATCTGACCGTGGTGCGCCATCTCTTCCACGCGGCCGCGGACATTCTGGCGCCGTGGGAAGAGCTGATCGGGATCCTGGAAGCGCATCCCGAATGGGCCGCACTCAACTCGCACGTGGTGCAGCGGCGCGTGCACGATTCTGCGTGAGGACCCCTCGTCGCTCCCTCAGCGCCGTGCCGCTGTCATTTCCTCGTACGCCTTCAGCGTCTCGTCGATGTTTCCGTAGATGCCGCCGTCGCGTCCGCGTTCGCTGAAGAGGAGGCGTGAGGATTTGTAATAGTTGGTCAGGGCGTAGCGGATGCCTTCCTTGATGGGGCGTCCGCGGTGCAGGCCGCTGCTGTCGACGAGGATGACCGTGCCGCGCGGGGCGGTGAATACGCGCGGGGTGATGTCGAAGAAGCTGCAGTATTCGTCGATCTCGGCCTGCTCGTACCGCGACGTCACCGGGCCGCGGCGCAGCCGCGACCGGAAGTCGTAAAGGAACTTGTTCTTCAGTCTCTGCGAGCCCGGGATGTATTCGAACGGCCCGTTGTCCGCGGTGACGTCCGTCAGATAACAGATGGCTTTGTATTGCGGGAGAAAGGAATCGCGGTGCCAGCCTCCGCCGGAGCCGAGGGCGTTCGGGTCGGCGTAGAGCTTTGCGGCCATGGTGGCGAGGAGCTCCTGCGGCACTCCGGTGTATTGAACTCCGATCTCATTCAGGATCTTCGAATCGGCGTACGTGTGAAAGTGCACGCTGCTGATCCGTTCGATCGCGAAGATCCTCCGGTCGTTGTCATACGGCTTGGCGATCGATTCGAGGGCGTCGAAGCGCTCGATGAGCTCATCGCACCAGCGCCCATCGAGGAAATTGTCCATGACCGACACACCGAACCGGGACAGCTCGGCGAGATGTTTTTTCCAATCGTCTTTCTTCCGGCCCAGCCGTGTGAACAGTCCGGCCCCGACCATGCCGGCCAGAAACACATTTCTTGGTCCGCTACGCTGATTTGCCTGTGTAGTCTGCATTTTGGATACACCTCAAGCGCCGTCGAGAGCCGGTACGGCCGGCCGCACCCGCGCCGGATCATCCGGTGCGGCAGGCGCGCGTCTCCCGCGCAGATGATAGAACTGCGCGGAGGCGAGCATGAACGACATCAGTCCGATGAAAGGAGGGGAGATGGGATTCAGGAATCCTGCCGGATCGAGGAACAGGCCCCGCAGCAGATACCCGTACACGATCAGTGCGGCCAGCGTCGGCCGGAAACGCACTTTCCCGATCGCGGCGTCGATCACCGCCGCGACCGCGCCGTAGAAGAGCAGGGCCACTACCGGCACCCAGTACAGCGGCACCAGGTACGCGATCGAGCCGAGGACGCCTGCCGACGCTCCGGCCTTGCCTGCGTCGCCAGTGCGGATGTTGATGAAATTGAACCGTGACAGGGCACCGTAGTCGTCCTTGAACCGTGCGCAGTCGGCGCCCGACGTGACGACGCACAGCCGGAAGCGGAACTGATTCACGACGATCGCGCGGGCGCGCGGGTTTATCGACGGGTCTTCCACGGCCGTATTGACGGCATATCCGGCCGCGAAGTAGAGCGTGCTGACGCGGTCGACCAGCCAGCTCATGTGATGCTCCACGAACTCGCGGTCCCGCAGAGAAGCGACCGTCTCCCCGACAGAGCCCGCCTTGAACGCAATCCCGCACACCCATAAGAACGCGGCCATGGTGCCGAGAGCCAGGACGGAGAGTGGCTTGCGGAAGATCGGCGCCTGCAGAAATGCCCGGAACGGCCCGCGGAACATCACGAAGCAGAAGATCACCCCGACCAGCATGGTCTGGGCGAGCCCGTCGATGGCCAGTACTGTGGCCACGAGCACCGCCAGCCAGTAAGGGCCGCTCCTCGGGTGGACACGGCCGGTGACCAGCGAATAGAAGACCTGCGCGGCCACGAACGTCTTGCAGACAAACAGGACCGTCACGAACGCCGTCGCGCCGAGATTCTCCGAGGCCCGCACGTCGTCGTAACGATTGCGGCTGAGGCCCTGGGCCAGGAACAACACGGACGATCCGAGATAGACCAGCGCGAAAAGGCCGAACATCCGCCTCCCCAGCCGCGGCATCAACGCCAGGAACACCCCCGCCACCGGCAGGAACAGCCGGGCCACGTAGGGGGAGAGAAGGTAGAGCCAGACCGTGAGCAGCACGACCAGCGCGACGAGTTCCATCGTGATGGCGGGATAGACGTAGATCCCGCGCCCAGTCTTGATCCAGGCGCCGAATACGATCAGCGGCACCACGATCGAAAGGACCAGGTCGCCGAGTCCCAGGTAGACCCCGACGCTCCTACCGGGCACCATCGGCTTCGGCATCGCCAATGTAAGCTCCTTCGGCTTTGAAGAACGTCACGAACAGAGAAGACAGCAGGAACAGGCTGCACGCCGCGGTTGCGGCGATGACCTGCTTGTCCCAGTCGTATGCATAGACCATCGCGTATCCGATCAACGGAACGCTGGCGAAGGCTCCGATCCACAGGATGGCCCGGGCGCGGTGGCTCTCGTCGAGAAATCCGGAGATGACCCCGGTAGTGTATCTCCCCAGCAGGGAGAGGAAAAACAGGGCCACCAGCACGATGGCCTCCACGTTCCGCCGCGTGGCGGCCGCGAAGAGGACGGCGGCCGCGGCGAATGCCAGGTGCAGGATCAGGATGTAGCGCCGGATGAGCCCCTTCGCGACCATCTGCTTCTCGAACACGAGACTCACCCGGGAAAGCACCATGATGATCAGACCGGTGGCCATGACGGCATCGGAGTAGTAGACCGCCAGTTGCAGGTCTTTCCCGCCGGCCAGAACGATCGTCTGGGCGAACGCATACCCGTGCAGCACGATCAGGAACGACGACACCTGCAGGCCGGCATACCTCCTGAGGACGAGCACGAAGGTCTTCGCCGCGCGCTTTGGGCTCAGCCGGCCACGGACCGTACCGGCCAGCGACACGATTCCCCACGTCAGCGCGAACGCTTCGGCGGCCAAGTCGAGGTACAGCTTCGGCGCGTCGGGGAAAAACAGATAGAGCGCGCCCGCCGTGGTGTTGACGATGAAGAGGTTCACCGAATGGTAAGCCGCGGCCGGGACCCGGACCTGGACGAGCCGCAGGCCGAGCATCAGCGAGTAGACGGCGTTGAGCGTGCAGAGAATCGGCAGGAACGTGCCGCCGAAGACGAGCACCACGAGCAACGACGCCGGCACGGAGTAGTAAGGCCACTTCCGGAGGAAGTACTGCTCGATCAGCCGGACCACCCGCTCGTTTCCGACCAGGTACTCCTTCCGCATTCCGGCGCGCAGGCCGGCCTGGATGAGAAACGTGAAAAAGGCCGTGGAGCTCTGCAGGTCGAGGATATGGGTGAGGTTGACGTTGCCGAAAAAGAAGCGCGAGCAGGCGATGACGAGCGAGAACGACACCGCGCCGAGGAACACCGGGGCCATGAACAGGAGCGACCGGAGTCGTGTGGGAGTCAGCCAGGCCGGTCCGGTCATGCGGCACGCTCCGTCATGCCCGGCGAATGACCAAGTTCGGAAGCGTGCAGAACGCGTCGTGGATCAACTGATAGTGCGCGAACATCTCCGTCCGCAGCCCTGCAGGGTCGAAGGCCGTGGCGTTGCAGGAGGGGAACATCGTGGCCAGCGAATAGAGCGCGGTGGAGTTCACAGAGTAGATCCTGGCCGGAGTGATCCGGTTTCGCACCATGTAATACTCGATGTTCCAGTCGATTTTCAGCAGCTCGACCCCCGGCTCCTGACCGATCGCGGCGATCACCTCTTCGCTCTCGCCGCGATGGGGGATGTAGTGGACGGCCGCCCCCGGATTGTCCCGGACGCACAGCCGGACGACGTCGAGGTAGCGTTCCAGCGGCAGCGCGCCGATGTCGACGAGCTTCTGGCCGACGAAATAGACGCCATTCGGCTCGGCGCTCTCCGCGCCGGTAGAGCGCATGAGGTGGCGAAACGAGTTCCGGACATACGAGCGGTAATGTCCGGGCTCGAGGGTGAAGATCGTGAACACCGAGAAGCGGGGAGATTTCTCGGCCGCAAGCTCTCGTCCGGCCAGGAGCGTGGCCACACCGTCGTCGAGCAGGATGACATTCCTGCAGCGTGTGAGCTTCGCGACGATCCTCAGAAACCCCGAGAAGTAATTTCCGATCACCAGCCGCTCGTACGGGCGAAAGAGCGCAGGGAGGAACGAAATCACGGCCAGTGCGTACCGGAGATTCACGCGCGGGGGCAGAAAGATCCACCGGCTCACCACCACGTCGAGCTCCCGGGCCATCGCTTTCAGTTGAGCGTCGCTTCCCGCCGCTCCGATGAGCCGGACGATCAGGACGTAGGGCGCCCTGGTTTCGAGGATCCACTCGTACGCGCAGAGCAGTTGCAGCGGTGACTCGACTACGATCAGCGTCCGCCGCCGGCCGGACTGGGCGTCGCGTTCACTCATGCGCGTCCCTCACTCCACGTTCGACGTCAGAATGCCGCCGCCGCGTGGAATCGAGACATTGGCCCGCCGTCCTTCGATCCGGTCGATTTCCAGCGGGGAGGCGCCCTGGGAATTGTTGCCGGGCCGCAGGATCGCGAAATTCTCCCCTTCGCGCAGGATGTCGCCGGCAGCAACGTCCCGGATGGCCTGCAGCGCGCGGTGGGCGAAGCGCTGCAACTTCTTCTCGGCCGGGCCGGTGCCCTTCTCCTCATGCTCTTCCACCGCCGCGAACGTCTCTCTGCACGCTTTCACCATCCGGACGAGCTCGGGCACTTCGATCGCGAACGGATGATCGGGGCCCGGCAGGTGCCGGTTCAGCGTGAAATGCTTCTCGATGCAGGTCGCGCCGAGGGCCACCGCCGCCGCCGGAGCGACGACCGGATCGAGCGAATGATCCGAGTAGCCGACCTGCAGTCCCCGCCGCCCGAAGCGTTCCTTCATCGTGCGAAGGACGTCCAGTCCGAGCGAAGAGAGCTCCGCCGGATACGAGGCCACGCAGTGCATCACGGTGTAGAGCTCGATCGGGGCGTTCTGCGAGACGAGCCAGTCCAGGATCCGGTCGACGTCGGCGAGGGTGAAGCCGCCGGTGCTGAAGATCACCGGTTTCTCGGTGCGGATCATCGCTTCCCAGATCCGCAGGTGCAGCATCTCGTACGACGCCATCTTGTGCCGCCGGACGTGGGGGTCGACGGCCGCGAGATCTTCGACGCTGAACGGGGTGCACATGAACTCGATGTTGCAGCGGGCGGCGTGCTGGCTGAACTCTTCGAGCAGGGTCGTGGACATTTCGAGGTCCTCGAAGGTCTTGCCGATGTCTTCGAGGTCCTGTCCGCAATGACCCTCGTACGCACCGGCATTCGGCGCGTAGACGGTGGCGGCCCGGTACATCTGAAACTTCACCGCGTCCGCTCCCGCTTCTGCGGCGCCTTCGATGAGGGCCTGGCCCATCTGGCGGTCGCGCGCGTATGCGCCGCTGCGCCAGTTGCTCCCTGCCTCGGCGATGATGAACAGCTCGGTGCTCACGATTTCTCCTCCTGTTGCGACAGAAACCCGCATCGTTCGAAGATTCTTCTCGACGCGGTGTTTGCCTCGCGTACCCGTGCGACGTAGGTCCGGTTCCATAGCACGATGCCCGGCGCCGCGCATTCCTCGAATCGCCGCATCCCTTCTTCGAGAAGCGCCGCGCCGATCCCTTCGCCGCGCCGGTTCGGAGCAACCACGATCGAGATCGTCGCGGCGCCCGGAGCGTCAACCGGGCAGTCGAAGCGGATGCTACCCACCGGTTCGCACTCTTTCTCGCCGATGAAGATGATCCTACGGAGCGGCGGTGCGCCGGCGAGGTATGCCGCGAACCAGCGCTCGTGATCCTTCGCGCTGATGGCGCGGCCCGTCTCGGAGAGCGCCACCGCGGCCGGGTCATTTCTCCAGTCGAGCATGAGGTCCCGGTCGGCGGCACCGGCGCGTCTGACGACGAAAGAGGAGCTTCCCATGGGTGCTCGCGCGTCGAGTGCAGGCCGGAGATAGGTCAGCATCCCGCCGCCTCGCTCGATGATGCGAGAAGACTCGCGACCAGCGGCGACGCTCCTTCGATCGGCCATGCAGGATTGCGCCGGAAATCCTCCGGGCCGATCCGGAGCTCCTCGATGGGGTGCGCCAATGCGTCGAAGTACGAGGCAACCATGCCCTGCTCGCACAATCCTCGGGCCAGCTCATGCTGATTTTCGGCGATCACGATCGGGAAGAAGGGCCGGCGGAGGTGCAGCAGCTCCCAGCACGTCGACCCCGCGGCAGTCAGTACATAACGGGCGTCCGCAAGCTCCGAAAGATATCGCTCGATCGGCGGAGCGGAAATGACGCGCACCCGTTCGCCGCCGGCAGCCGGAAGCGCATCGGCATCGCCGGAATGCGGCGCGAGCAGCGTGATTCCTTCGTCCGCGATGCGACCCGCGATGTGCGCCATCAGCCGCCGTGCCAGCCGTCCGGCGCTGCTGCCGCCCAACGTCACGACCAAGCCCCGTCCATCCTGCACGTCCGCGGTCCGAGGTTGCCGGACGATTTCCCGCAAAGGGAGATCGGCCGGTGACGACCAGACCCGCGCCCCCCGCATGGCCTCGGAGAACTTCGCGCGGTAGCCGGCGGCGTACAGGTCCCCGCCGGGGAAAAGGACGTCGGTCGCGAAGCGCCCCCGCTGTTCGTCCGGAAGCTCGGTGACGTACACAACGCGGCCTGCGCGGACGCGAGCCGCTTCCAAGAGAGCCGCCGACACGGAGTAGCCGTCGATGATTGCGGCGGCACCGGGCGTCAAGGCGTCGAGGAATGCTCGGTCGGCTTCCGCCGGCGAATGGAAGAGCCGCAGCCGCGCGAGAACGTCCGGCCGGATCCCGAACGCGTTCCAGTCGCCGTCGAAGACCGTGAAGATCGACACCGCTCCGCCGCCGCACGTGAGCTGCTCGGCCAGCGCTCCGCTGCGAACGAAGTGGCCGGCCCCGATCTGTCCCCCCCCGTCCACTCTTACGAGGAACGTGGAGGTCATCGTGGCCCGCTCTGGTCGCCGGCGGCCACTTCGCGCAGCGCCCGAACGACGCGCTGACAATCGTCGTCGTCCATCGCCGGGAACATCGGGATCGACAGCTCGCGCTCGTAGGTCTCTTCCGCCACGGGGCAGGGAAGGCGGCGCCAGCGCGAGGCCTCGTCTTCATAGTACGGATGCCAGTAGACGGGGATGTAGTGGACCTGACTGCCGATGCCGCGCGCGTGCAGCTCGCCCATAAACCGTTCGCGCGTCGTGTTCAGCGCCGCGAAGTCGATTGCCAGCGGAAAGAGGTGGTAGCTGTGGCGCCGCAGCTCATCGTCTCCCGGCGGGAGCATGATGCCCGGCACGCCGGCCAGTTCCTCGCGATAGAACGCCGCGATCTCGCGGCGGCGCGCTACGAATGCGTCGATGCGTTTCAACTGCGCCGCCCCGAGCGCGGCGTTCACGTCCGGGAGCCGGTAGTTGAAGCCGAGCGTCTGCATCTCGTGGTACCAGCGGTTGACCTGGCCCGATGCGTCGAACGCGCGCTCGCGGTTGCGGAGCGACGATGTTGCCTTGGTGATGCCGTGGGTGCGCAGACGAGCCACTTTCTCCGCCAGGGCCGGATCGTTCGTCGTCACGGCGCCTCCCTCCCCGGTGGTGATGTGCTTCACCGGGTGGAAGCTCCAGACGCTGATGTCGGCGAGGCCGCTGCCGACGCGCCGGAACGGTTCCTCCGGAGTGAGCCGGTATTCGGCCCCGAGGGCGTGGCAGGCGTCTTCCAGGATCAGGAGATCGTGTTTCCTGGCCAGGCGCACCAGGCCGTCCATGCTGGCGGGGAGTCCCGCGAAGTGCACGGGCATGAGCAGCCGCGGACGCAGCCCCTCGGCGCGGGCGAGCTGCAGGGCCGCTTCGACCGATTCGGGCGAGAGACAGAGAGTCCGAGGATCGACGTCCGCGAAGATCGGCGTGGCGCCGCAATACAGCACCGCGTTCGACGTCGCCGCGAAGGTGAGGGGGGGAACGATCGCGGCATCGCCGGGACCGAGTCCGACCGCAAGACAGGCCAGATGCAGTGCCGCCGTACCGTTCGACACGGCCACCGCGTGCGCCGCACCAACGAAGGCGGCCAGCTCCTGCTCGAAGCGCTCGACCGCGGGACCCTGCGTGAGGTGGTCCGACGCCAGCACCTTCGTCACCGCTTCTACATCGTCGCGATCGAGAGATTGCCTCCCGTAGCCCAGGTATCGGTCCGACATTCGTAATGCCTCAGTTCATCTCGGCGGGAAGCTCGCGGCGGCTCGGCACGGCTTCGTCCTTCCGGACGAGCTCTGCGCCTCGCAATTCATAGCCCGACAGAATCTGCATCAACTCGTCGCCCGACAACCATTGAGTATTGAGCTCCGAGGAATAGCGGAAACCGGGAGGCACCGGCTTGCCGCCCTGGTGCCGTTTGGGATCGAGATACCAGTTGTGAATGGCGGGCAGCACCACATAGTGCCCGGGATGCTCCAGCGTATGCGGAGCGTCGTCCTCGGTGATCATGCATTCGTGGAGCTTTTCGCCGGGCCGGATGCCGATCATTTCCAGGCGGCACTCGGGCGCCAGCGCGGCGGCGAGATCGACCACTTTCATGCTCGGGATCTTCGGGACGAAAATCTCGCCCCCCTGCATCTGCTCGAGAGCGGCCATCACCAGCTCGATCCCCTGGTCGAGGGTGATCCAGAAGCGGGTCATCCGGTCGTCCGTGATCGGAAGGACCCCTTTCGACCTGCAGGAAAGAAAAAACGGGATGACGCTGCCGCGCGATCCCATCACATTCCCGTAGCGGACCACAGAGAACCTGGTCTTGGACCGCCCCGCGTACGAGTTGCCGGCCACGAACAACTTGTCGGAACAGAGCTTGGTGGCGCCATAGAGATTGATGGGATTCGAGGCCTTGTCCGTGGACAGTGCCACGACCTTCTCGACGCCGGCGTCGATGCAGGTGTCGATCAGGTTCTCGGCCCCCATCACGTTCGTCTTGACGAACTCGAACGGATTGTATTCAGCGGCGGTGACGTGCTTGAGGGCGGCGGCGTGAATGACGATGTCGACGCCGGTCAAGGCGCGCGCAAGACGGTTGCGGTCGCGAACGTCGCCGAGGAAGTAGCGAAGGCTGGGAAACTCCGCTTCCGGAAAGAGCTGAGACAACTCGTATTGCTTGAGCTCATCCCGGCTGTAGACGATCACCCTTTCGGGCGAGGATTCGGCGAGCACGCGCCGGATGAACCGCTTTCCGAAACTCCCCGTACCGCCCGTGACCAGAATCGATTTGCCATTGAACATTCGAGTGCATTCCTAAAGGTTGGATACCTGCACCGGCGAATCGCTGCTCACGCGAGTGAGCCGAACAGAGACGACCGTTCGTCAGCCAGCGAGCGGGCCCGCTGCCGCCGGGCGGAGCCAGCGACGGATGGCCTATGGGCTCGAAACGATCGCGATCAACAAGGCAAAGCCCGGCCGATCCGCTCGAGAGCCACTTCGTGATGCAGCAGCCTTATAGCAAATCGACGGGTGGAAGTGAACTGATAGAATCGCGGGGCTACCGCATCCGAAGGCGGCGGGGCGGTATAAGGACGGGGCGATGCGCGAGATTACTCAGGAACGGGACCGATGGGGCGATGAGGATGAGGGGGCGCTTCCCGGCCGCGAGATCATCCGGACGGCCAGGCGTTACCGCGGTCCGATTGCGCTCGTCCTGCTGGGCGCGGCGGTGCTCTACACGATCTTCGCCGTCGTCACCATCCTCCTCGCTCCTGCGCGGAAGATCACCACGGTCGGATTCCGGCTGGAGTTCCGGGGCGCCGACCGCGGCGAGTATCCGAACGGCACGAAATTCAGCTCCAACGAGATCACGGGAACTCCGGTGCTGCTGCGCGTCTTCGAAGAGAACCAGGTGGACAAGTTCATCAGCTTCGAGACGTTCAAGGCGGCGATCTACACCTCTCAGTCGAGCACCGCGCGAGAGGAGCTGGAACGTGAATACAAGACCCGGCTCGCGGACCCGAAGCTTCCGGTCGTAGACCGCGAGCGGCTGGAACGGGAGTTTCAGGACAAGCTCTCGGCGCTCTCCGCCGCCGCCTACACCATTAATTTCATCGAGGAGAACCGAACGTTCGGCGGTCTCCCCGAGGCGACCAAGGCGAAGCTGCTGGAAGACATCCTCGAGACCTGGGCGGAACAGACGATCGTGAACAAAGGGGTCGTGCTGTACGACCTGGCGATCCTCTCGCCCAGCGTCTTTGAGAAACAGACCATCGAGAACTATGACTACGTCGTGGCCCTCGACATCCTTCGCTCGCGGATCGGCCGGGTGATCTCGAACGTCGATGCCCTGATGAACATCCCGGGCTCGAAGGTCATTCGCAGTACGAAGACGAAAACCTCGCTCGCGGAATTACGGGTCCGGCTCAACGACGCCGTTGAATTCAAGCTGCAGCCGATGGTCGGCATGATCATTACCCGCGGGATCTCCAAGAACCCGGCCGCCACCGTCGATTTCCTCAATGCCCGCCTCCGGTTCAATCAGATCGACCTGCAGGAGGCCAACAGCCGTGTGGAGGCCTATCAGAAGAGTCTCGCGCTGTACACGGAACAGAACCAGCGGCAGGCGGCGGGGACAGAACCGGGCGAAGCCATTCCCGGCAGCGGCCAGGTCGTCATTCCCCAGCTCGGGGAGTCGTTGCTGGATCGTCTGACCAGCCTGTCCAGCGAATCGGAGGATCTTCGGTACCGGCAGAGTCTCGTGGACCGGATGACCGGCGAAGCGCTCGCGATCGCGCCGATGCAGGCCCAGGCCGAGTATTACCGGTCGCTGATCGCCTCTCTGCAGGGTTTCGAGGGCCGCGCGCGCCAGCCGCGCCCGGAGGAGTTGCAGGCTCTCAGCAAGGCGATCGGCGACGTCGTCGACGAAGCGGTGGTCATTACCGGCGAGATGAACGAGATCTACCGGCTGGTGTCGCGGAATCTGACGCCGTCGACGGTGCTGTACAGCGTCACCCAGCCGGCGTCGGTCTCGATCGAGCGTGCGGTCTCGCTCTACCGGCTCGCGCTCGTCGGAGTGCTGGTCATGCTGCTGGCCGTTCCCCTGGTGATCGCTGGCGCCTGGCTGCACAGTCGTTTCACCCCGGACGAAGACGCGGCGCGCGCCTGACACGACACTAGCCGAACGATCCGGCCTGGTAGTCGCGAATGGCCTGCAGGATCTCCGCGCGGGTGTTCATCACGAACGGCCCGTGCGCGACCACCGGCTCGTTGTAGGGCGTGGCGTGGCCGAAGAGCAGCAGGGAAGGGGACACCGCCTCGGCCTCCACGGCAGCTCCGTCATCGTGAAAGTCGACGAGGTTGAGCTCGCGCACATTCTCTCCGCCCACCTGCACTTCCCCGCGCACGACGTAGAAGAAGATGTTGCGCCCCGAGGGCACCGGCAGCGTCACCCGGGAGCCTGCCGCCATCTCGATCGTGCTCATGTGCACGTCCGTCAGCGACTCCACCGGCCCGCGCGTGCCGCCGAACGTGCCGGAGATCACGTTGACCTTCACCCCGTCCTCGGCGACGACAGGGATGTCCTCCTTCTGCAATCCGACATACCGCGGCTCGGTCATCTTCAGCCGGGAGGGGAGGTTGACCCACAACTGCAGGAGCTCCAGCGGGCCGCCGTTGCGCAGGAACTCCTCGGGCGACAGCTCGGCGTGCTCCAGTCCGCGGCCGGCAGTCATCCACTGGATGCCTCCTCCTTCGATCACGCTCTCGTGGCCGCCGGTGTCGCGGTGCAGCAGCGAGCCTTCGGCGATGAAGGTGACGGTCTCGAAGCCGCGATGCGGATGCGGGCCGAACGGCAGGCCGCGGTTGTCCGGCGGGTAGACCTGCGGTCCGTGGTGGTTGAGGAAGAGGAAGGGGTCGATCTGCTCGACGTACCGGTTCGGTAGCGGGCGCTGGGTACGGAGATCGCCGATGTCGTCGGAGACGGCGGGATAGACGGATTTGACGGTGCGGGACATGGGACGACCATCGTGCACGCGCCGTGCGCGGCGCGCTACAACTGTCCTTCGATCAGCAGCGCCAGCGGCCTCACCGCCCAGACGCCGAACGACCGCGTGCGCGGCACGCGCTCTCTCCGCCTCCGCTCCGCCACGTTCCAGGCATTTTCCACCCGCTCGCCGATCGACTCGAGCAACTGGCGGGCGAGGGCCTCGTCCTCGGCGACGCAGATCGCTTCGGCGTCGAGGTTCTGGGAGCGGCGGTCGAGGTTGTAGGAGCCGATGAGGACGAAGCGGCCGTCGATCACCGCGCTCTTGGCGTGCAGGACGTCGGGGCCTTTGTATTCGCGGATGTCGATCCCGGCGCGGATCAGCCTGCGGCGGTAACGGAGATAGCCGGCGAACGGCAGGACGCCGTCGGTGGAGCGGAGGGAGTTGGTGAGGATGCGGATCTGCACTCCCTCGGCGCGCTTTTTCTCGAGGAGCGCGAGGAGCGATTTCGACGGGACGAGGTACGGCGACTCGATGACGATCGAGCTCTGCGCCGCCTCGACCAGCTCCGCCAGCCGCGCACCGACGCGCGGCCCTTTCGCCGGCCCGACCGGGTCGTGGAGGAAGCGGACGGAGGCGACGTCTTTGTGCCCTTCCGACCAGTCGTGTCCCGTGTGCAGGGTCACGAAGCCGCCACCGCGGCAGAGCTCTTCGAGGATCGCGTCGAGACGCTGCGCGGCCTCTTTCTTCCGCGCCTCGTGCGCGTACGGCCGCAGGTCGGCCACCTCGCCGCTCGACCAGAGCTCTTCGAAATGGTCGTCGGCGTCGAGCGCGGAGGCGCCTTCGACGTAGACGTCGCGGTCGACGTAGTTTTTCTTCGCCAGTCCGAAGTACCCCTCGGCGAGGTTGCGTCCGCCGGTGATGTAGCGCGCCCCGTCGACGACGACGAGTTTTTCGTGCATGCGCCGTAGGAGCCAGGTCGGATGGCGGGGGGTGAGGGGATGGTACTCGCGGACTTCGACTCCTTCGTCGCGCAGGTGCGCGAGCACGGCCGTCGGGATGTGATGGAAGGCGGCGTCGACGACCAGCCGGCTCCGGACCCCGCGGCGCTGGGCGTCGCGCAGGAGGGCCAGCGCGGTGAGGGTGACGCGGTCGTTGCGCGCCAGGAAGTAGACCGCCTGGATCTCGCTCTCCGCCTGCTGGATCAGGTCGACCCGCGCCTGCAGCGCCTCCCGCGGATCGTCCAGCAGGCGAACCACGTCACCCCGCGCCGCCCCGGCGGCAGTCAGCAGCAACGCCATCCCCACCACCAACACTCGCGGCAAACCGGGCCTCCGGCAGGCCTTACGTGCAGGGAAAGCGCCAGAGAGCCTGAAACGCGGGGCCGGCCGGCGGAATCGAAGGTTCATGACGGCGGTGTCCTACGGGACCTATGCTCTTCCCACTAGAATTGCCGTCCTCTCCATGATGCAGACTGTCCACTCCGACGCCACCCTCGTCGCGCGCCTGCGCGGCGGCGACGGGGCGGCGTTCGAGGAGCTGGTGCGGACGCACATGGGGCGCATGCTGCGCGTGGCACGGCGGTTCCTGATGAACGAGGAAGATGCGCGCGATGCGGTGCAGGATGCGTTCGTCTCCGCCTTCCGGTCGATCGGCAGCTTCGAGGGGACGGCCATGCTCGGGACGTGGCTGCACCGGATCGTCGTCAACGCCTCCCTGGTGAAGTTGCGCACCAGACGCCGGCACCCCGAGGAAGACATCGAGCCGTATCTGCCGCAGTTTGCGGGGGACGGACACCAGCTCGAGCCGAGCGTGCCATGGACCGAGCCGGCCGACACGGCGCTCGAACGCGTAGAGCTCGCCAACATGGTCCGCGCGGCGATCGACCGGCTGCCCGACACCTATCGCGTGGTGCTGCTGCTGCGCGACATCGAAGAGCTGCTGCCCGCCGAGGTGGCCGGGATGCTGGGAATCACGACCAATGCGGTGAAGATCCGGTTGCATCGCGCGCGTCAGGCGCTGCGGACGCTGCTCGATCCGCAGATGCGGGGGGAAGTGAAATGACGTGCGAAGAAGCCATCGCCTATCTGGCCGACTATCTGGACGGCCTGCTGGAGCCGGACGAGCGCGCCCGTTTCGAACGGCACCTCTCGCTCTGTGAGTCCTGCACCGCCTAC
Organism: Thermoanaerobaculia bacterium; assembly: GCA_035629865.1. Classification (GTDB taxonomy): domain Bacteria; phylum Acidobacteriota; class Thermoanaerobaculia; order Gp7-AA8; family Gp7-AA8; genus QHVT01. The sequence goes on along the minus strand of DASPHC010000010.1, from coordinate 25,389 downwards.
CTGGCCATGTACCGCGACACGATCCGCATGACCCGGGCGGCCGCCGCAGCGCCGCTGCTGGAGGCCGAGGAGGTCCCGGAGGATCTGGTCCAGGCGATCGTGGCCTCGGTGAGGGGATAAGCGGGCTGCCAGCTCAGTCTTCCATCATTGCGTCTTGGCTAGAACCGAACGTTCGTGCTAATTTATCTCTGCCATGACAGAGCGCGCACTTTCCTCCGCCTCCCCGTCACGCAAGAACGCGACGCCCATCACACTCTCCCTGATGCGGGGAGCATTCGGGATGCTCTCCCGGACCGCCCCGGAGGTGGCCTCGCGGCTCGCCGTCAATCTCTTCATGAAGCCGCGCCGTTATGCACGGCCGGCGCGGGAGAAGGAACTGCTCGCCGAGGCGGAATCGTTTGTGGTCCAGGTCGGCGCGGACAGCAGCGTGCAGGCGTGGCGGTGGGGGAGCGGCCCGGCGGTACTGCTGGTGCATGGCTGGGAAGGACGCGGCTCGCAGCTCGCGCCGCTCGTCCGGCCGCTGCTGGCGCGCGGTTTTTCGGTGGTGACGTTCGACGCCCCGGCCCATGGCGACTCCGACGGCTCGCGCTCCTCGCTGCCGCATTTTGCGTGGGCCGTGCGCCGCGTCGCCGAGTCGATCTCCGGTGCCTACGCCATCGTCGCCCACTCCCTCGGCTGCGCCGCCGCGACGCTGGCGCTGCGCGAAGGGCTGTCGACGCAGCGGCTGGTTTTCTTCTCCCCGCCCCTCAACCCGTCCGACTACGTCGACCGCTTCGGCGGAATCCTCAACTTCAGCACCGAGGTGCTCGACCGGATGAAGCTGCGCATCGAAGAGCGCTTCCTCCGCAAATGGAGCGACTACGCCCTCGACGAGACCGCCCGCCAGATGACCACCCCCCTCCTCGTCATCCACGACCGCGACGACGAAGAAACCTACTGGAGCGAAGGCTCCGCCCTCGCCGCCGCCTGGCCGGGAGCCCGCATGCTCACCACGGAAGGCCTGGGCCATCGCCGGATCCTCCGCGAGGCAGGGGTGGTGGAAGCAGCCACGAAGTTCGTAGCGGAGTAGGGTGAGCAGGCCGCATTCAGAGCACCAGTACAAATCCCGACACGCCTCTCTGCTGCCGTAGGCAGCAAAAGATCTGTAGGCCCGGCCTTCAGGCCGGGTTACAACCGGGAGCCATCAGGTGAGCCCGCGTAGCGGGCGACAGAGAGACCATCCGCAAGTTTCTAGTCTGTCGCCCGCTACGCGGGCTCGAAGATCCATCCACGCTTACCCGGCCTAAAGGCCGGGCCTACAGATCTTTTGCTGCCTACGGCAGCAGAGAGGCGTGCTCGGATCTGCGTTTGGCAGTCGCAAGTAACCGGCTTCGAGAGGAGTGATTCCGACAGCCGACTCCTTCCAAGCAACCAGCAACCAGCAACTCGCGTGTCACATCCCGTGACAGCGACGTTCTCAATCGCGAACCTTTTGGCCGTTACCCGGGCCTATCTTGAACGTCGTAAGATCTCGAAAGGAGAAGTTCAAATGAAAAGAATCGTGATGCTCATGGTGCTCCTGCTGTCGGTTGGTTCGTTGTTCGCGGGCGAGGGGAAGTCGTGCGACAAGTCGAAGCATGCTTCCAAGGACGTCAGCCTCACCGGCAAGATCGTCTCGGTGGACGGCAAGCAGGTCTTCCGCGTCTCCGACTCCGACACGCAGTACTCGGTGTGCGACAAGAGCAAGGCCAAGCTGACCAAGCTCGCCGGCGACACGGTCAAGATCAAGGGCCAGCTCGTGAGCTGTGATGACGGCGAAGAGCTGATGATCAGCGAAGCGAAGAAGGTCTGACGCTCCTGCCTCTTCCGAGCAACGCGCAACGGCGGCCGAAAGGCCGCCGTTGCTGTCTCTGCTCACATCTGCGCGAGGATCGCGTTCGCCTCGGCGATCAGCGCGTTGCCGACCGATGCGGGGATGCGCTCGTTGTCGACCATCGACTCGACGTCGTTGATGAAAGCGTTGAGCTGGTTCGCCGCCGCGACCAGGTTTCCGGCCACGATGCGGTCGATGGCCGCGTCGAGCTTGGCGATGAGGTTCGTGGTGCGCCCTTCGATCGTCGAACGGACGTCGGAGCCGAGCAGCGCGACCTGCTGGTCGAGCGGCCGGCGGGAGACGAACACCGCCGCCGTCCGCGCCGGGATGGTGAACGTGCCGTCTGCGAACGTCGCCGTCCGCACGACCGGATCGTGCGACGCGGCGTGGACCGGGTGAAGCTCGAGCTCCCAGTTCGCCAGCGAGCCGGCGGTGTAGCTCTTCGGGACGCCGGTGGCGTTGACGGCCGTGGCGACCAGGCGGAAGCGGCGGTCGACGTCGCCGCCGACGTCGTGGACGGTCGTCACGATCAGGCCGGGCTCCGGATTCGGGCCGCCGTTGAGCAGAGTCACACGGGCGTGGATGTCGTCCGCGGTGCGGAGGCGGAACAGGGTCGAGCTCTTCCGGATCGCCAGCAGCTCGCGGAAGCTGGCCAGCGAGAAGAGGATGTCCTCCGGCTGCGGCTTCAGGGTCGGGTTCCGCAGCAGCGGCGCCATCAGCGGCCAGTTGGCCTGGTTGTCGGCCGCCGGCGGGAGGCCGACGCCGAAGTTGTTCGTGGTGTAGGTCCAGTCGAGGCGGTTGAACCAGTCGCCGGAGTTGTAGCTGTTGCGGTCCAGCGACTTGGAGCGGAGGATCTCGCTGCCGGCGTGGAAGAAGGGGATGCCCTGCGCCAGGGCGACGGTCGACAGGGCCACGATCTGCGCCCGGACGCGCTGCTCCATCGTCAGCGTCACCGGCAGCTTCGTCACCAGCGCGTCGTAGAGGGTCTCGTTGTCGTGGGCCTCGACGTAGTTGATGATCTCCTGCGGGTCGGCGGCGTAGCCGGCCGGCTGGCCGTTGTAGTCGACCTGCGAGCCGAAGACGCTGTTGCCGTTGCGGTCCCGGAAGCGATAGTTCGCGAGATTGCCGGCCATGCCGAGACGCACCCAGTCCGTCCTGAGCAGGAGCGTGGCGAGCTGCTCGCTCTCCGTGCCGTTCACGCCGCTGCCGTTCGGGTCGTACCAGAGACCGGAAGCGAAGCCCTGCGAGCGCGGGTCGTCGAACGGACCGCCGCCGCGGACGCCGTCGCGCAGCCGGTCGGTGAACGTGCCGATGCCGGTGCCCGCCATGTTGAGCTGCGTGGCGTGCACGCCGCGGGCGTTGTTCGCCACCTCGCCGAAGTTCCACCCCTCACCGTAGAGATAGATCTTCTTCCCGTCCACGCCGTCGTCCTGCAGCGTGAGCGCGTCGAGCCGGGCGCGCAGCTTGGTCATGTTCGTCTTCATGTGATGGCCCATGAGGTCGAAGCGGAAGCCGTCGACCTTGTAGTCGCGGGCCCACGTCAGCACCGAGTCGAGCATCAGCTTTTCCATCATGTTGTGCTCGGTGGCGGTGTTCGGGCAGCAGCTCGACATCTCGACGTTGCCGTCGGCATTGAGGCGGTGGTAGTAGCCCGGCACGATCCGGTCGAGCACCGACTTCGGGTTCTGCCCGGCAGCGTTGGTGTGGTTGTAGACAACGTCCATCACCGTGCGCAGCCCGACCTCCGAGAGCGACTGCACCATCTCCCGGAACTCGACGATGCGCGCCGTGCCGGCCGGATCGGTCGAATAGCTCCCCTCCGGGACGGTGTAGTGCCACGGGTCGTAGCCCCAGTTGAAGCCGTCCTGGTCGCGGATCGCCTCGATGAGCTCCTGCGGTCGCGTGGAGTCGCGCGGGAAGCCGGAGAGGTCGCCCGGGTCGGCCCACTGCGATTTGTCTTCGTTGATCGTGGCGATGTCGAACACCGGCAGCAGGTGAACGTGGGTCAGGCCGGAGGACGAGAGCGAGAAGAGGTGCTTCATGCCGTCCGATGCGGCGCGGGTGAAGGCCTTGAACGTTCCGCGCTCCTCTTCCGGCACGGTGGCGTCACCGGCGCTGAAGTCGCGCACATGCAGCTCGTAGAGCGCGATGTCTTCGGGCGCGTCGAGCGGCGGCTTGGCCTGCGTGTCCCAGCCGGCCGGCTTGAGCGCGGCGTCGTCGAGGTTGACGATCTGGCTGCGGGTGCTGTTCTGCGAGAGACTCACCGAGTACGGGTCGGTGACGAGGTTGTTCACGAAGCCGGTGCCGCGGACGTACACCTGGACCAGGTAGAGATAGAACTTGCCGTACCACGACGGGTCGACGGTGGTCGACCAGACCCCGCTCTCGTCGTCGGGCGTCATCGCGATCCCGGTCGTCCCTATCTCGGCCGCCGGATCGTCGTAGAGCACCAGCATCACGTTGTGCGCGGTCGGCGCCCAGACGCGGAACGTCGGCACGCCGGCGTTCCAGGTGATCCCGAGCGGGCCGTCGTAGGTGTAGAGATCGTCGAGGACGCCGGCGATCTGCAGCGAGGTCGCGTCGACGAGTGAGTCTCCTTCGTCCCCCGTCATCGCCGAGACCGCGATCTGTCCCTTGAGGATCGAGGCGACGTCGGCGGTGTCGGGGATCGTCCAGGCGTCGAGTCCCGCGAGGTGGGGGAATTTCGCCAGCACATCGGCCGGGAGGCCGGCGGGATCGCGCGTCAGCGCGACCGCGGTGCCGCCCGCGACCCCCGAAGCGTCCAGGGTGAGATCGCCATCCTCGCTGCTGTGCAGCCGGACGAACGATCCTTCCGGAACATCCCAGGCGATCGTCCGCGCCGTCACCCAGTGCGCCTGCGCCTTGGCGAGATTGCCCTTCACGGCGCCTGCGGTCGAGATGGTCAGCACGTGCGTGGTGGCGTCGTACGAGAAAAACGTCTCCGCACACGACTGCGACACGGTAAACCCGATGTTCGCCCCGTCGCGCGCGCCGCCGGCCCCGTAGTTCTCGGTCCAGCTCTCGCCGATCGCCACTTTCGCCTCGTACGAGCCGGCCGGGATGGCCCGGGTGGAGAAGGTATAGATGTTGTCGCCGTCCGGGTCCTGCAGCCAGGAGCGGAGGCAGTCCGGCTGCCAGTCGCCGCCGCAGCCGAGGAAGTGCTGGAAGCTGCCCGGGACGGTGGCGATGACCTCCGAGCGGTTGTCGGCCACCCAGTGCGTGGCGTGGTCGTAGTAGAACTTCACGTCGCCCGCTTCGGCGAGGTTCAGGGTCAGGTTCGAGCCGTTCGGCTGGCCGCCGGCGCCGTAGTTCTCGTCCCACGCGCCGTTGATGGCGGCCTTGTACTCCCAGTTGCCGGCCGGGATGGCGTAGGTGCCCTGCCAGACGCCGTCGGCGGCGTCGTAGGTGAGGTGGGTGTTCGTGCACGCCGGATCCCAGTCGCCGGTGCAACCGAGCTCGCTTTGGAAGCTGCCCGGGATCGCGACCGAATTCGGCTGCGGGATCTGGTCGGCCTCCGAGGTCACGCTGAGAATGTGCGTGGCGGAGTCGTAGGAGAAGACGGTCACGCCGCAGTTCGCGCCGACGGTGAACGGGATGTTCGCGCCGCCCGGCGAGCCGCCGGCGCCGTAGTTCTCGTTCCAGCTCTCGTCGATCGCCGCCTTGGTCTCGTAGTCGCCGGCCGGGAGGCGGAGGCTCATCGTGAAGGTGCCGTCGCCGTCGGGGTCCTGCAGCCAGGAGCGAAGACAATCCGGTGCCCAGTCGCCGCCGCATCCGGCTTCGGACTGGTAGCTCCCGGGTGCGGTGACGATGGTGGTGTTGCGGTTGCTGGTGACCCAGTGGCTCTTGTGGTCGTAATAGAACTTCACCGAGGCGGCGCTGTCGAGCGTGAGCCCGATGTTCCCGCCGTTCGGCTGCGCCCCCGCGCCATAGTTCTCGTCCCATGCGCCGTTCAGCGCGGCCTTGTACTCATAGCTGCCGGCCGGCACGTCGAACGCGCGCTGCCAGACGTCGTCCTCGGCGTCATAGACGAGCTGCGTCGCCGTACACGGCGGCTCCCAGTCGTTCGGACAGCCGAGCTCGGACTGCAGGCTCCCGGCCACGGTGACCGAGGTCTGCGCGAGGGCGCTTCCGGCGATGAAGAGGAGAGAGAGGAGAAGACCGAAGAAACGAGTCACGGTGGCGCCTCCTGATGGTCTGGACTTCCGGAGAGAAGTCGCGGCCGGATCTTATCGTATGGAAGGGGATGCCGAAGCGCACTGCTCCGTGTACAGTAGATTCAAGGGACGATCCAGGTTCCGAGATCCGCGATGCTCCACGTCTTCATCAGCTACGCCCATACCGCCGCCGACACCTGGCTGGCCGAACGGCTGGAGTTCTGGCTCGACCGGCAGGGGATCGACGTCTGGCGGGACAAGACGGATATGCGACTCGGCGTCAGGCACAAGGCGGTCATCGACCGGGAGATCGCCCGCGCTGACGCCGCGATCTTCATCGTCTCGCCGGCGTGGGATGAGCGTGACTGGACGCAATGGGAACTGGGACGGGTCGCTACACATGATCCGCGCGGCGAGCGCATCGCGCGGATCCCCATCTATCGCGTTCCGATCGCTCAATTGCCGGAGGGCCCGCAGCCCGAGCTTGCGAGTTACAACGGCCTCGCCTGGTACGACGGCAGCCACGATGATGCTGCCTGCTTCTGGCAACTGCTCCAGAGCCTCAGAGGTGTTGATCCCGGCCTCGAGGACACGTGGGCGGCCAGCGGTGCACCGCTCGTCGCCGAGTTGCCTGCGCGAGGCACGGCGGCCATGCCGTCGATCCCTCCGAAGCCGAAACGGCCCCGCTGGGTCAAGCCGTCGCTCGAATGCGGACGGGGAGGGGAGTGGCTGACGGTGCAGCAGATGTACTCCGCTTCGCACCATCAGATCTCGATCGTCGCCGCGCCGCGCCACGAGGCCCACGAGTCGTTCGTCGAGAGGATCGAGAAGAAGCTCATCGAGAGCGCTGCTCCACCCATCAAACGCGTCTTCTGGCCAAATCGTCCGGTCAAGCAGGACGATTTTCTGGAGCGCCTGGTCGTCGCGCTTGCTCCCGGCGGAGAGGGCTCGATCGACGAGCTGCCGAAGCTGTTCGGGCGGCTGCTCGCGCAATCGAACGCGATCCTGCTCCACGACCTCATCGATTCGCGGCTCGACGATCCGAAACTGGTCCGCTACTACACCGAGTGGCTCCCGGAGCTGCTGCCCAAAGACGCGGACGCTCACCGGCTGAAATGTGTGCAGCCGGTGGCGTGGAGCCCGGCGGGCGCCGCCACCCGGTTGGGCCGCCGCGTTTCGGCCGCCCTGAAGTTGCACGGCCTTTCGGACTGGTTGTGCGCTCGGGACGAGCGGCAGGCGCGTCTCCTCGTGCGCAACCTGTCGAGCGACGCCGTCAAAAGCCTGCCGATCGACCTCTCGCCGATCGTGGAAGTGGACGTGCTGAAGTTCTGCGAGGCGAAGGGAATCGAAGGCGACGCGCGTGAGGAGCTCCTCGGCCGGACCCGACGCGGCGACAGCATCCGGACCTCCGAAGACGTCCTGGCCGCCATCGACACGTACTTTGACGAACATCCCGCGATTGCGGCAGGAGAGCAGAGATGAGCGTGGCGGAAGCGCAGCCGTTCCCCGAGGTGCCGTTCGACAGCAGCAAGTTCCGCTATCGGGGAGACGGCTCGGTGCCGGACAAGTCGCAATACGACTCCCGCGGAGAGCGCGGCGTCTATCTCGCCGACAAGCACCTCGTGAACGCCGTCAACACCGCCATTATCGTCGGCCAGCCGTTGCTGGTGGTCGGCGAGAGCGGCACCGGCAAGACCATGCTGGCGTGGTCGATCGCCTCCGAGCTCGGACTGCTGCCGGTGCTCGAGTTCCACACCCGCAGCGATCACCACGCCCGCGACGTGCTGTTCGTGATCGACAACCTCCGCCGCTTCTATCACGCGCAGATCAAGGACAAGCGGGCGGACGACCTCACGGAGTACATCCGCTACGCCGCCCTCGGCGAGGCGATCCGGTCCGGCGGGAAGCGCGTGGTGCTCATCGACGAGATCGACAAGGCCACCCGCGACTTTCCGAACGACCTGCTCGACGAGATCGACCAGATGCAGTTCGAGGTCCCGGACACCGGCGAGAAGTTCAAGAGCGCGGAAAAGCCGATCGTGGTCATCACCAGCAACAGCGAGCGGCAGCTTCCCGACCCGTTCCTCCGCCGCTGCGTGTTCCACCAGATCGCCTTCCCGAAGCCGGAAGACCTCGTGCGCATTCTCGGGCAGCGCCTGGAGCCGGGCGTCGACAGCGCTCTGATCGACGCCGCGGTCGCGCAGTTCGGGCGTCTGCGCGCCGAGGCCCTGAAGCTGCAGAAGAAGCCGTCCACCGGGGAGCTGATCGTCTGGCTGCGCATGCTCGTCCACGCGGGAGTCGACCCGGCGAAGCTCGCGGCCGCCCCGCTCGCCGGGCTGCCATTCAAGGGTGCGTTGATCAAGAACGACAATGACCTCGGCCGTGTCCAACGCGCGACCTCGTGAGGCGTCGCCAAACGACGCCCTCCCGTTCGGCGAGTTCCTGACCGCTCTCCGCGCCCGAGGTGTGCCCGTGGGGGTGAAGGAGTACGAGTCGGTGGCGCGCCTGCTACGGGCGTGGAGCGGGATCGAGCGGGAGCCGCTGCGCGACGCGCTGGCGGCGCTGCTCGCGCGCGATCAGAAAGAGGTCGAGACCATTCGACACGCGTTCGACGAATGGTTCCCGGCGGAGCCGGCCGAGGTGCGGGTCCGTTCGCGGCGGCCGGTCGTCATCGCCGTGGCGGTGCTGTTGCTCGTTGCCACGGCGGCGATCGGCGAGGTGTGGTATCGCCGCGTCGCCTGGCCGACGAAGGCGCCGCGCCTGGCGACGCCGGTCCAGGCGGTGCCGCAGGATGACCCGCTCAAAGACGTGGCGGCCGAAGCGGCGCCGCTTCCGCCGCCGCCCGCCCTTCCCCCTCCGCCCCGCGCCGACGACCGGGTCGTTCCGCTGCTGCTGGCCGCCGGCCTGGCGCTGCTGTTGGCACTCGTGGCCGCGGAGCTCCGCACACGCAGGCGCCGCCGCGACTGGAAGGAGAGCTATCTCGAGGAGACGCTCGAAAGCGGCACGGGACCGACCCGCTATACGCCGGTCGTGTCGCACGAGCAGCCTCTCGTCCCCGAGGCCTGGATGGACGAAGTGGCGTCGATCCTCGGCCGCGGCCCGGATGATTCGCCGGGCACGCATCTCGACGTCAACGAGTCGCTGCGGCTGACCCTGCGCCACGGGATGCGCCCGCATCTCGCGTTCGAGCCGCCCCCGCGAAACGCGTTTCTGCTCTTGCTCGAAGACGTGCACTGGGCCATGCGGCCCTGGAGGCGGAAGATCGACGCCTTCGTCGCGGGCCTGGGGCGCCACCGCGTCGACCACGAGCGCTGGTACTTCGACGGCGACCCGGCCCTGGTCTGGCGCAATGCGGACGAACAGCCGGTGCCGCTCGCGCAGCTCTTCGCCACGCGCGGCGCCGCTTCGCTGCTGATCGTGAGCACCGGCGAAGCGGCGCGCGCGGTCGAGGAGAACCCCACGGTGCAGGACACGCTGCGGCGCTGGACGTTCCGCTCCTGGCTCAACCCCGTCGCCAATCCGGCCTACTGGGGCAAAGAACTGGACCGGCTGCCGGTCCGGGTGTGGCCGTTCACCCGTGACGGCCTGCGCGGAATCGCGTGGGATCTCGCCCGCATGCCGCAGGTGGCGAACGAGGATGTCGGCGACACCGCCCGCGACGTGACGGCCGACGACGTCGAGCGGATGAAGCGCCTGATCGCGCTGGTCCCGCGGCCGACGGCGGCGCTGGCGGACGAGCTGCGGCGACGTTACGCCTCCGACATCCCCGAGGAGGTCGTGCTGTTCCTGATCGCCGAGGGAGCCTTCCGCGGCGAGCAGTACCAGCTCCCCGCCGAAGAGCTGGCCCGCCTGCTCGCCACCCTCCGCGCGGACGCACCGTCGCGCGAGCTGCAGATCCGCAAATACCTGCTGGAAGTCCTGCGCGACTCGGAACCGGAGCGGGGCTCCATCGCTCACCTCCGCTGGCAACTCGACGTGGCCATGCAGCGTCTGCACGTGGCCCGATCGGGCGAAACGGAGACCGCTCCGGCGATCGGTGCGCTGACGGAGCTCGCCGCCGGTCCGCTGCGGCACGAAGTGCAGGGGGCCGTCGCGCAGATGCCGGAGGGGGGAGCCGTGACCGTGTTGCAGCGCAGGGTGCGGCGGGCGGGGGAGAAGCTTCCGGCGACGATTGCATCCGACGCCGGACGGCCGCCGCGGTTTGCGTTTCCGGGGGTGGTAGGGTTGATCGTCGTTGCTGCTCTGACGTTCCTGGCCTGGACGCAGTTTGCGTTTTACTTCGGGGATAAGCGCGGTGCCGAGATTCCGCATGTGTATGACGCGTATGAGCTCAGGATGCTCGCGCCGCAACGTGGCGGTGATGCCGCAATCCTCGAGGTGCTGCCGAGGCGATTAGGCGCTCCATACGTCTTCGAACTGTGGCGGGATCAGCGCTCGATCGCATCGTCGGTTACCGAAGGCTTAGTGTTCTCGTTGAACGTGCCGCAGGACCAGGCGGGCGGGTTTTTCCAGGTACGCGCGCGCCTTCCGCAAGGCAATCTCGCCGTCAGTGACGCCGTATGGGTGCCGCCGGCGACGATCGAGCAGCGGGTCATCGCGATCATCGCAGACGTCCTGAATGTCGATTCGCGAACGATCCCGCCCGAAGCCGACCTGAGACGGGACCTCTCCGCGGACAGCCGTACACTCGACGAGATCGCGAAAAAGATCGAGCAGCAGTTCGGTCAGACGATCCCTCTCTCGACGCTGAGGAACGTCCTGGTGAAGGACATCATCCGATTATTGAGGGAGCGCAACCGCGAATTCGTCCGCGTCTACGTGGACGTATGGCTGGGCGACCAACGCACCGTGGCGACCGTCGTCCTGCGTCACGAGCGGGGACAGGTTTTCTCGGTTGCGAACATGGGAGAGATGATCGCGGTTCCACCCGGGTTCTATACGGCGGAGATCTCGATCCCCGGCCAGCCGCTCACGCGCCAGGCCGTGGTCATTCCCAGCGAATATGAATACGGGTTGGTCCTTCGGATCGATCCGCCGGCTACCGGAACGGTCGTCATCAAAGTCCCCCTACGCAACGTCGCGCCGCGCGACGTCGTAATCGAGCTCCCGTCCGGCAAGCGGACCCGCTGGGATGGAAAGCCGCTTCAGCTCCAGCCCGGGACTGTGCGCGTGATCGTCAAAACGGACTACTTCGACGACACCGTCACCGGGCAGATCGTCGGCGGCAGCACGACGGAACTGCTCGTCAAGCCGGCGGCAGTCAGCGGCGTTGTGCTGATCGAGACCGGCGATCCGGGATCCCAGGTTACTGTGGCGGGGAAATACCGCTCCCTGACTCGCGACCCCAAGGTGGGGCGAGGCATCTGGAAGCTCGTGGCAGCAGAGGGGACGTACAGCATCACCGTCACCCATGCCGGGCTCCAGCGCCGGGATGTGGTGAAGGTCACGAATGGAGTGACCACGCGACACAACCTGGCCGTACCGGAGACGCCTCAACCCCGGGAACGCCTGAAGTTCTGGTACTACCAATCCGATACGAAGGTCATGCACCAGATCACCGGCAACGGCGTGCAGTGGACCGATGAATTCGACGGCCAACAGGCCGTCCTGACCCGCAAGGGAAGAACGACCGTCGAAGGCGCGAACGGCATCATCCTCGTCAACTCCTCGGGCCTGGAGATGTTCGTGCCGGACGAAGGGGCCGGGGAATCGCTTTACATTCGCGATATCAAAGGCAGCTGGCGGTTCTGGGCGACGATCGAACAGCCGGCGTCAGCGTTCTGAACGGCCGTAACGGATGTTCCATCGAAGCATCCTGTCATCCTGAGCCGCAGGAACGTCCCGATCGACGCAGAGCATGGCGGCGAAGGACCCCCTTCAACAGAACGAGCAGGCGTTCCACCGGAGGGGGTCCTTCGCCGCCATGCTTGCTGCTCATGGGATCAATCCTGCGGCTCAGGATGACAGGGAAGGGACCGGGCCCAGGTTCCTCGGCGCGCCGAGGAACCCTGGCACCACGAAACCCTAATCCTTCGCCCGTCGCTCCCGCGTCGGTGCCGCCGCCTCCTCCGCCTCCTCCGACGCGCTCGCAAACCCCCTCTTCGCCATCAACGCTTCAACCCTCGGCTCGCGGCCGCGGAAGCCGCGGTAGCCCTCCGCCGGGTCGATCGTGTTGCCGACTGTGAAGATGTTCTCGCGCAGCCTCTTCGCCACCGCCGGGTCGTACGGGCCGCCTCCCTCGGTGAAAGCGCCGAAGGCATCGGCAGTCAGGACGTCGGACCAGAGGTAGCTGTAGTAGCCGGCCGAGTAGCCGTCGCTCGAGAAGACGTGGAGGAACTGCGGGCTGCGGTGGCGCATGACGATCTCGCGCGGCATCCCGAGCTCGGCCAGCGTGCGGCGCTCGAACTCGTCCGGGTCGATCCGCTCGTCGCCGGCCAGATGCATGCGCATGTCGACCAGCGCGCTGGAGAGGTACTCGACCGTCTCGAAGCCTTCGTTGAACGTCGAGGCGCGCTCGATCCGCTCGACCAGCGACTTCGGGATCGGCTTGCCGGTCTGGTAGTGCACGGCGAAGCGCTGCAGCACTTCCGGCGTCGACAGCCAGTGCTCGAGGAGCTGCGACGGGAACTCGACGTAGTCGCGGACGACGTTCGTCCCCGACAGCGTCGGGTAACTGACGTTCGACGACAGGCCGTGCAGCGCGTGGCCGAACTCGTGGAAGAGCGTCGTGGCGTCGGTCCAGGAGATCAGCACCGGCTCGCCCGGCTGGCCTTTGACGAAGTTGGAGTTGTTCGAGACGATGGTCGTCACTTCGTTGTCGAACCGCTCCTGGTTGCGATACGCGTTCATCCACGCGCCGGAGCGCTTGTCGGCCCGGGCGTAGGGGTCGAAGTACCAGAGGCCGACGTGACGCCCTGTGTCTTTGTTCGTCACTTCCCACACCCGGACGTCGGGGTGGTAGACCGGGACGTCGGTCACCGGCGCGAAGTTGAAGCCGAAGAGCTGTCCGGCCACCCAGAACATCCCCTCGCGCAATTTCTCGAGCTGGAGGTACGGCTTGACCTCGTTCTCGTCGAGGTCGAAGCGCGCCTTGCGCACCTTCTCGGCGTAGAAGCGGTAGTCCCACGGCTCGATGGTGATCTTCGCCCCTTCCTTGTCGGCCAGGGCCTGCATGTCGCGGACTTCCTCGGTGACGCGCGCGGCGGCCGGCTTCCAGACTCCTTCCATCAGCTCGAGCGCGCGCTCCGGGGTTTTGGCCATGGTGTTCTCGAGACGCCAGTGCGCGTGGGTCTTGTAGCCGAGGAGCTTCGCGCGCTCGGCGCGGAGTCGGAGGATCTCCGTGATGATGGCGTTGGTGTCGGTCGCGCCGCCCAGGTCGCCGCGGTTGACGAACATCCGAAACGCTTTCTCACGCAGGTCGCGGCGGGTGGAGTAGGTGAGGAACGGCTCGACGGAGGAGCGGGTGTTGGCGATGACCCACTTTCCCTGCATGTTGCGCGAGGCGGCCTCGGATGCCGCGGCGTCGCGCGCCGACTGCGTCAGGCCGGCCAGGTCGGCCTCGCTTTCGAGGACGAGGATCTGGTCGTTCTCGTCCGCGAGCACGTTCTGGCTGAAGTTGGTGAAGTGCGTCGCCAGCTCCTGGTTGATCTCGGAGAGGCGGCTCTTGGCGGCGGCTTCGAGCTTCGCGCCAGAGCGGACGAAGTCCGTGTACAGCAGCCAGGCCAGGCGCTGCTGTTCCGGCGTCAGGCGCGCCTTGTCCGGTGAGTTGTAGACCGCCTCGATGCGCCGGAAGAGCTTCTCGTTCTGGGTGATCCGGTCGCTGAACGCGGCCAGCTTCGGCGCCATCTCCAGCTCGACCGGCTGGAACTCGGAGGTGTTCATGTTCGAGCCCCAGATGTTGTAGATCGAGGCCACGCGGCCGAGCGTCCGGCCGGAGCGCTCCATCGCCGCGATCGTGTTCTCGAACGTCGGCGGCGCCGGATTGTTGGCGATCCGCTCCAGCTCCTCCAGGTTGTCGGCCATGGCCACTTCGAGGGCGGGGCGGAAGTGCTCGACCCGTACCTTGTCGAACGGCGGGACGCCGCCGTACGAGCCGGTCCAGTCGACCAGCAGCGGATTGTCGGCCGCGGTGGTGAGCGGGCCGGTCGGCCGCGCGAGTGTGGCCGGCGCCTGTTCCGGCATGGCTGTGGCCGCGGTGGTGGCGGCGGGAGGGGTTTCGGTGTCGTTGGCGGGTGTCACGTCGTTGTCACCGGTGGTGGCGCAGCCCGCAACCGCAAGCACGATCGCGACCGCGCCGGCGCGCTTCATCCAAGATCCCATCTGCATTCTTCTCCGTTTGCCTGCATTTATCCGAACCAATTCGGGGCAGCAGAGTATGTGCCATGCCACACATCGGGCACGTACGGCGTTGGGCCACGGGGTATGAGGTACGAGGTATGAGGCGGCTTTCATTCCGGAACTGCTACCATGATCGCTCCATCAAAAATCGCGAGGTGACCCATGTTTTGTCCGAGTTGCGGCACCCAGAACGATGCATCGGCGCGTTTTTGCATGAGTTGCGGCACGACGCTGCAGAGCGGCGGCACACAGGCGTCGCCGCCACCGCCGCCGCCCCCTCCTCCTCCGCAGCAGCAGCAACAGCAGCATCAACAGCAGCAGCAGCATCAGCAGCAGCATCAGCAGCAGTACACTCCTCCCCAGCAGCAGGCGGACCCTCGCATGCGGGGTGGCGCGCAGCAGTTCGTGCCTGGCCAGAAGCAGTATGCGATCGGCCGCAGTCCGGGCGTCGCGCTGATCCTGTCGATGGTGATCGTGGGTGTCGGCCAGTTCTACAACGGCGATACGAAGAAGGGCCTGGTCATGCTCGGTGCGGCGGTGGTGGCAGGGGTGCTGACGTTCGGCCTCGGCTGGTTCGGTATTGCCATCTGGTCCGCCATCGACGCCTATCAGGTCGCCAGTGGTAAGTCGCCGCTCTGGACCTAGCGAATGGAGCGGCGGAAGCTCACCGGTCTTCGTCCGCAGCTGTACGAGCATCCCGCGGATGCGCAGGCGCTCAATGTGCTGCAGAACACGAGCGGGCTGGAGACGGTCGTCCGGAAATGTAATGAGTGGGGCTTCGAGCGTCTGCTGCAGGTCCAGCTGACGGGAAGCCATATCCGCGTCAATGCGGACAACTTCCCCGAGGTCCACGAAAAACTCGTGGAGGCTTGCGAAGTCCTGGACCTGCCCGTGCGCCCCGACATCTACATCGCTCCCGGGGGCGAGATCAACGCTTTCACCGCGGGGGTGGAGCGGACGATCGTGGTGCTGAACGCCGGCGCGATCGACCAGCTGTCGGACGACGAGCTGTTCTTCGTCATCGCGCACGAGCTGGGGCATGTCAAAAGCGGCCACGTTCTCTACTACCAGATCGCGGAATTCCTTCCGGTCATCGGCGAGATGATCGGTGCCGCGACGTTCGGCATCGGCGAGATTCTCAGCGCGGGCCTGAAGATGGCGCTGCTGAAGTGGAAGCGGATGTCGGAGTTCACCGCCGACCGTGCCGGGCTGCTGGCGTGTCAGGATGCGAACGTGGCGGTCACGGCGATGATGAAGATCGCCGGCCTGCCGCAGAAGTATTACGCATCGATGAATCCCGAGGACTTCATCGCCCAGGCGCGGGAGTTCACCAGCCTCGATCTCGACAAGCTCAGTTGGCTGGCGAAGTGGCTCGGGTCGATGGGCCAGAGCCACCCCTGGACAGTGCTGCGCGCGAGCGAGTTCCTCACCTGGATCGACAGCGGGACGTACGAGAGTGTCTTGAAGTTTCCGCAGGGGCAGCCGGCGGCCATCCCCGCGGGGGGGCAGCGTTTCTGTACGCAGTGCGGCAACGCCCTGACGGGCGTGGAGCGGTTTTGCCCGCGCTGCGGCGCCTCCCGGACCCCGTCTTTGCCGGGACCGGCTCAATGACCGCGGCGCTTCGCGTCCTGGCGCTCGTTGCCCCCTCGCCGGATGCGCCGTTCGACGCCGCCGCGGCGTGGCGGCAATTGGCGGAGGCGTTGAAGCCGCTGGAAGGGCAGGGGTTGGTCTCGCTCGCGCAGGTCACCCCGCCGACGGAGAACGCGCTCAAGAAGAAGCTCGCCGCCGAGCGATGGGATGTGCTGCATTTCATCGGTCTCGCGAAATGGCGGGGAGCGGCGCAGTATGGAACGCTGCTCCTCGGGAGCTCGACGGGAGCTTCGCGTAGCGTCGGCACGCAGTACTTCGGCGATCTGCTCGCCAGGAACGGCTCGGTGAAGCTGGTCGTCCTGCAGACCGGTACGAGCGGCGACAGCGTCTGGGAGCACGGACCGGCGGTGCTGCTGAATGCGGGAGCGCCGTCCGATCCGGCGCAGGCCGTATTCGCGCGGAAGTTCTACGCGAGTCTCGCCACCGGCTCCTCGCCGGCCGAGGCCACCGCGCATGCGCGCGCGGCGTCGGCGATCCCGCTGATTCTCCAGGGCGGTGCGATGGCGGACGCCCCGGTCGTTTCTGCGCCCGCGGGACCTCCTGCCGCTCCCGCTGCGCCGGCGGCGCCGCCTCCGCCGCCACCCGTTGCCGCCCGCTCCGAAGCGGACGAGGCGCGCCTGCTGGTTCTGCGCGAGCTCGAGCGCAAACGCGCCGCCGGGGAGTTCGACGTCTTCCTCTGCCACAACTCGTCGGACAAGCCGCTCGTGATCCGGATCGCCGATCTGCTGGAAGGGCACGGGATCCTCCCGTGGCTCGACGAGCGGGAGCTCCCGCCCGGACAGCCATGGCAGCCGCTCCTGGAAAAGCAGGTGGCGAGCATCCGCTCTGCGGCCGTATTCGTCGGCGCGGCGGGAGTCGGCCCGTGGCAGGAGCAGGAGCTTTACGGATTTCTGCGCGAGTTCGTGGCGCGCAAGGTTCCGGTCGTCCCCGTGCTGCTGCAGGATGCGCCGAGCCAGCCCGAGCTGCCGATCTTCCTGCGCGCCATGACCTGGGTCGATTTCCGCGTCCCGAAGCCCGACCCGCTCCTGCGCCTGATCTGGGGGATCACGGGGCGGCGACCGAAAGGGTGAACGGTTTCGTCGTACAGGACCCTGGTCGAATGGGCCCGGACCTTTGTTCTTCGGTGGAACGGAAAAACGGAAGGTCTGAGCCAACCAGCCGGACATTCGTCCCCGCCCGGAGAATGGGAAGACGCTGGGAGGAAAGCCATTTCCGGGCACAGCGATGTCTCACTAACGTCGGTATACGTCTGCGCCTACGTCGGTCGACGTCCGCATAGCCGTCGTACGACGCTCTCATGAACGTTCAATGACGTCCTGAGCGACATTCGCTAACGTCATCGACAACGTTAGACAACGATATCGAGAACGTCATTCAACGAAGTTGGTGTCATGAGACGACGTCATCGATGTCGTTTCATCACAACTTGAAAGTCATGATCGAACGACGACAAGGTCGTCATACGACGACCTTCAGGACGTTCATTGATATCTGCGACGACGTCGATCCACGATATCTCTATCGTCCGATGACGTTACCAGCGCTTCCGGGCTCGGCCTTTTTCGCATGGAAGAGTGATCATCGCAAGGAGGAAAAAAATGGTTCGACACATGCCACCACTTGCGAAGGCGTTGCCGGCGGACCCTGATCTTCAAGTCCTCCGTGAGCAGTTCATGGCCATGGCCCAGACGGTTCCGGGCTTCCAGACGCTGCAGACGCCTTACCGGAGGCGGATCAATGTCGCCGCTTCGCTGTCATCGGACATCATTCAGCAGGGGCTCCTGATGATCGACGCCAGCGAATGGCTCCCCGAGGCGATCGGATGCACCGGGAAAGACCTTCGGGACGTGATGAAGTCCGCGCAGGGTTGCGACGAAATTGCAGTGGATCTCGAGGCGATCGCCAGAGCGATGCGCCACACCGCTGTCCATCGCGCCGAGGCCGGCGAACGGATCCTTCTGGCCTACAAACTCGCCCGCGCCCGGAACCAGTTGAGCCGGATCGAAAGCGAGTTACCGGAAGCCGAGCGGTTGGCAATCCTCCTGCGCGAGCGGCAGACCCGCGGCACCCGCAAGCTCCGTGGTTTGCGTAAACGGCAGGCGGCGGTGGAAGAGCCCGCGGAATAGGCAACTCACCGCGTCCATCTTGTAGTCGTCGCGGAAGAATGACGGATGGTGAACCGCGTGCTACCTTGAGTTGCACGTTCTGAGGGGTACGGGCGCATTGGTGGCCGGGTCGCACATGCGCGTCTTCATCAGCCATTCGTCGAAAGACATGCCGGCGGTCGAGGCGCTCGACCGCGCGTTGCGCGAGCGCGGGATCGAGACCTGGCTCGACCAGTGGACGATCGCGCCGGGCGACGACATCGTCGCCAGGATCAACGCGGGACTCGAGGAGGCGAACGCCGGGCTGATCGTGTTCTCGTCCCACTCGCGGGAGAGCCGCTGGGTGGAGGCGGAGGTCAGCTACCTCACCTACGCGCGCATTCAGGAAGGGAAAGTCCTCATTCCGGTGGTCGCCGGCGACGACGCGTACGTGCCGCCGCTGCTGCGGCCGCTCGCGCGGCGCGGCATCGAGGAGGTCGAGGCGATCGCCGATGCGCTGAAGTCCCGGCGCGCGGTTCCGCCGCACGTCACCAGTCCGGTGGCGGGGCGGTACGAGCGGGTCGTTGTCTCGCTTCGACGGAATGGAGTTGCCGGCGTCGAAGTGCGCGTCGGCGTCGGAGGCGAGGAGTATGGACGCGCCGTCCACGCCGAGCTGCCGCGCGACGTCGCCGCCGCGCGCGATGCGTTCCTGCGCGGCTTCCGCGCCGGACTGCGGCGCGGACCGGCGGAAGCGGCGCAGGCGTCGCTCGAGATCGAGCTCGCGCACCTCGGTCGCGTGTTGCGCGACTTCTGTCTCCCCGGCAGCTCCGCGGAGGCGCTGGCGGGTCTCGTCGATGGCTGCGGCGTCGGGACCGTGGTCGAGGTCTGCTTCGAGGCGGACGACCCCGAGCTTCTCGGGTTGCCGTTCGAGGCGCTGCGACTGCCGGACGATCGCCTCCTCGCCACGCTGCCGCCCGTCGTCACCGTGCGCCGTCCCGCGGGCGTCGCCGCGCAGGAATGGGCGCCGCTCGCGGGACCAATCAAAGTCCTCGCCGCGGTCGGCGCGCCGGACGAGGGGAACACCCGTTCCGCGGTGCTCGACTACGAGCAGGAATTTCAGAACATCCTCGATGCCGTTGAAGAAGCGCAGCGCCACGAAAACGTGCAGGTGCGGATCCTCGAGGTCTGCCATCCCGACGTGATCGCGCAGGCGATCGAGCGCGACCCGTACCACGTGCTTCATCTCTCGTGTCACGGCGGGCCGGGCGTGCTCGAGCTCGAGGACGAGGATGGGCGGGCCGTGCCCGTCACGGCGAGCCAGCTCGTCGACGCGCTCCGCCGCGCCGGCAGGCCCCTGCCGCTCGTGTTCCTGAGCGCGTGCCACGGCGGCGTGGAGAAGGAGCAGACGGCGAGCTTCGCCGAGTCGCTGCTCCGCGCCGGCGTCCCCGCGGTGCTGGCGATGCAGACGGCGGTGACCGACCACTACGCGACGCGGCTCGCCCGCACGTTCTACGAGCACCTCGCGCGCCGCGAGCCTCCCTTCGCCGGCCGCGCGCTCGCCGAGGCGCGCAAGGAGCTCGAGCACGAGCGAATGCAGCGCGTGCAGCACGGCGGCGCGCCTTTGCACGAGATCCAACCCGAATACGCCACCGCGGCGCTCTACGTCGCCGGACAGGAGGCGCCGCTCGCGGACTTTGCGCTCGACAAAGTCCCGCTGCGCGAACGGCCAGTGTACGAAGTCTCCGGCCCGGTCCCGCAGCTCCGCATCGACGACCTGATCGGGCGGCGGAAGGAGCTGCGCGAGACGCTGCGCACGCTGCGCGACCCGGAGCGGCGGTACGCCGGCGTCGTCCTCACCGGGATCGGCGGCGTGGGGAAGAGTGCGGTCGCCGGACGCGTGATGCAGCGTCTGAAAGAAGGCGGCTGGTACGTCGCCGCGCACCGCGGCCGTTTCGACCTCCGCGGAATCGCGGTCGCCGTCGGGACGGCCCTCATCGAGGCCGATCGCGCGGAGCTGCGAAAGCGCGCGAACGTGTTGACCTCGGACGACCTCGATGAACGCGTCTGCTTCCAACTGCTCTGTAAAACGCTCGCCGAAGATTCCGTGCTGCTCGTCCTCGACGACTTCGAACAGAACCTGCCGGTCGGCGGCGGCACGTATCTCAACGCCGACGTCGGATTTTTTCTCGAGACACTCGCAAGTAGTGCATTACGCGGGCGGCTTCTGATCACGTGCCGCTATCCGGTTCCCAACGCCGAGGCCTGGCTGCGCGAGATCGCCGTCGGGCCGCTCAGCGATGCCGAGACGCGCAAGCTCGTGCAGCGCCTGCCCGGACTGCGGCGGTCCGCACCGGCCGAGATCACCCGCGCGCTGCGCGCGATCGGCGGACACCCGCGCATCCTGGAGTTTCTCGACGCCCTGCTGCACAGCGGCGAGGGACGGCTGTCTCACGTCACGCGGAAACTGAATGCTTTGCTCGGGGAGGAAAGAATCGACCTGACCGCGGCGCCGGCGGCTCTCGACGATCGCCTGCAGCAGGCCGTGCTCCTCGGAATGCGCGACGTGCTGCTCGAAGAGCTGGTCGCGCTCTCGCACGAGACAGGCGACGACGAGGCCCTCTTCCAGGCCGCCGTCTCGAATCTCCCCACCTCGCCGGAAGGCCTCGCACACATGCTCGCCGGTGGGCCCCCGGACGAGGCCCGCATCCGGTCCACGCAAGCGGCGCTCGTACGCCTCGCGGATCGTTCGCTGGTCGTCCGCTTTCCCGACGATTCGGCGTGGGTCCACCGGTGGACCGCGGAGGGGTTGGCGCGGATCTCCGATCCGGCCGTTCGCGCGGAGCGATGCAACGCGGCGGGGCGTTATCGCGTATGGCGGGTGAAGCACGACCCCCACGACCTCGGCGAGGCCATCGAGGCCGTTCGAAACTTCCTTGCCGGACGTGATTTCGACGCCGCTGCCCCGACCGCGAAGAGCTGCCTCGCAGCCCTGCGGCGGTTCCAGCAGTCCGTCGGAATCGCCGCACTGGCCGGCGAGGTGCTCGAGTCGCTCCCGCCCGATCATCCCGACTACGCGGCCGTCGCGGACAAGGAGGCACAGGCGCATCTGGTGTTGGGATTCACGGAGCGTGCGCGCCAGCGATATGAGGAGTTGCTCGGCGCGCATCAGGCACGAGCCGATGCCGAGCCCGATCGCGCCGACTACCAGCGCTACCTCTCTGTCTCGTATGAGCGGATGGGCGACCTCTACCGCGCACTGGGTCAGGGCGACAAGATGCGCGAAACCTACCTCAAAGCGCTCGCCATCCGAGAGCACTTGGCTCAGGTCGAGCCCGATCACGCCGGCGACCAGCGCGATCTTGCCGTCTCTTACGGCAAAGTGGGTGACATCTACCGCGCACTGGGTCAGGGCGACAACGCACGCGAGGCCTACCTCAAAGCGCTCGACATCCGAGAGCGCCTGGCCCAGGCCGAGCCTGATCGCGCCGAGTACCAGCGCGATCTTGCCTTCTCGTACGACAACGTGGGTGATCTCCACCGTACACGCCGTCAGGACGACAAGTCGCGCGAGGCCTACCTCAAAGCGCTCGACATCCGAGAGCGCCTGGCTCAGGCCGAGCCCGATCGCGCCGAGTACCAGCGCGACCTGTCCCTCTCGTACAACAAAGTGGGTGACATCTACCGCGCACTGGGTCAGGGCGACAACGCACGCGAGGCGTACCTCAAAGCGCTCGACATCCGAGAGCGCTTGGCCCAGGCCGAGCCCGATCGCGCCGACTACCAGCGCGACCTCTCCGTCTCCTACAACAAACTGGGCGACCTCTACCGCACACTCGGACAGGGCGATAAGGCGCGCGAGGCCTACTTCAAAACGCTCGATATCCGAAAGCGCCTGACGCAGGTGGAGCCCTATCGGGCCGACTACCAGCGCGACCTCTCCATCTCCTATGAGCGGATGGGCGACCTATACCGCGCACTCGGTCAGGACGACAAGGCGCGCGAGGTCTACGTGAACGCGCTCCAGATCCGCGAACGTCTCGCCGCAGCCGAGCCCGGTCGCGCCGACTATCAGGTTGACCTTTCCCTCACCCTCGCACGAGTCGGAGGCATCGCCGGTTCCCGCGAGCTCCTCGAGCGGGCGCTCGCGATCCTTCAGACGCTCCACCGAGAGGGACGGCTCTCACCGCAGGATGAACCGAAGATCGCGGCGGTGGAAGAGCTGCTCAGAGATCTCGAATGAACGCAGCGAGCAGCGGTCGATATGCGGGATGCGCGGATGGCGTAGCGTTGCAGCGCGCGATGATGGAAGGAGCCATGCGACTCACCTTCCTCCGCACCCTCTCGCCGGCTGGAAAGCTTCGGCCTCGCCGCGTACTGGTGCCACGTTCCGCTCTCCAGCGGATGTCATCCCAATGGCCTTCAGTGAAGAGGGAGTCCCCCTCCCGTCATCCTGAGCGGCGGGTGGCCGGGGTGTGAGGGAGCGAAAGGATCGGGTCGACGAAACGTGAGATTCGTGCCCGCCGCGCCCTCGGGATCAAACGCCGATCGGACCGCTTTTCGTCGTACAGATCCTTTCGCTCCCTCACACCCGCCCACCCGCCGCTCAGGATGACGGGAGGAAGGAGCTCCGCCTTCCCCGGAACGTGCGGCGTCACGTCCGGAACGCGGTGCGTCACGTCCGGAACGCGGTGTGTCACGCCCGGAACGCAGTGCGTCACGCCCGGAACGCGGTGCGTCACGTCCGGAACGCGGTGCGTCACGACCGGAACGTGGTGCGTCACATCCAGAACGTGGTGCGTCACGACCGGAACGCGGTGCGTCACATCCAGAACGTGGTGCGTCACGTTAAAACCGCCGTGCATCACGATTAAGACGTCGTGCGTCACGATTAAGACGTCGTGCGCCACGTTGGAAACGTCGCGCGTCACTCTGGAAACGTCACGCGTCACTCTGGAAGCGTCACGCGTCACTCTGGAAACGTCGCGCGTCACGTTGGAAACGTCGCGTGTCACGTTGGAAACGTCGCGTGTCACTCTGGAAGCGTCGTGCGTCACGATTAAAGCGTCGTGCGTCACGATTAAAACGTCGCGCGTCACGTTGGAAACGTCGCGCGTCACTCTGGAAACGCCGTGCGTCACGTTTAAACGTGGCGTGTCACGTTGGAAACCCCGTGCGTCACGTTAAAAACGTCGCGCGGCCCGTTAAAACCGTCGTTCATCACGTTTCGGACGTCGTTGGTGACGTCCTGAACGTCGTCCGTGAGGTTTGGACGTCATTCGTGACGTTGACCACTCACGAGCCTTCGTCGAAGGGTCTCGACCGGGGATCACGACCCCCGGCAGCCGCCGAAGGCGGCGAAAGAGCTGTAGCCGCGGCCTTCAGGCCGCGGACCCGACGCCCCAACCCGGTGAGCCCGCGTAACGGGCGTCAGAAAAGACGCTGGTACCCGCGTAGGCCCCCGGTTCGTCGCGAAAGGTCCGCCGCTACCACGCTCGCCGGCGGGGGAGCTGCGCCCGAACCGGCTCGGTAGCTCCCGACGAGCCCATCACCTAACCTCCTGCGGCGGTGTGAGTCGAATCGGCTGTGATGAGCCGCCCGCCGCGAACACCTCTCCTCGTGCTCGTGCTTCTGGTGCTCCCCGCCGGCTGCCGTTCGAGCGCGGACACGAGCCGGTCCATGGTTTCCCTCCCCGGCGGTACGGTCCGGATCGGAAACTCCGCGGAGGCGCTCCGCCGCTTTCGTCTGATGTTTCCCGCGCTCTCGGATCGCGTCTTCGAGGCCGAGCTTTCGCAACGGACGGTCACGATCGCGCCGTTCACGATCGATCGCCACGAGGTGACCAACGAAGCCTTCTCGCTCTTCGTGGCGGCCAATCCCGCCTGGAGGCGGCACGGCGGGACCTCTGCCACGCTCTCCAACGCTTACCTGCAGCACTGGCCTGACGGTGCGTATCCCGCGGCGCTGGCCCGGCATCCGGTCGTGAACGTCCCGTGGCCGGCCGCCGACGCCTACTGCCGGTGGCGCAACGGCCGCCTTCCGACCGAAGCGGAGTGGGAGTATGCCGCCCGCGGCGGCTTGCCGGACCGCCACTTCCCCTGGGAAGACGGCCCACCCGATCCGTCGCGGGCGAATTACGGGGCGAGCGGCTTCGGTACCACGGTCCGCACCGGCTCCTATCCGCCGAACGGCTACGGCATATACGACGTGAGCGGCAACGTGTGGGAGTGGACAGCCGACCGCTGGAGCCCGGAAACGTCTTCCGCGACGGAGCGCTACGTCATCCGAGGCGGAAGCTGGGGCGGAGCCCCCGTGAATCTCCGCGCCGCCTACCGCGACAGCCACCGCGCCACCGACGCGCGGGACTTCGTCGGCTTTCGCTGCGTGTACGACTGAAACGGCCCGCGCGTGATCGTCGTTCGCTGAGTACAGCTGCCCGGAAACAGGTGGCCGTTCGCTGGCGCAACGAATCCGATGAGAGCCGCCGAAAGGCGGCGAGAGATCTGTAGCCGCGGCCTTCAGGCCGCGGACCAGACGCCCCAACCCGGTGAGCCCGCGTTAGCGGGCGACAGAAAAGACGCCGGTCCACCCCCCATCGGGGCACCCGGGAGGGGTCACACCTTCGTTCTTCTCATCCGTGAGAAACAGAAAAAGAAAGCTCTGACCCCATTTTCGGTCGCTTGAGTCGAGACCCATGACTCGCGGGTCGAGACCCCCCGACTCGTGAGTCGAGACCCCATGACTCGCGGGTCGAGACCCCCCGACTCGTGAGTCGAGACCCTATGACTCGCGGGTCGAGACCCCCCGACTCGTGAGTCGAGACCCCATGACTCGCGGGTCGAGACCCCCCGACTCGCGAGTCGGGACCCCATGACTCGGGGGAGGGGCGCCTTGGGGTCACACCTTCGTTCTTCTCATTCGTGAGAGAAAAAGAAAGCTCTGACCCCACTTTCCTGACCCCGGTGCGTCACCACAGGAACGCAGTGCGTCACGACCGGAACGCGGTGCCGTTACGACCGGAACGCGGTGCGTCACGACCGGAACGCAGTGCGTCACGACCGGAACGCAGTGCGTCACGACCGGAACGCAAGTGCGTCACGACCGGAACGCAGTGCGTCACGACCGGAACGCGGTGCGTCAGGACCGGAACGCGGTGCGTCCACGACCGGAACGCGGTGCGTCAGGACCGGAACGTGGTGCGTCAGGACCGGAACGCAGTGCGTCACGACCGGAACGCGGTGCGTCAGGACCGGAACGCAGTGCGTCACGACCGGAACGCGGTGCGTCACGTCCG